>JANOEC010000023.1:0-25937 GCA_031412995.1 Geobacteraceae bacterium
GGCACCTCGATGTCGGCTCATCGCATCCTGGGGCTGAAGTAGGTCCCAAGGGTTTGGCTGTTCGCCAATTAAAGCGGTACGCGAGCTGGGTTTAAAACGTCGTGAGACAGTTTGGTCCCTATCTACCGTGGGCGCAGGATATTTGAGAAGAGCTGTCCTTAGTACGAGAGGACCGGGATGGACGTACCTCTAGTGTTCCAGTTGTTCCGCCAGGAGCAGTCGCTGGGTAGCTACGTACGGAACGGATAACCGCTGAAAGCATCTAAGCGGGAAGCCTCCTTCAAGATTAGATATCCCCGGGACGTGAGTCCCCTGAAGGCCCGTTGGAGACTACAACGTTGATAGGCCGGATGTGTAATCACAGTAATGTGTTTAGCTTACCGGTACTAATCGGCCGTGAGGCTTGACCATAAAAAACTAAATAGGTACGGGGGTGGTAACCCACCCCCGCATCATAAACCTACGAACGCATTCGCCAATGCTCTTAACAATCCGAAGCAATTGCCGAGATAATATCAAGGCAGTAACGAGTAACAAGTGACTAGTGACGAGTAAAACTACCCGTCACCCGTTACCAGTCACTCGTCACCGCCTTCAAGAGTTTCTCGGTGGCTATGCCGAGGGGGTCACACCCGTTCCCATCCCGAACACGGAAGTTAAGCCCCTCTGGGCCGATGGTACTGCATGGGTAACTGTGTGGGAGAGTAGGTCGCCGCCGGGAATTTTATTAATCAGCCCCATCACGAAAGTGGTGGGGCTGTTTTGCGTTCTGTTTGTGATCTGTCGATGTCAGATTATAGCTTTAATTCCAATCCATTTATTCTTTCTCTTATCGTCGGCCATTTCGTTGACTCTTATCCTTTTTACGATACGGTTAAGCATCTTTATTGCAGGAGTAATAGCCATGGAAACTGCCAGCCTACGAAAAAAACTCGGCCAGATATTTATCGAGCATAAGCTGGTTAACGAGGAACAGGTTAGTGTTGCTTTGCGGCAGCAGCGGCAGAAAGGTGGGAAGATTGGCTCCATTCTGCTGGAACTTGGTTTTCTCCGGAGCGAAGAACTTCTTACCTTTTTAAGCAAACACTTTGGTGTGCCGTCTGCCGATCTGTATAAATTGACCATTAGCCCTGAAGTGTTAAGCATTCTGCCGTACGAAAAAATCAAGGAGTATGAAGTGCTGCCGGTGGCGGTTGGGGCCAAAAACGTCTTCATGGTCACCACTGATCCCGGCAATGAAAAAGTGATTAAGGATATAGAGTTTCTATTGGGTAAAGCAGTGCAGCCGATTGTTGTTGCGGCGACGCAAATGAGCGAAGTGTTAATTTGTCTGGAGCGGCGCAAAGGTGACTTGTCAGTGCCGCTGGTTGGTAGTGAACTGCCGCTGTTTCGCACCGAACCAAAGGCACCGGTGGAGTCTGTTAGTTTACGTCAGATTATCGAGCAGCTAAATAAGGAGGTAGGATCAGATTTGCTGTTGTCGGCAGGTGTTCCGCCCAGCATCAAAAAGAACAATGAAATCATGCGGCTGAATATGCCATTTTTGACGCCTGAGCAGGTGCGAACCTTTGCCTATGAAATAATGACTGATGAGCAAAAGGATGAATTTGCCATCAACAATGATATTGATTTTGGTTTTACGTGCTCTGAGTTGGGTCGGTTCAGGATCAATGTTTTTAAACAACGGAATTCAATCTCAATTGCCATCCGCACCATTGCTGATGAAATCCCGACGCTGGAATCGCTCGGGTTACCCACTTGGCTCAGTCAGTATGCCCTGCGAACGCAAGGTCTGATCCTGATTACAGGGCCGACTGGGCATGGTAAAAGCACCACCCTCGCGGCGCTGGTTGATCTTATTAACTCAAATCGCCGATGTAACATCATCACCATCGAAGATCCCATTGAATATCTACATAAGCATAAACTGAGCAATGTTAATCAGCGGGAAGTTGGTCGCGATACCAATACCTTTCACCAAGGCCTGCGCCGAATATTCCGTCAGGCCCCTGATGTCATTGTCATTGGGGAAATGCGGGACGCGGAGAGCTTCGCCATTGCCATTCAGGCGGCGGAAACCGGCCACTTAGTCATGAGTACCTTGCATTCGAATTTTACAACGACGGCTATCGAACGAATCATTGATGTGTTTCCATCAGAACAGCAGCAGCAGATCAGGGTGCAGTTGGCCGAGAACTTCCTCCTGGTCTTTAATCAGCGCCTAATTCCGCGTCGTGATGGTAAAGGGCGCATGCTGGTGTATGAAAAACTGCTCAATTCACCACGGGTAAAGAATCTCATTCGTGATGGCAAGACCCACCAAATTCGCACCATCTTTCAACAATCCATTGATGAATATGAGTCACTTGATGTGAGTCTGTCACGACATGTCAGGGAGGGCCGAATCACGATGGACGAGGCATTGAAGTATTGTGAGAATCAGCCGACGATGCGGGAAATGGCGACACGGAAAACAAGTTGAGTGAAGCGTGATGAATAAGGTGTGTTGTTTTAATCGATATTCATTTCACGGCGCACGGTGAGCAGGTAGCCGGAGATTTCATTGCTGCTGCTGAAGCTGAGTGCTACAGACGCTATTTCCTCTGCTCTTTGTCGAGAAACTCCCCTGATTGCTGCTTTCACCGGGAGCAGAGCAGGAGCGGCAACAGATAATTCGTTAATCCCCATGCCGAGCAGCAGGATCGCGTTCAGCGGGTCAGCCGCCATCTCCCCACAAATGGAAACGTGTTTACCTGCTTGGTGCGCGATGTCCGCAACCTGCTTGATTCCCCGCAGCACCGCCGGATGATAAGGGGTAAAGTACTGCTTAACCTTGGGATTGTTGCGATCTGCCGCCATGGTGTATTGGATCAAATCGTTCGTGCCGATGCTGAAAAAATCCACCTCGCGGATCAGAATGTCAGCGGTCTGTACGGCGGCGGGTAATTCGATCATTATTCCGACCGGGATGTCGGGATTGATCTGGTGACCGGCCACAATCAGTTCGCCCTTGACGTCTTCCAGAATGGCTTTGGCCAAACGAATCTCTTCAACATTGGCAACCATCGGAAACATAATTCGTGGCTGTCCATGCCGTGATGCCCGCAGAATACCTGCTAACTGGGTGCGGAAAATATCCTGGCACTCGAGCGAAATTCGGATGGAACGCCAGCCCATGAATGGATTGTCTTCTTTTGGATGGTCAAAATAGGGTAGGGCCTTATCGCCACCGATATCCAGCGTGCGAATGGTTACTGACTGGCCACTGAACCCCTCAAAAATCCGTCGATATAATTCATATTGTGATTGGGTGTCAGGAAAGGACTTCCTGGCCATATAGGGGAACTCGGTGCGATAGAGGCCGACTCCCTCGGCACCATTGGCATTGGCGATCTTGATGTCACTGATCAGCCCGATATTAGCCCGTAGGGTTACGCCAAAACCATCGCTGGTCTCTGTGGGCAGGTCCAGCAATCCCTCCAGCTCTTTCCGTTTACTGGTAAAATACTGCTGCAAACGCTCATATTCTGCCCGGATAACTTTGTCAGGATTCAGATAAATGTTGCCGGTATTCCCATCAACGATAACCTCATCTTGAGCTGATATCCGTTTCATCAAACCCTGGACACCGAGAACCGCTGGTAAGCCGAGGGATTTGGCCATGATCGCAGCGTGGGAGTTGACGTCGCCGCGCTCGGTGATGATACCGAGAACTTTCTCGTGGTCGAGGGTGGCCATATCTGAGGGTAAAATATCCTCTGCTACAATGATTCGTTTCCCGGTCAGCTTAAAGCGGGTCTGTTGGTTTCCGTCCATGCATTCATGGATTCGGCGGCCAATATCCTCCATATCGGCAGATCTTTCCCGCAAATAGGGGTCCTCCATTTGGGAAAATGCGGCCACATAGTGATCGACTGTTTCCTGGACGGCTTTGCCTGCGCCAACACCCTGATCAATCAGATCGGTGATCCGCTTGATGACGCCGCGGTCCTCCAGAATCATCAAATGGGTATGAAATACAGCTGCATCTTGTTTGGAAATCCGCTCCGCCACCCGTTTTTCCAGATAGAGCGTGTGGATTTTGGCCTTTTCCAGGGCCAACTGAAAGCGATGTAGTTCCTCTTCCCGCCCTTTTGGCTTTTCCAGGCTCACCCAACCGCGATCGTTACAATGACTGATAATTGCTATTTTCCCAATGGCAAAGCCGGGAGAAGTGGCACTACCGATCAGGTTCTGTGGTGTCGTTTCAACAACGGCAAGGTGTTTTTCCCCTGGAACAGCAGCCTTGATTTTGCCCAGTTCTTGCTCAAAAAAAGCGCGCTCCTCTTCCTTAAGCCGCATGGTATCGAGCAATTTGGCGTTAATGACGATGCTTGATATCTGGTAGGCAATGGTGGAAAGGGCACTAATCTCTTGGGCCGTGAAATGGCGCTGGGACTTGGTCTGGATAACGATAACGCCGATGGGGGTTTTACGTTCCATAATCGGCAGACCGAGAAACGAATTGAAGCGCTCTTCTTTTGATTCACGAAAATACTTGTAGCGGGGGTGCGAAGGGGCACTCTCGACGTTTACCACCCCCCGCTGCTCGATCGCCAGGCCGGTGAGTCCTTCGGAGGTCTTCATGGTGACCTTGCCGATAGAGCTCTTGGAGAGACCCTTGGTAGCTTGCAGCACGAGGGTTTCGCCATCATCTTGCAACAGATAGATGGAACAGGCATCTGATTGCATTTGGCGACTAACAACCGTAACAATATTGTCGAGCGTTTGTGGCAAATCATGGGAACGTAAGATGATGGAAGTTATGTCTTCAATGGCTCGCAGGCCAAGAGATTCAGTTTGGTCGATCATGAGGTGCCTATCTAAAATGTCGTAAAGCTGTCAGCAGTATACCTGTGGTCAGCGTGGGGTGCAACTGGACACCGTACCCCTTGGAAAAATGGTTTCTGGCTGCCACAATCAATGCTATAGTTCATTGCGTGCGGCACGAGTTATTAATGATGAGGAGAAAATGATGGCTAACGAATTTGAAGAACTGGTGGGAAAAGTCGTTGCCGGCATGGATGCGGGTGATTTTGCTACAGCGGTTGCGGCAGCAGAGCGTTGTGTGAGCATTGAACCAAAAAATGCCGAGGGCTATTTTTATCTTGCCGATGCGCTGGCTGCTGGAGATAAGATTGAGGAAGCAAAAAAAGCATATGAAGACGGGCTGCGTCTGGCTCCAGGTGATTTGGACGCACTGGTGGCGTTGGGCGACTTACACTATGAGCAAGGACATTTCAAGGATGCCCTGACGATCTATAAAAATGTGATCAAAACCGATCCCCAACATGCTGACGGGTATGTCAATATCGGCCTGGTCTATAACAGCATGGAGCGGACTGAAGAGGCGATCAAGGCCTATCAGCAGGCACTGGAGATTGACCCGCAAAACGTCTTTGCCTATAACGCCCTGGGTGACGCCTTGTATGGCCTTGGCAAGCGGGAAGAGGCGATTGATGCATTCAAAAAGGGTATCGATATTGATCCTGAAGATGCGGCCGCGCATTTCAATCTGGGAGAGCTGTTCTACGATCTGGAAGAGTACAGCGAAGCCGAAAAAGAATGTCTTGAGGCGATTCGCCTAGACCCTGAATTCACCCTGGCCTATTTGACGCTAGGGAGTCTCAATATGGACCGCGAGCATATCAAAGAGGCGGCCAAGTATCTCAGCCTTTATCTGGAACATGAGAAATCGCCGCAGGCGACAGAAATGGTTGACGAGGTCAAGGCGGTGCTTGCCGGCCTAAAAGAAGAGTTAAGTGGCGAGACCAAGTAAGACGAAACAGCGCGGGCTACCAGATCGGTAGCCCGTTTTTTTTGGTGCTGGATTGGAAATGGTGTGTGTGTTGCCAGTTGCGCCAGTCAGGCGTTGCATCTGGAAAACTACACAAGCCGTCCTTGATGAGACGGCTTGTGTACTGTGCGGTTATTGTGCGGCGGCCTGCCCGCTCTTTCTCATTCGGGTAGTATAGGTTCTTCGTTATCGTCCTCGATGGTGAATTTATCCAGCGCGTCAGTCAGTAGTTGCGTCTGTTCGGTCAGGCGTCGCACGGTCTCTTCCATCATCTGATTGGTTGTCAGGTTCACTTCCGTCGACTGCTTAATTTCTTCGATGGACTTGATGATTTGATCGCTGCCCCGACTCTGTTCTGCGGTAGCCCGCCGTGCCTGCTGGATCATGGTCAGGATTTTCTCGGTAGCGCTACCAATGCCGGCGCCGGCGACATTTTGTTCCTTTGTTGATTTGCTGACCTGAAAATTCAGATCCTTCATCTGTTCGACGGCTGTCATGATCAGT
Organism: Geobacteraceae bacterium; assembly: GCA_031412995.1. Taxonomy (GTDB): domain Bacteria; phylum Desulfobacterota; class Desulfuromonadia; order Geobacterales; family DSM-12255; genus JANOEC01. Next base: position 6,341 of record JANOEC010000023.1, read on the forward strand.
TCACTGCCCCGGCCCTGCTCATTGGTCGCCCGGGCGATCTGGCTGATCATTTCCGCCACCTGATCCATGGCTTGGCGGATCCGCTGGCTCTCGCCGCCCTGTTCTTCCGTAATCCGTACCACATCATCCATGTGGGCTGACGCCCGCCGAACCCCCTCGACTATTTGCTGGAGAGCGGCGCCTGATTTCAACGAGAGCTGTTCGCCTTCTTCAATGCTGGTTGCTGCCAGTTGCAGGGCGTTTACCGCCTGGGATGTCTCATGCTGCACCCCTTTGATGACGTCGGTAATCTCTTTGGTTGAGCGGCGGGTCCGGTCGGCAAGGCTCTTGATCTCCGAGGCAACGACCGCAAAACCTTTGCCGTGCTCGCCAGCCTGCGCGGCGATGATGGCGGCATTAAGGGCCAGCAGGTTAGTCTGTTCGGCAATTTCATCAATGACCGAAATGATGTGGCCGATTTGGCCTGCCTTACCGGACAATGACGCCATAACCTGCGTCGTCATGCTGGAAGATCGCTTGATTTCATTGATGCCGTTAATGGTTGCCGTAACTGACTGGTTGCCGTTTTCGGCATCATCGCGTACCAGGTTGGTGATCCGGGCCGTTTCGCTGCAGCTCTTTTTAATCTGGCTGATTGAGCTGTCGAGGGTAGCAACGGAAGAGGCGGTCAGCATGGTCGATTCCACAACGCTCGCCACGCTTTTGTCAATTTCACGGCTTGACGATGCCATCTCCGTGATGGAAGAGCTGACTTCCTCAACGGCATCGGCCAGTTTTTCGACATTCTGGGCGGCGGAAGTAATGCTGCTGATCAACTGCATGGTAGAGGACGAGCTATTGGTGGCCTCTCCCGAAAGGGTATCCATGCTTTGCGCGACTTCGCTCAGGGATGCGGATATCTCGATAATTGATGACGATGTACTGTTGACCCCGGACGCTTGTACTTCGGCGGCCCGGCTGCTCTGCTGCGCGGCGCGGTGAATGGTTGCCGCAATTTCACTCAAGGCCAGCATGGTCTGTTTGGTGGTGCTGACCATGTTTGCCAGGCGTTCAACCATCAGGTTGAAGTCGCTGGCCAATTCACCCAGTTCATCGGTGGAAAGAACTTCGGCTCTGGTGGTTAGATCGCCTTGGGCGCCCTGATTGATGGCGGCGCCAATCAGTTTGATCCGGCGGGTAATGTAACGGGTCGTAATAATGCCCAGGACAAAGGCAATAGCGATGGCGCCGGCAATAACCATGATAAAGGTGAGGTGGGTTTGCTGTTCAGCGGCCTGCGACTCTGATGCTGCCTGTTTCATCTGCTCCATGACAGCAACGAGCAAATCATCAACCGTGACCGACACTTTGTCGGTCATTTCCCACATGTCAGTGCGGATCAATTGGTTAAGGTGCTTATCGGCAAAGCTATTAAGGGCATTGGTGTCAAGGATACCAGATTTAAGCGGAGTGAGGAGCGCTTGCTTGTAGTTGATCAGGTCATCGGCATGTTTTTTATAGTCAGCAAGTTGCACTCTGATTGCCAGCAGTTTTTTCTCCTGAGGACTGCCCGGGAGCGCCTGGGGGATTTTCAGTTTTGGACTGCCCTTTTGCAGCGTATCGACATAATTAGTGAAACGTTCGTATTTAAGATCAAAGTCATCCTTGGACAGATTGAACTCTTCCAGATCAGTCTGCACCGTTGCCAGTTCAAACAGGTGGACGCGACACTCCTGCAGGGTGGTCTTCATCAGCACCACCTGTTTCAACTGTTCCGCCCTGACCGTAATGACGTCTTCAACGTTATGACGCACCTGGGAAATACTCAGCATGCCGATGACGCCGGTAATCAGCACCAGCAGGGCCATGATCAAGAACAGCCCGATAAGTTTATGTCCAAGTTTTAGCCGCACGTAGAACCCTCAGTAATTATTTTGCTGGCTCATCAAGTAGGGAATTCAGCAGTTCGTTTACCGCTTTAACATCATCTTTGGTCATGTTGGAATCGGATTTACGTAACATTTTGACGCCATACCGTTTAACCGCATGGCGATCAAAGATGCCGCCTGAAATCGGCGCAACACCAGTTCGGACCGCGACGACCGTCCGTTCCAGGGTGTGGCACTTTTTACACTTGGCCTGCAGTAGGGCATAATTGGCCTGCTGGCTGGTCTGGATGGTTGCCGGATCGAAATTCAGAGTTTCACCTTTGCCGATGGTTTTAACTGCGGCCTGGGTCGTACCAGCGGCCAATAGAGTGCATAGGTTGATAAGGAAAATGAACTGCTTCATCCCGATAATACCTCTCTAATATTCACTATCGACAGCCTGATACTGAAACTTGAGTAATTGCACAGAGGATAATCAATCCCTGAACCGCTTGGTCAATTCTCCATACGCATCGATTCGCCGGTCGCGGAGAAATGGCCAAATTCGCCGGATGGTCTCGCTGCGGCCCAGGTCTACTGCGACAACCCGCGTTTCTGCGGCGTCGGTCGGTAACTCGATCAAAATTTCACCCTGGGGGCCGGCCACAAAACTGGTGCCCCAGAACTGTTGCCCTGTGGCCGGATCTGCGGGTGATGGTTCGAAGCCAATCCGGTTGACAACGACAACCGGCAGCCCGTTGGCCACGGCATGGCCGCGTTGGATGGTCTGCCAGGCGTCACGTTGGCGGGCCTGCTCGTCAGCGGAATCTGCCGGATCCCAGCCGATGGCGGTGGGGTAGATCAGCAGGTCAGCGCCGGCCAGGGCCATCATGCGGGCGGCCTCAGGGTACCATTGGTCCCAGCAGACCAGTACGCCCAAGGTGCCGACCGAGGTTTTGATCGGCGTAAAGCCAAGATCGCCTGGGGTAAAATAAAATTTCTCATAATAGCCGGGATCGTCGGGGATATGCATCTTGCGGTAGGTGCCGGCAATGGAACCGTCTGTTTCCAGCACCACGGCGGTGTTGTGGTAGAGCCCGGGTGCACGCCGCTCGAAGAGCGAAGTGACGATGACAATACCCAACTCCTTGGCAAGGGCGCTAAAGATCTCGGTCGACGGGCCGGGAATCGTCTCGGCCCGTTCAAACTGGTTGGTGTCTTCGGTCTGACAGAAGTAGAGCCCGGTGTGCAGCTCCTGCAGCACCACCAGCTGTGCCCCGTCCGCTGCGGCTTGGCGGATGCCAGCCGTTGATTGGGTAATGGTGGCAGCGCGATCGTTGGAACAGCTTTGCTGAACCAGGCCAACGGCAAGGGTTTTCATGCCAGGACTCCTTTTGGCAACTGCATGGTGACACAGTGTAGCGAACCATGCTGCAAAATCAATGCTCGGCAATCGATGCCGATGATCTCCCGTTCCGGATACGCAGTGGCAATGGCGGCCAAGGCAACGGTATCGGCCGGGTCAGCGTAGGTCGGCACCAGCACCGCCCCGTTGATCACCAGGTAATTGGCATAGGTGGTTGGCAGTCGCTCGCCGGCTTCGTCAAAAGTCGCTGCCGGCCAGGGCAGGGGGATCAGTCGGTATGGCGCATTGCCTTTGCTGCGAAAGGCGTGCAGTTCCGCTTCCATAGCCTGCAGGGCCGGGAAATGCTCATCGTTAGGGTCATCGCAGCGAACGTAACAGATGGTGTCGTGCGGGCAGAGGCGGGCCAGGGTGTCGATATGGGAATCGGTATCATCACCGGCCAGGTAGCCGTTTTCCAGCCAGAGAAAATGGTCGGCACCCAGGCGATGCCCCAGGGCCAGTTCGATCTCAATTTTACTAAGGTGCGGATTACGATTGGGGTTTAGCAGGCATTCGCTGGTGGTCAGAATGGTTCCGGCACCGTCGCTTTCGATGCTGCCGCCTTCCAGTACCAGGCCGACAACCTGACGACGTACTTTAAAGTGCCCGGCATCGGCCAGGGTGCGGGTGATTTGGTTGTCATGGTTAGCGGCGAATTTCAAGCCCCAACCGTTGAAACCATAATCAAGCAGCACTCGTTCGCCAAAATCATCAATAGTGATCGGGCCAAAATCCCTGGCCCAGGTGTCGTTGGTCTGGATCTCCACCAGAGTGATCCTTGTCAGATCGGCGCCGGTTGCGGCAATCAGCTGGATCACCGATTCTTTTTCTGCCGCTACCACCACTAAGCGCTCGAAACGACTGATGGCCACCGCAATGGCCGTAAAGACCGCCTCTGCCTCTGCCAGATAAGGTGCCCAATCGCTGGCTACATGCGGCCAGGCGAGCAGCACGCCATCCTGTGTTTCCCATTCAGCAGGCAAGCGTCGTGACATCCAAGTCCCTCCTCTGCAATTTTTAATCGCGACATCCTACCGAAATTAGCTGCTAAATGCAATTTGTCGGTGTCAGGGGGGTCAGGGAGTGGAAGTGCTGTGAATATTATAATTAAAGTTATCTTAGTTGATGCCGAAAATGGCTGTAACAAATCTGTAACAATGCGTTCTCTTGCTTGTTTACTTCTGGCTACTGATCCGAGGCATAAAACTCATAAAGGAGAAAACAGATGTTGACTAATATGAAAATAAGTACTCGTCTTCTCATAAGTTTTGCCCTGACCTTGCTATTCATGGCGGTTGTTGGTGGGGTTGGCTTCTGGGGCGTTACCAAACTTGCCGATGAATTGCACCACGCCGTGCATGTTGATGCAAAGATGCTTGAATTGGCAGAACGGGTCAGGACTAACGTCATTATTATGAGACGATATGAGAAGGATATTTTTCTTAATATCGAAAAGCCAGAGAAGGTAAGTGAATACCGGAAGAAATGGGATGAAGCCGCCGAGAGAATCGGGGTTCGTCTGAGCGCATTGGAAAAAATTGCCTCCACTGCAGCGGATAAGGAATTCATTGCCAATACCAGAAAAGAATTAGCCGTATATTTTGATGGAGTAAAAAAAGTCAATGCGGCAATTGATGCCGGGGAAATCAAGACCCCCCAGGACGGCAACAAGGCAATTGGCGCCTATAAAGAGGCGACCCACAAGATCGAAAAAATGACTTGGGACTATGCCGCAGTTGGCGATAAACGCATGGAGGAGATTAGCGCTAAAGGCGACAAGGTAAGCGCTTCAATCAAATCGAGTCTGATCGCTCTGATCCTTGTTTCTTTGGTGTTGAGCATTATTCTCATGGGGATTTGTGCCCGCAGTATCACCAAGCCGCTAAGTAGTGTGAAAGATATGCTCTTTGATATTGCCAAGGGGAGAGGTGATCTTACGGCTCGGTTGAACTACCATTCACGGGACGAACTAGGTGAAATATGCAGTCTGTTTAACGATTTCGTCGAGAAACTGCATGGAATTATTCGCGAGGTAACCAACTGTACTCTGCAGGTGGCCTCGGCTGCCACACAATTACAGGCCAGTGCGGAGCAGATCGCCACTGGAGCAGAAGAAGTGGCTGCCCAGGCGAGTACCGTTGCTACGGCTGGCGAGGAGATGTCGGCCACCAGCAGTGATATCGCCATGAACTGCATGCGGGCTGCCGAAGGAAGCAGCATGGCCAGTGCCACCGCCACGACCGGGGCAGCAGTGGTCGACAAGACCGTGCAGGTCATGAGCCGCATTGCCAGTCGGGTCCAGGATACGGCAAAAACAGTTGAAAGCCTTGGTGACCGGAGCGATCAGATTGGCGCCATTGTTTCCACCATTGAGGATATCGCCGACCAGACCAACCTGGTGGCGCTGAATGCGGCCATTGAAGCGGCCATTGAAGCGGCCCGGGCCGGTGAGCAGGGGCGTGGCTTTGCCGTTGTCGCTGACGAGGTGCGGGCGCTGGCCGAACGGACCACCAAGGCGACCCGCGAAATTGGCGAGATGATCAAAGCCATCCAGAGTGAAACCAAGAGTGCGGTGGCCGCCATGGTGCAGGGGGTCAAGGAAGTAGAGCAGGGGACCAGTGAAGCGGCCAAGTCAGGTCAGGCGCTGGAAGAGATCCTGGCGCAGATCAACGCGGTCACCATGCAAGTGAGCCAGGTCGCCACTGCGGCCGAAGAGCAGACTGCCACAACGACCGAGATCAGCAATAATATTCACCAGATCACCGACGTGGTGCAGATGACCGCTTCGGGGGCGCAGGAGTCGGCGAGCGCTGCATCGCAGCTGTCGCGCACTGCCGAGGAATTGCAGCGGCTGGTGGGGCAGTTCAAGTTGTAACGAACGGGGTTGGCTGAGCTGAACGAAATATTTGTCGGGAAGATTTAAGTTGTGCTGAAAACTGCCGATTTATAGCTCAAACAGTACTTTCAGTTACGGAGGAGATTTTTATATGGCATCCAATGTCCCGATGACCAGCAGTGGTACGGCGATGAAGTCCGCCAGCAATACATTTCATGGGGTTGGGTTTACGGTCGGCAGCGAGGAGTTCTGCGTCGATATTCTCAAGGTGCAGGAAATTATTCGCATGGTGCCGATAACCGTGATGCCCAATGCCCCGGAATTTGTCGAAGGGGTCATAAACTTACGGGGCAAGATCATCCCGGTTATCGATTTTCGCAAGCGGTTTCACATCTTTGATGCGGATGACAGTAATGATGAAAACCGCCGGATCATTGTCGTTTCCTTCGGCACATTTACAGTGGGGATGATTGTTGACAAGGTCTCACAGGTGATCAAGATCAATGAGGAACAGATTTCGCCAACGCCTGACGTGGTAAAGGGTTTTGAATCCGATTATATCAGCGGGGTGGCCCGGGTTGGGGATCGGCTGATTATCCTGCTGGAACTGGAACGGTTGTTTGCCCAGTATGGACTGGATCAGGTCGCGGAAGACGCTGCTTAGGGTCAGTAACGAGTAACAAGTAACGAGTGAAAAGTATCAAAAAGGGCGCCCAGGTGGCGCCCTTTTTGTGTATGATGTTCATTAATTAAAACAGGAGCTGGTGTGATTTCTTATCCCGAAGCAGTCAATCTGGCTTTTAATATGTTGTTGTTACGGGTGCTGCTTGCAGGTTGGCCGTAGTAGGATAAAAATTACATAATGAACGACATTGCCACCATTCCCATCTATCCCGCCAGTCGACCACTGGATCTAGCGGACAAACCGCTGCTTGATGCGCTGTTCGCTGCTCTGCAGCCGCAGATCTCCGAATTCACTTTTGCCGGGCTCTATCTGTTCCGCCCGGCTCATGGCTACCAAGTCTGCCGGGTGGCTGAGGTGATGGTGCTGCTTGGCCGGGGCTACGACGGCAGCGACTATGCCTTGCCGCCGCTGACTGCTGAGCCGGCGGCAACCATTGCGGCGCTGCTTGCTGCGGGTCTTACGCTGTATGGTCTCGAAAGGGACTGGATCGAACAGCACCAGTTGCCGGGCACGATTCAGGTAGTCGCGGACCGGGATAATTTCGACTACCTGTATCGACGCGCAGAGCTGGCGACGCTCACGGGGCGACGCTTTCACAAGAAGCAGAATCGGGTGCATTATTTTACTCGCCGTCACGAACATCAGGTCGAACGCTACGGCGCGCAGCATCTGGCCGGCAGCCTTGCACTGCTGGCAGAGTGGGCGCGGTTGCACCCAGGCAGCGATTCCGGATCGCTGGCCGCGGAAATAGCGGCTTGTACCGGGGCTCTGGAGCAGTGTGAGCCCCTTGGTCTACAGGGTGTTGTGGTGCTGGTGGGGGAGCGGGTGGTTGCCTTTGCCCTGGGCGAGCAACTGAACCGGGAAACGGCCGTCTGCCATTTTGAAAAGGTGGATCCCTTTCTGGATGGGGTGGGGCAATTGGTGACCCGTGAATTTGCCCGGTTGCTCTTTACGGATTGTCCGGTGCTGAACCGGGAACAGGATTTGGGAGAGGCGGGGTTGCGGGAGGCAAAGCTTTCTTATCACCCGTTTGCACTGGTGGAAAAATGCCGGATTATACCGGCTAACGGTTACCCTTGAACTTGAGGTGAAACAATGGTCTGGAATCCGGAGCAGTATCTCAAGTTCCAATCATCTCGCTTTGCGCCGTTCGACGATCTGGTCCAGCTGATTCGGCTGCGCCCCGGGCTCAGAGTGGTGGATCTGGGCTGCGGCACCGGCGAGCTGACGGCCAAGCTGCGTGGGCTGTTGCCGGACAGTCAGGTTGTTGGCCTGGATTCATCGCCGGAGATGCTGGTCAAGGCCGGAGTATTGACACAACCAGGGCTGACGTTTCAGCCGGGGACGGTCGAAGCGGTAACGGGCGTCTGGGATCTGGTCTTCTCCCATGCGGTGCTGCACTGGGTCGATGACCATCCCCACCTGATCCCGCGACTGTTGCAGTTGGTCGTCCCTGGCGGGCAGTTGGCGGTGCAGATGCCGGCCAATTACCGTCATCCTGCCCATGCGGCGATTGATGAAATTGCCGGTGAAGAGCCGTTTCGGGCCGCGCTGGGCGGCTGGCTGCGGCAATCGCCGATGCTGGAAATCGATGCCTATGCCGCGCTGTTGTTCCGTCATGGTGCTGAGGATGTCACGGTGCTGGAAAAGGTCTACCCAACAGTGATGCCGGATGGTCCGACCATTGCCGAGTGGACCTGCGGTTCCACCATGGTGCCGTATCTGGAGCGGTTGCCGCAGGATTTGCATGAATCATTTCTGGCCCGCTACCGACAACGGTTGACTGAGCTGTTTCCAGGCAGCCCGGTTTACTACACCTTCCGCCGGATTCTCATGGTCGCCTCCCGCCCATATTGATTAGACTTGGTGGACGTGGTAGAGTCGCCCATCGCTTTATGGACAAGGAGTTTCAATGCCGCCCAAGAAAAGAATATTTCGTATTACCTTTACCAATCAGGGGAAAAGCTATGAGCTTTATGCCCGGGCGGTAAACCAGAGTGAGCTCTACGGGTTTGTGGCCGTGGAGGATATTCTCTACGGCGAGCGGAGCTCAATCGTGGTTGATCCGGCAGAGGAACAACTGAAGCTGGAATTTAAAGGGGTGCGGCGCACCATGATCCCGTATCACGCAGTGCAGCGGATTGACGAAGTGGAGAAAGAAGGGGCGGGCAAGGTGATACAGCTGAATGCGGTTGACCATGGCAGTTCTTCACCCCTGATGCCGCCACGCGGCGACAAGGGGCGCTAAGCTATGTCGTCATCTATTGGCGCCCGTATTGGCGCAGTGTTGCAGATCTTGTTGTTACTGCTGGTGATTGGCTACGGTACGTTTGAGCTGTTTCGCGGCAACTTTGTCGCGATAATGGCCACCATGCCGTTTCTGCTGATCTACTATCTCTTTCTGGCGTCGCGGCGGCAGCGGAGTGAGCATTAGTCGGGCTGACTGGCGATGCGGTGCAGTCGGTTCAGTAATTTAGGAAGATTACCGCCGATGGTAGCAAGCTGGGCCAGGAAAAGGGCGGGTAAAGGGGCGCTGATACTGCACTGAAACTCAGTTTCCGGCAGGTTGATGCGGGTCTGGAAGGAGTGCAGGCAGAAGCCGGTTTCTCCGGGCAAAATGGTGCCGCCATAGCGTTTGTCCCCCAGAACCGGGTGGCCGGCATCGGCCAGGTGGCGCCTGATCTGGTGGGTCCGTCCGGTAATCGGGTTCAACAGGACGAATGAAAGTCCGGCGCCCTGGGCCAGGGTCTCGAAATGGGTCAGGGCTTCTTTGTCATCGATCGGGTCCGTGAAGGTGCCGGAAGGTGGCAGGCTGCCGCTGGCCAGCGCCAGATAGAGTTTGCCGAACCCCTCATCTTTCAGCTGCCGGCCGAACATGCCGGCGGCCATGGCTCCTTTGGCCAGGATCACTACGCCGGAGGTGCCGCGATCCAGCCGATTCACCGGCCGTGGCTTGATCTCAAACCCGCGTAGACGCATCAGGTGCTGTGCCCGGTCCACCAGGGTGTCTTCGGTGATTTCTGCGGTGCGATGCATGGCCAGGCCGGCGGGCTTGTTGAGAATCAGCAACTGGTCGTTTTCGTGCAGGATATCAACCGGCAGGCTGGCGGCAGCGAGAAATTGAGCGGTACGGTCGCTTTCCTTGAGGGTCACCTGGTTGCCGGTGGCAAGAACCGTTGTTCGCAGGGCTTTGCTGCCATCAACCGTAACGGCGCCGGACTTGACGAGTTTTTGCAGGTAGCTGTTGGGTGCGCCGGGCAGCAGTTGGGTCAGGAAACTTTCCAGGCTGCGGCAGTGGTCTGAATCGGTAATCGGGTATGTAAGCATGCCGGCAGTATAGCGGTCTGGGACAGGCGACGCAATCGGTAACCGTTGTTTGCTAATGGGAGGAGTCATGGAAAAACGTTTTCTGTCGCCGGCTGAAGCAGTTGCCGCCATTGTGGCCGGCAGTCGGCGGGTATTGACCCAGTCACTGGGGCGGACGATCATCTTGAGTCTGCTGGCCGGTTTTTACATTGCCTTTGGGGCGCAGCTGTCGACCATGGTTACCCAGGATACGGCACAATATGTTGGCGTGGGCATTAGTCGTCTGCTGGCTGGGAGTCTGTTTTCGGTTGGTCTGATGCTGGTGGTGGTCTGCGGCGCGGAACTGTTTACGGGGAATTCATTGCTTGCCGGGGCGGCCCTGCATGGTGAAATATCCTGGGGCAAGGTGGCGGAAAACTGGCTGGTGGTGATCATCGGTAACCTGGCCGGCGCCCTCTTTTTTGCCTGGCTCATGGCCGAGGCGCGGCTCTGGGAAACGCCAGCCGTGGGGGATAATGTGATCCGCATCGCCGCCGCCAAGTGCCAGCTGTCTTTCTGGGTGGCGTTTGTGCGGGGTATTCTCTGTAACTGGCTGGTCTGTCTGGCCGTGCTGATGGCCACGGCGGCCCGCGATATTCCGGGAAAGTTGCTGGCCTGTTATGTGCCGATCATGACCTTTGTCACCAGCGGTTTCGAGCATTCGGTGGCCAATATGTATTTCATTCCCGTGGGCCTCATGGTGAGCGGCCATCTGGGGCGCACCGAGCCTGGGCTCTCCTGGAGCGCCTTCCTGCTGGATAATCTGGTCCCGGTAACCCTGGGGAATGTTGTTGGTGGTGTTATCTTTGTGGCCAGTGCTTATTGGTTTGTCCATCTGCGTGGGGTGGCAGCAAAGTCTGGTGGTGTAGCGTAGTGCTCTACCGCGATAATACGTTTTTTTGTGGTAAATGTTGTTTGCTTATAGATCCGTTAGACAGGAAGTGCCCCTTGATCTCTGTGAAAGCATTATATTCATCTTAACCGGTCAGGAGCGGGTGAATATTCTCTGCGGTTAATGAGATATTTGGTCATGATTGATGAGGAAAATAGCATCAGATTAGCTGGTAATAATCTTAGTGCGGTGTAAAATATGCAATAGCTTTACTTGGTTTTTATTGACAGGGAGGGTTTAGTGCAAAAAAATACGTTTGTTGTCCTGTTTTTTCTCCTGTTTATCTTTAGTGGATTAGCTCTGGCCGAAGACCGGGGCGCCATGGTAAAGGTTGTCGGCAGCGGCAATGATGTCGAATTTGATCCCCGGACGATCCCAGCGGAAATGCAACCGGGATATCTGACGATGAAGGTCTACTGCATTGGCTGTCACGGTCAGGAGCGAATGATAACTACCCTCAAGACCGGCATCAGTCCAGTAACCAAGCATACATACGGGGAAGTTGAGTTCAGGGATAAAATCATCAAGATCATGCGCAGTCCTAAATCCAATCTAGACGCAAGTCACGCCAAAACCCTCACGGAATTTTTTCACTTCCTGATCAATAAGGCCCACCTCAGCTAGTCAAAAAAGAAGTTCGCTGTTGAAAATCTGGCTTGCCCTTGTTGTTGGTCACCTATATACAGGGGAGACTAAATCATTCCGGGGGAATTATATGGCGAGACGGCAGGGGCCAATTTTGTGCGGTCGGTGTCGCCGGATCATGGGCGCTGACGATGCGGTTTGCCCGTGGTGCGGTGCTGGTCGGCCCGGTCCGCTCTGGCGTATCGGCAGTTGGCTGCGAGGTGGCTTGGACGGCGACTGGCTGGTGAAGGCCATCATTACGGTCAATATTGCCATGTTTATCCTGTCGCTGCTGCTGTCACCCCGGAGTGCGGGCAGCGTGATGAACCCGTTTTCCTTGTTGTCGCCAGATCAGACGAGCCTGTTTCTGCTTGGTGCTACCGGCACGGTTCCCATTGACCGCTTTGGCCGCTACTCTTCGCTCATTACCGCCAATTACCTTCATGGTGGCATTCTTCATCTGTTGTTCAATATGATGGGGCTCCGGCAGATCGCCCTCTGGGTGGTCCGTGAATATGGCGCGGCCCGGATGTTTGCCATCTACACCCTTGGCGGCATCAGTGGTTTCGTGATTTCTTACCTGGCCGGTATTCCCTTTACCATCGGGGCCTCAGCCGGACTCTGTGCCCTGATTGGTGCCCTGCTTTACTATGGCAAGAGTCGGGGCGGCACTTATGGCCAGGCCGTGACCAAAGAAGTAACGGGCTGGGTGATCGGGCTCTTTGTTTTTGGCCTGATCTTTCCCGGGATCAATAACTGGGGGCATGCCGGCGGCATCGCCGGTGGGATTGTATTCAGCCTGCTGCTGGGGTATGAGGAGCGACGCCGCGAAAATCTTGGTCATCGCAGTCTGGCCATGCTCTGTGGTCTGCTGACCGTGGGGTCACTGGGGTGGGGAATCCTCTGGGCGCTGAAACTCTGGTTTGATCAAGGCTGATCGGGGTGCTGTCTGGTGATCGTATCATTAATCAGTACCGCCAAGTCGGCAGCAGCCTGATCGAAACTTTCCAGCGAAATAGTTCCGGCTTCCCGCCATTCGCGCACTTTGTAATAAAGTTGGTCGTAATAGTTTTCGATCAGCCCTTGCATGAATGCCGGCATCTCCCAGCGTTCCAGGAAACCGTTGATTTCGGCAAAACTGACGCCCCCCAATTTTTTCTTGATCCTTTCTAAGGCCTCATGCATCCCTTGGCGGTACTCGTGGTGGCCATACTCGGCGATGAGTCGCTCAATCCGCGTTGCCAGCGATGCCGTACACCAGATTTTGATGCCAGCATGCATGACGTCATACAGATCTCCGGGCAGGTTCAACCGGCCGATGCGGCGACTTTCCCCTTCCAGAATAATCGGCTGGTCAGGTGGGGCCTGCCGGAAGGCGTCCCAAAGCCGGGTCTCAAAGCACTTCTGGCTCAGATCCTGGGTCAGGCCAAGTTGACCAAAGGCGGAGCCGCGATGCTGGGCCAAACCCTCCAGGTCGATACAGGTAAAGCGGTGCGTATCAAGGCGATGGATAAAGGTGGTTTTGCCGATGCCGGTCATGCCGTGCAGCACGACCAGCGGTGCGGGCGGACGAAATGTGGCGAAATAGGTCGTCACCTGCTGTCGAAAGGCCTTGTAGCCACCGTGCAGTTGGGCCACGTCATGCCCGGTCAGGTCCAGGATGGTGGCCAGGGTCTTGCTGCGGAGGCCACCACGCCAGCAATAGACCAGGATGGGGCGTCCAGCGGCTGCTTCAGCTGCTGCCGCTACCATGGCCGGGAAACGGTGCGCGGTCAGCTCCAGCCCCCTGATGCGGGCCGCATGCGGACCAGTCTGCTTGTAGAGGGTGCCAATTTCCACCCGCTCTTCATCGGTAAGCAGCGGTACGTTGATTGCTTCGGGCAGGTGGTCGTCACTAAATTCCAGCGGGGTACGGGCATCGATCAGGCAATGACTGTCGAGCAGGTCGGGCGAAAACGGGATTGACGGGAACACGAAGGCACCTCCGGCCGGCATTATAACGATAGGGGGTGACAAAGGCAAGGGCGGGGGCAGGCACTGAAATAGATATCCAGATCCCCACTGGTCTTTTTCCTTGACACTCTATCGACTTGTCTCCTATATTTAATCCTTTCTTCGGGGTGGAGTGCGTTCTGCCACCGTGATGGTTTAAACAGCGATAACTGAATGATAAGTTTGGATGCTTGATGTTTGAAACACTTTCCGACAAGTTGGACCTGGTCTTTAAAAAGCTCCGCGGTCAAGGAGTAATGACTGAAGACAATATCAAGGATGCCCTGCGCGAAGTGCGGATGGTGTTGCTTGAAGCCGACGTTAACTTCAAGGTAGTCAAGGAGTTTGTCGAGCGAGTTCGGGCCAAGGCGGTCGGTGAGCAGGTGCTGCAGAGCCTCACTCCCGGGCAGCAAGTTATAAAAATAGTCCACGATGAGCTGATTGCGCTCATGGGGACGGGTGATGATAATCAGTTGAATCTGGCGGTCAAGCCGCCGGTTGCCATTATGATGGTTGGTTTGCAGGGGGCCGGTAAAACGACATCCTGCGGTAAGCTGGCCCGGCATCTGAAAAAGTTGAAGCGGAATCCTCTCATGGTGCCGGCCGATGTCTACCGCCCGGCAGCTATTGAACAGTTGAAGACCCTGGGTCGACAGCTGGATATCGAAGTGTTTGATTCCCGCGCGGATCAAGATCCGGTGGCTATTTGCCAGGCGGCCATGGAATATGCCGCCCGGCTCGGTTTTGACACGGTGCTGCTGGATACTGCCGGTCGCCATCAGATCGATGACTTTCTGATGAGTGAGCTGGAGCGGATTCGTGCTGCGGTCAATCCCCATGAAATTCTGTTCGTTGCCGATGCCATGACTGGCCAGGAAGCGGTTAATGTGGCCAGCGGCTTTAACGAACGACTGGCGTTGACCGGAGTTGTCCTGACCAAGCTTGACGGTGACGCCAAGGGCGGGGCAGCGCTTTCTATCAAGGCAGTGACTGGCACCCCGATCAAGTTTGTTGGTCTGGGTGAAAAACTTGACGCTCTGGAAGTCTTTCATCCGGATCGGCTGGTGTCGCGCATCCTGGGGATGGGCGACGTTCTGACGTTGGTGGAAAAGGCAGCGGCCACTTTTGATGCGGGTGAGGCGGAGCGGTTCAAGGACAAACTGAAGAAAAACCAGTTTGACCTGGAAGATTTCAAGGCCCAGTTGCAGCAGATGAAAAAACTCGGCTCTCTGGAATCGATCATGGGGATGATTCCGGGCATGGGCAAGCTGATGAAGCAGATGCCGGCCGGCATGCAGCCGAGCGAAAAAGAGCTGAAGCGGATCGAGGCGATTATTGATTCCATGACTCGCCAGGAACGCGCAAATCATACCATCATTAATGGCAGCCGACGGATGCGGATTGCCAAGGGGAGCGGGACCACCGTGCAGGAGGTCAATCAGCTCCTGAAGCGCTTTACCGAGGCGCAAAAAGTTGTTAAACAGTTGCAAAAGCTTGGCACTAAAGGGCTGATGAAGGGTCTCGGTGGTATGGGCCGGGGCATGCTTCCATTTTAGACACTACTACGAAACGACCAATAAAAGTCGTACGCACCAGGAGGAAATGTATATGGCAGTTAAAATGAGACTGGCTCGCGCCGGGGCCAAAAAGAAGCCGTTTTACCAAGTTGTTGTTGCTGATGAGCGTGCCCGTCGTGATGGCCGTTTTATCGAAAACGTTGGTTTTTATGATCCGAACCAGAATCCGCCGGCAGTCAGACTCAATGAAGATGAAGTGTTGAGCTGGTTGGGTAAAGGGGTTCAGCCGACCGATACGGTCAAGCAGATCCTGAAAAAGGCTGGTATCTGGAATAAGTTTACGACCAAGGCTGCCTGATTTCCGCTTTGGTGATCCTACGCGAAGAGGATACTTTCATGAAACAGCTTGTCGAGACCATCGCAAAGGCCCTTGTAGATGACCCGACCAAAGTGGTGACCGCCGAAGAGATGGAAGAGGACACCATTATCATCAAGTTGACCGTCGCCAAGGAAGACATGGGACGGATCATCGGCAAGGAAGGTCGGACTGCCAAGGCCGTCCGGACCATACTGAACGCTGTTTCCACCAAGGACAACAAGAAGGCCGTTCTTAAGATTGTTGAGTAATGACGGCTGCTGAAGAAATTGTTGTGCTCGGCCGAATTGCCGGTACGCACGGTATTCGGGGTGAATTGAAGTTCCATTCGTTTTCAGGTGAGGCAACTACTCTCCAGCAGGCGACAACGGTGTTCCTGCGGGTGCCGGGTGGTGCGCCGGAACCATTTCCTATTGCCAGTGTTCGCGGTAATGGCAAAAAAATTCTGCTGGCGCTCAAAGGCTTTGATTCGATCGAGCAGGCGCAGCGTCTGATCGGTCGTGAAGTTTGCGTGCGGGAGGATCAACTCCCGGCGCTTGATGACGGCGAATATTATTGGCGAGATCTGCTCGGGCTGAACGTGGTGACCACTGCTGGGGAGTCGCTCGGCATTCTGAAAGATATTTTCGCTACCGGTAGTAACGATGTCTATGTTGTCCGCCAAGGGCAACGCGAATATATGATTCCGGCGCTGGAAGATGTGGTGGTCCAGATCGATTTAACCCGCCGGGTTATGACCATAAGCCCCTATGAGGGGCTCCTTGATCTATGAAATTTGATATTCTGACTCTTTTCCCGGAGATGTTTCAGGGGCCGATGACCGAGAGTATTTTGCGGCGGGCCCAGGAGCGAGAGCTGATCGACGTGCGGTTGCACAATATCCGCGATTACGCCACGGATCGCCACAAGACTGTTGACGATGCCCCCTACGGTGGTGGCGCCGGGATGGTCATGAAGGTGGAACCGCTGACGGCCTGTCTGGAAGCAGTGTTGGCCGAAAGCCCGGGTGCCCGGATCATTCTGACCTCGCCGACGGGGCGGCAGCTGACCCAGGCAATCGTCGCTGAACTGGCTGCGGGGGATGGGTTGGTCATTATCTGTGGTCGCTACGAAGGGATAGACGAACGGGTGCGGCAACTGTTTCCGCTTGACGAGATCTCCTTAGGTGATTTTGTCCTGACTGGCGGTGAACTGGCTGCCATGACCTTGGTTGATGCCGTAACCCGGCTGGTACCAGGCGTCCTGGGCAGTGAGGAGTCGGCTCAGACTGATTCATTCAGTGATGGCCTGCTGGAGTATCCGCACTACACGCGGCCACCGGAGTTTCGCGGCTATGGAGTTCCGGATGCGCTGTTGTCAGGGAATCATGCCGGCATTGCCCGTTGGCGTCGGCAGCAGTCACTCCGCACGACCCTGGCACGACGGCCTGATCTGTTGCCTGATGCGCCGCTCGATCGTGAAGACATTCGCTATCTTGAGCAGTTGGCCAGCGAGGCCAAACAGTGAGTTGTTCAACCATTGCAAGCCGTGTAGCCATTGCCCTCGTGCATCACCCGGTGCTTGATCGGAATAAACAGGTTGTTGCCTCGGCGGTAACGAATCTTGATATTCATGATATCGCCAGGGCGGCCAGGACATTCGGGCTGGCAAAATATTTTATCGTCACCCCGGTAGTTGACCAGCAACAGCTGGTAACCAGAGTACGTGATCATTGGCTGTCCGGTTGGGGCGCCCAATACAATCCCAAGCGGCGGCAAGCCCTGGAATTGATTTCAGTGGTACCTGATCTGGCTGGTGCCATTGTCGCAATGACAGAATCCTTTGGTGTTGCCCCACTGGTGGTGGTAACCGGTGCCCGGCAGCAAGGCGAATGTCTTAGCTCTGCGGAACTGGTACAGCGCGTGTGTGACACTGACCAGCCCTGTCTGCTGGTCTTTGGTACTGGCTGGGGATTGACGGACGAAGTTTTTCAGAGCGCTGATCTGGCACTTGCTTCAATCAGCGGCAGCAGCGATTACAATCACCTGTCGGTCCGTTCGGCAGTAAGCATATATCTCGACCGGCTCTTTGGGGCCCGCGACCATACAACAACAGCTTTAGCTGACTAAGAAGGAGGAAGTGGCAATGAACACTATCGATTATTTGGAAATGGAGCAAATGAAGAAAAACGTCATCGCATTCAAGCCGGGCGATACGGTCAAGGTACACGTCAAGATTGTTGAGGGTGACAAGACCCGGATCCAGGCCTTCCAGGGCGTTTGTATTGCCCGTCAGAACGGCGGTATTCGTGAGTCGTTCACCGTGCGCAAAATCTCCAACGGCGTTGGTGTCGAGCGGATCTTCCCGCTGCATTCGCCGATCCTCGAGAACATCGAGGTCATGACTCGTGGTCACGTCCGGAGAGCCAAATTGTACTATCTGCGCAAACTGCGCGGCAAGGCAGCCCGGATTCGTGAAAAGCGTTACGTGGCACCTCCCAAGTAAAACTTCACCGCCCCGGTTATGCCGGGGCTTTTTTTTATCAAATCGACGCGACAGGGCGGGTAGGGATACGGCATGAGCAGTATGGCAACACTGTTCCCGGAGATGATCGATAACGATCGCTGGCAGTTCGAGCGTCGTGCTCAGGCATTGGGGGCGCGGGTCGTTGCCGGGATAGATGAGGCGGGGCGCGGTCCGTTGGCCGGCCCGGTGGTTGCGGCAGCGGTTGTCCTGCCGCTTGGTTGTGATCTGCCCGGGGTTGATGATTCGAAAAAACTCTCGGCAAGCCGCCGTGAAGAGCTCTTTACCCTGATTCAGACCCATGCGCTGGCTATTGGTGTTGGCATGAGCGATGCGGCGACCGTTGATCGGATCAACATCCTCCAGGCCACGCTCGCGGCTATGCGGCAAGCGGTTGAACAGTTACCGTTAACCGCTGATTATCTGCTTATTGACGGTATCAGTCGGGTACCACTAGCGTTACCACAACAGACCCTGACCAAAGGGGAGAGCCGTAGCCTCTCCATTGCCGCAGCGTCAATCATTGCCAAGGTGACTCGAGACCGTCTGCTGCTGGAGCTTGATCGGGAATACCCTGGTTACGGACTGGCACTCCATAAGGGGTATGGTACCAAAGCTCACCTGGCCGTGATTGCCGCCCGTGGTCCGTCGCCGATTCACCGTTTGACCTTTCGCGGGGTCCGGGAACATTTGCCGCAGGACGGGACTACCCTTTCATGACTAATCCGGGGCAGGGTGAGCAAAACCTGGCAACCGGTGCCGCCGGTGAAGAGTTGGCGACCGATTATCTCGTCAAACAGGGGTATGTCATCCTTGAAAGGAACTTTCGCTGCAAGGGTGGCGAAGTTGATATCGTGGCCAGAGATGGGGCTACTCTGGTTTTCGTCGAGGTCAAAACCAGGCGGAGTATGGCGTTTGGCGTGCCACAGCTGGCGGTAACCCACTTTAAGCAACGCCAGATAGCCCGGGCTGCTCAGGTTTGGCTGGCAAAACATCGGAGCCAGGGGAGTGCGGCCCGGTTCGATGTATTGACCGTCATGTTGCGGAACGGGCTGCCACCACAGATCGAACAGATCCCCAATGCCTTTGACCTGCCGTATTGAAGGGTGGTAAACAGCCAAATCCTGTGCTAATTTCGCAGAAAAATAACACGGGGGACAGTACATGGATATCCCGGTTGCCTTAGCCCAGATCAAACCGAAACTGGGTTGTGTTGCAGATAATTTATTGCTGATCGAGGAAGCGGTTGAACGGGCTGTCCAGACTGGATTGGCCACGGCGCTGAGCGTGACCAGTGCCCGGATTAGAGTGGCACAGCCTCGCCAATCCGCTTGGCGGCGCGGCGCATCTCCATCTTGACCAGGCCAAGATTGACCATCCGTTGCGTGATCACGACCAGGATAAGATCGCGCCCCTCCAGCATCAGGATCGAGCCCTGCTCGGCATCGATAATGCTGTCAACCAGCGCCCCCACACCGATCCGCCGAGTCGCCTTGTCGATCTCGCCGAAGACGGCAGCCGACATTGCGCCAAGGATCTCGGCGTCCTCCTCGTCCATGAGGGTGCTGGCGACAAC
>JANOEC010000024.1:0-35217 GCA_031412995.1 Geobacteraceae bacterium
TGATGCCGCACTGCGGGTGGACCAGCTCACGCCTTTTGACCAGTATCATTATTTTGGTACCGATGCGGTTGATGAGGCGCTGGAGGTTCTGCAGCTGCAACCTGGCGCGCGGGTTCTGGATGTGGGTTCGGGCATTGGTGGGCCTGCGCGCTATATCGCGGCAAAGACCGGAGCCCACGTGACGGCCCTTGAACTGCAACCGGACCTTCATGAGGTGGCGTATGATCTGACGGCGCGGTGTGGCCTGTCGTCCCGGGTTGCCTTGACACGAGACAGACTAAACCAGAAAAGGAATACAGATGCCTGATATGACACAGGATTCCCATTTCATCTATCACCCCATTGGCATCCTGAGATCCCCTTATTCCCGACGAATTGATGCTCCTCATCAAAGCACGGTGGTGGAAGGCACGGAAACCGGGGATTTCGCGATCGCCACGTTGGAACTTCAGGATTGGCTGGACAAGAAAGTCATGCAAGATCTGAGCGGCTTCGACAGGCTGTGGCTAATCTTCGCCTTTCATCTGAGTGAAGGCTGGAAAAGCAGCGTCAAGCCGCCTCGGGGTGGACCAAAGCGGGGCGTTTTGGCCACTCGATCTCCCCATCGACCCAATTCAATCGGCCTATCGGCAGTCGAATTGGTAAAGATTGAAGGCCGGACGCTACACCTTCGCGGTGTAGATCTCTTGGATGGCACACCGGTGCTCGATATCAAGCCCTACGTGCCCTACGCGGATGCTTTTCCGGACGCCAAGGCCGGCTGGATCGACGAACTGGATGCAAAGCTGGGGCGTTATTTTGCGCCAGGCCCGCGAAAACCGAGGTAATTGTGGGGTGGGTATTCAGCGGGATCATTAGCCAAATAGAACACTTAAGCGTTAGTCCTATTACACTTAAAAAGAAAAGGCTTCAACGGTATAGCCCGTGAGGCCTTGATTTAAGTGGAGCCATCTACCAGAATCGAACTGGTGACCTATTGATTACGAATCAATTGCTCTACCGACTGAGCTAAGATGGCGACGCCTAGATTCTTAACCGATTTTTCACTGTACGTCAACTTCTTCCCCACCAACAGGGCTCTCGATATGACGTTTATGCGCTTTCTGGGTGGTAACCCCACGTGTGCTGCAAAGGGAGTCTGTCTTTCCCCGAGTAGATGCTAACGAATAATACGATAACTGGGACCTAGCTGGCGGCAGTCTTCCGCCGCTCCATCGCATCATCCATCACTTTGTAGGCACAGAACTCACCGCACATGGTGCAGGCACCGTGGTCGGAAACGCCTGATTCGGCTCGTAGTTGCCGCGCTTTGTCCGGGTCGAGAGACTGGGCGAATTGCCCTTCCCAATCGAGCTTTTTACGGCATTTGGCCATGGCGATGTCCTTGGCCATGGCTCCCTTGACGCCTTTGGCGATGTCGCCAGCGTGGGCGGCGATGCGGGAGGCAATGACGCCGTCGCGCACATCCTGCACCGACGGCAGTTTCAGATGTTCACTCGGGGTGACGTAGCAGAGGAAGTCAGCGCCGGCGGCGGCCGCTATGGCACCGCCAATGGCACAGGTGATATGGTCATAGCCCGGCGCAATGTCGGTAACCAGTGGGCCTAAGACATAGAACGGGGCGCCGTGGCAAAGTCGCTTCTGCAGCAGGATGTTGGCCTCAATCTGGTTGATCGGCACATGCCCGGGCCCCTCTACCATTACCTGGACGCCGTATGCCTGGGCGCGTTGGGTCAGTTCGCCCAGCAGAATCAGTTCGTGGATCTGGGCCCGGTCAGTGGCGTCAGCCAGGCAACCGGGGCGGAAACCGTCACCCAGCGACAGGGTAATATCGTACTGCTTGACGATGGCCAGCAGCTGGTCAAAGTGCTCATACAGTGGGTTTTCCCGGTTGTTGTAACTCATCCACTCGATGGTGAAGGCGCCGCCGCGGGAGACCACATCCATGATGCGCCCTTCATTCTGCATCCGCTCCACCGTGCTGCGGGTAACACCGCAGTGGACGGTGACAAAGTCGACTCCATCCTCGGCATGCTTGACGATGCCGGCGAAAATATCATCCACGGTCATGTCGACAATGGCCTTCTTTTGCACCCGGACCGTATCAACCGCAGCCTGATAGAGTGGGACTGAGCCGATGCAGGCGTTGGTTTCGGCAATAATGGCGCGACGAATTTCGTCGACCGGACCGCCGGTGGAAAGGTCCATGATGGCGTCGGCGCCATATTTGACCGCAACCCGGGCTTTTTCCAGCTCTTTGGCGATGTCCAGATCATCGGCGGAGGTGCCGATGTTGGCGTTCACCTTGGTGCGCAGACCAGTGCCGACGGCCAACGGCACACCGTTGGTATGCTTAAGGTTCTGGCAGATGATGATGTTGCCGTTGGCGATACCGGCCCGGATGAACTCCGGCTCGACCCCTTCGGCTGCCGCAGCGATCCGCATTTTGTCAGTAATGGTGCCCAGGCGGGCGAAATCCAGTTGGGTAATGGCCATAATGGTGCGTGCTCCTTTTATCCTAGAAACGGCAGTTCGAATAACACAGAGCAACAGAGCAACTGAGAAATCAAGCCGTTACATTAGCAACAGCATTTACCAATAAAGGTGAGTCGCAAAAAGTCTTTTCGATAATAAATTTCTTCGATATTACTCTGTTGCTCTGTTGCTCCGTGTTTCAAATGCTTTTTGTAGGTTTATTGATAAACAATCCGAATGTACAAGGCCCTAATCCCGGAGTTTTCGCTCCCGGCTTTCCTGGGCCGCCATGAAGTGGTTGACCGGGCCGTGACCTTTCCCTAGCGGGGTGGCCAGGCGCAGGGCCGCAGTGATGTACTCCTTGGCGCGACCGACGGCCAGGCGCAGCGGTTCTCCCTGGGCCAGGAAGGTGGCAATGGCGGCGGAAAGGGTGCAGCCGGTGCCATGGCTGTTCTTGGTCAGGATGCGTGGCGCAGCAAAACGGTGGAAGGCAGAGCCGTCAAAGAGGAGGTCGGTAGCAGTGCCGTCCGGCATGTGTCCCCCCTTGATCAGGACGTTGCGTACTCCCATCTGGCGGAGCAGCCGTGCCGCTTCCTGCATGCTCTCCTCATTGGTGATGGTCAGACCGGTTAATCGCTCCGCCTCGGGGATATTAGGGGTGAGCAGATAGGTCAGGGGGAGGAGTTTGGCCTGCAGGACCGCCACTGCCTGGGCATCAATGAGGCTGGCGCCACCCTTGGCCAGCATGACCGGGTCCACCACCAGCAGGCGGCGCGGCGTTGTCCGCAAACGATCGACGACAACGGCGATAATTTCGGCTGAGTAGAGCATGCCGGTTTTGACGATATCAACCGGGATGTCGGCCAGGACCGCATCCAGCTGATCAGCGACAAACTCAGGCGGTACACCATGGATGCCGCTGACGCCGCGGGTATTCTGGGCGGTCAGGGCCGTGATGACTGATGAGCCATAGGTGCCGAGCAATGAGATCGTTTTCAGGTCGGCCTGAATTCCGGCGCCGCCGCCGGAATCGCTGCCGGCAATCGTCAGCACGCCGCCTCGGGGGAAATCGCGCATTCGGTTGAATAACAGATTTAGCTCTGCCGCTGCCAGGCAGGGTTCGGGATGTCCCATGACGGCGGAAATGACCGCGATTGCATCAGCACCGGCATCGATCACCTGTGAGGCGTTATCTCGGGTGATACCGCCAATGGCGACAATCGGCAGGCGAATCTGGGCGCGAAGCTGCCGTACCATTTCCGGTCCGACCAGGTGCGCAATCTCTTTGCTGGCAGTGGGAAACATGGCGCCGCAACCGACATAGTCAGCACCGGCCGCTTCAGCTGCCTGTGCTTCGGCCAGAGAATGGGTCGAGACCCCGATCAGTTTGCGTGGACCGAGCAGTCGCCTTGCCTCGATCGGGTCAGCATCTTCTTGACCCAAATGTACCCCGTCGGCATCCACTGCCTGGGCTAGTTTCAGGTCATCATTTATCAGAAAGGTAACGCTGCAGCGGCTGCAGAGCGACTTCAGTTCCTGTGCCAGGCGATGTTTTTCCATATCGTCACGCTTTTTGTAGCGGAACTGTACGACCGATACGCCGCCGTTGATGGCTTCCTGGACCCGCTCCACCAGGCGTTCCTCATGATCCGTAATGAGGTAAACCCCCTGGAGGCGGATGGGTGACGAACCACGATCGACTACCAGACGAAGAAAATCACGTTTTGCCGCCATGCACTACTCCTCAATGGGGTGCCAAACAAAAACGCCGCGAAAAATGAGTTCACGGCGTTCCAGAATGCATAAGTGGTAGACTGGGGCCGCTTCCCTCCGCCGGTATCAACCGGATCAGGTTTTTAAGGGTTCGAGGTTAGGTCACCTCATCTCAGTTCCAACGAACTCCCCTAGCTGGCGATGCATAAGGCTAGTTGATAATGGCTGGCAAGTCAATGTTTTTCAACTGCAACGGGACGGGTAAGTCAGCCATAAAATGAGGGGTTTGCCCTTTACAGCGGATACCCACCATGTTACATCAGACGGGGAGGTCGGAACGAGATTGATATCTGCCGGACTGGCCTCATGAAATCACATTGCTTTTTATTTGAGCTGAGAGCGTTTACTTATGGATAGCCGCCCAACCTTTGCTGAAATTGACCTTGCTGCCTTGCGGCGTAATTACGCCCAGATCAGGGGAGAACTTGATCCTGCCTGCGGTCTGCTGGCGGTGGTGAAGGCCGATGCCTATGGTCATGGTTTCATGGATGTTGCTGGCGAACTGGAACGGTTGGGGGTGACCGCCTTTGGGGTGGCTTTTCTGGCCGAAGGGATTCAACTGCGCAAAAGCGGCATTGATCGCCCGATCCTGTTGCTGGGCGGGGTCTATCCCGGTCAGGAACGGAAGTGCGTTGGTTTCAATCTGTCGACCGCACTGTTTTCCCTGGAGCAGGCTCGCATTCTGGATGTCGTGGCGGCAAAGCTCTACCGCCGCGCTAAGGTGCAGGTGAAGATTGATACCGGCATGGGCCGTCTGGGGATTGCCGCCGCTGAAGCCGCAGAGTTTTTTGCCGCTCTGAGCTCATTAGCCCATCTGGACGTAGAAGGACTTATTTCCCATTTTGCCGTGGCCGATGAGCTGAATGATCAGGGTGATGCCTTTACGACCCACCAGGAAGAGCTGTTCCTTCATGCCTTGGCTGCGGCGCGTGCGGCCGGCTTCTCACCCCAATATGTGCATATTGCCAATTCGGCCGCGCTGTTTAGCCGGAGCATCCCCGAGTGCAACATGGTGCGTCCCGGCATTGCCCTATATGGTGGCTTACCGTCGGGCGACTTCAGTGGCCGGTTGCAACTGGCTCCGGTCATGAGTCTGAAGAGCCGCATCGCCATGCTCAAAACAGTGGCTCCTGGCACCAGTATCAGCTATGGACGCCGCTTTGTGGCCGACGAACCGACGCTGATCGCCAGTGTGCCGGTTGGGTATGCCGACGGCTATCCCCGGGCCTTGACCAACCGGGGCGAGGTTTTGGTTCGTGGTCAGCGGGCGCGGGTGGCGGGCACGGTCTGCATGGACTGGATCATGCTTGATGTCAGCCATATCCCAGACGTGACAGTGGGCGACGAAGTGGTGCTGATGGGGAGTGATAGCGCGGGCAACCAGATCAGTGCCGAAGAGCTGGCAGAGCGGGCCGGGACGATTCCCTATGAAATTTTCTGTGGTATCAGCAAGCGGGTGCCACGGGTGTATAAGCAGTAAGAAGCGGGGTGGATTCGGATGACCAGGCAAAAAATCAAATTGACCGGCATGGTGAAGGCGGCCGGCTGAGCGGCCAAGCTGGGCCCGGCGGGCCTGGAAGATGTTTTGCGCAAGCTGGAGCGTCCCCATGATCCTAATTTGTTAGTGGGGCTGGAGACTGCTGATGACGCCGGGGTGTACCGGTTGACGGACGAGTGCGCCCTGGTGGAGACGGCTGACATTATCACCCCGGTGGTGGATGATCCCTTCACTTTTGGCCGGATTGCTGCGGCCAACGCCCTGTCCGATGTGTATGCCATGGGCGGACGTCCGGTAACCGCTACCAACCTGGTATTTTTCCCCTGTGCTCTGCCGGCTGAGGTGTTGAGCGCTATGCTGGCTGGCGGTCAGGCAGCGCTGAACGAGGCTGGCTGTTGCCTGGTGGGTGGGCATACGGTTGAGGATGACGAATGCAAATATGGCATGGCGGTTTCCGGCGTGGTGCATCCGGAGCGGATCGTGCGCAATTGTACCGCCCGGCCCGGGGACCGGCTGATCCTGACCAAACCTCTCGGCACCGGCATCATCGCCACGGCAACCAAGGCGGAGCTGGCGTCGGCAGAGCAGGTTGCAGAAGCCACGCGCTGGATGACCACCCTGAACCGCCAGGCCGCGGCTTTGATGCTGGAGTACGACGTGTCGGCAGCTACTGATGTTACTGGCTTTGGCCTGCTGGGGCATCTGAGTGAAATGGCGCAGGGTGCCGGCGTAACGATGCGGCTGTGGCTCGATCGCATTCCCCTTATCCAGGGTGTACATGAATTGATTGCCGATGGCATGGTGCCGGCTGGTTGCTATCGCAACCGTGACCATTATCGTCCCCAGGTTAGCTGGGCTGGTATCGCTGATGCACTGCTGCCGCTCTTTGATCCGCAGACCTCGGGTGGGCTGTTGATCGCTTTGTCGCCGACTCATGCCCACGGCTTGCTTGAGCGGGCACAGATGGAAGGTCTGTTTGCGGTTGAGATTGGCGCTGTGCAAGAACGTGGCGGTGCCTGTATCATTATTGAAGAGAGGTGAGAATATGGGGAGAATACGATTTCTGGATGATGAGCGGCTCCACCCGTGGCTGACCATTCTGGTGGATGTCTATAATCTGGCGGAGCGGGTCAATGATGAACTGCTGGCCGCGTGCAAACGGCGGGGTCTGGTTGTTGCCTGTTCCTGCGGCTGTGACACCTGTTGCCGCAACCAGAAGATTTTGGTGACCAACCTGGAACTGTCAGGAATCACCTGGTATGTCATGGAAAAACTGGACCGTGAGCTGCGGCAACGGTTGCGGGTGCAGCTTGCAAAGAGTATCGGCGCCCACGGGTGTCCATTTCTGGTCGATGGTGTCTGTTCCGTCTATCCGGTCCGTCCATTGACCTGCCGTCAGTTCTTTGTCCAGTGCACCCCCTGCACGCTGGACGAAGACGTCAGTATTTCCCGACCGCAGGATATTGTCCGGCCGACGCCGGAAAGTGTAATCGATATTTCGTTCCGGCTGCTTGATTTCTGGCAAATCACCAAGAAAAAAGACAAGATTGCCGCTGTTCGGGATGGGTTTATCTACAAAAACATGTTTCTTCTGCAAGGGGTTGACTGGCAGCAGCTGTTGCTGGCCATGGCGGACCGCGACAAGGAGTCCTGACCGGAGTGGCAACGGTTGCGATCATCATTGACCTTGGTACCACGACCATTGCCAGTGCCGTGCTCAATCCCGCAACCGGCGAAACATTGGCGCAGACGGTTATCATCAATCCGCAGCGCGAACTGGGGCTTGATGTCATCAGTCGTCTGTCCGTAGCGGCCACGGCTGCGGGAGAACAGCAATTGCAGCACCTGGTGTGCCGTGGCTTAGAACAGCAGGTGGTCGATTTGTTGGCTGTTGTTGGCACCGGAACAACGGTTACGCGGGTCATAGTTGCCGGCAATACGGTCATGCAGCACCTGCTGCTCGGACTGCCACTGGTGACGTTGATGCGTCCACCCTATCGACCGCATAAGCACGAACGTCTCGACCTGACCACTATCCAGATCGGCTGGCAACGCAGCATTCCTCTCCTTGTCTTGCCCGAACCTGGCGGGTTCGTCGGCGGTGATCTGGTTGCCTTTTTGTACGGCCAGGGCCTTGCCAATCCACAATCTCCAGTTTCCAATCCCTGTCTCTATCTTGATCTCGGCACCAATGCCGAAATTGCCCTGGATGCAGGCGAGCGTCTACTGGCTACCTCTGCTGCCGCCGGGCCGGCATTTGAGGCAGGAAACCTCTCCTGTGGCATGCTGGCCCAGCCCGGAGCCATTACCGGCGTGCAACTAACAGGCGAACGGCCAGTGCTGGAGGTTGTCGGCGGGATCCAGCCGCTTGGGCTCTGCGGGTCCGGAGCGATCAGTGCCATTGCCTCGTTGCGCCAGGCCGGGATCATTTCCCGGTCCGGACAGCTACTGCCGGCAGCGGCCGTGCCGTCAAATCTGGCCAATTATCTCCGGGGGAGCGGGAAAGACGCAGCTTTTATCCTCTATCGCGATGCCAGGCGGACGATAACCCTGACTCAGGATGATATTCGGCAGGTACAGCTGGCAACGTCAGCGGTCCGAGCCGGCATCGAGGTATTGTTGTCCCGGGCCGGGATTACTGCTACTGATCTGGTTGACGTGGTGGTCACCGGCTCTTTTGGTGCGGCACTGGCCCCGGCAGATCTGGAAACAATTGGTTTACTGCCGCCTGATGGTGCCACCAAAAGCCGCTTTGTTGCCAACGGGGTGCTGGCGGGTCTGGCCCGGGCGGTATCGAGTCCAATTGGCATGACTGAGTTGGCCGGGCTGGCGTCCCGACTACAGGTGATCCCCCTTTCTGGCACCCCCCTCTTTGAGTCCCTGTTTATCGACCATCTGAATTTTCCCGAGTAGCCTAATCGTGGCTGAATAAAGAGCCCCCAGCTTTTTTTACCTAAACACAACCGATAGATTATTTAACGCAAAGACGCAGAGTCGCAAAGAAAATCAAAAACTTATACAGCTTTACTAAATTGCTAGCCAGGTAAGATCCTTAAATTACTTAATGTTTTTTCTCTGCGCCTCTGCGCCTCCGCGTTGCAAATGCTTTTATTAGGTTTAATTCTTTTAGTGGTTGAAAAGCACCGCAAAAATGCGTAAAAATTCTCTTTTTCATTGTCACTGAACCATACGAAAAGGAGTTGTTTCCCATGGCCAAGATTACCCGTGCCCTTATCAGTCTTTCCGACAAAACCGGTATCGTTGAGTTTGCCCAGACCCTGGCTGGTTTCGGTGTTGAAATTCTCTCCACTGGCGGGACCGCCAAACTGCTGCGTGACGCCGGCCTGACGGTGAAGGACGTGTCTGAATTCACCGGTTTTCCCGAAATGCTGGATGGCCGGGTCAAGACCCTGCACCCCAAGGTGCACGGGGGGCTGCTGGGCATGCGCTCCAACCCGGCCCACGTGGCCAAGATGCAGGAACATGATATTCAACCGATCGACATGGTGGTGGTGAATCTCTACCCCTTCGAGGCGACGGTGGCCAAGGGCGACTGCACCCTGGAAGAGGCGATTGAAAATATCGATATTGGCGGACCGACCATGCTTCGTTCGGCGGCCAAAAATCATCCTGATGTGACCGTTATTACTGACCCGGCGGATTATGCCAACGTGCTGGCTGAATTGCAGGCTAGCAACGGTGCCGTGTCGAAAGAAACCAATTTCAAACTGGCGGTGAAGGTCTATCAGCGGACTGCGGCCTATGATGCGGCGATCTCCAACTGGCTCGGCTGCCGCACCGGCGCCGAAACGGCGCCATATCCAGATACCTTGACCCTGCAGTACCAGCTGGCCCAAGGGATGCGCTACGGTGAGAACCCGCACCAGTCGGCGGCCTTCTATGTTGAGGCTGACGTTAAAGAGGTCTCCATTGCCACGGCCCGTCAGTTGCAGGGCAAAGAACTCTCCTACAATAACATTGGTGATACCGATGCGGCGCTCGAATGTATCAAGCAGTTCAACGAGGCTCCAGCCTGCGTGATCGTCAAGCATGCCAATCCCTGTGGCGTGGCCATTGGTTCCTCCCTGTTGGATGCCTACGATCGGGCCTACCGTACCGATCCCGAGTCGGCTTTTGGCGGGATCATCGCCTGCAACCGCGAGCTGGACGCTGAGACCGCCAAGGCGATCTGCGACCGGCAGTTTGTCGAAGTGATCATTGCCCCGTCGGTGGCGCCGGCAGCAGTGGAGATCGTTACTGCCAAGAAGAACGTGCGGCTGCTGGTCTGCGGCGTCTGGGCGGAGAAATCACTGCCCCGGCTGGATCTGAAGCGGGTCTGCGGTGGCTTGTTGGCCCAGGACGCGGACCTTGACCTGTACGCTGAGCTGAAGGTGGTTTCCCAGCGCCAGCCCACCGAGCAGGAGATGATCGATCTGCTCTTCACCTGGCGGGTGGCCAAATATGTCAAGTCCAATGCCATTGTTTATGGCAAGGGTGGCATGACCATCGGGGTTGGCGCCGGCCAGATGAGCCGGGTCAACTCGGCTCGTATTGCGGCCATCAAAGCCGAGCACGCCGGCCTGGAAGTGCAGGGGGCGGTCATGGCCTCAGACGCCTTCTTCCCGTTCCGTGATGGTATCGACAATGCCGCCAGCGTCGGCATAACGGCCGTCATTCAACCGGGCGGCAGCATGCGGGACGCCGAAGTCATTGCCGCAGCCGACGAGCATGGCATGGCGATGGTGTTCACCTCAATGCGGCATTTTAGACACTAAAGAACCGGGTCAGGGGTCAAGGGTCAGGGGTCAAGTTTTACATGCCCCTTGCCCCTTGCCCCTTGCCCCTTGAAAGGGTTGTTATGAAAGTACTCGTTGTTGGTGCCGGTGGTCGTGAGCATGCCCTGGTCTGGAAAATAGCCCAGTCGCCGCAGGTAGAGAAGGTTTACTGTGCACCGGGAAATCCCGGGATCGGTCAAATGGCGGAGCTGGTGCCGCTCACAGTTGAGGATCTGCCCGGTCTGCTCCGCTTTGCCGTGGACCATGCCATTGATCTGACCGTCGTCGGGCCGGAAATTCCATTGTCCCTCGGGATTGTAGATCTGTTCGAGGAGCATGGCCTGAAGGTGTTTGGGCCATATCGCAATGCGGCGATCATTGAAGGAAGCAAGGCCTTTTCCAAGGATCTGATGCAGAAATATCAGATCCCGACCGCATTCTACGAGGTCTTTACCGAGATTGAACCGGCCGTGGCCTACATCGAAAAGCATGGTGCCCCGATCGTGGTCAAGGCCGATGGCCTGGCCGCCGGCAAGGGGGTCATTGTGGCCCAGACCACGGACGAGGCCATTGTGGCGGTCAGGGAGATGCTTTCTGGCAATGCCTTTGGCGCTGCCGGCTCCCGGGTGGTCATCGAGGAGTTCCTGCGGGGTGAAGAGGCGTCGTTTCTCGCCTTCACCGACGGCAAAAACATTATTCCGCTGGCCAGCGCCCAGGATCATAAAGCAGTATTCGATGGCGACAGCGGCCCTAATACGGGCGGCATGGGGGCCTATTCCCCGGCCCCGGTGGTGACCCCGGCTATTCACGAGATTGCCATGACCGAGGTGATGCGCCGCGCCGTTGATGGTATGGCCGCCGAAGGTCGACCCTATCGCGGGGTGCTGTATGCCGGCCTGATGATCGACGGGGGCAGGGTCAAGACCCTGGAATTCAATGCCCGCTTCGGTGACCCCGAGTGTCAGCCGCTCTTGATGCGGCTCAAGTCCGACATTATCCCGGTACTGCTGGGGGTGGCGAACGGTGACATCAGCGGGATCGAACTGGAATGGCACGACCAGGCGGCAGTCTGTGTGGTTATGGCGTCTGGCGGTTACCCGGGTGACTATCGCAAGGGGGATGTCATTCAGGGGCTTGATGCAGCCGCAGCGATCAGCGATCTGGTGGTGTTTCACGCCGGCACGGGCAAACTGGGTGTCGACTTCGTGACTAGCGGTGGACGAGTACTCGGGGTAACCGGCCGTGGGCCAACGGTCGCTGCGGCTATTGCCAAGGCCTATGAAGGGGTCTTGTCCATTACCTGGGATGGCGTGCATTATCGTAAGGATATTGGCAGAAAGGCGTTGGGCCGTTCTTGATCTTTACTTACATTAAGGTAGAGCGCTTGGGTCTGGGACAGAACCAATGATGAGCCACCGTCCCGTATGTAAACTTCCCCTGCTGTCATGGGTGGATTGGTTGTGCGTCGGCATAATTGCCCTCGGTGCCGGTATTCTGCGGGCCCTGCCGTGGCGCAATTTCCTTGGTCGTACGGGTGAATACCTTTTTTACGGGCCAGACAGTTATGACCATTTGCGGCGTATCACGCTTGGGTTGTCGAGCTTCCCGGCGGTCCCCGCTTTTGATTCATATGCCGGTTACCCAATAGGAACCGGCCAGATCTGGTCACCCCTGTTTGATTACCTGCTGACGCTGGCAGCCTTTTGTTGCGGCGCAACCGCTGCCCAACCGCTGCCGGCCTATACCCTCGGTTTCTGGCTGCCACCGGTATTGGCGTCTGCTACCATCATGCTCGTATTTATGGTGGCACACCGCTTGGCGGGAAAAGCCGCAGGGATGATCGCTGCCGCTGTTTTGACGCTCCTCCCTGGCCATATTCTTTACAGTCTGGTGTCCGAGCTGGATCATCATGTGGCGGAGCCTCTGGTCTGCCTTGTCATAATTATTGTGCTGTTACGGGCTGATGAACAGGTACATCGCGGCCGTTCAGGCTGGCTGATTGCCTTGCCGGTGGCCGGAGCATTTCTGCTGGCAATCATGATCTGGCGCGGCTCGGTTATTTTCTGGGGCGTTGCGCTGTTGGCGCTGCTCGGTCAAAGTCTGGGCGCTGCCGCAGCCGGCCGTTTGTCACGATGCCATACGCTCTTGGCCAGGGACTGCTGCTGGTTGGCGGCCATGATGCTTGTACCGATCTGTCTGCTCAATGTCTGGGGCAGCGCCGGGGGGATGAATTTCGGCATTGTCTCCTGGTTTCATGTTGGCCTGCTTGGCCTGGCCGGGCTGTTTTTCTGGGGGCTTGTCCATGGTCTGGGTGGCGGACGACGTTTGCTGCTACTGTTGCTGGCTGCTCTAGCAGCCGGAGGTGCGGTATTGCTGCTTCCCGCAGGTCGCCAGCTAGGACGGGAATTTCTTGCCGGACTGGCAGTGATCGGTGGCGCCGACCCCTGGCTTGATTCCATCTCGGAACTTCGACCAATGCTCTATCCTGAAGGGGTGCTGAACCTCTGGCACGCGACCGAAACCCTGTCGTTTCTTTACTGGCTCTTGCCCGTGGCTCTGTTTATTGCCCTCCGACGCTGGCTTAAGGGGGGGAGCGCGGATTTCCCGCTGCTGCTTTTTGTGGTTTGGGGGGCGCTGTTTTGGTTTCTACCCCTCTTGCGCGAGCGATACGTTCACCTGACCGCAGTTGTCTTGGCGGTGGGTGCCGGAGTTATGGTCGCAGAAATAACTGACTGGTTGTCGGCCCGCAGTAAGCAGGTGCCACTGATCGTTGTGCCGCTGCTGCTGATTACCTTTTGTCTGGCGCCAGCTGTTCAGTTTCTCTGGCGGGTGCCTACCTTGGGGTTGACACCCGCAGAACGTTTGGACTTGCCGGATGCCCTCGCCTGGCTGCGGCAAAACACCCCGCCGACCTCCCACTATACGCATCCGCTGCAGGTTCCCGAGTATGGGGTGCTGGCAGAGTGGGGATTGGGCGCATACATTTCCTGTCAGGCTGAGCGGCCGACTGTTGCCACCAACTTTGGCTGGGAGACCCACGGACTATTTGAATCAGCGGCTTTTCTCGTTCAGTCTGACCCGTTGCTGGCAACACTGCTTCTGAATGAAAACAGGGTACGGTATCTGCTGCTCAGCGATGTGACGGGACAACTGCCCAAATTCAGGGCGATTGCCGAATATGGCATGGATAAGAAGGGAATAAAGCCATTGGCACCATTTGTGCCGTTGGCAACCATGTATTACCGGCTGTATATCCAGGATGGATCGGCATATGCTGTTCAGGGTGTTGAGCACGCGGCTCTGGGGCGGTATCAGTTGATTTATGAGTCGGTGGGGCAGGCGCCGGAGCAGGTAAAGGGTACCATCAGTCACTACAAAATTTTCGAGTATGTGCCCGGGGCAGAGTTGGCCGGTAAAGCAAATCCGGAGTCGTTTGTGACCGTCGAGTTGCCGCTGCGCACCAGGAATGGCCGCAGGTTTCAGTATCGTGATCGTGTCGCCGTCAAGACTGACGGCACGTTTTCCGTACGGGTTCCCTATGCTACGTCTGGGGGTGCCAGCGATGTCTCCGCAGAGGGCGACTATCGTCTGAAGGTGAACGGACGGACCCGGTCAATTCAGGTGCTTCCCGGGGAAGTTGTTGCGGGGGCGCGCAAGCAGGTCGTTCTATAATATGCGATCTGCTCTAAAGGAGTTTCGTGATGATCAACGGCAAAAAGATTGTGGTGGTGCTGCCCGCCTACAATGCCGCCAAAACGCTGGAAATAACGCTGAAAGACGTGCCCGAGGGATTTGTTGATGATTACGTTCTGGTGGATGATGCCAGTCGCGATAATACCGCTGAGGTAGCTCGTCAACTCGGGATCAGGACGATCGTCCACGAGCGGAACACCGGTTATGGTGGTAACCAGAAGACCTGTTACCGTACAGCGCTGGAACTCGGGGCGGATATTGTGATCATGCTACACCCTGACTATCAATACACCCCGAAACTGATTCCGGCCATGGCGAGCATGATTGCCTATGACGAATTTGACGTGGTGTTGGCATCACGGATTCTGGGGATTGGTGCCCTCAAGGGCGGCATGCCGCTGTATAAGTATATTGCCAATCGGTTCCTGACCTTGGCCGAGAATCTTCTCCTTGGGCATAAGCTGTCCGAATATCATACCGGATATCGGGCATTTTCGCGTACGGTACTGGAAAAATTACCGCTAGCTGAGAATTCTGACGACTTTGTTTTTGATAACCAGATGCTGGCCCAAGTTGTCTGGCACGAATTTAGAATTGGTGAAGTCAGCTGTCCGACCAAGTATTTTGCTGATGCATCATCAATCAATTTTCGTCGCAGCGTCACCTATGGCCTCGGGGTGCTGGCTACCGCAGTGAGCTATCGGCTCAACCGAATTGGGCTTTTACGGACTCAACTTTTTCGTTGACCCTTTGTCGGCGATATAGTTTTGGTGAATAAAAAAGAGGTACACTGGGAGGGTATATGGGTGAAGCAAAAGTTCTGATCCTGATGGGGAGTGATTCCGATTTGCCGGTGATGGAAGAGTCGGCAAGTATCTTGAGTGAATTCGGCATAACCTATGCCATGCATGTGTCATCGGCCCATCGCTCGCCCCAACGGACGGCGGAACTGGCTGGTGGGGCTGAAGCCAGAGGAGTGCAGGTGGTCATCGCCGCTGCCGGTATGGCAGCGCATTTAGCGGGGGTGGTCGCGGCAGAGACGACATTGCCGGTCATTGGAGTGCCAATTGGCGGCGGGTCACTCAACGGTATTGACGCCTTGTACGCCATGGTGCAGATGCCAGGTGGTATCCCCGTGGCAACTATGGCCATCGGGAAAGCTGGGGCCAAAAATGCCGGATTGTTGGCGGTGCAGATGCTATCGCTGGCCGATCCTGCCTTGCGGGAAAAGCTGAAGGCCTATCGCCAGACCATGGCCGCCGAGGTTGCTGCCAAAGATGAGGCGCTGCAGGCCCGCCTTGCCAGCCGTTCGCCAAAGGGATAACCTCTTTTCGCTTGACAAGCGGGTGAGCAGTGGCTAACCTGCGCGCACTTTATTAAATCTATCGGAGGTACCCATTATGAAGAAGCTTGTTGCTGTTGTTGCCCTTGGCCTGTTCTGTGCCACTGCTGCTTTTGCCGCAGACGAAATCACCATGAAAGCCAAGAATGGCGATGTGAAGTTCAGCCACAAGAAGCACCAGGATATGACTAAGCCTGCTGCTGATTCCTGCAAGCTTTGCCACGAAAAAGCGGCTGGAAAAATTGAAGGTTGGGGCAAGGATGTTGCCCACAAGCAGTGCAAAGGCTGCCACGAAACCAAGAAGGCTGGCCCGACCAAGTGCGGCGAGTGCCACAAGAAGTAATTTTGTCGTTTAATTTTTAGCGAGAAGGGGGATAACGTCAGCGTTATCCCCTTTTTTGTTTATTGGTACGAAAAAATCGGTTTTGTTTTACTCCGTCTTTCGTCTATAATGCCAAATTTGTATGGTGTAAATCTTCGTTAATGAATTGGAGTGGGTTTTGACAACACAGCAACGCAGCCCCATTCAGGCTCTCTGGGATTTTTTCTGCTCCCTCAAACTCGCAATTTCTCTACTGATTGCGCTCGCCATTACCTCCATTATCGGCACGGTATTGCCTCAGGGTACTCCGCCGCCGGAATACCTCCAGGCGATCAGTGAAGCCAAGTTCAAGCTGTACAGTTCTCTGGGGTTCTTCGATATGTACCACTCCTGGTGGTATGTGTCGTTGCTCTACCTGTTCACGGTTAACCTGGTGGCCTGTTCTTTTAAAAGGTTGCCACGGGTCTGGAAAATCATCACCGAGCCGACTCTGGTACTTGACGAGGCCTTTGAAAAGACGCTCTCGCAGACCTTTGACCGGAAGCTCGACGGGAATGCTGCCTCCCTGAAAGAGCGGATGGCCGCGTTCCTGAAGCAGGAATTCGCGGAAGCGGTGATCACCGAGAAGGATGGCGAGTATCACCTTTTTGCCGAGAAGAACCGCTGGAGTCGATTGGGGGTCTATGCAACCCACCTCTCAATTGTGATCATTTTCATCGGGGCGATCATGGGGTCGCTGTTTGGCTATAAGGCCATGGTGAACATTGTAGAGGGTACTTCTACCGACACGGTTTATACCCGGAGTGAAAAGCCGATCAAGCTTGATTTTGCGGTCAGGCTGGAGAAGTTTTCGGTTTCCTTATATGACAACGGTGCGCCGAAAGAGTTTAAGAGTGTTTTGACCGTGCTTGAGAACGGCCAGCCCGTGCCAGGGCTGACCAACCGACCAACCATCGTCAATGATCCCCTCAGCTATAAAGGGATTACCTTTTATCAGTCAAGCTACGGCATGGCCAGCGAAGGTGGCGTCTATCATTTTGTCGTCAGGTCGCGGTCAGGTGGGGCACCGGTTAAGATTGTTGCTCGCCAGGACGAAGTGGTGGCACTGCCTGGTGGCGGTTTCTTCAGAGTCCTGGAAGCCACCCAGGAAGTACGCCAAGTGCTGCCGCAGTTTTCGGGACCAGCCGCCCGGATCGAGATCATCCCGTCAAAAGGTGCGCAACCATCACCTCCCTTTATTGTCCTCAAAAACTTTCCGGATATGGATGAGGTACGGGGTGGCCAGCAGATCTTTGTCTATGAAGGGGCTGATGACAAGTACTTTACTGGCTTGCAGGTGGCCAAGGACCCTGGTGTCTGGGTAGTCTGGTTAGGGTGCACGCTGATGGTGATCGGGATCAGCATGGCCTTCTTCATGTCACATACCCGGATCTGGATGCGCGTGGTGAATGGTCGCGTGGTTCTTGCCGGATCAACCAACAAGAACCCGGCAGCATTCGAGATGCGGTTTGAGGCATTGGTTGAGAAACTAAAGGCGTTTTAGACGCCAGTCATACGATTTAAGCGGAGGTTCAGCTCATGAATAGTTCAATGCTTTTTAATGTCACAACTTTTATGTACTTGGTTTCAATGGTCGCCTTTTTCGCTTTCCTGGCCAGCAAGAACAAGATGGTGGGCTTGACGGCCAGCTTCGTGGCGTACGGTGGCTGGTTGGTGCAGACTCTGGCGATCGGCTTGCGCTGGAAAGAGTCATACGACCTGGGGATGGGGCATGCCCCGCTGTCGAACCTGTACGAATCGGTGATTTTCTTCTCGTGGACGATCATCCTGATCTACGGCATCATCGAGTACAAGTACAAGTGTCGGGCGGTCGGGGCGTTTGTTGTACCGTTCGCCCTGCTCGGGATGGCCTGGGCGCAGTTAACCCTCCATAGCGGCATTGAACCTTTGGTGCCGGCCCTGCAAAGTAACTGGCTGCTGTATCACGTAATTACCTGCTTCCTTGGCTATGCGGCGTTCGCGGTGGCCTGCGGTGTTTCAATCATGTATCTGATTAAAATAGGGAGTGAAACGGGAAGCTCAGATGC
Organism: Geobacteraceae bacterium; assembly: GCA_031412995.1. GTDB lineage: Bacteria > Desulfobacterota > Desulfuromonadia > Geobacterales > DSM-12255 > JANOEC01. Next base: position 17,966 of record JANOEC010000024.1, read on the forward strand.
TCAAGCTGGCGGCATTCTTTCATCCTTCCCGGCGTCGAAGGTTCTGGATGACCTCAACTACCGCTCAATCATGATCGGTTTTCCGTTGTTGACCCTGGGCATTGTTACCGGTGCTGCCTGGGCTAACTATGCCTGGGGGACCTATTGGAGCTGGGACCCGAAGGAAACCTGGTCGCTCATCGTCTGGTTTGTCTATGCCGCATTCCTTCATGCACGGATAACCCGCGGTTGGGTTGGTAAGCGGGCGGCCTGGTTGTCCATTATCGGGTTTGCTGCAACAATTTTCTGCTATCTCGGGGTTAACCTGTTCCTGTCGGGTCTGCACAGCTACGGTGGTGGCCGGTAGGAAGGCAGTAGTGGATCAAATTCCCATGGGCACTGACTGCACGATTAGGCGGTTAAAAGGCCGGCAACATTTTCTGTCAGCACTTGTCGTGGCGTATTGCATATGTGCAGCGGTCACGGCGGGTGCGGCAAATGTCTGCACCGGTTGCCATGGTGCTCTCGTGCGGGGCGATTTCTTGCACGATCCGGTGGCCTCAGGTAATTGTAATGCCTGTCATATTCAGCAGCCTGCTGTTGACCACCCCAAAATAAAGAAGGCATTTCGTCTGCTGGATCAAAATGAAAAACTGTGTCTGAAGTGCCATGAAAGCAAAGCCAGCAAACAATTTGCCCATAAACCGGTAGCCGATGGTCGCTGTCTGGCGTGTCATAATCCGCACCGTAGTGAATTTAAAGGATTGACGAAAACCGCAGTCAAGGCACTTTGTCTGCAGTGTCATGAAGATAAGTTTTCCTGGCCAGTCCCACATAAGCCGGTTGCAGATGGTAATTGTCTCGCTTGTCACGACCCGCATCAGTCTGAAAATCACATGCTGTTGCGTAAACCTGAAACGTCGCTTTGCTTCAACTGCCATGACGCGTCCATGGCGCGGGGTAGATCTGTCCATCAGCCCGTTGATGGCGGTGATTGTGGTGCCTGCCATGAAGTGCATGGTTCCAAGCAGAACAAACTTCTGTCCAAGGCGTATCCGAGTGAAATGTACCAATCTTTTGCCGTAGAAAAGTATGCGCTCTGTTTTGATTGCCACGAAAGCTCGCTGGCAACCGAGGCAATAACCGCTTCAGACACCAACTTTCGCAATGGCGACCAGAATCTCCATTTTGTCCACCTGATGGTGACCGGCCGTGGACGCTCATGCCGGACCTGTCATGAAGTTCATGCTGCTCATCAGGAACATCTGGTCAGGGATGCCTTGCCAGGGTTTGGTAATTGGCAGGTACCGGTAAACTATACAGAAAACGAAAGAGGTGGAACTTGTGTTGCCGGTTGTCATAAGCCCAAAAGTTATGATCGTGTACATACGTTCTCTAACCCGTAGTAAGGGGCACGGTATGAATATCGCGCCACTATATGCCAAGGCATTGCTGTTCTTGCTCGCTCATAGTATCATTTCTGCGCCATCGCTTTCCTTCGCAGCTGTATCGCTTATCTATCCACCATCAAAATCCGCACTTACCCGATCTGATCATCTTGTAATGAAGCTTAATACTGTTGATTCTACCGGGATCAAGGTCACGATCAATGGGGTTGACAGTGACGTGCTACCGGTTAGTTCACCTGAGTATCGGCGGGCTTTTCAGGATTTTGTCATTTTGCAGCCCTTGTGGGATAAAGGGAAAAATGTCATTACCATTGATGTGTATAAGGGAACGGTCAAGGAAGACAGTTTGACAGCAGAAGTGTTTTACGCCCCCAAAGGTGAAGGGGTCAGTGTTCCCGCGGAATTTACCACGAGTATTCTTCATCTGACTGAGACGGAAAGGCTGTGTGCTCCCTGCCATAACATGGCGCCGACCCTGACGCAGGTAAATACCAGTGTTGGCAAGGCGAATCCCTGTTATACCTGCCACAAAAAAATGATGAATACCGAATACGTACATGGACCCGCCGGCACATTTTCCTGTGCCTATTGCCATGCATTGCAGGGTGAGCCAAAGTATGCTACGCCAAAACGCGATGCGGCACTTTGTGGCGAGTGCCACGTGGAGAAGGTGAAGCAGTTCAAAAATATGAAAATGCGTCATGGCCCCCTAGATGCGGGGATGTGTGAGCTCTGTCACGACCCGCACGGAAGTGCCACCGTTGCCCAACTTAAAATGCCGATCAATAAGCTCTGCCTGTCGTGTCATGAACAGATTGGCGTCGGTGTGCATGTTAACCGCTCGACGTATGGTGCCGGGCATCCTCTGAGTGGTAAGCGGGATATTAGCCCGAAAGGCCAGGGTCGCGAATTGTCATGTGTATCCTGTCATGATCCCCATGGTGGCAATTTCCGCTATTACTTCCAGAGCGGTGTGGAAGGCCGGATGGAACTTTGCCAGTATTGTCACAAGAAATAATATTCTCGGTATTGAGAAAGATGGAGGGTGTAAATGGTAGGTAACAGAATCAGTCGGTTGATTAGTGTCGTTGTCGCTGGATCGCTGCTTAGTGCTTGCGCAGCCAGTCAGCCCAAGGAGACGACACGGTATTTCTGGCCCCGTCTTCCCGAACGGCCGCGCATAGAGTGGATAAAAAACTATGCGAATGAAGCTGATATGCCCAAAGGAGGGGTAAGGCAGCTGTTCACTGATGTCCTGGGTGAAGAGGACACGATCAATCTGGATCGCGCTCTGGATATTGTCGTCAATAGTAAGCAGCAGGTGTTTATTGCCGATGCAGGTTCGCACAATGTGGTTGTATTCGATTTCGTGACCAATAAGGTCCGTATGTTGCCGCGGATAGATAAAGAGGCTGATCGCCTGCAACAGCCAGTTTCCCTGGCCTTAGGGGAAAATGAGCAGTTGTATGTTGGGGATATGGGCACTAAGAAAATTGCTATTTTCAGTGCAAATGGCGCCTATCAGCGATCTTTTCCCGTGCAGCCAAACATGGATAGTGTCGGTGGAATGGCAGTAGATTTAATAAATAAACAACTGTTTGTCGCTGATACCCGTGGTCACAAGATTGGTATTTTCGATTTGACCGGTAAGTTTAAATCGAGTTTTGGGACTCGCGGCGATAAGGACGGGGAATTCAGTTACCCAATCCCGTTACGCTTGAATGGTAAGAATGAGTTAGTGGTTGGCGACACGATGAACGCCAGAATTCAGGTGTTTGACACGAAAGGCAAGTTTTTGCGTAAATTTGGCAGCCGTGGTGACGCACCGCAGGATTTCCAGGTACTGAAGGGTATCGGCATTGACTCAGAAAACAACATATATATTACCGATGGCAAGGCGCACAAGGTAGTGATTTATAATAATGATGGCGATTTCCTGCTTACCTTTGGTGGTCTGTATTCGTCGGCTACAGCGGGTAAAGAATCGATGGGTGGTTTTGTTCTGCCGCAAGGGCTTTTCATCGATAAAACAGATCGGATTTACGTTGTTGATCAAATGAATCACCGATTCCAGGTGTTTCAGTATCTTTCTGATGGATATATCAAGCTGAATCCGATCAAGGGCTATGATCCTAATGTGAAGCCTGTGGTCAGCGGCAAGGAGTAAGTTGTGCTGCGCAGTATGCAAGCTCAGGTGACTGACAAATCTGTGACAAGGTCGTGTAATAACGGAGCCTGTCTGGTCAGATGGAGGAGTTGCTTGCCGAGTGAAGTGTCCTTGTTGGAGTTATACCATTTAATAATAGGTAGTTATGTGGTGCACGTTCCTTTGGCACGATAACTGCTAAGTGTAAAGCAGGTATAAACACTGATGCGCTTCAAGGAGCGCACATACGAAAGGAGAGGGAGATGAAAAAAACAGTATCAATTTTAGCAGCAGTTGCCGTAGTAGCAGGTGCATCGATGGCGTTTGCCGTGGCCGGGGATTCGAACATTGCGACATCGAAGCACAACATTCCGGCGAATTTCGGTTCGGCGTCAGCAAACACCGCACAGATTTGTGTTTACTGCCACACCCCTCACAACGCGAAAATCGCACTTCCTCTCTGGAACCGTAACGTCAGTAGTAAAGCTGACTCGTCTTTCACCCTCTATTCATCGCAAACGATGGCAAGTAGTGTGCGTAAAACCGGTTTCACTTCAGACAGTATGTCGTTGTTCTGTATGAGCTGCCATGATGGTAGCCCACTAGGTGGCACGATGGTCGCGAACGCACCAAAAGATGCAGCACCATATTCAGGAACAATTACAACTGCTACTGCTAAGTTTGTGCAAGACCTGAGCAAGACCCACCCGGTTAACTTTACTTTGAACGTAAATAACACCGGCAAGGGTGCAACGTACAGTTCGGCTGGTCAGATGCGTGCTGACGGCAAATCAGACTTGGTCTGGAACGGTACAGCAGCATACATGGGTACCAACGTAGGCGGGACTTTCCCACTGTTCGCTTCACAGCGTGGTCCCTTCTCGGTTGAGTGCTCCAGCTGTCACGCAGTACACGACGACTATTTCTTCCCGTTCCTCCGTTCGACCATGGGTGGTTCTGCTCTCTGCCTCGGTTGTCACCGCAAGTAATATCTGCTGTTGATGTGATCTGGTGGGAGGGGTAACCCTCCCACCAACCTCCTGCCATGTAGATGCCTGTCAGTTGTAAATTCTTAGTAAGCTCCTTGTTGTAAAATAATGATTAAACAAGTATAACCAGTAATTTCAGTAGACGTTGTGTTGGTATTTGGCGGAGTAGGGCGGTGAAATAGCCAGGACTTACGCACTGCACAACCTGCTGGTGCAGATCGAGGTCTGAAATCACGGGCTGGGGTTCGTGTGAGTAGGTGTGGCAAATAATTGACATACTGGTATTTATCTTGCATTCATTAAGTGCCGGGTGAAAGTTTTTTTGTCATGCATGGTCTGCTTCTGAGTTTTACCGGAGGATGAGTGATAGCTGGTTCTCAAAATAGATGGTGGCGTTTGCTCCTATTCGCGGTCCTGGGCTTGACTGTAGCAACTCCTGTGCAGGCAGTTGATCGGTTAATGGGGAATGCTGAAGTCAAATATATTGACTACAGTTCCCGTTCACACACCACGGGTGATCTATATGAGGCGGAATCATTTTCCCAGCGCTACAATCTTACTTACATAATGGATTCAATGGCGAGAGATCACCGCCGCCGGCCGCTAGAATACAACTTTATAGTTGGGTATGAATGGCTGGCTATTGATACCTCTATTCGGGATGGAAATTTTGACTCAAATCCATCCTTTCGTAATGGCCGCTTGTATTACCTTGGCGAAGCATCTTACGATCCCCCAACCATGCCACTTTCATTGACCGTGTTTGTCCGCGATATGCAGCGAACCAACGTCAGTTCTGTAATGGCAGCGTCTGGTCGCAATATAGTACAAGCGGTTCTGCCAATTAGTCTGCAGACAACTGGCTTGCATCTGCAAACCGGTGCAACGCTGACTTTCGGCGAAAAAAGCGGTTTGTCAAGTCGATACAACAAGCTCTTTTCTCAGATACCGATGCTTTTTCTCGATTATACCGAACAAATTGATAAAGATGATCATGGTGGTGATTTTCGGGTCGATAGCCGGACACGACGATTGGCTTTTGTAAGTCTAAACAAGAAAGATAACTGGTTTCATTATCGGACCGAGCAGTTTGAAGATTATGTGAATACGAAAAACAGTTGGCAGCGATCTGAATTCCAGCTTGGTACAGTCGACCAACAGTTGACTCGGCACTGGGTAGATTTGACTAACTGGATATCGATCTCCGCAGATGCCCAGTTTACCAAGCTGCGAGCCAATAATACTGTGGTTAATTTTGAAGATTACAATCTGAATCTGTTTACGACGGCTGCGCGTAAGGCCTGGCAGTTGCGAACCTTCTCAACATTCAACCGGCGGAACGAAAACGGGATTATTACTGCTGCGCGAAGTATTCCCGTCTCGCTGTCAGGTGTTTGGGGTGCTGATACCGACTGGAGTAGTAATGTCTTAATTAGGGATCGGCAGACTGACGGATTCAAAAATAGTGAAGAATTCCGTAGTTTTTCACTCCGTGGGACAACCTTCAAACGTTCACCGTTTCGGTTGTCGCCGCAGGTTGCCGTACAGTATTATACGTCGTCAGCAGCGAAGACGCTTGACTTGAAGGGAGGGTTAGATCTTGGCAGTACGCGGAAATTCTCTGCAGTGCACGATCTGTTCTTCTCATATAATGCTCAGGCGCATCTGATGTCAGGTGCGTCTACTGGCGAAAATGAATATTTTAAGCAGACCATGAGTGCGCGTTGGCTCTATCGCGCCGCGGACCGCTTACTCTGGAATTTTCAGCAGCACGTTTATGTGTCCAATACATTGAATGGCGCCTCAGCGTTTCAAACGGGTGCCGCAGGTAGTACTGACTATATTAAATCAGTTACTACCGGGATCGCAAGCTGGGTGCCTAATGCGAGTTTTAGTTCCTCGTTACAGGCAACCCATGAGCTGACAAGTTATTCTGGCGAGGGGACTGATAACCGCCAGGTAGTGCGATTGAATCTGGAGTACAAGTCAGAGGCGCTCCGTTCGACTATCGGCACTGGCTTGGATCGACAAGTCCCCATGTTAGGGGAAAGCACCACACGATTTGATTTGTTCGCTAATCTAGATTATACGCCGACACAAGCGTATTCAACGATGATGAGGGCCCGTTATAATCTGGAGCAACAGGGTGGTGCTGATGCCGGGACATCTTTTGATCTGAATCTGAAGTCCCGCTATGATCTGTATCCGACAGCCTTTGCTGGTAGGCCAATTGTGAAGCTGGAACAGGAATTCTCCTACTCACAGTCCTCGTATGGGGAAGCGCTTAGCTGGGTAAGACTTATGGTCCGCTATTACCCATACAGTCGTATTTCCTTGAATGGGGCTTCGACGGTCAATATTCTCGGTGGATCGCAGCAGATTTATTCCGTGGGGGCAGATCTGAACCTGAAATACTTCCAGTCAGCCATTGACTATAGCTATGGTCGCCGTAGTAGTGACCAGCGCATTGACCGCCGTTTTGCTGCAAGTGTGCGCCGATCTTTTTAGTCACGCAATTGCACACTCAATCAATAATAAAAAGTGGTACGTCGAAGATTGATTTCGAGCGGGGAAAGGGACTGTATTTTCCTGCCCACGGTGACAAGAAGGGGAGATAGCTAGGCCGGGCAGTTGCTCCGGCCTTTAGTTTTTGAATATATGCCAATACCGCTACGCGTCAGTATTATTATTCCGGTTAAGCCTGGTGGCTGTGTTGCGGCACTGCCGGCCTTACGTGACCTCGACTATCCTGTTGCTGATTATGAAGTGATCATTGCCGAAGGGACGCGACCGAGTGTGCAGCGTAACCTTGCGGCGCGTGCGGCACAGGGGGAACTGTTATATTTTATTGATGATGATTCAATGGTGTCTGTTGATGCGCTCAGGCGGATTAATGACGCCATGCAGGGTCCTGCTGTTGCCGCCGTTGGCGGCCCCTCCTTGACGCCATCCACTGATACCCCTTTTCAGTGCGCTATCGGCTATGCTGTGCAATCATCCCTGGGGAGTGGTGGGGTACGCAATCGTTACCGTCAAGCGGGTAGCCGTCGGGTAACAAATGATCGGGAGCTGATTCTCTGCAACCTCTGTTTTCGCCGGGAAGTGTTTCTGGCGGCCGGTGGGCTGGATGAGCGCCTGTATCCGAATGAGGAAAATGAGCTGCTCGACCGTTTGCTCGCCGCTGGGCAGACCCTGCTGCACGATCCTGCTCTGGCGATTCACCGCAGTCAACGGTCCTCGGTCAATGCATTTTGTCGGCAGATGTACGGTTATGGCCGTGGGCGGGGTGAGCAGACCCGAATTGCCCGCAATTGGCAAATAGGGCCGCTGCTCCCAACGCTGTTCTTATTCTACATATTGTCGCTGATGGTTTTCCATGAGTGGTGGTTTATGCTGCCATTATTTGCCTATCTGGTTCTGGTCGCTATTACTGCTTTGCAGGCATCCTTGACTCAGTCAGTTCCAGCCATAGGTATCCGTTTAGCTCTGATCATCCCTGCCATCCACCTCCTCTACGGAGGTGGTATCCTGATCGGTTTACTCCGCCCCCGCTTTGGCGCCGGCGTAGACAGCCCGGTTCCGGTTGTTGTTCGCTACGAAAAAGAGTTTGACCAGCCATGGGAGCAGAGCAGAGGTCAGCATGACTGAACGTTTTTACCATCGCCTTAGAAGCAGGCGAGCCACCGGCGTAATTCTGGCAATTGTGGTTCTGTTGGTTTATGGTGGTTCATTTCGTAACGAATGGACCTATGATGACTATTATGTGATCGTTGCCAACCAGGCATTGCGCAGCCTGTCGGCACTGGTTGCCGAAGGGTTCTCCTGGCGCTATCTTCGGGATATTTCACTTTTCATTGACTATTCGCTTTGGGGCACCGCGCCAGCCGGCTACCACCTGCAACAACTGCTGCTGCACTGGGCGAATGCCTGGCTGATTTTTGTTTTTTGCCGGCAATTGGGCAGTCGGTACTGGGCTGCGCTTTGCGGCAGCATATTTTTCATTGTGCATCCGTTGCAGGTCGAAACCGTTGCCAATGTTTCCCATCGCAAAGAATCGCTGGCGCTATTCTTTGTGCTGTTGCTGCTGCTGGGGTATCGTGCGGCCTGTAGCTCGGCAGGCTTCCGCCGCTGGTCACTGCTGGCGGCATCAGCGTTGGCCTATGGCTGCGCCGTGTTAGCCAATGAAACCGCCGTATCAGCCATCCTGTTGCTGATTGTGTACGAGGTGCTCTTTGTGCCGTCGGCAGAGCGGATGCTGGTGCGCTATCCCAAGACATTGCTGCTGTGCGGTGGCGTCTGTGTTGGTGTCTGCTGGTGGTATCTACAGACCAACTTCCCCCTCAATGAACAAATTCTCAAGGTCTATACGAAAAACGCTTATTTCGCCACCCCGGCGTATCTGCCGTTGCTGCTGGGGTGCCTGCAGGTCATAGTCCTGTATGTCGGAAAGCTGTTGCTGCCGCTCAATCTGGCTCCGGAGTATGTTGTTAGTTTTTCTGCTGCACTCTGGCAACCCCTTGCATTTGTGGGTTTTTTGATTGCAGTCGGTACGCTCAGCGTAGCCTGTTGGGTGCGGACCAGGATTCCGCTGCTGGCTTTTGGCCTCCTGTGCGGCATTGTTCTCTATTTACCAATAGCCAATCTTTATCCGGTTGCCTACATGATGGCTGACCGCTATCTCTATATGCCGCTGGCCGGGGTTGCATTAGTCGTTGCCAGCATCGGAACGGCGGCGCCGCCAAGGCAGTCGGTCAGGATCGCGGTGCTGGTTGGTTTGGTGCTGCTGGCGGTTCTCGCTATCCGTCAAAACACGGTCTGGCGGTCTGAGCACACGCTCTGGCGCCACGCTGCCCAGGTAAACCCGCGGTCGAGCTGGGTGCAGGGGGCGGCGGCCAAGAGTTACTTGCGCCAGGGCGATCTCGGTACAGCCCGCGAGCATGCCACCCTGGCGATTACCATTGACCGAAAGAATACCGGCGCGTATCTGACTCTTGCCCGGGCAGAAGAACGCTCCGGTAATCTACCGTCAGCAATCATGCACTATGAAACCTTTGTCGCCCTTGGCGTCGAGGAGTTTCCCCGCGAAACAGCTGAGGTGAGGACCTACCTGCCCTATTTGCGTCGTCGTTTGGATCGAGGCCACTGACAGGGTGGTTCGACCGTAAAACAAATTCGTTGCGGTTGGTTGCCACCACTGGGCAATTGATGTACTATCTGATGGCTGATCAGTGGCAGTCTGAACGAAGACAGATTCGTTTGGTGAGAACTAATGAAATATGTTGGCCCGGAAATTGCTAAATAATGGATGAATTGCAGATCCCCTAAACACAAAGTACGGAGGAAGATATGAAGTTACGGCTACTTGTCGGGATTGTCGGCATGTTAATGCTTGCGAATATCGCCGCTGCTAAGCCATTTGCCTATGTGCTGAACCGCGGTTCCAGTTATAACGCGTCGACGCTGACCGGTTCGGTTTCCGTGGTCGATATGGGCGTTGATCCGGCATCAGCCACGAACCCCATCGTTGGCACCATAACGGTAGGGAAGCAGCCATACTCACTGGTGGTCTCACCCAAGGGTGGCAAGCTCTATGTTGCCAACCAGGGGGATATCAATAATAAAACTGATCAGTCACTGATGATTATCGATACGGATACCTTACAGGTGCTGGCACCGACTGTTGGTGTGCCGATAACGTATCAACCGGGCGGTATGGCGCTGAATAAAGCTGAAACCCGCCTCTTTGTGGCGGATCAGGATAACAGTCGGGTCTATGTCTATGACCTGAATGGCAGTACTTTGAATCCGACGCCAATCGGCTATGTCGATGCCAGTGATAATACCGGTTTGACCAAGCCAGAGGGAATTGCCCTTGATGAGCCGACTGCACTGAATGGTTATGTCGGTCGGCTGTATGTGGTTAAGAGCTTGACCGATAAGGTGGCCGTTTTTGATCTCGCGCTGCTGGAAGATGATGCCAAGAGCGCAACCAAAGGATCATCGTTCATCAAAGACATTGCCATGCCGACGAACGCATCACCGGTCGCTGTTGCGGTGGCCAATGGCAAGGCGTATGTATCCTGTCCGGGGAGTAACAACGTAGCCATTATTAATTCCGCCACCCTTGCTGCCGAGGCGCCGCTTAGTCTCGACCTCAACTATCCCTACGGTATCACCGCCAATGCTGACGGCAGTAAAATTTATGTCGCTAATACCGGCAACCAGTTTCTGCCAGTTTTCAGCTATCTGACCTCAACACTCGCACGGACTACCATAACAAACCCCAGTGCAACGCAAACCACCGAGTTTGTAGCTGAATCTGCTGACCCGCTTGCCGTCAATAGCGCACGGTATGTACTGGTTAATTCATTTCTCAATAAGATTACCGCTAACAACTCATCAATTATCTTAGTTAATGGTGCGGGCACCCCGAAGACGGTCACCGTAGGCATAAACCCTGGTTCCATCGGCGATTTCATGGGGCCGAAACTCCCCTGGACCTTGACCACCTCAGTTTCGCCTGCAGCTTCAGGTACCGTTACCCCAAGTCTGACCGTGGGTGCGACAACCGTCCTGGCTGCTGAAGGTGCTTATAAGACCTTTAAAACGACCCCTAATGGCACCACCCATAAATCAGTTTTGAGTGTCACGGTCAGTGATGGGGTTACCCCGGTAAGCTATGGTGCTGCCGAAGTATTCACCGTTGGCCCAATTACCAAAAATCTTACCATTGCCGTGGCGTTTGATACGATCGCGACCAAATATCCCTTAACGACAAATATCCTTGGTGGTGGTAACTGTACGGTTAGTTACAGTGGCATTACCAACCCGATCATCCTTCCGCCGGCTACCACTGGTGCCATAGAGTATCCTGTCGGCACTCTGGCCCCTACAGTTCAAGTTACGGTCACAGCCGTTCAAGGTTCGTCGTTTGACGGCTGGAGTATCTGCAGCAGCGCATCCACTAATACCTGCACCGTATCAACTATGGCATCTCCTGGCGTAACTATTGAAGCGATCTGTTCAGTGCTGCCACCATGCAGCGATTTCCTGCGTGGCCCCATCTCTTATGATGGACTGGGCGATTCCTGTAACGCAGGTGGTGATTCATTGATCAAGGTAACGGCAATTCCGAGCAAATCAACGACACCGGTTGAGATTAGCGGGACGCAGTCGGTCAAGATTGATGGCGGCTATGATCTCTGTGGCACCAAGCTTAAGGGCGCTGGGGTAATCAGTACCTTGTCGATCGGTTCGTTGACCATCAGCACCACCGGTACTGTCGAAATTAGCGAGATCGCCATTAAATAAAAAGCATCGCTGCTGATGATAAAAAGCACCCTGCGGGGTGCTTTTTTTTGTCTGAAATTCAAATGGCCACATTACTGTTGGCTATCCGCGGCTAAAAAAGATTTAAAAGCTTGTTTTACCGCAGATAACGGCGGATCACGTCAGCGTCTTTGACTACAACCAAATAGAAACCTAGAAAACTGTTTTTAAATCCTGCCTGAAGTGATCATCGCAAGAGACAGCCGAAATGTTCAACAAGGCAACTCTGCGGCTCTGCGTTAAAAAGTGTTTTGGGGGTACACAACCAGAAAGGTCTTGATTTGGTTTGTCGACAATATGCTTTGACCAGATATTTACTATTTGCTACATTTGTAGCAAATTAAGCTGAGGTGAGATTATGGGAATGCCAGTGCGTATAGATGAAACATTATATGGACAAGCAAGGGCACAGGCTCAGGCAGAGCATCGTACAATAGCGGGACAGATTGAATTTTGGGCGTTGATTGGCAGAACTGCCCTGGATAATCCTGATCTGCCGATTGATTTTATCCGCGACCTCCTGATTGCCAGATCTGAAGGAAAGACTTTGTTGACAAATTTTGTCCCCGAAGGAAAACGCGCTTGAATAACGAGGATATTCTGATTCAACAAAGCGCAATATTCAGGCGTGCTTACAAGCGATTATACCCAAATCAGCAGGCGGACGTTGATGATGCGATAGCTGATATTGTTAGTGACCCTGCGCAAGGTGAAGCAAAAACTGGTGATCTTGCAGGTGTGTATGTATACAAGTTCAAATGCAATGGTCAACTTACCTTGTTGGCCTACGAATATGATGCTGCCAGCCGCCTCTTACTGCTATTGGGTTCCCATGAAAACTTTTATCGTGATCTGAAGCGGTAGCCCGTTACATGGATAAAGTCTGAACCCAAAGGCCTTACATCAAAGATCTTAATTTGCTTTTCACTCCATCCTTGGTCATCCGTGACATCCGTGGCTAAAAAAGATCTAAAGGACTGTTTTACCGCAGATAACGGCGAAACACGGCAGGTTAAAACTCGAAATAACGCGGAGACGCGGAGAAAATCACAATACGTGAACCAGTTACCAGGCAGTAGGGCTTTTTGATTTTGCTTCCCTCTGCGACCCTGCGCCCCTGCGTTAAAAAAAGTTTCAGAGTTAATTAGTTTCTGTTCAATGCTTTCATCCGCAGTTTCGTCAGGAGCCTCAGTACCTAAGAGGTGTTAAGGCTAGATGTAATACTAACCTATCCACTGTTGTCGGCTATAAATTATGGTGATAGAATATGGCCATAATAAATGTTTATCACCGGGGGAGGGGTAACAATGGAGCAGTGCTATTATAATGAAAAAGCGGCAAAAGCGACCGCCCATTTAAGTGTTAACAGTGATTTGCTGAGACAGGCAAAAATGGCCAAGATAAATTTGTCGCAATATTTTGAAAAAAGCCTGGCGGTCTATTTGCGCGAAATAAAATTAAGAGAATGGCACGAAAGTAGTCGTGAGGGAATTGCCGAGTATAAAGAGTTTGTCGATAAGAACGGTTGTTTCAGCGATTCGCTCAGGAGATTTTAGTGGCACAATTCAATGTGTACGAAAATAAAAATCCTGAAACTCGCAGGACTTTCCCCTATTTACTTGACGTTCAGGCAGATATTCTCGAAGAACTCCCTACGCGCGTTGTCGTTCCGCTCGTTGATTCCTCCCTGTTGCGCAAATTAACTCCCATTATAAATCCCCAATTCACCATCAATGAGACCGAAGTTGTTATGTTGACTCCGCAGATTTCTGGGGTGCCGCTGCATGTTTTGGGTACCAGAGTCTGCTCTCTGGAAGACAAGCGATCCTTGATTGTAGCCGCTCTTGATTTTATGTTTGTTGGTTTTTGATCAAAGGTTAAAATGCAGTTAAAGGATAAAAGCCATTCCCAAGAGATCTTGGATTTGTTTTTGCCTTCATCCGTGCCCATCCGTGGCTAAAAAAGATCTAAAGGCCTGTTTTTACGACAGATAACGGCGGATCAAGGCGGATCAAAACCTGTGTTAACGCGGAGACGCAGAGACGCGGAGAAAAGCATAATGCGTGAATCAGTTACAAATACGTGCAGGTTTTTTTTGATTTTGCTTCCCTCTGCGCCTCTGCGGCTCTGCGTTAAAAAGCGATTCAGGGTTAGCCAGAATACAGTTCTTGGTTAAAAGCTTACATCCGCACTTATCCGCCTTTATCCGCGGCTAAAGAAAAGATTTAAAGGCTTATTTTACCGCAGATAAGAGCGGATCACGGCGGATGACGGCAAAAAAGGCTTTAAGGGTTAACCCCAGAATGATTCTCGGTTAAAAGCTTACATCCGCAGTTATCCGCCTCTATCCGCGGCTAAGAAAAAAGACTTTAAGGCTTGTTTTACCGCAAATAACCCCGGATCACGGCGGATGACGGCAAAAAAGCTTTAAGGGTTAAACCCCAGAATGATTCTCGGTTTAAAGCTTACATCCGCACTTATCCGCCTTTATCCGCGGCTAAGAAAAAAGACTTTAAGGCTTGTTTTACCGCAGATAACCCCGGATCACAGCGGATGACGGCAAAAAAGCTTTAAGGGTTAAACCAAGAAAGTTCAGGTTTTATCGCTTACATCCGCAGTTATCCGCCTTTATTGCATATGAGCCCTTTGCGACCCTTACACAACAATACGATGCTTTGTTGCCCGAACATGTAAGCAGATGTATACTGAACCCAGTGATTTGGATTGAAAGAGAGGTATTCTACCATGCAACCTATCCGACAAATAATTAATGATGCACCATCTACGTTCCCACTACCGGTAGAGCTTCATCACAAAAGGCTTGAGATAATTATTTGGCCGCTTTCTGAACAAACAACGCCGGCACCGCGATTACTCAAGTCTTTACTCATGAAAATGCCCAATGTCGGAAACGATAGCGACTTTACCCGCCAGCGTGATTTTGGACGCGGAAGCGAATCATGGGATTTCTGATTGACACTAATGTGCTTTCGGAGCTGCGCAAAGGATCAAAGATGGATAAGAACGTGCGCGAATGATTTGATGCGGTTCCACCAGACGACATCTATCTTTCGACTCTGGTAGTATGAGAAGTCCGCCACGGGATTGAACTATTGCGCCGCCGTGATCCGAAAGCTGCGGTACGACTGGACACCTGGCTTACGGAGGTGCAGCAAGGAACTGGCGACCGAATTTTGCCAATTATCAATGAAATTTCTGAGCAGTGGGGGCGTTTTGGAGTCCCTGATCCTGTTTCAGTTATTGACGGTCTGATGGCCGCAACGGCAATGGTTCACGGACATATTTTAGTGACACGCAATGTCCGTGATATTGAGCTAACAGGTGTAAACTTCATCAACCCCTTCAATCAAAAAGAAACCTAGAAAAATGTTTTCAAATCCTGCCTGAAGTGATCATTGCAAGAGACAGACGAAATGTTCAACAATGCAACTCTGCGGCTCTGCGTTATAAAGTGTTTTAGGGGTAACCCAAAAGACCTAGTATTAGCTTTTGACTTCATCCGTGCCCATCCGTGACATCCGTTGCTAAGGGCATAAAGGAATTAAATAAAAAATATTTTCTGGTTGCAGACGGAAATCATAGACCGTAAAATGCTGTCATGCCAACTCTTTTAATCCTGGACGGGTTCAAGTTCTTTTTTTATGCTAACGAGCACCTTCCGATGCACATTCATGTTGTTAAGGGTGGCGGGTTTGCTAAAATCCAATTTGCCAACTCTCGATATTAATCCAAATTTCCTTAAATCTACTGAGACAAAGAGAGCTATGGAAATAGTTGGCGCTAACCGGGACGAATTTGTGAGGAAATGGAATGAATTTTTTACCCAAAGGTAGAGCCGTTCATTTTGACGAGCAGTATCTCCATGTCGAGCTAGCTGATCGAAGAATTATCTCCACGCCGATTGAGTGGTACCCGGAACTTACAAAGGCCTCACTGGGGCAATTAAAAAACCATAGATTCATCTGCCGTGGGACAGGAATTGAGTGGCCGGATATCGACTACCATCTGAACATAGAATCAATGTTCGCCACAGCCGAATGCCGCAATGCAGCATGATTCGGCATTGAGTCAACATGTAGCCGCAGATTTATGCAGAGAAAAACGGAAAGCAACAGCAAGGATCCTGAGTTAACGGTTTTAAGTCAAAGGCTTTTTGCCGCAGATTACACAGATAACTGCGGATAACGGCTGAACCCAACAGACTTACCCAATAGATCCTGCTTTGCTTTTGCCCCCATCCGTGCTCATCCGTGACATCCGTGGCTAAGGGGTTAAAGGTAAGATTTTACCACGGATTACACAAATTGCCGGTAATATGCTCATGGAAGATCTGAATGCCATGGTGCAGGCAATCACTCTCAGTTCAAAAGGAGTTTCCCATGCATCATAGCATGCAGGTTGATTATCCGGAATTTCTGCCTGACATTCTTGCTGAGAGCCGAGATGAGTTTGAAAATGAAGCCAGGATGGCAATGGCTGCCAAGCTTTTTGAATTACGAAAGATATCATCGGGGCATGCTGCACAGATAGCAGGTGTGACCAGAGTCCAATTTCTTTTAAGGCTTCATAGCTTCGGAGTATCTGCAATAAATATCGATGCAGATGAACTTGAACGTGATTTCGATAATGCCTGAATCCCCTGCCATAGTAATAAACACCGGTCCATTGATCGCGTTGGTTGCTGCAACGAAAAGCCTGGAGATCCTGCGGCAACTCTATGTCCGTGTGATTGTACCCTTTGAAGTATGCGCCGAAATCATCGAAGGTGGCGCAGATGGATTTGCCGTCAGCGAGTTTCATTCTGCCGAATGGCTGGAAAAGGTAGTTGCTCCGGTACAGATAAGCTGTTTTTTGAGGAATGCGATAGACGTAGGAGAGGCCTCAGTCATACAGACAGCAATTGACAAAGAAATCCCATCAGTATGCATAGACGAATCAGCGGGAAGACGCCTGGCAAAAATGCACGGCTTGCACCTCACAGGATCGCTAGGGATCCTGTGAGGTGCAAAACATGCCGGACTGCCGATTAAAATGCGTGAGGCTCTTGCAGGCATGGATAGTCATGGAATCTGGTTGAGTGATGCTGTTCGCCTGAAAGCATTGCAACTTGCTGGAGAGTCGACTTGAAAAGCGGTTATTTGCCACGGATTACACGGATTATCACTGATAAAGTCTGAACCAAAAGGCTTAACCCAAAAGATCTTGATTTGCTTTTGACTCCATCCGTGCTCATGCGTGACCCCCCTGTGTCAGGATAGTTGTCGCCTCTCTGTGAGAGAAAAGTGTTAACTTGCGGGGCAAGGAAAGAGAGCGACGATGGCCAAGAAATATGCATCAGAATTGAAAGAGAGCATCATCGCCAGATTGTTGCCTCCCCGG
>JANOEC010000025.1:0-38935 GCA_031412995.1 Geobacteraceae bacterium
ACTCAAAATAAGGAGCAGAAGAAGCTACAGATCCAGAGCATGTTGGCATGTCCTCAATAGTACAAGCAACAAAGGGAAAAAGCCAGCAGAATTTTATCGCTCAGTTATTGCCTGAAGTTAAAACTGACTTTGACGTGGTCCTGACTGCATGCGTCTTACCTTGAGGTGAGCTGCGTCGCATGATATATAGAAAGGCCGGGAAATTCAGGCTGGAGGAAATTGTGAAACAATGGATGGTCGTACCGCTGACCGTGGTCATGCTGGTGCAGCCGCTTTGGGGGGCTGATTTGCCTGTACCAGGACCACTGGTGCCGGTAACCCCAGTTGTGGTAGATCCTGAATTGTCCGCACTGCAGGCAAGGGTTGCGGAGTTTGAACGCACGCCACGGCTGACCGCAAGCGAACTTGCCGGCCGTAACCGGAAGCTGCTAAGTGATCTGGCGGGGCAAGTGCGGATCCAGCGCCAGACCATGGCCGATTTCAGCGGTTTTGTCACCTGGCTGTCCGACAGTCTGGATGGCTACAATAAATATTTGCAGGCCAGCGCATTGGCCGCTAATCTGCTTAAAGTCCTGCCGATCCCCTATGCGGGTCAGGCATCGCTCTTTACCAAGTTTGCTGCCCAGGGGGTGGTTTCCCTGAACACTACCTCGGCGGCGATTACCAAATATCTCGGCACGTCCCAGCTATTTCTCAGTCGCGTCGAAGCGCTGGAAAAGAGTTCCCCGGCATCGCCAGCAGAGATTTCCGCCCTGGCCCGGTTTGCCGATGAGCACCTGCTGAAGGAAACGGCTGATGTGCAGACCCGGCTGGCGTCAACGGGTGATCTGTCAATCTCGGTGCTGGGATTTCTCGAAGGGGTGAACGGCTACCTGGGCAGCGCCGATCAGTATTGGGCCAAGACCAAGGCCTTTGTCTCCCGCAATGAGGATGCCGCCAAGGAAAAGGGGTATTTATCTACCAGTATTGTCGGACTGCGGGATCGGGCCAGCTCTTTTACCAAGCGGTTGCAGACTTTTAAGGATCTGAGCCAGAAGAACGATCCGTTGGTGCGCACCGTCCGGGTGTATGATGCCCTGGCGAATGAACTTGCGGCACCAGCGGTTGCCGGTAAATAGCTGTGAAGTGCGTTTAAAATAAACTGAAATGGGGATAGCAAACATGGTTGATGAACTGAACAACGACAGCGAGCCGATGGATGGCGATTTCGCGAAGATGCTCGAAGAGAGCCTTTCTACCCGGGGTCGTTTGAAGCCGGGGCAGCAGGTAACAACTCGGGTCATCAAGATTTCCAGTGAATGGGTTTTTATCGAGGTTGGTGGCAAGGGTGAAGGAGTGCTGGATCGCCGTGAACTGCTGGATGACAATGGTGAGCCGACGGTGGCAGAGGGTGACAATGTCACTGCCTGGTTTGTCGGGGTGCAGAATGGCGAGATGCGCTTTACCACCAAGATGGGCAGTGGTGCCAGTGGCAGCTCCCAACTGGAGGACGCTTACAACGGCGGTATCCCGGTCGAGGGCCTGGTGGAGAAGGAAATCAAGGGTGGCTTCGAGATCAAGATCGGCGGCAGCACCCGCGCCTTTTGCCCCTATTCGCAGATCGCTGCCCGGCGGGTTGAGAATGCCGCCATTTTTGTCGGTCAACACCTGACCTTCAAGATCACCCAATACAGTGAGCGGGGTCGCAACATCGTAGTTTCCCACCGCGTGCTGGCTGAAGAAGAGCAGCTACGCCAGCGCGAGGTGTTGCGGGAGCAGCTGCAGGTCGGGCAGACCGTGACCGGTACGGTAACGTCACTGCAGAAATTCGGCGTCTTTGTCAATATTGGTGGGGTCGAAGGGCTGGTGCCGATGGCGGAACTCGGCTGGAGCCGGGTGGCCGATGCCGGCGAAGCCGTGCAGGTCGGGCAGCAGGTGCAGGTGGTGATCAAACAGCTGGATTGGGAGAACAATCGTCTCTCCTTCAGCCTGCGGGACACCCTGGCTGATCCGTGGCAACAGGTGGCCGCAACCTTCCCTGAAGGGTCCTATCATCCGGGTAAAGTGGCGCGTCTGGCCAATTTTGGCGCCTTCGTCACCCTGGCTGGCGGCATAGATGGTCTGATCCCCATCGGGCGGCTCGGTAGCGGCAAGAAGATTAACCATCCCCGCGAGGTCATCGCTGAAGGGCAGGATGTTGAAGTAAAAATCGAAAGTGTTGATGTTGCCGGTCGCCGCATCTCCCTGGCACTGGCTGCGGCCAGTCGGGCCGCCGAGGAAGAGGCCCAGTCGGTAGCTGCCTTCACCCAAGGGGCAAACGGGGCCACCGGCATGGGAACCTTGGGCGATCTGCTCAAGGCCAAGCTAAAGAAGTAGGCTGATATTGATGACGAAAAACTCAGCGGCCACTGGCGGCCAAACAAATTATATCACTCCAGAAGGAGTCAAGCGGCTGCGGGATGAGCTGACCTGGCTCTGGAAGGAGGAGCGCCCCATTGTCACCCAACGGGTGTCCGATGCTGCTGCCGAGGGTGACCGCTCCGAGAATGCCGAATACATCTATGGCAAGAAACGGCTGCGGGAGATCGACCGCCGGGTCCGTTTCCTCACCCAGCGGCTCGACGTGCTGACAGTGGTGGAAAACCGCACTACCGGCACCAACCGTGTTTACTTCGGCGCCTGGGTCCGCCTGGAAGATGAGGATGGCAAGGAAGCAATCTACCGCATTGTCGGCCCGGACGAATTCGACCCGGCCAAGGGGTGGATCAGTATCGACTCGCCGGTAGGTAAGGCGCTGCTGGGGAAAAACGAGGGGGATGAAGTGCCGGTGAGGCGTCCGGCGGGGTTGGCGACGTTTACCATCGTGGAGGTGGCGTACCAGCCGCTGGCGGGGTAAGGCTCCAGCCAAATGCAGCTAATAGCTGACGGCCGATTCAGTACGGTAGGAGCGTGAAGTTGATTTCTCCTTCCGCAATTTTCATTTTTGATGCCGTAGGGGCGACGCCGTTGGCTCGTGCTGATGCAATATCCAGCATGTAGCCGATTCATCAGGGCGACCAAACAGGTCGCCCCTCTTTCTCTTGCTGGCTGAAGATCAGTGCTTCTATTTTATTTCAACACTCCAAACAGAGTATCCAGATACGTGTTCCCCTGCCAGTGATGCGACTGTTTATCCCCTGCCTCATTCTTCCCGTGCCAATCCAGACGCAGCACATGCTTGGCCTTCATCAGTTCGACCTGCTTCAGATCATTGGGTGTCGGAGACTGAGTTTTCAGTTTTCCCATGGGTGAAGAATCCCGCAGCAGAATGAATGAATCGACCTTGTATGGCTTGCCGTGCTTTGCAGTAAGTTTCCGCGCCAGCTCCGGCAGGTGCGTTCCCGTGGCGATTCTGACCTTTTCGTTCATCTCCAAATTCGACCAGTCGGTAATGCCGGTCTGTCCTTTCGGGTCGATCAAGAGGATGTGGATCGTGGCCTTGTGAATCACCCAAAGCACGAAGTCGGGGAAAAAGGCCCGCGTTTCGCTCTCCAGGTAGATACCGACGGAGCGGAGGTTCTGGACGTTGCGTAACAGGTAGAATTCGTGCTTGTCATAACGGCCCTTCATGACCGGATCGCTCAGATAGGCGTGGAGATCGTTGACAAACTTCCGTTCACCGGCGTTGAGTGAATCGGGCGAGATGGTCAGTTTCAGGGAGTTCGGTTTGAGACCCAACTCTTTTTCTAACGCCTCTCGATCCTGGTTGAGCAGCGGCGCATAAACCGTGCGTGGATCGTTGAAGCAGAGCGTGAGCTGTTCTGGAATTCCGTCCGGGTAGGTGGTCTCGAAAGCCTCTTTGCGTGTCTGGTCCGGGAACTCCAGGGTCACGTCATAACGGTCGATGAAATCACCCTCGCCTCCGGCCTGCGCCTGGGCCAGCGGCTCACCGTAGCGGTACTGGCGGGTGTTGATGTCATAAATCAGCTTGTGGTGAATCTTGTCCAGCGTGTCCTGCACCGTCTGGAACAGCAGTCGCTCCACAGCAGGCCAGCTCCGTTCGTCCAGATGGGCCTGATAGTAAACCGCGCCGACCAGATCAAGCAGCCAGGCAACGGTGACGGTAAGCAGTTGTCCGTCTTTCCCCTCGTAGAGCCTGACCCGCCGCGACTCCTGCCAACGGTCCACCAGCCGCTGCAGCTCAACCATGGGGAGAAAAGCGGCCTGCTCCTGCAACCGCTGCAGCAGCTCGCTGGCAATATCTGCTCCAGTCACCGCGGAGTCGGGCCGATAGTCATGACTGATGGCAAAATCAGGCATGGTCTCGCTTATCTCGCCGCCGTCACCGACATAGCGCCAGCACCAGCCACCGGTTTTCGCCCGCACGGCAAGCAGCGTCGGTTCGTCCCGGTGCTTGCCCACCTTGAAGATGTTGAGTTTGTCCCGATATTCGTCAAAGCCGACGTTCCTGCTCTTGGTCCGGCCACCCACCCAGACCGCCGCCGGGCTTACCTTTACCGTCCGCTGCACGATCCAGGTCGGCAGGTCATCTTCAAGCGCCTTCAGGAAGGTATCCAGATAGCTCTTCTTCAGGCTGAAGATGTTCAGCGTCTCCAGCCGCCGCAGCCGGTTCACCGGTGTATCGGGCAGCTGCAGCGCTTCGTAATCCTCGTTGTGTCCTGCTGCATGGCGCTTGCCGTCGTTCTTCAGCCCCTTCAGCCGCACCCCCCGGCCAAAGATCTGGATGATCTTGTTCCCCTTGGTGGAGCCGAGGTTGACCAGGCCGATGACCGACAGCCGGAAACAGTTCCACCCTTCGGCAAATTTGCGGCTGCCGATGAGCACGGTGATGGGGCTGGCGCCGCTGTCCAGCTGGGAAAAGTGGAAGCGGGACTCGATGATGGGGCTTTTGCGGAGCTGGGCCAGCATGGCGCCGTCCGCCCCCTTCAGGTCGGGGTGATCCTTGGAGTCGTTGAAGAACTTGTCGCCGTTGCCGACGTTGATAATCCCCCAATACTCGCCGTCACCCCAGGAAAGAAGGATCTCGTCCGTCACCGCCGGGCAGCGGGTCAGGGTCAGTGGTCCGACGATCTGGCCGTTAAAGACCTCCTGCAGCTGCTCCTTCTCCTCAAAGGTGAGCCGCGCCAGGAAACCGAGGAGCTTCCGGATATCGGAAACCTCGTCGCTCTTCCCCTCGTCTTTCGAGTCCTCCACGGTCCGCCCCATGAAGGCGAGCAGCGGCTTGTCCGGGAAGAAACCGGTGAATTGCAGCCCCTCCGCGCCGGTAGCGAGATTTACCCGCAGCTCCTGATAGATCGCCAGCTTGTCCGCCAGGGTGCGGAAGGCGGTGGTGAAGTTCTCCCAGCATTCGCGCCCGGAGTCGAAAGCGTCGTCGGCAATGCGGTCTACGGAAAAATCCTTGCCGTAGCCGTCCTTGAAAAAGCGGTAGTAGTTGTAATCGTAGACAATCTGCTCGCCGTACTCTTCCACATGGCAGTCGGCAATGCCGTGGTAGGTGGCGGAATACTCGAAGAGAAAGGCGTTGGGGTAATCGGCCAGATTGTGGCGCAGCTCCTTGAACTTGCCCAGCTCCGCACCGCTGCTGGAGAGGCCGATATGCCCCTCGTCCACCAGCACCAGCCGGAAGACCCGCTGGTGGTCCGGCAGATCGAAGTAGTTTTTCTCGCGGTTCAAGAGCGACTGGGTCGAGTCGATGGTGAGCCGGATGCGCCCGGCACACTGCTGGTTGAGCTTTTCCACCAAGGGGACAACCTCGCGGCGGTGCTGTTCGATGAGGTTCACACCGGGGGTGGTGAGGATGATCTGCAGTTCGTCAAAGGCGCGCCAGCCGCCGATATGGTCGATGTACTGGAGGATATTGAGGTGCATCAGCAGGGTCTTGCCGCTGCCGGTCGCCATCCAGTAGGCCAGCATGGTGCGGCCTTCGTACCCCTTTTCCCGGTTGCGGATTTTCCGCAGTGCCGCCTCGGTGTAATAGAGCGCCAGGATCTGGTAATAGCGGAGCTGCACCGGTCGTGAGATGAGGCGGTTATAGAAGTTGAGCCACCCCTGAATGCTTTGGGAATAGGGGCGGGGAATGCCCGATTCGGTCTGCGGGGCGTAGCGTTCCACCACTCCCTGATACACCGCGTTGTTCTGCTCGGCGGCCCTCGCCAGATCCCCCAGCAGCTCCCGTTTCAGGCGGTTGTAAAGTTTCAGCTCCATGACGCGCCCCGGTCGAAGTCCGCCGCCTGAATTAGCGACACCGGCAGCTTCACCGTGCGGATGTCGGCGTCATAGTTCACTTCCAGCCGGGTCACGGTCGGCTCGCCGCTGTCGCCCGTGTAGCGGCCCAAAATGGCGTTCAGCGCCGCGCTATCGTCTTCGCCGGTGTTTATGTCGCGGAAGATGACCAGCACGCCGATGGTGGTTTCAACGGCGAGATACATTTCACTCCCCCTCCCTTGACGGGAGGGGGCCGGGGGGTGGGTGACGCCGGACGTGCCACCAGTGCCGCTCGTGGCAACTTCCCCCCCACCCCGACCCTCCCCCGCCAGGGGGGAGGGAGGATTAAGGAAAGCGCCATCAGAGGTGACATGGTACACCCGCCGAGACTTGACCCAGTAGCCTTGCAGGTAGAGCCAGCTCTCCATCAGGTCGATGGTCTTCTTTTCCCGCGCCTTGCCCGCCTTGATGGTCTGGGTGAAAGGCCGGGAAAGATCCAGGCTCGCCACCAGCTTGTTATGCTCCGGCCGGAACAGGTACTGCACCGGCAGCCCCTTGGGGAGGGTTTCGCCGTCCCAGGCGGTTTCCAGGTTGGCCAGCAGGTCTTCGTACTGTTCCAGCCGCTGGACTTTGACAATCCCCTGGTAGCCGTCTACTTGGTCGGCAATCGGTTGGCCATCGCGCCAGTTGAGGGAGTACATGACTTTCTGGATGCGGGGTTTGAGAGTTGTCTCAAAATGGTTGCCCATTTCCACGAGAACAAACTTTCGTTTTCCTTTTTCACCATCTGCTTTGTTGAGCGCAATAACTGCGTGGCCGGTGGTTCCTGAGCCACCAAAAAAGTCGAGGATTGTTTCGTTGTTATTTGTAGCTTGTTCAACAAGGGTCGAGACAAACTTTTGTGGCTTTGGAAACATCAGGGTTGGGGTTTCGAATAATGCCGATAAATCCCTGGTTCCGTCACCAGTTCCAATGCCATTGATGACGGATGAAAAGTGTTTGAATTCACTTTCCATTTCATCAAGAAATAATTTGTGACGAGGTCTTCCTTCACCATTTGAAGGCCACAGAATTCTTTTTTCGGCAATCTTCAGGTTCATGGTTTCTTGATCATATCTCCAGCCTTTCGGCGGACAGGAGTACTCTTTTCCCGTTTCCGGATTCTTTAACATGTAGTGTAGATTTGGTCTTTGATCTTTTGTGGCAAGTCCGGTTAAATCTGCACTTCGCCACTTTCCCCTCGGATCGCTGTCTGGATTGGCAAATTTCGTTAAGTCTTTGGCAGCCCCCCTGAATGACAAGTTACCGTTTGCACCAAGCGCCACAATGTATTCATGGTCATTGGATATGCCAGTAAGCGACCGTGTGTCCTCAGATATTCTCGATTTCCAAATAAGTGTTTCCTGCCTCTGGCTCTGTAACATCCCATCAACAACTTGAACTAAAGAAGGCATCTCCAAATCATTGATGCTGATCAATATAGCACCATTGTCCCCAAGTAAATTTTCGGAGACCAACAACCGGTCGGACATCATTGTGGTCCAACTGGAGTGTCTAAAACTATCCTTGTAGATAAAACCATCGTTTCCTGTGTTATACGGCGGATCAATGTAAATGCACTTCACTTGCCCCCGGTACTTCTCCTGCAACAAATTCAACGCCTGCCAGTTCTCCGAGTGAATCAGCAGCCCGTCCGTCTGCTGGTCCAGATTATCAAACGCCGGGTCGGACAGCAGCTCCAGCGCCCATTCCGGCGCAAACAGCCCGGTATCCACCACCAGGGTCGGATGCTCCAGCAGCTGTCCCGCCCCCTCAATAGTCACGCCATACATGTCGCTGAACTGCAGAATCTGCTGCGGGTTGGCGACGATTGCCCCGTGGAACTGCTCCGGAATCTTGCCTACGGAAATGAGCCAATGGGTATCGATCACCTTTTTCTTCAGGGTGTAGATGTTCCGCTGGAAGGTTTCCAGGGTGTCGAGAAACTCGATGATTCGATTGGCGACGGCGTTGAAGCCGCGACCGATGATAAGGGTGGTGTTGTCGATATTCCGGTTGAGGAGGGTGTCCAGGTCGGAAAAGATGACGTTCTTGATGAAGCGGTCCTTCTCCCGGCTGAGGAAGCCGCGCAGATCCTTATGGATGAAGTAGTCGGCATCGTTGCCCACATAGAATTGGTTCAGCGCCTTGTCCAGCTGGTGCAGGGCAATGGCGGTGGGGTTCATCTGCAGCGCCTCCACCCGGTCCGCCTCATTCTTCCCCAGGCCGGCGAATTCGGGCCGTTTGGCCAACTCCTTGTAGTAGCTCTCTTCCTTCAGCCGGAGCTGACCCACCCCCTTGACCTGGCCGCCGTCGGTCTTATCATGGTCGGCTGCCAGCTCGCTAAAGATCGGCTTTGCTCCATCACCGCTCTCTTTTTTGAACAGGAACGGCGTCAGGTCGGTTTCAGCGTCGAAGACCGTGGCCCACAGCTGCGGGTACAGCTCCGTCTTCAGCGTCCCCGCCTTGGCCAGATGAAACACCACCTGCCAGACGCCGTCCTGCTCCTTTATCCGCGCCAGCCGGTAAAGCTTGATCTCCTTGTTCTTGTTGTTGTTCTGGGCCGTGGTCTCGGCCTCACTGTCCCCGCCGGTCTCAAGACGGAACTCCAGCTTCTTCCCCGCTACTTCGCATTTTACGCTGGGGAAACTGGCGCCGGTCTTGATGTAGTAACTGTCCTTATGCTTCCAGTGGAAAAAGGTGTCGGAGCCGTCGTAATCCGCCTCGTAGGGGACTTTGAAGGCGTTGGCGGCCCGGCTGTTGTAGCCGAAGTCGCCGTTCTGGTAATAGAGCTCGAAGAAGTTCAGCAGGTAGTTGTAGAGCCGCTCTTCGATATTCACGGAAGGTATCTTCTGCCCGGCAACCCAGAGGGCCACCTTCTCCCTGGCGGATTCCGCCTTGTCGGCATTCTCGTCTAGGGCATCAATGGCCGCTTCCAGCCTGGTTTTCAGATCGCCGTTCAGGGGGTCCAGCTTCAGCGCCTGCCACGCCTCGCGGGTACGTTTGCCCAGATCTTCGCAGTACGGCTCCAGCCACATGAAGGCCGCTTCTACGTCGGTATTTCCGACCCGCGCCAGCTCCCGCGCCACCGTGGCCCGCAGATCTTCTGCACCGTCACCGTTGATGAACTGCTCGATATATTTCCGCTTGAGCTTCAGAATCTTGAAAATGCCGAAGTCCAGGTCGTTAGTGTCATACTGGAACATCTCGCGAAGAAAATCCTTGAACTGGCCGAATGCTGATGTCATGAAAACCTCGTTGGGTGCAGCTGTGGACAGCTGCGAAACAATAGCAGAAATCTGTGACGGATTACGTCAGGAAGTTACCGCGTGCCACCAATGGCAGCGCTGTTGGCACATATCTCGGCAAATGGCACCACCTCTACCCGCTCCGCTAGCGCATAGCGCTTTGTCCCCGGATAGACCACCACCAGCCGGTCGAGCTGCAGATCCTCCAGTGCTGTGCGCATTGATGGAGTGAGGCGTGGCGCGTCGGCCCTTTTGATCTCCACTCCGATACGTTTACTGTGGCTGAACATCAGGAGATCAAGCTCGGCGCCCGCATGGGTGCCCCAGAAGTAGGCCTCGTCCGGCTCGGCAAGGGTAAGAATCTCCTCGATTACACATCCTTCCCAGGAAGCTCCGCACTTGGGATGGGAGAGGAGCTCTGCGGGAGAACGGATACCGAGAAGCTGGTGCAGCAGTCCGCTGTCGCGGAAATAGACCTTGGGCGACTTTACCTGGCGTTTCTTCAGGTTTTCATGCCATGGCTGCAGTTGTCGCACCATGAACAGACCTTCCAGCAGATCCAGATAGCGACGTGTAGTTGACTCGTTTACACCGATGGAACGAGCTGGTTCGGCAGCATTCCAGGTCTGGCCGTGATAGTGAGCGAGCATGGTCCAGAAACGCAGCAGTGTCGGCGCCGGAGTGCTGATTCCGAGTTGCGGCAGGTCCCGTTCGAGAAAAGTCTGGATGAACTGTTTCCGCCAGGCAAAGCTGTCAGCGTCGCTCTGCTCCAAAAAGGAAAGTGGATATCCGCCGCGCAGCCAGCGCCGGTCCATGGCATCGGCCCCCACGTCCCGGAGGGTAATGCCACCGATTGGTATAGTCTCCAGTCGGCCAGCCAGAGACTCGGACGACTGCCGTAAAAGGGATGGCGAGGCGCTGCCGAGGATGAGAAAGCGCGTCGGAAGTGGGTGGCGGTCTGCCAGCACGCGCAGCACCGGGAAGATTTCGGGCCGGCGCTGTATCTCATCTATCACCACAAGCCCAGTCAGCTCCCGCAGTGCGGTCATCGGCTCATCAAGCTGGGCGAGGCTTAAGGGATCTTCCAAATCGAAATAATTTGGTGACTCAGGCGGGACGAACTGGCGGGCTAAGGTGGTTTTTCCACACTGACGCGGGCCGAGCAGGGCAACGACCCGGCTTCGGCCAAGCGCGGTTCGTATGGTGGCGTTTGTCTGGTTTCTGGCAATCATGCTGGCAATATTACCTTGAAAATCCCGCACGTCAAGCGGGATTTTCAAGGTAGTTTCCGTTTAATGACTCTCGTATTCAGGTATACCAATGCGATATTTCCACCAGATCGTCGCACCCGCAGGAGTGCCCGCGGAGGCGTGGCAGCGCCGTCAGGCTTGACCAGTCAATTTTTAAGTATCCCGGAGTGCCCGCGGAGGCGTGGCAGCGCCACGTCGCACAAAGAAGCGACGAGGACAGCGGCGGGGGGAAGACCGCAGCGCCTAAAGCAACTTCCGCAGGTACTGGCCAGTATAGGACCGCGTCACCCGCGCCACGTCCTCCGGGGTGCCGACGGCGATGATTTCGCCGCCCCGGTCGCCACCCTCTGGGCCGAGATCGATGATCCAGTCAGCAGTCTTGATCACGTCCAGGTTGTGCTCGATAATCACGATGGTGTTGCCGCCCTCCACCAGCTTTTGCAGCACCTCCAGCAGTTTGGCGATATCGTGAAAGTGGAGACCGGTGGTCGGTTCGTCCAGGATGTAGATGGTGCGGCCGGTTGCGCGTCTCGACAGCTCCTTGGCCAGTTTTACCCGCTGGGCTTCGCCGCCGGAAAGGGTGGTGGCGGCCTGGCCGAGCTGGATGTAGCCTAAGCCCACCTCCACCAGGGTTTTCAGTTTGTTCTTGATCCGGGGGATGGCGCTGAGAAACTCGCTCGCCTCGGCAACGGTCATACTCAGCACCTGGGCGATGGATTTCCCCTTGTACAGCACCTCCAGGGTTTCCCGATTGTAGCGCGCCCCCTTGCAGATCTCGCATTCTACGTACACGTCAGGCAGAAAATGCATTTCAATCTTGATGATGCCGTCGCCGGAGCAGGCCTCGCAGCGCCCACCCTTGACGTTGAACGAATAACGACCTGCCTTGTAGCCGCGAATCTTCGATTCCGGCAGGTTGGCGAAGAGTTCGCGAATGTCGGCAAAGACCCCGGTGTAGGTGGCCGGGTTGGAACGGGGAGTGCGACCGATGGGGGACTGGTCGATGTTGATTACCTTGTCCAGCAGGTGGGTGCCCAGCACATCCTGAACCGCCCCGGCCTTCTCCCGATTTTTGTTGAGCCGCTGCCCCAGCACTTTGTGCAGGGTATCGATCACCAACGTGGACTTGCCCGAGCCGGAAACGCCGGTAATGCAGGTCATCACCCCCAGCGGGATGTCAACGGTCACGTCTTTGAGGTTGTTTTCACTGGCGCCGACAATGGTGAGATGCTTGTCGGCCGTGCGGCGTTGCTTCGGTACGGCAATACTCAGTACGCCGGACAGGTATTTGCCGGTGAGGGAGTCGGGATGGGCCATGATCTCAGCCGGAGTCCCCTGGGCTACCACTTCGCCACCATGGACGCCGGCACCTGGCCCCATGTCCAGCACGTGATCCGCCTCCATAATGGTTTCTTCGTCATGTTCCACCACCAACACCGTGTTGCCGATATCCCGCAGGTGTTTCAACGTCGCCAGGAGTCGGGAGTTGTCCCGTTGGTGCAGGCCGATGGAGGGTTCGTCCAGGATGTACAGCACCCCAACCAGGGATGAGCCGATCTGGGTGGCGAGGCGAATCCGCTGCCCCTCGCCGCCGGAAAGGGTGCCGGCAGTCCGGTCAAGGGAGAGGTAGTCGAGGCCGACGTTGACCAGGAAGGATAGCCGCTCGCGGATCTCTTTCAGTATGCGGCGGGCGATCTCCCGCTCCTTGTCACTGAACTCCAGACCCTCGAAAAAGGCCAGGCAGTCGCGGATGGAGAGGGCGGTCACCTCGCGGATGTTCCGCTCCCCCACCATGATAAACAGCGCTTCCTTCTTTAGTCGCGCCCCGTTGCAGGTGGGGCAGGGCATGATGTTCATGTACTTTTCCAGCTCTTCCCGCACCTGATCCGAATCGCTCTCCCGATAGCGTCGTTCCAGGTTGTTCAGCACCCCCTCGAACTCCTTCTGGTAGGTATGGCGTCGCCCGCCATCCTCCTCCCACCAGAAATCGATCTTTTCCCCCTTGGAACCGTTAAGGATGACATCACGCACCGATTCAGATAGATCCTTGAATTGGGTGCGGATATCAAACTTGAACGCCTTGGCCAGGGCATCGAGGGTCATGTGATACCAGGAAGAAAGCCGCTTTTCCCACGGGGCAATGGCGCCTTCGCGGATGGAAAGATCCGGGTTGGGCACCACCAGCTCGGCATCGAAGTAGTTGCGGGTACCGAGGCCGGTGCAGTCGGGGCAGGCACCATAGGGGTTGTTGAAGGAGAACATGCGCGGGGTCATCTCCGGATAGGAAATGCCGCAATCGATGCAGGCTAGGGCTTCGGAAAACAGAATCGTTTCAGAAACCTCCGAGGTTTTTGAAACCTCGGAGGTTTGAGGATCAATGTCCGACACCTTGGCGATAATAGTTACCTTGGCGATCCCATCGGCATGGTGCAGGGCGGTCTCAAAAGAGTCGGCCAACCGGCGCTGGATGCCATCCTTGACGACCAGCCGGTCAACAACAATGTCGATATCGTGCTTCTTGTTCTTGTCGAGGACAATCTCCTCGGTCAGCTCAAACTGGTTGCCGTCGATGATGACCCGGGCAAAGCCTTCTTTGCGCAGTTTATCCAACTCCTTTTTGTATTCACCCTTGCGGCCGCGGATCATCGGTGACAGAAGTTGCAGTTTGGTGCCGGCGGGCAGCGCCATAATCTGATCGACCATCTGGGAAACAGTCTGGGCGGTAATTGGCTTGCCGCAGCTGTAACAGTGGGGCCGGCCGACCCGGGCGAACAGCAGGCGCAGATAATCGTAAATCTCGGTAACGGTGCCGACGGTGGAGCGGGGATTACGGCTGGTGGTCTTCTGTTCTATGGAGATGGCCGGCGAAAGCCCCTCGATCGATTCCACATCCGGTTTTTCCATCTGCTCCAGAAACTGGCGGGCATAGGAGGAGAGGGACTCCACATAGCGCCGTTGCCCCTCGGCGTAAATAGTGTCGAAGGCCAGGCTCGATTTGCCGGAGCCGGAAATGCCGGTGATCACCACCAACTGATCGCGGGGGATCTCGACGTCAATGCACTTCAGATTGTGCTCGCAAGCACCCTTGATAATGATTTTTTCGTGGGCCATAGTCCGTCCTGCCGGGTGGAGTAAATTGTAAGATTACCACAGGCAGGGGCGAGGTGGGAAGGAGATGGATGATTTAGAAAGTGTAACAAAACAGCCCGCCGAAGCGGGCTGCGAAGATCATGGCTAATTGCAAGGCGATAACAAAAAAGGCTGTTTTTACGATAGTAGTACAGTCAATTACATCCAGGACTCCACCAATTCAATGCCGGCCGCCACCATGACCGCCGCCACGGCGGTTTTCCCCGCCCCGGCCACCGTGGCCGTGGCCCCCGTCACCCCACCAGTACGGGACGATACACCCGGCTAAAAGCAGGGATGTTGCAACAAGAAGAATCAACGAAGCCAATGTTTTCCTTTTCATGGTTTCCTCCCTTGGTGTTGCCAAAAAATCAAGCAGCTGTAGTTTGGTCGGCCGATTGGTTTTGCTGGCAATTTGTTACGGATGTTTAGCACACACCTTTTCGTCAGTCATGCTTCCCTTCTGAAGTCAATCTTCGCTACATTCCCAGCCTGCCTAACAAGTATAGCACATCGCTGCGGCAGAACTTCATTGACGACAACCGCTGAGTCAACATCAACTCTCTCGCTACACTCAAGAGTACTCAGATTGCTTCGCGTCTCCGCACCTTCGGTCGGAATTAAAAAATACCATCTTGAAAATCCTTCAATTTGCTCACCTTTACAGCACAGCTGCCGGTGAAATGTGTGGATTGCCGAGTATTGGCTCAGTATGTGCTTATTTTGTGGGCTATATTGCACATATATTGCGCATAACTTCGGGGGGACACAATGTTGAACTACCTTAAAAACGTATTGTTGTGCACGATGCTGTTGCTTGTCGGTTGCGGTACAGCACTTGCTGCTGAATTGCCGGGCACAACCTTAGCGGCCTTGTCTGATGTGCAGAAATACGAACGGGCCATTCACATCATGGCCATGCTGCTGGTGGGGTTTGGTTTTCTGATGGTCTTTGTGAAAAAATATGGTCGTTCTGCCCTCACAGCAACGTTTCTGCTGGTCAGCGTTGCGCTGCCACTCTACTTCCTGAAGGAAAGCTATCATGGCGTCGACAGTGGCACCGGGGTGATTGATAAGCTGATTCTGGCTGAGTTTGCTGCGGCCAGCCTGCTGATCTGCGCCGGGGCGGTGCTCGGTCGCCTGAAAATGCCGCAGTACTTATTGCTGGGTCTGGTGTTTATCCCATTTTACGCCCTGAATGAATGGATTGTGCTCAATGGCGGTCTTGGTTTGATCACCGGCAAAGTGGTGGACACCGGCGGATCGATTGTAATTCACGCCTTTGGCGCCATCTTTGGTCTGGGGGTAGCGGCGTCCATGACCACCAAGCAAGAGTATGAAACCGCCATTGAGTGCGACGATACCAGTGACCGTTACTCGCTGCTGGGCAGCATGGTCCTCTGGGTATTCTGGCCCAGCTTTTGTGCGGCACTGGTTGCCCCGGTAGATGTGCCCAGAACGGCAGTCAATGTTATCCTCGCCCTGTGCGGATCGACTCTGGCGACTTATTTTGCCTCAGTTAAACTGCGGGGGAAAATTGCGGCGGCAGACATTGCCAATGCCACCTTGGCTGGCGGCGTAGCTATAGGCTCTACCTGCGACCTGGCTGCCCCTGGCACGGCCTTTGCCATCGGCATTCTCGCCGGGGTTGTGTCTACCTTTGGCTTTGCTGTCATGCAGGCCAAGCTGACGGAACTGACGCAAAAAGTCGATACCTGCGGCGTCCTTTATCTTCATGGTCTGCCGGGGATTTTGGGCGGGATTGCAGCGCTCTTCGTTGCCACCGGCATCAATATTGGTGCCCAGTTGACCGGTATTTTGATTACCATCGTCATCGCGGCTGCAGCGGGATTGATTAGCGGCAAGCTGATCGCGGCAATGGGAACCAGGTCTGTGCCGTATACTGATGGTGAAGAGTTTGAAGGAGAAGCAGATCTGGAGGATGAGGCGCTACCCAGTCTTGCAGAAGCTGATCTTATATCATAGCTACAATCCGGGCTGGGCTGCCACATGGGGGCCCAGCCCGCTTAACATGACTAATCCCACCGCCAGGTTCTAACCCAGTAAAATCACGAAGAGTTGCCAAGTGATGTACGTTGACAGCAAGAATCGTAAAGTGGTATCTTCTTCAAGTACTTAGAAGCACTTACCCCTTGGTGATCAGAATGCTCCATACGTCACATGAATCTCGGCTCATTGCGCAGTTTCTGCGAAAATCCCTCTGTACTTGCCTCGCTCTGGTCCTTCTGGCCAGCTCGGTTTCCCTGGTCGGTGCCGCTGATCCACAGGACTCCCAGCTATTCATCAATGCCATCAACGATTATAAAAAGGGTGATTTCCCCGCAGTTGTGACCAAGCTGACGCAGGTGCTCACCAAATATCCCCAAACCCCGTTACGGGACATGTCGCTTTACTGGCTTGGCCGGGCCTATTACAAGGTTGGCAATCAGCAGGAAGCGGCGAGGAATTTGTCGCAGTTCAAAAAGGAATATCCCGATAACCCGCTGATTTATAACATCGAGGATGAGTTGGCTGAAGTGATCACCAAGTATGATCGGGGCGACAAACTTGCGGTCGCAGGCACTCCCGGAAAACCAATTGTTTCGCCGGAAGAGTTGGACCGGATCGCGAAAGAAAAGGCGGCAGTCGAAGCTGCGGCAGCTGAAAAAGCCGCGGCAGAAAAGCTGGCTACGGCCAGAGCTGCAGCAGAGCAGGCATCACAAGAAAAAATAGCCGCGGAGCGGGCTGCGGCAGAACGTCTGGCGGCAGCCAAGGTTGCTGAAGATCGCCTCAGAGTGGAGAATGCGGAGATTGCCCGGTTATCTGAGGTTACTGCGTCTGAGCAACTTGCAGCGGCCAAGGCGGCAGTGATAAAAGCTGAGGCCGAACGGCAGGCAGCCGAAGCGAACCGGGCGGCTACGGAAAAGTCGGCTGAAGCGCGCGTAGCCGCCGCCCTTGCGGCGGTGGATAAAGCCGATGCTGAGCGTCGGGTGGCCGAAAAGGCGGCCCAGGAATATCAGGCGGCGGCAGCAATGGCGCTAAAAGTTGCGGAAAGCGCCAAGAAGGCAGCCGAGCAATATCAAGCCACAGCCACCAAGGCGCTGCAGGCTGCCGAAGAGGCAAAAAAGTCGGCCACGGTCAAACCGGTGGCGGTTCCGGCGTTTAACGTTGTGGTGCCGGCACCAGCAGTCGCTGCTGAAGCACGCCTTGCGGCAGAGCAGTTAGCCACGGAGCGGACCGCCCGGGAAAAGGCCGAAGCTGAACTGAAGAGCGAACGGGCTGCCCGGTTGAAGGCCGAGAAAGAGCGCGCAGCAGCCGAGCAACGGGCAGTAGAACAAACAGAAAAGGCGTTGAAAAAGGAGCGAGCAGCCCGGCTGAAAGCGGAAGAAGAAAAGGCGGCAGCAGAACGCCGCGCTGCTGAACTGCTGGCCATTGAAAAGGCGGCTCGCGCTGTAAAATCAGCCACGGTGCCCCCAGTGCCGGTAGCCGCACCGGTTACGGTCACCATGCCACCACTGCCGGTTAAGATCGAATCAATAAATAAAGTAACCACGGTTGTTATGCCTCCCCCCCCAGCCCCGCAGAGCGCTACCGTAGTAACGGAAGCTGCACCGGAA
This sequence comes from Geobacteraceae bacterium, assembly GCA_031412995.1. GTDB lineage: Bacteria > Desulfobacterota > Desulfuromonadia > Geobacterales > DSM-12255 > JANOEC01. The sequence continues at coordinate 17,467 of JANOEC010000025.1, forward strand.
ACAAAAGCCGGCACCCCTCCAGTGGAAAAAAAGCCGGTAGAATTTTCCGATCTCCCCCCAGCAAAGCAGTCAGAGCTGGAATTCCTTTGTTTTCAAGCTAAGGCAAAAGGCAGATTCCAATTTAATGAATGTATCCAGTCCCATCTAGACCAGAAGCAATAGTCCTGCAGGTATTCCAGGTCATTGGCCAGCGAGAGCAGGATCCGGTGCAGGTTAAAGTTCTGATACGCAGGTTTGTTCAGCAGGTAGATCTGGTCATCCCAGACAAATTCGCCGGGCAGGGCATTAGCAAATACCGCACCAACAATAGCCAATAACAGGAGTGAAGAGCCGAGACGTGACGGGCCTGTCACGAACTCGGCTAAGCGAGCGAAGATCGATTTTATGCAGCAGCGTGAGGACTGGTGACGATTATTTGTCTTTTCGCGGCACAACTACGATCCCCGACTCGGTGATCGTATATCCTTTGGCCAGATCAACTTCATGGTCGTAGCCAATGATGGTGTTGTCTGGAATGACCACATTCTTGTCGATGATGACCCGCTTGAGTTTGACATGTCTACCGACAGTGACGTTTTCAAACAGGATCGAATCTTCGATCAAGCTGTAGCTGTTGACCTTGCACAGGGGGCCGAGGATGGAGCGGCGCACGGTGCTGCCGCTGGTGATACAGCCGGCGCAGACATAGGAGTCGATGTTCATCCCGCGGCGGTCATCATCGTCGAACACCGTCTTGGCTGGCGGCAGGTTCCCCTGGTTGGTAAGGATTGGCCACTTGTAGTTGTAGAGATTGAGCTGCGGTGACACATTGATCAGGTCCATGTTGGCGTCGTAGTAGGAGTCGATGGTCCCCACGTCCTTCCAGTAGCCCCGTTCTTCAGCCTTCATGCCCGGAATCACGTTGTCATTGAAGTTGTAAGCAAAGATCCGGTCGCCACTTTCCAGCATCATCGGAATGACATGTTTGCCGAAGTCGAGATCCTCGTAGAGCTTTTTCCCCTCCAGCAGCACTTCAATCAGCTTTTTTGTTGAGAAGATGTAGTTACCCATGGACGCGAAGCAGGTTTCCCGACCAGGAATCGTTTCCGGAGTTTTCGGTTTTTCGGTAAAGGCAGTCACCCGGGAGTCGTCATCCACTGAAAAGACCCCGAAGCGGCTGGCCTCATCCTGCGGCACTTCCAGAGCAGCGATGGTGATGTCAGCCCGGTTCATCCGGTGAAAGTTGATCATCTGGGTGATATCCATCTTGTAAATATGATCGCCGCCGAAGATGGCCACGTAGTCGGCATCGGATGATTCGACGAAGCGCAGGTACTGGAGGATGGCGTCGGCAGTCCCTTTGAACCACTCCTCACTTTCACTTTTGGTTTCTGGCGAGATGGCGACATAGAATTCGCCGAGGCCAGTCCATTTGCCCCAGGATTCGCGAATGTGCTTGTTCAGGGAAAACGCGCGGTATTGCGTGAGGATGTAAACCTTCTTGATGCCCGAATTAAACAGGTTGGACAGCACGAAATCGATGATCTTGTACTTGCCGCCAAAGGCGACGCTTGGCTTGGCGCGGCGCAGGGTCAGAGGGCTGAGTCGCTCCCCTTTGCCACCGGCCAGCACCATTGCAATAGTATTTCTCCCCACATTGTCCATGGCATACATAGCACGCCTCCTTGCAGTATGAATTATGATATCAGCACTGACGGAAGAGGCGAATTACCCTCCTTCGCCATCAGTTACAACCATTCTACAAAGGGGAAGGCAATTTGTCTAATCCCTGACGGTGCGGTTAATGAACGGATCTGGTTTAGCTGATATCACGGCAGGCAATCTGGTCGCGCTGCAGCACCTTTATTGCCCCGTTTTCCATGTCATAGACCCACCCATGAATTGAGAGCTTTTTGTCACGCATGGCGTTGCGCACAAAGGGGTATTCCTGCAGATGATCCAGCTGCAGCCGGACATTTTCCTCGACGATCAGCTTCAGTCGTTGGTCTGAGGGCAGGCAGATGCGCAGGCCGCGCAGTTGTTCTTCGACCCGTTCCTTGGCTTTGTAGGCATTATTCAGCCAGATGGGAATGTACTTGTCGTCCAGATGCTCTTCGTCCATGGCATTGATGCCGCCACAGTTATAGTGACCACAGACCACGACATCCGGTATTTGCAGGTGATTGATGGAGAATTCGAGCACCGCCGAGAGGTTCCAGTCGTTAGTGGCGACAATGTTGGCAACATTGCGATGAACAAAAACTTCGCCCGGCTTGGTGTCCGTTATGGTATTTACCGGCACCCGGGAGTCGGAACAGCCGATCCAGAGCACTGTGGGACGCTGGTGCTTGGCCAGTTCGGCGAAATAATCCCGCTCTTTGTCAAAGGTTTCCGCCACAAAGCGAATATTGCCGTCCAGTAGCTTGGAGATCATCAGTGCCTCCTTAAACCGGGAAAACTGGTGCCAAGGGCTACGGATTCAGCGGCATCGGCTCGCAAACATTTTCGGCACTGTTGGCCTCGACTCCGCAGCTGAAACAGACCACGGTCGGGTTCCCCGTCAGGTGGGCAACTTCGACGGTTTTGCCATTACTTTTGAGGACACAGATGTGTCCTTGGTGTTTTTCGCCGCAGGAGCAGGCCATGGGAAATCTCCGATACTGTGTTAGATTTTAAGGCGATTTTATTCTACCACCCTTCCCGGAGTTTGCCATGCCTGATTCAATCATTACTATTGGCGTCAGCGCCTGTCTGGTGGGAGAAAAAGTGCGCTATGACGGTGGCCACAAAAATGACCGCACCGTTAGGCTCAGATCCCGGCAATCTCCTGGGCGGCGGCCAGTAGCTTTTCCACCAGCGCCGGGTCGTTGGCTTCGCTGTAAAGCCGCAGGACCGGTTCGGTGCCGGAGGGGCGGATCAACAACCAGGCGCCGTCGGCAAAGATGAACTTGAAGCCGTCGGCGAAGTTGGTGGCGCTGACCGGCAGGCCGGCAATGGTCTGGGGCGGGTTGCTGCCGAGTTTGGCGATCAGTGCCTCTTTGGCGGCTTGGGCAATCTGGGCATCAATGCGGCGATAGTAAAAATGGCCGATTTCATCCATGGTTTCACTCAGCAGTTGGCGCAGCCCCTTGCCGCTCATGGCCATGGCCTCGAGCAGCAGCAGCCCCATCAAAATGCCATCACGTTCCGGGATGTGACCCTTAACCCCCAGCCCGCCAGACTCTTCGCCACCCATCAGAATGTCGTTGCTCAGCATCAGTTCACAGATATGCTTGAAGCCGATGGGTGTTTCGAACAGCTGCAGACCGAACTTTTCCGTTAACCGGTCAATCATGCGGGTCGTGGAGACCGTCTTGATGACGCCACCAGTCAAGCCTTTGCGTTCCACCAGGTGGCGCAGCAGGACGGTAAAGATCATGTGTGAGGAGAAAAATTCGCCATTTTCATCAACAGCGCCGATTCGGTCCGCATCACCGTCAAGGGCCAAGCCAACGCGGAACCTGCCGGTGGCGACCAGGGCACCGAGTTCCTGCAGGTTTTCCGCAATCGGCTCCGGCGGCCGGTCGGCGAAACCGGGGTTGTGTTCGGCATTGATCTCCACCGCACCAGGAATAAGCTGGGGGATATAGCCGCTGCCAGCACCGAACATTGGGTCTACGGCTACCGGGATGTTGGCGGCGCGGATGGCGTCCAGATCGAGATAGCGACCAAGTTGGGCGAAATAGCCGGCAGACGCAGCAAAGGTCGTGACTAAGCCGGCGGCTAAGGCCTCGGCATATGGCTGGGCCAGGATTTCACGGCCGGCAGCGATATTGGCCGTAACCATATCTTCCAGGGTTTTGGTGGTCGTGGGCCGGGCTGAACCACCAAACCCTTCCTTGACTTTGAAGCCATTATAAATCGGCGGATTATGGCTGGCTGTGATCATGACCCCGGCGCCGGCCTTCATTTCAAATACGGCCCAGGAGACTGCTGGCGTGGGGGCATAGGTGTCCGTCAGCCAAACCCTGATGCCGTTGCCCGCAGCGATTTCGGCCACCCGCTCGGCGAACTCTCGTGACAAAAAGCGTCGGTCGTAGCCGATCACCAACCCTTGGGCTGCCAGGTCGTTGCGGTGCAGATAATCCATGGTCGCCTGGGCGACAATTTCCACGTTTGCAAAGGTAAATTCGCGGGCGATGACCCCGCGCCACCCATCGGTACCAAATTTAATAACCTGCATGCGATGCTCCCTCCGGAATAAATTCGTTTATTGTGTAACTGTTCCCTTGCGGGTTCGTCAACAGATTGTTCTCGTTTGTTGTTGGTAGTCTGCACCTTGACCGGTGATTGCCTCATGGCGTATAAATGAGCAAGTATCTTAATCCGAAGGAGGAGGGCACATGCTGAAAAAATTGATGTTGACGCTGCTGCTTGCACTTACCTGTGCCGGGTTGGCGTGGGGAGCGGAAGCCAAGGGGGGCGGCAAGAATCCTGTGGTGCAGCTGGAAACGACCATGGGTTCGTTTAAGCTGGAACTGTTTGAGAAAGAGGCGCCGCTGTCAGTAAAAAACTTTCTTGGCTATGTGAAGGATGGTTACTTTGTTAACACGGTCTTTCACCGCATTATTCCCGGCTTCATGGCCCAGGGTGGCGGCTTGACCAAAGAGCTGCAACCGAAACCGGGTGGCAAGGCACCGATCAAGAATGAGGCGGCCAATGGTCTGAAAAACGATCGAGGCACGGTGTCCATGGCCCGGACCGGTGATCCGGACAGCGCCACCAGTCAGTTTTTCGTCAACGTGGTGGATAACAGTTCGTTGAATCGCCCCAATCCAGATGGCCACGGGTATACCGTGTTTGGCAAGGTGATCGAGGGCATGGATGTGGTGGACAAGATTGTCAATGCCCCACAGGATCGGAAGAATTCGGTTTTCCAGAACGTACCAAAGGAAGCGATTATCATCAAGTCAGTGAAGGTGCTGAACTGAAATAGTCACGCTGCATCGATAAGTTGTTGAAAGGGCGCCGAGAGTGGGCGCCCTTTTTTCGGTCAGCAATGAGTAAATTCTCGTCTGGACCAGCACCGGCTCGTTACGTCGGATTCCCCCGGCGCAGAAACAGCAGTGCCAAATTGCCGACCGTGAAGAGCAGCACCCCGGCACCGGCCGCTGCCGCACCCGGTTCACGGTGCAGTTCGATGACGCCGATCGGGCTTGGCTGAAATTCGGCGTGCTTTAAGTACACGCCGGTTCCTTGATGAAAAAATGGGTGATTGGGGCTGATGACGACTTTGCGTGGGCCTGCTGGCGAGAGGTGGGTGAGCGTTGCCTGATAGTCGGTGGCCATGCCGTAGGGTCCGGTTTGGCCGGTGATGGTATCGACTTGCAGAGTGGACCCGTCTGGTAAAGGAATGATCGAGCCTTCCAGTGCCTGCCCTGCTTGTTTGGCACCCCCCTGGGCACTGAGCAGGTGGGCAAAAACCACCAGCAGGAAACCCAGATGCATGATCTGTGGGGCCAGCAGATGGAGGAGCTTGGTTCGGCCAAAGCGGAGTCGCAGGGCGTCGATACTGCAGAGGATGGTGTTGATGACCAGGAGGGCTAACAGGGCGATGGCGACCCAGAGCCACCATGAAATGGCGACCGGTACGGCCATCAGCCAGCTGAGCAGCGCAATGTCGTTAATGCCCGAGGCTTCTCCGGTGAGAAAAGAGCCAATCGCCATGAACAGCATGACCCCGCCCATCAGCCAGAAACCGAGGTTGAGTGAGGCAAGAAAATCGTACCATTTCCTGAACATTTTCAATCCTTGCGCAGCGCTTAGAAGCTGTGGCTGCTTTTCATCAGGAGGCTGACCCCCAGGTAGGTAAACATGGTAATGGCAAAGCCGATGATGCCGCCCCAGGCGGTGAGCAGGTCCCACTGATTGCCCTTGAGTCGGAAATGAAGATAGAAGCTGTAGAACAGCCAGAGAATGGCGGTCCAGAGCTCCTTTGGGGTCCAGAGCCAGTAGGTGCCCCAGGCATAATAACCCCAGATCCCGCCGGTCACCATGGAGGCGGTAAAGAAGCTGTAGCCGACCAAGGCGGCCCGGTACTGTAAGTCAAGAAGTTGGCGTTCCCGGTTGGCCAGATAAAAGCAGCCGATGACGGCACCAATGGCGAACAGCCCATAGGCGAAAAAAGCCAGTGCTACGTGGAACTCGAACCAGAGCGTTTTCAGCACCGGAGGCAATGGCATCATAGAGACCTTGAAGCGCAAGGCCAGCAAGCTGAACAGCCCGGCGACGGCCCCGATACACCAGGAAAAAAATGCCGAGTCGCGGACCGGTCTGGCCAGGACGAACGGCAATCCCATCAGGCCGATGGACATGGCGAAGAAGGCAATCGTATCGTGTGGGCCGACGATGGGCAACCGGCCAAGCGCTAGTCCCCGTTGGCAGAGATAGATGACCTGTACGATCACGGCAATGACAAACAGCGGTTTTTTAGTGCCGCCAAACAGGTGCAGACCGGCTGCAACTAAGAGCAGTTCTTTCATGGAGGCCCCAATTGATTGAATTGTCGGCACTATAACTTAACCCCACTATAAATTTGAACGAAAAACGTCATCATGGTTGTTTCTGGCAGCATGGCCACCACAGGACTCCCAGCGCAGCTGTATGAGTCTTGGGTCGGCGAATTAATGCTGGCGATGAGTGGCACTTAATTTGCAAACAAGTAAAATGCCGGCCAAGATAAACACTAAATTGTGACGGAAATTTGACAAATGACCCCACTACCCCTGATGACAGAGACCCACGAAGAACCGAGCGTGCCCCTGATTGTGCGCACTAACGAATTTGCGACATCGGCGCTTGATCAGGGTGGCATGCGCGATCTGGTCTGTCTGTCGCGGTTTATGACCGCAGTCTCTTCCACCCTTGATCCGGTCGGGGTCTGTTCTGCTGCAGCCCGGGAGCTGTACGGATTTATCCCTTACCGACGGATTGCGTTTCGCCTCGATCTAACCAGTGGTGCGCAGACTATCAGCTTCTCCCCGGGTATTCGCCAGCAAGCCTGGACTGGGGAAGGGCGCGATGATCTGCAGTTGGTGGCTGGAGGGGGAGAACTTGCTGAATGGCGCGGGTCCGCACAGGAATTTGTGCTTCCTGACGGACTGGGCACCATTGAAATTGCCCCGCTTGCCGCCCATATTGGGAGAGGTCTCACTGAACCGTTACAGAGCAGCCTCATCGCTTGTTTTGGGACCGCATTACTGAATGCGGTTGAGCATTGTCGCGTTAAGGAGCTGGCAATGATTGACGGGCTAACCGGCCTGCTAAATCGTCGGGTGTTTGACGAAATGCTCAGCCTCGAGGGGCGCAAGGAACTGCTGCCACTATCGCTGTTGTTGATTGACCTCGATGATTTCAAGCAGGTGAATGATCGTTTCGGCCATCAGGCCGGCGATGAAGTGCTGACCGCAGTGGGGCGGGTGCTCAAGGAGAGTTGCCGGGGCACTGATGTGGTTGCCCGCTACGGTGGTGAAGAGTTTGCGGTGCTGCTGCCCAATACCCCGCAGGCCAAGGCGGATGAGATTGCTCGACGGTTGCTGCGGCGCCTGGGCAATAATATTTTCGTATTTAATGAGCGTACTCATCGAGTGACCGCCAGCATTGGCGTTGCCACCCTGGCCAAATCCAGTGCTATTGCCGTTGATCAATTGATCTATCGGGCCGACCAGGCCCTGTATCGGGCAAAAAGAGAGGGCAAAAACCGGGTGGTGTCTGCCGAGCGACCGCAACTCAAGAGCACTCCGGCCCAAAATGCTGGTCAGGTCTGCTTGCCTGGCCTCTAAGTAAATCTGCCCGCGAAATAGAATCTCCTTTTCGTCCAAGACTCGCTTTGCTATGGTGAGCCTACCTATTTCCCTGGCAGGCAACGACCATGTCCCGTACCCAATCCAAAGAAATCGACCAACTACTGCAGGCACTGAAAGGTGCTGACCGTCAGGCAACACTTACTGGCCTGAACGGGTCAGCGCCGGCGTATGTTCTCGCCCAGCTGTTGCCGCGCCTACGCAAGACTCTGCTGGTGCTGACCGCCGATGGCGATGGCGCCGACGAGCTGCGGCGCGAACTGTTGTTCTATGGTGGCAGCGGCGTTGAAGTCCTCAGTTTCCCGGCCTGGGATACGGCGCCGTTTGAGGCCGTCACCCCCCACCCGGAAGTGGTGGGTCAGCGGCTGAATACCCTCTATCGCCTGACTGATGGCCGGCCCCGGCTGGTGGTGGCGCCGTTGGCGGCCGTCACCCAGCGGGTGCTCCCCCGTACGGTATTGGGCGAGGTGGCCGAATTTATCATGGCTGGCGAAGAGGCCGATTTCGAGGGTCTGGTTGAGAAGTTGGTCAAGCTTGGCTACAGCCATGTGCCGCTGGTGGAGGATCGTGGCACCTTTGCCCGGCGTGGCGGCATCCTTGACATTTTCCCCCCCAGCCTTCCCCAGCCCGTGCGCCTGGAATTCTTTGGCGATTTCGTCGAAACCATCCGCTCCTTTGATCCGCTGAGTCAGCGCTCCCTCAATCCGGTGGCCGAGCTGATTTTGCTCCCGTCGCGGGAGTTGGCGCTGACCCAGCCGGTACTGACCGCATTTGCCAGCCGTCTCAAGCGTCGTTGCGACGATCTGGAAATTCCGGCTGACCGGCGGCGCGCCTATCTTGAGCAGTTGCAGAGTGCCATCTATCCACCCGGGGTTGATTATCTGCAGCCTCTGTTTCATCCGGGGCTGGAAACTATCTTTGACTATCTCGGTCCCGACGCCCTGCGGGTGACCATCGACCCGGAAGCGGTGCGGGCGGCGGGAGAGGAGTTACAGCGGGAGCTGGCCCATGGTGAAGAACGGGCGCTGGGGCGGGAGCAGATCACCCCGGAGCGTTATGAGCTGTTTCTGACGCCAGAGGAGTTGACGACCCGGTTGACCGCCGGACGACAGCTGTTTATTCCCCGCCTGGCCATTGCTGGCGAAGGTGGGGAGACGATTGCGGTCCGGGCGGAAGAAAACCTGGATCTGAAGTTGGCGACGGGCAGTGGCGGCGGGGAAATTCTCCGGCCGCTGGTGGAGCGGTTGACCACCTGGCTGGCGGCTGGCGAGCGGGTGCTGGTGGTCTGTCACCAGAAGGCCCAGGCCGACCGGCTTATGGGACTGCTGGAGCCGTACCGGGTGCCGCTCACGCTTTCCTCGCGTGAATTTGTGGCCGAGCGGGAGCATCTGGACCGGCGGGTCGACATCCTGCTGGGGGAACTTTCCCGTGGGTTCCGCTTGCCGGCCGAGCAGTTGGTGGTTATTGCCGAGGAAGAGCTGTTTGGTAAGCGGCAGCGGCGCCGGGGGCTGACAGCCGTGCGTCAGAAGCAGATCCTGTCGTCCCTGGCGGAGCTGAAGCCGGGCGATATGATGGTGCATCTGGATTTCGGCGTCGGCATCTATCGTGGTTTGCAGCACCTGAAGACCGGCACGGTGGAGGGTGACTTTCTCCTCTTGGAGTATGCCGGGGCCGACCGTCTGTATCTGCCGATTGATCGCCTGAATCTGGTGCAACGCTATGTCGGTGCCGAAGGGGTTGATCCGCGGGTCGACAAACTGGGGGGCGTCGGCTGGGAAAAAGCCAAGGCCAAGGCCAAGGCGGCGGTGGCGGAGATGGCCGGTGAACTGTTGGAGATCTACGCGGCGCGCCAGGTCAAGGAAGGGTTCGCCTTTACCCCGCCGGACGAGATGTATCGGGAGTTTGAGGCCGCCTTTGCCTGGGAAGAGACGCCGGATCAGCAGGCAGCCATCGACGATGTGCTGGCGGACATGCAGTCATCCCGGCCGATGGATCGTCTGGTCTGCGGCGATGTTGGTTACGGTAAGACCGAAGTGGCCATTCGCGGTGCCTTCAAGTCGGTTCTGGACGGCAAACAGGTGGCGGTGCTGGTCCCGACTACCATTCTCGCCCAGCAGCATTTGGAAACCTTCCGCAGCCGCTTCAAGGATTATCCGGTGACCGTGGAGATGCTTTCCCGTTTCCGTACTGCGGCGGAGCAGAAGGCGATCCTCGAACGGGTGAAGAAGGGGGATGTTGATGTGATCATCGGCACCCATCGCCTGCTGCAGGCCGATGTGCAGTTCAAGGACCTGGGACTGTTGATCGTCGACGAAGAACAGCGCTTCGGGGTGGCCCATAAGGAAAAGCTGAAAAAATATCGCGCCACCGTGGATCTGATGACTCTGACCGCGACCCCGATTCCCCGTACCCTTTACATGTCGATGATGGGCATCCGCGACCTCTCGATTATTGATACTCCGCCGGTGGACCGGTTGGCAATCAAGACCTACGTGGCCCGGCAGGCTGATGATATAATCCGTGAAGCAGTACTGCGGGAGCTGCGGCGCGGCGGGCAGGTCTATTATGTCCATAACCGGGTGCAGACCATTGGCGCCATGGCTGAGCACCTGAGAACAGTGGTGCCGGAGGCCAAGATCGCCGTTGGTCATGGCCAGATGGACGAGAAGGAGCTGGAAAAGGTGATGCTCAGCTTCATGCATGGCGAGAGCAACCTGCTCCTCTGCACGACAATTATCGAGTCGGGCCTGGATATCTCCAATGCCAATACCCTGATCGTCAACCGGGCCGACAACTTCGGCCTGGCCCAGCTTTACCAGCTGCGGGGGCGGGTTGGCCGCTCCAAGCAGCGGGCTTATGCGTACTTCCTGCTACCTGGCGAAGGGTCGATCACTGCCGATGCCAGGGAGCGGCTGAAGATCCTGCAGGACATAACCGAACTGGGGGCTGGATTCCGCATCGCCACCCACGATCTGGAACTGCGGGGTGCCGGCGACCTGTTGGGTGGCAACCAGTCAGGCCAGATATCGGCGGTAGGGTTCGAGCTTTATAACGAGCTCCTGGAAGAGGCGATCCAACAGCTGAAGGGGGAAGAACCTGTGGCCCAGGTGGAGCCGGAAATCAAGCTCGGCATTCCGGCATTTATTCCCGAAGAGTATGTCAAGGACCCGAACCAGCGGCTGGTGCTGTATAAAAAGCTGACTCAGGCCGAAAATCTGGATGACGTGGCCGACGTGGCCGCCGAACTGACGGACCGCTACGGCAAACTGCCGCCGGCCACTGAATTCCTGCTGGCGGTGATGCGTTTGCGGCTGCAGCTCAAGCGCCTGCTGGTGCGGGAGATAGAGGCCGCAGGCAGCCAGTTGACCCTCTGCTTCCACCCCAAAACCCCGGTTTCACCCGACACGATCATTGCCTTGATCAGGCAACAACCGAAAAAATACCAGTTCACCCCAGATTTCCGGCTGGTGGTCCAGCTCAAGGATCCTACCTTCGACGGCACCCTCGCCGAGGCCGCCCGGCTCTGCGACCAGCTGGCCGGTGGGTAGGGTGGTTGACTTCAATTCTAGCATGCGCTAGCATTGTATAGCATGGGGGTGCGCATGAGCAGACAACTGAATTTGCGGGTGAGTGACCAGTTTGCCGAGCAGCTTGACCGGGTAGCTCGGCGCTTGGGCCAGCCAATGGCGATGGTGCTGGAGTCGCTGGGTACGCCGGCTCTTGAACTGGCGGAGGCAGATGCGCTATTCGAAGCGGAGGCTCTGGTGGCCTGGGAAGAGTATCAGTTGACCGGTGAGCATATTGCCACCGCGACGATAGAGACCTTGTTCGCCGAGGCGTTGCAACAGGCAAAAGCGATCGCCCCTGCAGTGGTTCCGGTTTCCCAATACCGTCAAAAGGTTTGCGCATGGCATCTTTGATTAAGAGGTTGATCCGCTTGAGCGTTTTCTTGTCTTGGGTTTGCCAGTATTGATAATCTTCCCAGGCCACCAAGGTCCAGGTCAACCGTTCAAGCATCGGCCAACTCCCCAGCTACCACATTCCCTGCCCGGTATTGTTCGATTGATTTTGCCAGATGAACTGCATTGGCAGGAGTTTTCAGGAGATGGACTGTCTCCATCAGGCTATTGAATGTATCAAGAGACATGATGACTGCGTCCGGGGAGTCGCGTCTCGAAATGATCGTGAAATCAGCATCAGCAACCGTCTGGTCAACAACCTGCTTTAGATGATTCCGGGCTTCGGAAAAATTAACGACGCGCATGGAGCACCTTTTGTCCCATTAGTGGTACAAGTATCACATCCTCTCCGGGAAATGACAAGCCAGTAATTCTTTGTCGGGTGTCACCTGTGGATTGTGGGGTCAAGACTCACGGATACGTACTGCAGAATAAATGTTCTGCCTCTAAGCATTCCTGCGCGGGCAGGCCGAGTTTCCTGGCGCGGCTTTTCCAGTCACCAACTACTTTACACACGTCAGTAATGATCTCTTTGGCTCGAACCATGTCCAACCGGTAATACTCAGCTGTCGAAAGAACTATTTCCAGATCAGGTTGACGGTTATAAGAGTCCAGTGATAGGGCGTGTTCCTCTTTTTTAAACGAAGGATTCATGTCGTAGGCTGGCGACAGAGTCCAGCCGGCAGGGGATCGCATGAAGCCGTGATTTCGTAAATGATCATCACGATTGGCGGTTGTAACATTAAACACAACTCTGGTGAACAACTCTTCAAGGTCACGGGTAATAAGATCTGCCTCGCCGTAAGTGGCGATGAATTCTGCCAACTCCAGATAGCTGGCATCATCAGTATCCAGATGTCCAAGCATTGTCATGGCTGAAGCAAAAAAACGCCGATTGCCGCCGACACGATCAAACCTTTTCACCAGAAAGGTATGATAGCCGCTGCCTATCTGCATGAGTCGGGATTCTGGCACCGTAATGCCGCATTGCCGTGCCAGATCTTGGAGGAGCATCTCCCATAGGGCAACATTATAGTCATCATCGGCTGAAGGAAACTTGGCAATCCAGAGACTGCCGTCTCCATCGAGCAGATTGGCCTTGGGACGTGCTCCGCCAAGCGATGAACCCGGTGCAACCAAGACTTTCAGCCACTCTTTGATCTTGTCGAGATCATCCTGTTTCTTTTTCGTCAATGCGAAGGCAACTGCCTGCAACTCAGCAATGCGGGTAACCGGTGGTGCTGATCGCGCCTCATCGGCCAGAAAGGTCTGGTCGTCAGGACGGCTAAAACGTAAAGCCCCCATTCGGGTGCAATCCTGGACCCCCAGCAGAAATTCCCACGGTCCCAAAGTTCTCGGAGTGCGGACTTCTTCCCTGGCTTCGACGGCCTCCCGGCGTTTCATAAGAACCTGGCCCCAACGGTCGGGACACGAATCCATGAACGCACCAAAATTTGAATTGCCCGGAAAAAATTCACCGGAAGTCAAATCCAACTCCGGATCAAGGGGGAAAGCGTGGGCATGTTTAAGCCAGGTCGGTGCGTAGGTAAAGCGTACGCTTCCCCGGTCCCCCCGGGACAGCATGCCTATGTGCTGTAATGGGCCGAATGCAGGGTCGTCAAGCCATACCCAAATATGCTCACCCTTTGTTTTGGCCATCACGAAACTCCTGCGGGTGCTTTTTTACGTGGAGCCCGTTTCCGCTGCGGTAAAGATTCGTCCTGCAGGCGGCGCCCCAGAGCATCTTCTTTGGCAATAAACGCCAAATCTTCCACTAGCCCCAGGACACGCAGAACCTGAACGTAGATTCCCATGGCAACGGAAGGGTCACCGTGCTCTGCCTTGTAGAGCGTCGGACGCGAAATGTCAGCTCTGGCACAGACCGTCTCCATGGAAAAACGTCGGCGAAGCCGAGCATCCTTGAGTCGCTGTCCCAAGGCTTCCAGTTCTTTCGCTGAGGATGGATAGATAGTAACGGCCCTCTTATTCATAATGGAAATAAATGTTTACATAAAGTCAGTATATTGTCAAATATAATTACCGTTACTAATCTACAGAATCATCAGAGGGGATGAACGCATAAAGCAAGTCATACATATTCAATTCTGACTCCCGGCTGGTGGTCCACTCAATGACACTTCCTCCTTTGACGGTACTCTCGCCGAGGCGGCCAGACTCTGTGATCTGCTGGCTGCCAACTGAATCCCCTTTGCATCACCGCTGATTTGTGTTAACTTGCCGCCGGTTTCCGCTTAATATTCACTACTTAAAATTCCTGAAACCAGATTGCTAGCCATGGCCAAAATCATCTGTATTGCCAATCAAAAAGGTGGGGTGGGTAAGACCACTACCGCCGTGAATCTTGCGTCTTCCCTCGCCGCTGCGGAACGGAAAACCCTGCTGATCGACCTCGATCCCCAGGGCAACGCTACTTCCGGTCTGGGCATCGATCGGAATGCCCTGAAACATTCGGTCTATGACCTGCTGATCAACGATGCCGAGTTAAGCAGTGTCATTGTGCAGAGTATGCTGCCCAGTCTGGCGGTGTTGCCGGCTAATAAGGATCTGGCCGGAGCTGAGCTGGAGCTGGTGTCCGAAATAGGCCGGGAGCTGCGGCTGAAGCAGGCGCTGGCCAACATCGGCAATGACTATGCCTATTGCATCATCGACTGCCCGCCGTCACTGAACCTGCTGACGATCAATGCTCTGACTGCGGCCAGTTCGGTGCTGATTCCGTTGCAGTGCGAGTACTACGCCATGGAAGGGTTGTCGGCGATCCTGAATACGATCAAGCTGGTGCAGCGTGGTTTGAACGCCCGATTGACCGTCGAAGGGATTCTGCTCACCATGTATGATGCCCGTAATAACCTGTCACGACAGGTGGCGGAGGAGATTCAGACCCACTTCCCCAAAGAGACCTTTGCCACGGTGATCCCGCGGAATGTCCGGTTGTCGGAAGCGCCAAGCCATGGTAAACCGATCCTGTTGTATGATGTTGCGTCCCGTGGTGCAACCAGCTATCTGGAATTGGCCCAGGAAATAATTGCCCGCGAGGTACCCCATGATTAAAAAAGGTTTAGGCAAAGGGATTGGCGCCCTGTTGCCGGTGATAGCGGATGAGCGCAAGAGTTATTTCCTCTGCCCGATTGAAGATATTCGGCCCCATGCCGGCCAGCCGCGCAAGACATTTACCCCGGCTAAGCTGGAGGAGCTGGCCGCGTCGATTCGCGAAAAAGGGATTATTCAACCCCTGGTGGTGCGTGAGACGAATGGCCACTATGTGCTGATTGCCGGTGAACGGCGCTGGCGGGCGGCGCAGAAGGCCGGTCTGCACGAAGTGCCGGTAGTGATCCAGGATGTTTCTGATGATGTTGCCATGGAAATGGCGCTGATCGAGAACATTCAACGGGAAGACCTGAATGCGGTGGAAGAGGCAGATGCCTACCGGTCGTTGATGGATCAATTCTCGCTGTCACAGGAAGAGGTGGCCAAGCGGGTCGGCAAGGAACGCTCGACGGTGGCCAATTCCTTACGCTTGCTCCGTCTGCCGGACGACATTCAGCGTGACATTATTGAAGAGCGCCTCACCATGGGGCATGCCCGTGCCCTGCTGGCACTGGATGACGAAACAATTCAGCGGGTGGCCCGGGATCAGGTATTGAAGGCACAGCTGAATGTGCGGTCTACCGAAGCACTGGTCAAGCGGCTCAAGGGCGAGGCTGGCCAGCCAAAGAAAAAGGCGCCTGCAGCCGACATTCATCTGGCTGATCTGGAAAATCAATTGCGCCGTCGTTTTCAGGCCAAAGTGAAACTAAAAACCGGTAGCAGAGGTGGGGCGATCGAAATTCCCTTTGCCAGTCAGGATGAATTATCGCGACTGATTGAGCTGATGCTCGTCTAATCAGGCACAATGTCAGGACAATTCAACCATATTTCGGCTTAAAAAAACTTGACATGCGTTGGGACGCATGATAGCTATGCCCTGTTTTGCGGCAGGGAGAGGTGTCTCTTCCTGTCTACGTGTATGCAGTATACCTTCTGAACCGTTGAGAGGTGCGTAGTGATAAATATTGATCTTTCGTTCGTGATTCAGCTGATCAACTTTTTAGTGCTGATCCTGGTCCTGAACGTTTTTCTGTACAAGCCGATCCGCAAGGTGCTGGCTGATCGTCAGTCCCAACTGGTCGGTGCCAAAGCCCGGGCGGCCGAAGTGGACGAAAACGTCGCGCTGAAGATGGCTGAATATGAAGAGCGGCTGAAGGCGATGAAGGCAGAAACCGGCGCAGAGCGCGGTGAACTGAAAAAAGAGGCGCACGCTCAGGAAACGACGATTCTGGAGAAGGCGCGCCTGGAAGCGACCCAATCGCTTGAGTCAATCAAGGCCAAGGTAGCAAAAGAAGCTGCTGAAGCTCGCGTTATGTTGCAGGAGCAGGCCAAGGCGCTGAGCAGCGAAATATGTGAAAAGGTACTCGGGAGGAGTTTGTAATATGAAGCGTACGTTCAGCCAGATCGGAACCGTGCGGGCGCTTGTCGCGACACTTCTGAGCATCAGCATTCTCGGAATGGCGACAGTGGTCTTTGCCTCTGGTGGTGAGGGTGGTGGTGCCCATGGCGGCGGTGCTGCGCAAAAGATGGATTTCGTCTGGCGCTGCGTCGATTTTGCCGGGTTGTTCATCGTGATTGTCTGGGCCATGAAAAAAGCCGATGTCAAAGGGATGCTGGCAAACCGGAGCGAAAGCATTGCCAAGGCGCTGAGTGAAGCCGAGCAGGCCACGGTAGCCGCTGAGCAGAAATTTGCTGAGTACAATATCAAGCTGGCTCAGGCAAACCAGGAAATCGCTGAGATTCAAGTAGCCATTCGCAAGGAAGGTCTGGCGGAAAAAGAGCGGATCGTTGCTGAGGCCCAGCTCTCGGCGGCGAGAATTATTGAGCAGGCTCAGAAGACCGCTGAACAGGAAGTGCTCAAGGCACGTCTTGAATTGCGTCAGGAAGCAGCGCGGTTGTCAGTGCAGCTGGCTGAACAGTCTTTGAAGGAAAAAATCGACGCGAGCGACCAAAGTCGGCTCGTTGCCGAATATCTTACCAAGGTGGTGGAGCTACCGTGAGCGCAAGTGCTATTGCAAAACGCTACGCCAAAGCCCTTGTAGAGCTTGGGGCTGAAGAAGGGGCGGTTGACCGCTTTCAAACGGCATTGACCGGGGTTGAGACAGCTTTTAAAACAAGCCCGGAACTGGTTGCTGTCTTGGCAAACCCTGCCTACAGCCTGGAAGCCAAACGCGAAATACTCAAGGATGTCGCTGCCAAGCTTGATCTGCCGACTACTATGGTTAATTTTCTGCTGTTGCTGCAGGAGCGTAACCGCATGTCGGCCTTGAGCCAGATTGCTCTAGCCTATGATGCTTTAGCCAATGAGCGTTCCGGCGTACTCAGGGCCAAGGTAACCGCTGCCATGGAATTGACTGAGGCTGAGGTTGCGGGCATCAAGCAGGCGTTGGCCGCAAAGACCGGCAAACAGGTACAGCTAACTGTTGCCGTAGATAAATCATTGATTGGTGGTGTCGTAACCCAGATTGGTGACAAAGTGTTCGACGGCAGTGTGAAAACACAGCTTGCACGCATTGAAGATACCTTAAAGAAGGGGTGAATAGTTATATGCAAATTAGAGCGGAAGAAATCAGCGAGATAATCAGGAAGCAGATCAAAGAATACGGCAAGGAAGTTGAAGTTGCCGAAACCGGCACCATTATCTCCATTGGTGACGGTATCGCCCGTATTCATGGCTTGGCCAAGGCAATGGCCGGTGAGCTGCTGGAGTTCCCGGGCGGCGTTTTCGGCATGGCCCTCAACCTTGAAGAAGACAACGTCGGCGCCGCGATTCTCGGTGACTTCGAAGCGATCAAGGAAGGGGACACGGTCAAGCGAACCGGCCGTATCGTCGAGGTTCCGGTTGGTGAAGCCCTGGTCGGTCGCGTGGTTAACGCCATTGGCCAGCCGATTGACGGCAAAGGCCCGATCAATACGACCTTGTTCAGCCAGGTTGAGATCAAGGCTCCCGGTATTGTTAAGCGGAAGTCAGTGCATCAGCCGATGGCCACCGGCCTCAAGGCGATCGATGCCATGGTACCAATTGGTCGTGGACAGCGGGAATTGATCATTGGTGACCGTCAGACCGGCAAGACTGCCGTTGCTCTGGATACGATCATCAATCAAAAGGGTGGCGATGTTGTCTGTATTTATGTCGCCATTGGTCAAAAGCGTTCAACGGTTGCCCAGGTTGTTTCCAAGCTGACTGAGCACGGCGCCATGGATTATACCATCGTTGTTGCGGCAACTGCTTCCGAGCCTGCACCGCTGCAGTTCATTGCCCCTTACGCCGGTGTCACCATGGGCGAATTCTTCCGTGATAACGGCAAGCATGCGCTGATCATTTACGATGACCTTTCCAAGCAGGCGGTTGCCTATCGCCAGCTCTCCCTGCTGCTCCGTCGTCCGCCAGGACGTGAAGCGTATCCGGGTGACGTTTTCTATCTCCATAGCCGTTTGCTCGAGCGTGCTGCCAAGTTGTCCGATGACTGCGGCGCTGGTTCACTTACCGCTCTGCCGATCATTGAGACTCAGGCCGGCGACGTTTCCGCCTATATTCCGACCAACGTCATTTCCATCACCGACGGCCAGATCTTCCTTGAATCGGACCTGTTCTACTCCGGCGTCCGTCCGGCGATCAACGTTGGTATCTCCGTATCCCGAGTTGGTGGTTCCGCTCAGACCAAGGCCATGAAGCAGGTTGCCGGTACGCTGCGCCTCAATCTGGCCCAGTATCGTGAGATGGCTGCCTTTGCCCAGTTCGGTTCCGACTTGGACAAGGCAACGCAGAATCAGTTGGCTCGTGGTGAGCGTCTGGTTGAAATTCTCAAGCAGCCACAATATCAGCCGCTTTCATTTGATAAGCAGGTTTTGATCATTTTTGCCGCCAACAACGGCTTCCTTGATGAACTCCCTGTGGCTTCGTTGAAGCGTTATGAGCAGGAGATGAATACCTTCTTTGATACGCGCAAAGCTGACCTGATCGCCGAACTGCGCGAGAAAAAAGCCATCGACGATGATCTGAAGACCAAGCTTGTTGCTGCGCTTAATGAGCTGAAGAAAGAGTTCACTGCCTAAAAAGGACGGTTAGGACGCGTATGCCAAATCTCAAGGATATTAAAAAACGGATTGGATCCGTAAAAAATACCCGCCAGATCACCAAGGCGATGAAGATGGTTTCCGCAGCCAAGCTTCGCCGAGCCCAGGAAAACGTAATAGCGGCTCGTCCCTATGCCCGGAAGTTGGGCGAAGTGTTGGAGCGGTTAGCCAAGACTCAGGGCCAGGATGTTCATCCCCTGATGGAAAAGCGGGAGGCCAAAAAGGCCCTGCTGATCGTCGTGACCTCTGACCGTGGTCTGTGCGGTGGTTTCAACGCCAACATCTGCAAAGCCGCTGACCGGTTTTTGAAGGAGCATAAATCTCGGTATGAAGAGATTTCAATCACCACCTTTGGTCGCAAGGGTTTTGATTTCCTCAAGAATCGTTACACGGTGACCAAGAACTACAACAACATGTTCGGCAACCTCAATTACCAGACTGCTGCCCTGCTGGCACAGGAAGTAATTGATGGTTTCAACGAAGAGCAATATGACGAGGTTTATCTCCTCTTCAATGCCTTCCGGAGTGTAATGTCGCAGGATATTACGCTGAACAAGTTGCTCCCGATTGAGGCGCCCGAAGCAGAGCAGGAGGAATCCGCACCGGAGTATCTTTATGAGCCCTCCATGGCTGCTCTGCTGGCGGAAATTCTGCCGAAGCATGTCGAAGTGCAGATTTTCCGGTCACTCATTGAGTCGGTAGCGGCTGAGCATGGTGCGCGGATGACGGCCATGGACAGCGCGTCGAAAAACGCTAATGAGATGATCAGCAAGCTGACGCTGCAGTACAACCGGGCGCGGCAGGCTGCAATTACGAAAGAGTTGATGGAAATCATCTCCGGCGCCGAATCGATCAAGGGATAATACTTTTACGTAACGAATAATATTGGCCGCAGGCCGCAGGAGGTTGAAGTCACATGAGCCAGAACATAGGTAAAATTACACAGGTAATCGGCGCAGTTGTCGACGTCGAATTCGAACCGGGGAAGCTGCCCCCGATCTATAACGCTGTACGAGTTACCAATCCAGCTATTGATGATCGTGAGTGGAATCTGGTTCTAGAAGTAGCCCAGCACCTGGGTGAAAATGCCGTTCGTACCATCGCCATGGACTCCACCGACGGACTGGTTCGTGGTCAGGAAGTACGGGATACCGGTAAGCAGATCGTGGTGCCGGTTGGTCGCAAGACTCTGGGCCGGATCCTCAATGTTATCGGCGAGCCGGTTGATGAGCGCGGTCCCGTCGGCAATGAAAAGGAATATGAAATCCATCGCGCTGCACCGGCGTTCGAGGACCAGTCGACGAAGGTTGAGGCATTCTCCACCGGCATCAAGGTTGTTGACTTGCTCGCACCTTATGCCCGTGGTGGTAAAATCGGTCTGTTCGGCGGTGCCGGTGTTGGCAAAACCGTTCTGATCATGGAACTGATTAACAATATTGCCAAGCAGCACGGCGGTTTCTCGGTTTTTGCCGGGGTTGGTGAGCGGACTCGTGAAGGAAACGACCTTTGGGTTGAGATGAGTGAATCCGGTGTTCTTGAGAAAACTGCCCTGGTATACGGGCAGATGAACGAGCCGCCCGGAGCCCGTGCCCGAGTTGCGCTTTCAGCGCTGTCAGTAGCTGAATATTTCCGTGATGAAGAAGGTCAGAACGTTCTGCTCTTTATCGATAACATTTTCCGTTTTACCCAGGCAGGTTCCGAAGTTTCGGCGCTGCTCGGCCGGATTCCATCGGCTGTTGGTTACCAGCCGACGCTGGCCACTGAGATGGGTGAATTGCAGGAGCGGATTACCTCGACCAATAAGGGTTCCATCACCTCGGTTCAGGCTATTTACGTACCTGCCGATGACTTGACTGACCCGGCACCAGCAACGGCATTTGCCCACTTGGATGCAACAACCGTTCTTTCCCGGGCGATTTCCGAGCTTGGAATTTACCCGGCTGTTGACCCGTTGGACTCCACTTCACGGATTCTTGATCCGCAGGTTGTTGGTGAAGAGCACTATGCCGTTGCTCGTTCGGTTCAGTATGTACTGCAGCGCTACAAGGATCTGCAGGATATTATCGCCATTCTGGGTATGGATGAGCTCTCAGAAGACGATAAGCTGGTTGTTGCCCGCGCCCGGAAAATTCAGCGCTTTCTGTCCCAGCCGTTCCACGTTGCCGAGGCCTTTACCGGTACCCCAGGTGTGTACGTTGAGCTGAAAGACACCATCAAGGGCTTCAAAGATATCGTTGCTGGTAAGTATGACGACATTACGGAGCAGGCATTCTACATGGTTGGTACCATTGAAGAAGCGCTGGAGAAGGCGAAGAAGCTGGCGGTTTAAGCAGTAACGAGTAATTGAAGGTCGGGGGCAGTCAGACCCGGCGAAAAGGATTGAATGCAATGGCTGACAAGCTGAAACTTGAAGTCGTTACCCCATATAAGACGGTACTTACTGAAGAAGTCGACGAGATTACCGCCACCGGTGCTCTCGGTGAATTTGGTCTGTTGCCAGGACATGCG
>JANOEC010000026.1:0-1604 GCA_031412995.1 Geobacteraceae bacterium
TCCCTGGCGTGCGTGGCTTCGGCTTCATACAGCGTGTGCCGCGTGCCGAACTCGCCCGCTTCGTCGCCGCCGAAAGGGCCGACAGCGCACCGGAATTCGCCGTGCGCCAGCTCGAACTCCTCCGATACCAGGCATCCCATTCCATTGTCGTCACCGGCAGGGAAGGAACATCGTGCGGTGATGTTGCAGCACCTGGAATCCATTCAGGTGATCGTGAACGCGCTGGTTGAGGAAGACTATGAGTTGGCGAAAGGGCTGACCGAATCCCACCTGGGATTTTTCATGCATCGGCAGGCAATGGCAAGTCAGCAGCCGGAGAATTTTCCGCCTGCCTACCACGATTTGGCCATGGCCCATCATGAGGCGGCGGAAGAGCTGGCTCGCACCATTCCTACGAAAGACCTGAAGCAGATCTTGCCGCAGTTCAACAATGTGCTAAAGGCCTGTGTGGCTTGTCATTTGGAATTTAAGGTCAGAGAGCCATCATAATGTATGGGAGGTATCATGGACGTACCAAAAACGATCACCGCATTCTATGAGCAGGATCACGATCGATTGGACGAATTCTTCAAAACCTTTCAACAGTTGAAGTGGTCTGACTTTCCCAAGGCCAAGGACGCGTTCAAAGAGTTCAAGTTCGGCCTGCAGCGCCATATTGTGTGGGAGGAGGAAATTCTATTTCCGTTGTGGGAAAAGGAAACCGGTATCACCGAAGGCGGGGCGACTTCAGTCATGCGCACGGAGCATCGCCAGATTGGGCAGCAGCTCGAAGCGATTCACCAGAAAGTAGTCGATCAGAATCCCGACAGCGATCAAGAAGAACAGGCTTTGTTGAATCTACTCGGTTCCCACAATATGAAAGAAGAACGGGTGCTCTATCCCGGCATCGATCGGGTGACCAGCGCAATAGACCGTGCAGCCGTCTTTCAGAAGATGGAGTCCATCCCGGAAGAACGGTACAAGCTCTGTTGCGGACAGCACTGATTAGCTGGTCGATTTGGTTTGTCTTGTTTATTTGGGTGAACGAAACTAACCAGATAAACCAAACCAACCAAATAAACAAAACAAACGAGATAGTCTGAACAGACCAAATGAACAAGACAGGCTGGTTAACCGTTTTTGGCGTTTCGCTAGTGGGTGTACTGACGATTCAGTTTACCTATATGGCCGAGATGAATGTCTGGGCCGGTTCTCCGTCATCGCCAAAGAGCACAACGACGGCAGGTGATGCCGAGCGGGGCAGAGAGATTTTCAACGGGAAGGGTGTATGCCATTACTGTCATGGCATTGACGGGAACAAGGACCAGCGACCAAAACTCACAGCGGACACAACCGCACTCATCGCTCAACTCAATCCGCAACCGGTCGATCTGAGGAATCCGAAGGCGCTATATCTGAAAACTGACAAACAGCGTGCGCGCGCGATCAGGGAAGGACACCCTGGTACAGGCATGTTTCCGGACAAGAGGATGACGGATCAGGAGCTCACCGACACGCTGGTCTACCTCGCTGTACTCAGGCAGCAAAACTCGAAGCAAACCAGTAAGCCGTAGAATTGGGTGAAGGCAAAGCAGCGAGTTTTGTCAGAAACTACCGTGTTATCG
>JANOEC010000027.1:0-4540 GCA_031412995.1 Geobacteraceae bacterium
ACTGCATGAGTGAATATGTGGTGGGAGCCTCTGACTCCTCGAAGTTCCCACCCATCTTCTTCTAGTCTTCGTATAAACTCTCGGCTATTCATAGTGTGTATCGTACACAACAATGCTGTGAACGTCAAGAACGATAAAACCTGCCAAATTAGTAAGGCGGGGAGCCTCTTTTTTATGCGGCTCCCCGTTTCATTTGGTTCTGATTCGCTCTGGCTACACTACTTCTCGCGCAACTATGTGACTCGTTACTCCGTCAGCTATTTGCTCAAGACAACTGATAGCCATGACATGTCCGTCGGGATGGAGCATATTAAATAATCCATTAACATCGTGGATAGGAGGCTTGCAATCGAAGTGCACTTTTTTGGGAGAAAAAGCCAAGTCTTCTCGGTAATTAGATATGTCGCCAAGTATGATGCCGTCTTTTGATAATTTCATTTTTGAAAGACTTCTTCACTACTGTCCGGTAAATTTCGAATGTACAGCTATAGCCGAAGGCCAGCTATTACCGTGGCCCTGCCTCAGGCTTGCGGCAAGGCGACCTTGAGCTGATGCGCCGGATCGATGAACTCTATCTGGAACATCCGTGGATGGGGAGCAGAACTCTAACCACACTGCTGACAACGCCTGAACTGACTGTTGGCCGAGATCGAGTTCGTCGTCTGATGCTCATTATGAGGATTGAATCTCTGGCTCCCAAGCCGGGCACCAGCAAGCGACAACCAAAACATCCGGTCTACCCCTATCTGCTGCGTGGAGTGACCATTGACAAACCCAATCAGGTCTGGGCAAGGGGCGGTTCAAAGACAATATTTTCATCGAACGACTCTGGCGCACCCTGAAATACGAGAGAATCTACCTGAAAGCATACGAAACGGGCGCTGAACTTGCCAAAGATCTGAAAACCTGGTTCACTTGGTACAATGATAACCAACAAGGCGCAGCTCTTTCTCAGTCTGATTTGTACCTTTGGTGCCAAGCAGCACCACGCTGTCGTAGACCCCCGGCGCGAGGACGTAAACCAGACGCACCTTCAACAATGTGGGGGTTACTGTATTTAGCAAGAATCGCTGGATCTTTGCACGCATCAGCCGTGTCAAGATACCGGTCCACCACGTAATAGGCGGTTATAAATTTAGCGTCTCCAATTTTCGTGTGAAAAAATATATGTTCTCCGGGCCGAAGCTTTCGCAGACTCCTAGATTTGCTTTTACATCTCCGTACGTAAACTCCGAAAAAACAGGGTCATGATGATCTGATTTGGATTCGGTATTGTATGTAATTAGCAAATGCACCTTTTGTTCTCCTCTTTAATAATTATGGGTTCAACGGTTCCAGCGCTAACCGGCGCGCAGTTTCTTCGTGCGTCCGGTTGAGTGCGTTGTTCGCTGCTCCGACTGTACATCAGCGTAGGAATCGAGCAATTGCCGAATCATCCGCTGATACTGAGTATGATACTTTGAAGCCTCTGCCTTGAAGAACTCGACGCTCTTCTTGCTGAGGGAAATTGTCACCTTGACCGATTCATCGCGGAACGCCAGTTCTGCTGGTGACGGGAGAAAATCCTTTACTATCTTGATCTCGCCAATTGGTTCATCAGTGTATTTTATTTTCGTGCTCATAAATCGCCTTTCCCTTCCGCCAGAAACCAGCGCCTATTATGCGAATCACGTTGTTTCGATACGTAAATCGCACGGTGAGAATTCCATCCGGAACTTTTCCAAAACAGTAGTAGCGCATTTCATTATCGCTGTGATTCAGATCTTCAGCGATGATCCGAAGAGGATCGGCAAAGACGTATTGGGCCGATGTGAATGAAACCCCGTGCTTTTGCTTGTTCTCATGATCCTTTTTAGAATCCCATTCAAAATGCGCTGTTGTCATACGATTACCTTATCAGGAATTAATGCAATAAGCCATACTATTGTATGGCTTTAAATATGGCTAACATTCGCCTTGGGGTAAATAATCGAAATTGGGATCATGAAATGGGGAACAGGTCTCAACTGACTAAATGTTCTGTATTTGTAACGTGGTCGAGTAGACCGGTTTCTTCCGTTATATTAGCAAGTTAAGTGTTTGCGTTGCACTCTGATTTCGCAGAAGATGTCGCGATTAATATGCCTATAGTCAGGGGTGAAGATCTCTTTACAGCACCGGCAGTGCCGATTCCTTTTGTGACGCATTACCCGGTACCTCCGGGTAAATCATGGGTTTTACGATGTAATCTGGAAAGAAGAGAATGAGAACCTGGAACAACAGAAGAAAACCAAATTGAAATTAAACTGGGTGGGAAGAAAAAGGACCTGCGGAAGAATAAGCAAAT
Organism: Geobacteraceae bacterium; assembly: GCA_031412995.1. Taxonomy (GTDB): domain Bacteria; phylum Desulfobacterota; class Desulfuromonadia; order Geobacterales; family DSM-12255; genus JANOEC01. The sequence goes on from JANOEC010000027.1 coordinate 2,327, forward strand.
TCAAGATGCCGGTGGCAGATGATTATCTGTACTTTAAAAATGAAAAAGTCGCGTCTTCAACTCGATTATACTGTCCGAAGCTGAGACGCGACTCTATGGTTTTCTTATTTCCCAAGGTGGTTAGCCAAGAACGGCTAATCCTTTTCGGTCAATAAGATCAAGAAGTCGTTGCGCAGGGCCGCTGGGTTTCTTCTGTCCTTGTTCCCACTGCTGCACAGTAGTTTTCCCAATACCAAGAATTGCAGCAAACACTGCTTGGCTTACATGACTTTCAGAACGGATGCGCCGGACATCTTCGGCCTGAATGGGGGGCTTTGGCGTCAAGCAAAGCTTGTCCATTTCTCGCATGGTGATTTCATCCATGGCTCCAACCTTAAACATATCTTGAGCCATCTCATGTGCAATATTAAGTATTTCACTCATGGTATTGTACCTCCCAAATCGAGCCAGTTGCTAAAAGCTCTTGTACGTGGCTATCTGTTGTTGCTACAAAAAATTGAGCGGCAAGACTTAAAGCGGCTTCTTCCTTCCCGGAAATGTTGGTCTTATCATTCTTGGCAAATGCGTACAGAAAAACGATTCTTTCCGTATTTGGCCTTTTGTATCCCACAACAACACGGTAGCCTCCTCGTTTTCCTGCCCCTGCCCGTGGCAAACGTTTCTTGAACAAGCAGCCGCCAAGATCAGCGTCAACATTTCCCGAAGCGATCTCCTCCGCAGCATTCTGCAAATCGTCATCTGAAATACCTTCTTTGCTTGCCCAGTGGTTGAACCATTTGTTTTTGAATATCCTCATGTCAGAACTATATCACTATGTGAGACAGTTCTGCAAACAGTTTTCTTATCAAGGGTGTCTCCCAATTTATTTGGTATCTGGCAGAAACGCCATTATTCTGCCAGATACTTTTTGCTAATCGCGTCCAGCGTTGTCCGGTTAGGTAATTGCATCGTTATTTGAGCTAAAAATATGTGTAAAAACAGCATGCTGCTTCATTTTTTCGCTTGACTTTTGGTTAAAAATTCGGGCCGCGCATTCGTAACTATCTGATACTAAAGAGGTTACGACATGCGAATATTCAAACGGCTGAAACGAGTACGAAAATTACGGGCATTTCGAAGATTGCTCGCACCCTTACGCAAAATGCTTAAATTTGAGAACCCCCTTGAAGCCAAAGGAGACCGCCCGCTGCAAATGTCTTTTGATGACCAGCTGAAAGCGCTGATATTCTTCCATCTGGAAGAATTCGTATCAGGTCGGGAGTTGATTGAAGCTCTCGGCAAAAATGATTTCGCCAAAGAATGCGTAGCTCCTCCAAAGGGAATTGGAAAGAGTGCCTTCTTCGAGGCAATTAACAACCGTGGCCTTGAACAGCTTGGAGAAGTATTCAACCATTTGGTAAAGGAAGCAATAGGTATTCTCCCTGCTGAATATGCGCATCTTGGCAATCTGGTTGCCATTGATGGTTCTCTGATTGACTCTGTCCTGTCCATGGAGTGGGCAGACTATCGCGGCGGCGCTAAGAAAGCCAAGGCTCACATTGGCTTTGACATCAACCGTGGTATCCCTCGCAAGATATACCTGAGCGACGGCAAAGAGGGTGAGCGACCTTTTGTTGAAAACATCATCGCCAAAGGCGAAACCGCCGTCATGGACCGGGGTTATCAGTCCCACGCTCATTTCGACCAATGGCAAGCTGATGAAAAGCACTTTGTTTGCCGGATCAAGGAGAACACAACCAAGACCGTCATCAAAGAGAACGCTCTCCTTGAAGGAAGCATCGTCTTTTACGATGCCTTGGTTCTTCTGGGAACCAAGGGCACAACGCTGACTGAGAAAGAGCTGCGATTAGTAGGGTACCGTGTTGATGGCACTGACTACTGGATTGCAACAAGCCGCCACGACCTGACCGCTGAACAGGTAGCTGAAGTTTATAAACTTCGCTGGACTATCGAAACCTTCTTCGGGTGGTGGAAACGTCACCTCAAGGTGTATCACCTGATCGCCCGGAGCAAGTATGGGTTAATGGTTCAACTACTTGGTGGCCTGATCACGTATCTGCTTCTTGCAATTTACTGCCGAGAAGAGCACGGAGAGCCTGTCAGCATAAAAAGAGTCAGGGAGCTGCGCCACCAGATTGCAAATGAGGCAGCCGCCGAAATCCAAAACCAGAAAACAAGGGCCAGTGCCAGAGCAAGACCACATAAAACCAAGCA
>JANOEC010000028.1:0-94229 GCA_031412995.1 Geobacteraceae bacterium
GCCTGTCGCCTGTCGCCTGACGACTGTCGCCTGACGCCTGACGCCTGACGCCTGACGCCTGACGCCTGACGCCTGACGCCTGACGCCTGACGCCTGACGCCTGACGCCTGACGCCTGACGCCTGACGCCTGCCTAGCAAAATTGCGACCATAGTTAGCCTTTTGACAGCGTATTATTGGGACAGTTCCAGCTTGTCAGAGATCCTCAGCGGTTGGACAATTCATTAAAACATTCTAGCACATTAATTTTAATCTGCTGGAGATATCTTTCGGGAAAATAGTCGACTCAGATTTTCACCACTGCGGATATGCCGCAACTGCACCAGCAGGTACCCGGCCATGGCTATATTACCCAGGGTTATGATCAGGACAAACCAGAGGCTGCTTTTAGCCGCAGACTGCTCACGCCAGGCAACCCAGAGCCAGAAGAAAAGGAAGCCGCAGTAGGCATCGGCCAGGGTGGCCCTGAACCATGGATCGGGCCAGAGCTGTCGGGTTGCACTGACGATGTCCTGGTGCAGCGAGGCACTGATCGTCACATACAGCATGACAGCCAGCACGGCACAGCAGACTGCGGTCAGAATGGATTTCATGTCAGCGTCCTTTCAGCAGGTCACGCTTCAGCTTGTCGTCGATCGGTTCGCGCCCCAGCCAGATACCGAAATAGGCGGCGGCAAAATCAGCCCCTTCGATGACGGTCAGTGGCATCCCGTTCAGTGCCAGTTCAGTTCCTCGGCCGGGCAGATAGGTGATGGCATAGCGGTCGCCCGGCTGCACATCCCTGTAGGCGGCATTGATTCGATCTATGCGACTCTGTAACCGGGCCAGTTCTGCCGGGGTCTGATTCACCTCCAGGGTCGGAGCCGCACCCTTGCCGAAGTCTTTCCCCTTGATAGCCACCAGATAACTGATTTCCAGCCGTTTGGGCACGTCGCTCAACACGTCTTCCGCCTTGACCCCGTCCGGCAGGTAGAGAGCTGCCACATAGGCTTTGATGAACTTCAGGTAGCGGAGGAGGGCGGCATTGCGTAGCGGCAGGGAGGTGGTGCCGGCCTGGATGCTGTCGGTAAATGAGATCCCCTGCACGGTTGTGGCAAGTGCCGGGGCAGTGGTGCAGAGCAGTAGGAATATAACCCTGGTGAACAGTAAAATTCGTTGCATGATGACCTCCACTCTTATAGTAACTCTAGCAGCAACCCAAGGAAACGCAATCTGTCTGCCTTCTGTTGGCTGCGAGCTGCGCTTGGCTGATGACCTGTTATAGTTAATCACAAGGAGGGCGTCGATGAAGATTCTGACCAATCTGATGGAGCAAGGGCTCTTGCCCGATGCGGTGATCCGCCGTGGCATCCGGTTGCTGTTGCGGCGCCGGCTGCAGCAGGAGAATCATGGTGACGCGGAAGTCGATCGGTTACGCCAGCGGGAGTTTTTTACTCTGCTGCGGCAGAGTCCGCTGGCCCTGGCAACGGATGCCGCTAACCAGCAGCATTACGAACTACCGCCGGCGTTCTTTTCCCTGGTGCTTGGTCCGCGGCGCAAATACAGCAGTTGCCTCTATCCCATCGGCATTGTCGGGCTGGCGGCGGCGGAAGAGGCCATGCTGGCGATGACCTGCCAGCGGGCTGGCCTGGCGGATGGCATGGATATTCTGGAGCTGGGTTGTGGCTGGGGTTCACTGACCCTCTGGATGGCCGAACAGTACCCCAATGCCCAGATTACCGCGGTTTCCAACTCAACCCCCCAGCGAGAACATATTGAGGAGATTTGTAGCCAGAAGGGGTTCCGAAATGTCTCGGTGATTACTGCTGATATGAACCATTTCACCACCGGCAATTGCTATGATCGAATAGTCTCAGTGGAGATGTTCGAGCATATGCGCAACTACCATGAGCTGCTACACCGCATTTCCCATTGGCTGAAGGACGATGGCCGACTGTTTGTCCATATATTCTGCCATCGGGAGTTGGCCTACCTGTTCCAGACCGACGGTGAAGACGACTGGATGGGGCGCTACTTCTTTACCGGTGGCATCATGCCCGCTGATCATCTCCTGTTCTACTTCAACGAGCATCTGGCGGTGGAGGATCACTGGCGGGTGAACGGTCGCCACTACCAGCAGACCTGTGAGGATTGGCTCCGGTTGATGGATGCTCGCGTCGAACAGGTCATGCCGATTCTGCAGCAGGCCTATGGCGATGGGGCTGATATCTGGTTTCAGCGCTGGCGGGTCTTTTTTCTGGCCTGCGCCGAGCTGTTCGGTTTCAATCATGGGAATGAATGGTTTGTCGGTCACTATCTGCTCAGAAAGGTTTCAGGTGGTTAAAATGAAACAGTTCACATTGTTCATAATATCCTTACTCATGCTGACAGGAGTGATTACTGCCATGGCAACAGAAGAGGCTCCCTACACGGTGCTGAAAACCGATGATATGTTCGAGCTGCGTGAGTACGCGCCCCAGGTGCTGGCCGAAATCATTGTTGAGGGAGACCTGGAAGATGCAGGTAACAAGGCTTTCAGGCCGCTGTTTCGCTACATCTCCGGTGACAATAAATCACGCGACAAGATTGCGATGACGGCTCCTGTTTCGCAGGAACAGCAGGGGGAGAAAATATCAATGACCGCTCCGGTAAGTCAGCAGCGTGTCCAGGGAAAGTGGGCCGTCAGTTTCATGATGCCGGCCTCCTACACCATGGAAACTCTGCCGACTCCCGATGATCCAAACATCAAGCTGCGGCAGGTGCCTGCCCGCCGGGTGGCAGTTGTTCGGTATTCCGGTTTATGGAGTGAGGGTAAGTATCTGCTCCACAAAGAAAAACTGGAAAAATGGATTACGGATAACCGCTTTACCGCCACCGGTGAGCCGGTCTGGGCCCGCTATAACCCACCGTTTACACTCTGGTTCATGCGGCGCAATGAGATCCTGATTCCGGTAGCTGTGGGTGAAAAGTGATTCAAGGAGAATCAGCGATGAAAATTGAAGTGTTGGGTACCGGTTGCGTTGATTGCATTACCCTTTTTGAGAACACGAAGAAAGCTCTTGCAGAAAGTGGCAAAAGTGGTGAGGTAGTGAAGGTCGAAGATATTGCCACAATGTTGAAATACGGTATTCTTACCCCTCCGGCGCTGGTTGTCGACGGAAAAGTCAAGTTCTTCGGGAAGCTGCAGACAGTTTCCGAGATCAAGGATATGCTTTGAAATCATTAGTTATTGCAGTTGTCAGCATTCTTATGCTTGCCGGTTCTGCCAGGGCCGAACTCCCTTCGGCAACCGAGACGATTGTCAAGCAGGCCCTGTTGTCAGGCAAACCGACGTTGATCGATTTCGGCCTTCGCACCTGTAACGTCTGCAAGAAGATGGCTCCCTACCTGGAATCTCTATCCAATGATTACCGTGGGCGGGCCAATATTCTCTTCATCGACGTACGTTCTGACCAGGCAACCGCAGAAAAATTCCGAGTTCAGATGCTTCCCACGCAGATATTCATCAACCAACAGGGAAAAGAAATTCAAAGGCACATAGGGTTCATGGATAAACAGGGAATAATCAACGGGCTGAAATCGGCAGGGCTCAAGTGACCTTAATCGATAACATCGAGCAGATCATTGCTGCCTATCCTTTACTGGCCTTCGGCGCGGTATTCCTGGCAGGGGTCATCTCTTCGGCCTCACCCTGTGTCCTGACCACCATCCCGCTGGTGGTAGGTTTTGTCGGCGGCTACAGCGATGGCGACCGCTGGAAGGCATTCCGCTATTCCCTGATGTTTATTGTTGGCCTGTCGCTTACCTTTACCGCGTTCGGCGCTGCTGCCGGACTGCTGGGCACAATCTTCGGGGTGGTCGGTGGCTGGTGGTATGCGATTGCCGGTACCGTCGCACTGGTGATGGGTGGGCAGATGATGGGGTTGTACGAGATCCGTCTGCCGATAAAGCGTGATTTCAAGCCCAAACAGGGCGGCATTATCGGTGCTTTCCTGCTCGGACTCTTCTTTGGTGTAGTCTCCTCTCCTTGTGCCACACCGGTAATGGTCGTCATCTTGACTCTCGTCACCGGCAAAGGACAGGTACTTTACGGAATCATATTGATGTTCAGTTATGCCATCGGTCACTGCCTGCTGATGCTTGTAGCGGGGACGTTTACCGGCTTTGTGGAGGCATTTGCCAAGAGTCGCGGCATAGCAAATATTTCGAACTGGAGCCGTAAGCTGAGCGGTTGCATAATCCTGCTAGCCGGCGCCTGGTTCATTTGGCAGGCCGTATAATTCTCATCTCTCGATTCGCAAGCTATTGAGGTTACGGTCAATAGCGGCGCGACGACCGACGTCAATACGCTGAGGTATATCACGCGTGCGCTTCCCTGTTTATCAGCCGGCAGCTTGCGCAGTATCTCTTCCAGTACGGCCAACGGCTGACCGGGGCAGAGTTCAAGGATGATATCAGTGCTTGCAGCGGTGTTGTTCATGATGTAGTTCCGTCCGTCTCCTCAGACATGATTCCGTAGCATCAGTTGTGCCGGGTGTGGTGACAGGTAGACCTGACCCTGCAGATACTGCTGGTCGTACTTGCGTACATAATGTCTGAGCAGCGTCAGCGGCACGAGCAGCGGCACCAGACCATCATGATACTGGCCGATTACTTCCAGCAGTTCCGCCTTTTCCTCTGGGGAAAGCTGTTTCTTGAAATAGCCCATCATATGCTGCAGGACGTTGGTGTTCTTCTTGGTCGAAGCGTGCAGGGCCAACCCTATCATGAACAACTCTTCGTAACGACAGAGCAGGTCCGGCAACGGTAACCCCTTGCCATGGGCGACCAGTGCCCCCATGCTGCGATAGGCTGCGGGACTGTGGGCCATCAGCAGCAGTTTGTGGGCGGTGTGGAATTCCACCAGCCGACCCAGTGTGGGACCGGCAGCCAGAAAGTCTTTCCAGCGCCGATAGCTGAAGACCCGTTCGATGAAGTTTTCCCTCAGGTACGGGTCGTTCAGGCGCCCCTCTTCCTCCAGCGGCAGCAGCGGAAAGTGTCGGGCCACCGCAGCAGCGAACAGGCCGCTGCCGGCCTTGGTTGGCATGCCGCTGTTGTAGATTTTGACCCGGTACAGGCCGGAACTGGGGGAGTTCTTTTTAAAGATGAAGCCGCACAGGTCGGCGTTCTCCATTTCCCTGACCTTGGTGGAACAAAAGGTGAGCATCTGGTGGGTTAGGTCGATGCGGGTGTTACGGGTCATCAGCCGGGGATTTGCCGGGTCTCCCTCCAGCCGCATCGCTTCTCGTGGTACCGGCAGACCGCACCCCACCTCCGGGCAGACCGGCAGGAAGTCGAAGTAGTGGCCCAGGGTGTCGGTGATGTAGCGGTCATGGGTGTGGCCGCCGTCGTAGCGGACATGCTCTCCCAGCAGGCAGGAGCTGACACCGATGGTTATGGCAGCGGTCATGGGGATACCTTTCAGGAAAATAGTCGCTCCAGATATTCTCCGCTGGGGAGCTGCCGCACCTGCAGCAGCAGGTAACCGGCCATGGCAATATTGCCTAAAGCCAGAATAAATAGTTGCAGTAGGTATGCCACATAGGCCGTGCTTAACTTCGGAGAGCAGAGCAGGGAAGTGGTGCCGGCCAGGATGCTGTCGGCAAATGAGATGCCCTGCACGGTCGCGGCCAGCGCCGGGGTAGTGGTATTGACCAGTAGTAATACAGCCACACTGAACAGTAAAATCCGTGGCATGATGACCTCCTGCTCTACATTCTTATAATTCTAGCAGCAACCCTTGGAAACGCAATTTGTCTGCTTTCTTCTGGCGGCGAGCTGTGCATGGTTGATGATCTGCTATAAGTATACGTAATGAAGTGCATCGATCAAGATTCTTACAAGTATGATGGCGCAGATCCTGACGCAGATAGGTACCGGAGAGATCCTCTCGTCAGGTGGTTGTGGGGAATGAAATAGAGGCTATAAAATAAAGCACTGCGCATGAAATTGCTTTAACAAGGGCGGCGATTAGACAAATCAGCATAATGGGAAAGGAGTGATACCATGGGATCAAAAGGACGGGAAATTATCGGCATGGACGTGGAGGAGCTGTTGGAGCTGTTGCGCAAGGCCTTCTGCGATGAGTGGCTGGCCTATTACCAGTATTGGCTGGGAGCGAAACTGGTGAAGGGGCCGATGAAGGATGCGGTGGGGGCCGAACTGCTACAGCACGCAACGGAAGAACTGCTGCACGCCGACATGGTGGCAATGCGGATTATCCAGCTCGGCGGGACGCCGGTTACCAAACCGGCAGAGTGGTATCAGCATACTAATTGCGGTTACGAAGCACCGGACGATCCATTTGTCAAGTCGTTGCTGGAGCAGAACATCAAGGGGGAGCAGTGTGCCATCGGGGTTTATAAGCGGCTGCTGGATATTACCAAGGACAAAGATCCGATAACGTACAACCTGGTGCTCACGATCTTGACACAGGAAATCGAGCATGAAGAAGATCTGCAGGCGCTGCTGGAAGATTTTGAATTAATGATGCAGGCATTTAAAGGGTGAACTTCTGAAAACGGAGAGGGTGACTAAATGTCCATACGTAAGATTTTAAAGGTATTCCGCAGTGTCGCGACGGTTGAAGGGGCTGGTGTCCATCTCAAACGGGCCTTTGGTTATCATCAGGTGCCGTTGTTTGATCCGTTCCTGATGCTGGACGACTTTCACACCAGCAACCCGACCGAGTACCTGGCCGGCTTCCCCTGGCATCCGCATCGGGGGATCGAGACCATCACCTATGTGCTGGAAGGTCTGGTCGAGCATGGCGACAGCATGGGTAACAAGGGAATTATCAGTGCCGGTGATGTGCAGTGGATGACCGCCGGCAGCGGCATCATCCATCAGGAGATGCCGCAAATCAGCCCGACCGGCACCATGTGGGGCTTTCAGTTCTGGGCCAATCTGCCGGCGGACCAAAAGATGATGCCGCCCCGCTATCGGGACGTGCCGGCGGCAACCATCCCCGAAGTGACCCTCGACGACGGAGTACTGGTCAAGCTGGTCAGTGGGATGCTGAACGGGGTGCAGGGACCGGTGCAGGATATTGTCAGCGAACCGGAACTGATGGATGTCACGGTGCCGGCTGGTGCGAGTTTTGTGCACCAGGTCAAACATGGATATACCGTTGTGGCCTACGTGCTGAGCGGAGCAGGGTTCTTTGACGAAGGCCGCGACCCTTATTCCTTCGAGTATGCCGGCAGCGGTTGGCTCGACCTGGAGCGGGCCTGCACCTTTGGCCCGGAAACGGTAGTGCTTTATGAGCGGGACGGTGAACAGATCAGGATAACGGCCGGTGCGGATGGAGTACGCTTCCTGCTCCTGGCGGGACGACCTCTGGGCGAGCCGGTGGCCTGGCAGGGTCCGATCGTCATGAACAGTCGTGAAGAGCTGCGGGTGGCCTTTGAGGAGTTTCATAACGGTACGTTTATCAAGTAGTCAGCTGGGGATGTCCGAGAAGCGCTCGCATAATTGGAAACTTGAGTTTCTGACATGGGGAAAGGCACATAGATTAAACAGACGATCAGCGACCAGGGCAACTTCGGCCAGCTACGTTCGCTGAGATGCTACGCATTGCCTGATTTGTTCACGGACGTAAAGGCTTGCCTTGTCTGTGACTCAATTCGGCAATTCTTTTTATTACGTTCTCGTCGGGATAAAGCTGACGCGCCACTTCATACTCTATTAAAGCCTCCCTGATCTTTTTTTCTTTGGCGTAAAGCTCGCCAAGGCGGATGTGTGCTTCCGGGAGAGCGGGCGAGAGTTTAATTGCTGCCAGGTAGGCCCATTTTGCGTTTGTCAGATCCCCTTTACTTTCGTGCACTTGCCCAAGGACAAGGTGAGGCAGGGGACTATTCGGGTATAAACGCGCAGCAGTTTGTAATTCTGTCGCTGCTTCCTCGTACCTCTTTATGCTAAGCAGGGCTTTGCCCAGATTGATCCGTGGAGTAGGCTTCTTTGCATTGAGTTTTAGCGCGGTACGAAATTCTTCTATCCCTTCTATGGTTTTTCCTTTTTCCAGCAGAGCGATGCCCAAAGATGTATGTACCCTTGATTTGTTTGGGCTTTTACTGGCGGCATCGCTCCAGAATGCTACTTCATCTGTCCATGTCGAATTTCTCATGATGCTGGTTACTGACAGACAGAGGATGACGGCACCCAGCGTTCTGAGAGCGGCCTTGGAAGCGAAGAAAGATTCCCCGAAGAGACGACCGTAGGCCAACGCTATCGCTGCAAGCAGAGACATGAAAATACCAATGGATGGGAGATATGCTCGATGTTCAAAAATCAGGTCATCAATGGGAATGATGCTCGATTCCACCGCCAGGGTGATGAAAAACCAGAAAATTCCGAACGCGATGATCTTGCATAGGTTGTGATCGCGGAGATGGCGGTCCTTTGACCGGTATAGTGCATAGATACCCGCGCCCAGAAGTAAAAGAAGCAAACCCAGCGGCAGCAGAACTGCCGGGCTGATAAAGATTTTCTGTAATGGGTAGTCGTAATCGATATTTTGCCCGATCGGGACCACCAGCAACCGGAGATAAGTGGTGATAACGCCGAACTGGGTCATCAGGTAGTCCAACGGGAAAACACCCCGAAAATTTACCAGATTTATTGCGTCAATGATGGTGTCTGTATCGTCTGGTTGTGCCTGCGAAGCTAATGTTATGATATCAAAAGGAATGATTGCCATGGTTAAAAGAAAAGGCACCAGTTTGACAATCCTGCCAACGATACTCCCGGTAAAATAAATAAACTCGAACAAGGCAATAATGATCGGCAGGGTGAAAGCATTTTCCTTTGTTTTCATGGCAAGAATCGCGACGATAACGGAAAGAACGTAACAGGTAGTACGATGTTTAGTAGTGCTAAGTCGCCCGGCCAGATACAGGACCAGCGAGCCGAGATAAAACATGGCGACGAGTGGAGTGAAGCGTTGAATGATGTAGTTTACGGCTTGGGTTTGCAGTGGGTGACAGACAAAAAGCAGTGCGCAGAAGAGTGGCAGATAGCGCCATTTTTCTGCCGGAGAATCGCTTTGCTGCTGCTGTTCGTCGGCAACCATTGCCGGTGTTTTTAGCGCCAGCAAGAGAAGGGTATAGACAAGAAGCGAATTCACGATGTGGATGAGCAGGTTTACGATATGGTAGCCACGCACATCAAGGCCGTGCAGGGCATAGTTTATTGCAAAGGAAAAGTAGGATAAAGGTCGCAGAATAAAGTTATTTTTAACATCTTCATTGATGCCAAGCTTAAGTATCAGGTTGCTGTCTCTGAAGTAGCTGAAATCCTTAATGGCAGGGTTGTTCACCAAATAGGTGAAATCGTCAAACATGAATGGGATGGTGACAGTATTAAAGTAGACGAAAAAAGCCGTGGCAATGATGAGAACAACATGCACGAAGGGATCATGCCATAAATTATCATCATATTCCGGTTGAGGAGGAGAGGAGCTTTCCCCGGGATCAATCTTTTTCGTTCTCGATTTTCTAGCAGGATTTTTTGCCATTGTGTAAACTCACGAAATAATCTTTACAACATCACTCAATTTAGTCAGGGCAATATACTCCTTGGAATTATACGGAAGCTAGCGCAATTTTGTTTCATTCGAAATTTCGCACTGGTTGCCAGCTTGTCGGCCATCCTGCGGCGCTGATGAGCACAATTTATCGTCTCTCTGGAGCACTCTGCCAGTCAGCAATGCGCAATTGCCCGGCGGGATTGCACGGAAACCGCCAGCTAGTATAATTATTGCGGAGGATCAAGTTATGTCTGGGCTTCCCGAATACACCCCGCCAGATTTCACTACTCCGTCCCTGGCGGCGGCCCCGACGGTGCAGTTCGAGCCGGCGCCGGCCGACGGAGTATTGCCGCAACACTACCATGGCACCTCCAATTATCCCGAGTATCTGCACTTGGGCAACGGTCGCTGGCTGCTGGTGGCGGAAAGCCGGATGGATGTGGTGCTGGTCATCCGCGGTGAAGCGGTGCAGGCCGTGGAGTCGCGTCTGGTGAGGCAGGGCGATCCAGTGGTGATCGGCCGCACCGAAGATGGCGAGGAGGGGATCTACGTTCATACCGCCGGCTTTGCTTCGCCGGTCGCCGGCGTGGACAAGTTCGCCTTCCGCACCCGCGGCACCCGGGAAACCCCTTTTTCCCGCTCCTACGACGAGCTCTACCAGGTGCTCCGCCATGATCGCGACCATGGCTACATCGTCTGGGTGCTGGGTCCGGCGGTCGCCTTTGACAAGGATAGCCGCGACGCCATGCAGGGGTTGCTGGAACAGGGGTATGGCCATGCGCTGCTGGCCGGCAATGCCCTGGCTACCCACGACCTGGAAGCAGCCCGTTTTCGCACCGGTCTCGGCCAGGACATCTACACCCAGACCTTGCGCCATCTGGGCCATTACAATCATCTCGATATTATCAACGAGGTGCGGCAGCGCGGTTCCATTCGCCAGACCATAACTGAACTCGGGCTTGCAGACGGGATTATGTACGCCTGCGAGCAGCAGCAGATCCCCTACGTGCTGGCCGGGTCAATCCGTGATGACGGGCCGCTGCCCGAGGTGATCAGTGATGTCTATGTTGCCCAGGATGCCATGCGGGTCCATGCCCAAAAAGCCACGACAGTTATTGCCATGGCCACCCAGCTGCACACCATTGCCTTTGGCAACATGGTCCCCAGTTATCGGGTTCTGGCGGACGGCACGGTGCGGCCGGTATATTTCTACGTGGTGGATATGAGCGAGTTCAGCGTCGACAAGCTGGCCAACCGCGGTTCGGCCCAGGCCGTGGGCATCTTGACCAATGCCCAGGATTTTATTGTCAACCTGTGGCACAATTTGCAGCAGTGAGGAGAAGAGCCATGAATGGAACCATTCAGCTGCTCGGGGTGCCAATCGATCTGGGCCAGGCTCAGCGGGGCGTAGATTTAGGTCCTGGTGCCATCCGCTATGCCGGGCTCCTGACCAGACTTGCCGCTTTAGGCTATGAAATCAGTGATGGCGGCAACATTGCCGTACCGTTGCGTAATTGTCTGGCCAGCGAGCGGCAGGTCCAGTACCTGCCGTCAATCCGCGCAGTTTGCACCGCCACCTATCAGGCGGTGCAGACGCTGGTGGCAGATGGGGTGATTCCGGTCTGTCTCGGTGGGGACCATTCCCTGGCCATCGGCAGCGTTGGCGGTGCGACGCATCATGAGCCGGCCGGCGTCCTCTGGATTGACGCCCATGGTGATTTCAATACCCCGGACACCACCCTGTCCGGCAACGTTCATGGCATGGCCCTGGCGGTGCTCCTGGGCGACGGCTACCCGGAGCTGGTGAATCTGGGCCGCATGGGGGCCAAGTTTGCGCCCGAAGACCTGGTGCTGGTAGGGGTGCGGGACCTGGATCCCGGGGAACGGGAGCGGCTGCACGCAAAAGGGGTCACGGTCTATACCATGCGCGACATCGACGAACGGGGCATGGGGGCGGTGATTCAGGAAGCGCTGTCGCGGCTGGCGCACCGGTCACGACTGCATGTCAGTCTCGACATGGATGTGCTCGATCCACAGGCCGTGCCAGGGGTAGGCACCCTGGTGCCGGGCGGCATTACCTATCGCGAGGCGCAACTGGTGATGGAGTCGGTCGCCGACTGCGGTCGGCTGTCGTCGCTGGATATCGTGGAAATTAATCCGATTCTTGATTGCGGCAATCAGTCCGCCATTGTCGCGGTGGAGTTGGCGGCATCGCTGTTCGGTAAGCGGATCTTGTAAGCTGAATTACGTACATTTGAAGAGATAGACAGTTTTGAATTTCAGTAAAACGTTGAATCCGTCCAACAAAAAAAATCGAGATTTCTCGACCGCCAAGATTCATCATGTCGCCATACTCACTTTGAGTAAATTCTGTTCAATTATCTTAAACATTAAAATAGATCTTTTGGGTCAAGTCTATGGCGTATCTGCCGATAAACTACCTTAGAAGCGACTGGCAGTGTCCAGTCTCGATTTTGCAGCGGAGGGATGTATGGAGCGCAAAGTGATTTCACTGGCTGAGTATCGCAAGACACGCAAGGCCCAGGCGCGGATATTAAAGCGTCTTATCGAACGCCATCTTACCGAGGCAGGACGGATTCTTGCTCCAGACGGTACCAATTGTGCTGGTAGAGAAACCTTTTTACGAGAAACTGCTGAAGAATAAGCGGATTATACTTTCACAGGAGCATCAAGTAGGATTGGACGGGGTATCCCCGTCCTTTTTTTGGCTGATTTATTGCAAATTTAAATATTATGTATGTAATATTAGAGTAATTTTCTGTTGTATTGATACATATTTCAGCTAGTTAGTTGTGTTTGCGTGTTTCATTGGATGTCAGCCGCACTGAGGAATATGGCAAAGCGCCGTGTAATTGCGTCAAATTACGATACTCTACATGGCAGAGATGGGGGTGAAATGAAGTCCAATTTATTTATATTGTGCATCGTTTTCATGCTGGCAGGCTGTACCAGTTCGATCCAGCCGAAAATTGTGAAAATAGATACCCTGCAAAGCGGCAAGGTGCAAACGCGTCAATCAGGTGAACCGATGCTTGAGCGCGGAGTCCTTAAAGTTCAGCCCGGTTTCCAGGCCAAAGTGGATGTCTTTTTGCCCAAGGCAGGGGAAATTCTATTGCCGTTGGTAAAACGTGGCGATACGTGGGAGTGTTTGGGGAAAGCCTCTGATGACTATTTGGTCTGCAGTTTGCCGTCAAGGATGCTGAACAGCCTGATTATGGCAGATGGGACTCGGGCTGGCGATCTTCATAAGTTCCTGTTTAAACCATGGGGTGAACTGGTTGGCCTGCTCACGCCTACCGGTAGAATTGTGCAGATAGAAGAGCCCGGTAAGGTGGCTGGGATTTTTGAACCAGTTGATATCCCGCTGGTCGGCACCCAGAAAACTGAGCTCATATACGATGGTAGAATTGACGATGTGATCAAGTTTACGTATCTGGAATTCGGCAGTGATTTTACCCGCCCGACATATTTCAAAGGTTTGAGTTATAACATCTCCTCGATGAACCTGATTAATATCAAAGACATGATGATCGAAGTGTTGGATGCAAATGAAAAAGAGATAAAATTTATCGTGCGCAACTAAAATTTCATTGAAATCAGCATTGTCCGGTTAGGTAATTGCATCGTTCTTTGAGTTGAAAATATGTGTAAAAAAAACAGCATGATGCAGCATTTTTTTTGCTTGACTTTTGGTTAAAAAATTGGGCCGCCGCACTCGTAACTATCTGATACTAAAGAGGTTACGACATACAATTGAATTATTGGAGAATACGAACATCCTGATCAAAAATAGCTTCTTTACCAATTTGGAGCATAAGAGCCACTGAATTTCATGGTCTTAAATGCGCAATATTCCGGCGCTATGTCCAGTTACACAAAGGCTCTTTTGCTTTAAGCTACCTGAGACTGCGCCCCTCACCACGGGTTATGCCGTAATGAAAAAAAGCAATCAAAGTAAAGTTCTCCTTGTCGTACCCCTTGGGAAACCCACCGATCTGTCCAACCTTTTTCAGCGTTCGCACTACTTCCTCATCAAGAATTCTACTGCCCGAACTTTCCAAAAGTTCAATTTTCTCCACTTCTCCTTGCCGATTGAAGGTAATCCGTACCGGCGTAACCCCTTCAATACCTAACCGCGCAGCTTCAGTCGGGTAGCGCCAGACTCCATAGACCGCCGACTCAAACCGCCGCAAAAAAGAACCAAACTGCAGATCATTGGTATTGAGAAAATGGGCATCACCTTCAGCAACTTCATCACGATATTTTTGTCGGTAGGTCTCCTCCATTTGGGCCATGCGTTCACTGCTGGGCTGCAATTTGCTCATGGATGGAATTTGTGGTTGTGGCGTCGGTGGTCGAAACAATCCTTCACCGCGGCGAGGCAGGGCTTCGCGCACTGGAACTTCGCCGACTTGGCCCGGGGTGACCGGAGGTGATTGTCGCGGAGGCTGATTGGCAGGAGCCTGCTGGGGGCGCGGAGGCAATAGCCGATCTCGGCTATCAAACCCGCGTGGGGTCATTTCTTGCGGCACCCGGCGGCGCTTTTCATCCAACCGCTCCACCGGCTGCTGATCCAGAGGCAAGGATTTAGTGGATTCTTGCAGATCCTGCAGATCAACCATAAATGGTGCGGATGCTGGCGCTTTGGGTGTTTCCGGCAGGTTGTAGATGACCGCCGCCAAAACCAGATGCAACAGCAGGGAAAGGGCAAAAAGATAAAGGAAGTTTTTTTCGACAAACGCATTATTCGTCAACGGCGCATAATCCCCGGTACACTGGACTGCAAGACTGATTGCATTGTATGTCGCCAACCGGTTAAATGCAACTCAGTGTCCACCCACCATTTGAAAAAGAATTGACACCGCTGGCGGATACAGTTAACCCTCTATTGCCGATTTTATGCGGACTCTTTCCTGGAGTTTAGTTGCGCCATGCCAGAAACAAATCTTCTCTGGATCGGTTTTGCCGTTCTGCTCACCATCATGTTTGTGCTGGATCTTGGGGTATTCAACCGACACAGCCATGAAATTTCATTTCGCGAAGCCTTGACCTGGACCATTGTTTGGGTCTCACTGGCCATGGCCTTCAACCTCGGTATCGCCTACTATCTGGGTTCTGCCAAGGCCCTGGAGTTCCTGGCCGGCTACCTGATCGAAGAATCACTGTCTGTCGACAATCTTTTTGTCTTCATCATGATCTTCAACTACTTCCACATTTCAAAGAAACACCAACCGAAAATTCTCAAGTGGGGGATTATCGGGGCACTGGTGATGCGAGCGGCATTCATTCTGACCGGTATTGAACTGATTGAGCGCTTTCACTGGACCATTTACGTGTTTGGCGGCATCCTCATTGTTACTGGTTTTAAAATGGCATTTGGTGGTGATGATGAGGTCCACCCGGAAAAGAACCTGCTGGTCCGACTGGTGCGCCGATTTATGCCCATCACCAAACGGGTGCGGGACGATAAATTTTTTATTCGCCGGCAGGGGATTCTCGCTGCCACGCCGCTTTTCCTGACCCTGGTGGTAGTTGAAAGCAGCGATGTTATTTTTGCGGTGGATTCCATCCCGGCCGTACTGGCCGTCACCCGCGATCCTTTCATTGTCTATACATCCAACGTCTTTGCCATTATGGGCCTGCGCTCACTCTATTACCTGCTGGCCAACGTTATGGGGATGTTCGCCTATCTCAAATTGGGTGTTTCATTCATCCTGGCCTTTGTCGGCGTCAAAATGCTGCTGAGTAGCTCAGCGTATGCCATACCGTTACCGGTCTCCCTCGGGGTAATCTTCGGGTCGCTGTCCGTATCCATTGCCATTTCAATCCTGGTGGATAAGCGCAAGGCAGCATGACTTCATTGCCCAGACACTAAAAAACCTGCCAACGAGTGACAGGTTCTATGAAGCAAACGTTGACGGTTGATTATGGCTCCTCATTTGAAGGCTCTGGCCGGGTAATCCTTACACGCTGAATAGCGGTGTTAGTCACCGCCTGACAGGTAAACAGGTAATCTTGCCAGTGAACCAGCTCACCCTGCTCCGGGAAGCGACCGAGCTGGTCAAGGATCAATCCGGCCAAGGTATCGTACTGAGCATCATCAGGGAAGTCGACTGCAAGCTCTCCTGCCAGATCAGACAGTGACAGCAGGGCATCCACTTCCAGGCTGCCATCGCTGTGACGAATCACCTTTTCCAGTTCACCAACATCATGCTCGTCCTCAATTTCACCAACAAGTTCTTCCAATAGATCTTCAGTAGTAACCAGCCCGCTGATGCCGCCATATTCGTCAACCACAACCGCCATATGGACCTGCTGCCGCTGCATCTCCTTCAGCAGTTCATTTACCTTTTTCCCTTCCGGCACAAAGAATGGCGGTCTGATAATCTGCTCAACCGTAAAGGCTTCACCACCAAGTACCCCGCCGAGGAAATCCTTACCGTGAATGAAGCCCTGGATATTCTCACTGCTTTCCCGATAGACCGGATACCGTGAATACTGGTTCTCCAGAATAGTCTGCAGCATGGCATCCTGCGACAGATCAAGGTCAATTGCCACCATCCGGGTCCGGGGCACCATCACCTCGCGCACACTGGTGTGGGTAAAATCAAAGATGTTTTTAATATATTCGTGTTCTGCCTCAGTAAAAACGCCGCTCTCCTGCCCTTCCGCAACAATATGCTGGATCTCTTCGCGAGTAATGAACTCGCCACCACCTTCAGCCTTGATCCGCAGCAGTCGCAAAACCGAACGACTTGACCAGGTAAGAAACGTAACCATCACCCCGCTGATCGACGCCATAATCTGTATTGGCCGCGCTACCCGCACTGCCACAGCTTCTGCATAGTTCAGCCCAATGGTCTTTGGGACCAGCTCGCCAATGATCAGCGAAAAATACGCGACAATCACCACAACTATGCTGACAGCAATCGGTTCGGCCGCATTTTGAATTAACTGATTCGGGACGTGCAACAGGAAAGGCTTCAGATTTTCGACAGCAATGATCCCGCCAATAGCTGAAGCGAAAGAACCGACCAGCGTGACCCCAATCTGCACAATGGCCAACAGTCGGTGAGGGTCTTTCTGAAAGCCCTCCACAATTGATGCCCGACTGTCACCCTCTTCTACCAACTGGGCCAGGCGGCTTTTCCGGATCGAAACAATAGCAAATTCCGAACATGCGAAAAAACCGTTGGCGAGGATCAGCGCAGCAATCACAACCAGTTCCAGCAGGATGTTATCCAATTCAATTCCTCCAACATATTTTCTGGCCCAATTCATTCATAGGAACATACCTATTTTTAACGCATATAACGGTTCAATCTTCGACTGTGCAAAGTTAACACACACTCAAGCAGAGGACAACAGATTGCAACCTACTAAATTTAAACAGCTATTTAAGGAGAAACCTTGATTCTGTTCAGAATCAAAACAATTGCCATCGGCGACGCTCGTCAGCACTTTCGATGTATTTTCATTGTTTTAAGCTAGTTGCGAGTTTTATTAACATTGGCACTGCCCTTGTAATAACAAAAGACAACTAACCCATACAATGCCACCAGGAGGTGCTCCATGAAAACTACATCCATGAAAACTCTCATCGCCGCCATAGTCTGCCTGACCACCCTGTCCGCTACAGGTTCATATGCCGCTGAAGGGTCAAGTTATCCTGAAGCCGTCAGTTCATATCTCCAGCAGATTGTTTCTCCTGCAGAAGCTGGCAGCCTGAGCGGGAACAGCGCCATCATCAAGATATCCTATGATAAAAAAGGTCAATTCGACCAAGCTGCAATTTCTGGTGCTGGCGATGTTGCCCTGGCCCGGAAAATTCATCACGGCGTTAACTGGAAATCATTTCCAGTCAATGGTAAAGCAGAAACAACAATAATCGTAGCAGTTAATACTACCGGAAATCTTTCTGTAACGATCCGCTAACCGCTTACCGACAATATAAATAGAAAAAGCACGGGTTCAACCCCCGGTGATGTCCCCATATCATTGACATAGTGCTGGATAGTGTCAGCGGTTCCGTGAAAATGTAGTAAACGTGGCACTTTAATAATGCTGTGACAACAGTCCGCCGACTTCAGTTTTTACCGAGGTCGGCGGCTTTGTTTTCTTCAGGCTTCTATCAGATCTTTCATCCGATAGCTTTTGCCTTCAATAACCTGGGTTTCAGCATGATGTAATAGATAGGGAAACGAGGGACATCCCCGTATTTACGGTGAATTAGTGGGCGTCCTCCTAAAATAAACTGGATGTCCGTACGCAGTAACAGTCGAGTATCTAACGGGTTATCCGAGATGGTTATGAACGCAATTATAGCGGGTGAGCAAGTATGGAAGGCGATTATTTCAGGCCGGGCGATTGAGATTCAGGCGTAGCCGTTTCACAGTATGTGGGCATTTATAGTTCTTGAAAGTCTTTTGCAGAGAAATACTTCAACTCAAATTTTACGGGGTGCAATCCTCCTGGTGTTGAAGATCATCGTAAAAAAACAGATTGACAACATGGTAAGAATAACCTAAAACGATAATAACTATAGCGATGGTAGGCATTAATGATTTCAATGCGCAGTAAATACGCCATTAAGGCGCTCAGTTTCATGGCCCGTTCGCGGGATAAGGAGAGTTACCTTATCGCCGAACTGGCCGCTGCTGAGAATATCCCCAAGAAATTTCTTGAGGCTATTTTGCTGACCCTCAAGAGCCAGGGCATTCTGAGCAGCCGCAAAGGGCCGGGCGGTGGCTATTGGCTGGCAAAGGCACCGTCAACTATTACGCTCGGCAATATCATTCGTGCTTTTGAAGGGGATCTGGCCCCGGTGCAATGTTTGTCTGAGAATGCTTCATCGGCTTGTCCTGAGTGTCAGGATTTGGCGACCTGTGCCACTAGAATGGTGATGGCGGATGTGCAAAATGCAGTTTCGGCGATCGTTGACAACGTTACCCTGGCAGATATGATTGAAAAAAGTGAATTCGAGCGGCAACGGCTGTCCAAGCAACTCGATTTTTCCATCTGATATTTTTTTGGCAACAAAATCTATAAGGTCTATAGATAGTAATTAATGGTGATGGTCAACTAAGAAAGGAGAATTAATCGTGGCAAAAATTTATGTCGACAACTCCCAATCCATCGGTAATACCCCGCTGATCCAGCTCAATCATGTAACCAAGGGCGCCGGGGCAACTGTTCTGGCCAAGATCGAGGGGCGCAACCCGGCTTATTCGGTCAAATGCCGCATCGGTGCCAGCATGATCTGGGACGCCGAGGAGCGAGGGGTACTGAAACCCGGGGTCGAGATCATCGAGCCGACCAGTGGCAATACCGGTATCGCCCTGGCGTATGTGGCCGCCGCACGGGGCTACAAGCTCACCTTGACCATGCCGGAAACCATGAGTATCGAACGGCGCCGGGTACTGGCAGCACTGGGGGCGAATCTGATACTCACCCCTGGCACCGAGGGGATGAAGGGGGCAATCAGCAAGGCCGAAGAAATCGCCGCCTCTGATCCGGCCCGCTGGTTCATCCCGCAACAGTTCAAGAACCCTGCAAACCCGGCGATCCACGAAAAGACCACCGGGCCGGAAATCTGGAACGACACCGACGGCGCAATCGACGTGCTGGTGTCCGGGGTCGGCACTGGTGGCACCATCACCGGCATTTCCCGTTATATCAAAAACACCAAGGGGAAGAAGATCATCTCGGTGGCGGTTGAACCAAAAGAGAGCCCGGTCATTTCCCAAAAGTTGGCCGGTGAAGAATTGAAGCCCGGTCCCCACAAAATTCAGGGGATCGGCGCGGGGTTTATTCCCGATACCCTCGATCTGTCGATCGTCGATCGGGTTGAACAGGTCAGCAGTGACGATGCCATCGAATTTGCCAAGCGTCTGGCCAAGGAAGAGGGGATCCTGATCGGTATTTCCGGTGGTGCCGCCATTGCGGCCGCAGTTCGTTTGGCCTTTGATCCCGAGTTTACCGGCAAGACAATCGTCGTGATCCTTCCTGACGGCGCTGAGCGTTACCTTTCCACGGCGCTATTCGAGGGGATTTAATGGCGGCCCCGGAAGGTGAGCCATGGAATGGCGAGCTGGAACGACAGGTGCGGGATGCCCTGCGGGTCATTCGTTTCGGCACAGTAACGCTGGTCATTCAGGATGGCCGGGTGATCCAGATCGATAAGAACGAAAAGGTACGTCTCAGCCGGCAGGAGCATATTCACGGCAGCGGCATTTAAGGACGCTTATAGTAATGTTTGTGAATAAGTCTCATTGGTTGAGACATAACAGGTTGACCGGATAACCGGAGGCCGGGATGAAGTCAAGAGTGACGATCCCGGCCTTTTTTTACGATTCAGGGGAATTGATATGGCAGAGCAGATTACTTTTTTTGGCAAAGGTGGTGTCGGGAAGACAACTCTGGCGGCCAATCTGAGTGCGGCGCTTGCTGATGCTGGCAAAAAAGTAGTGTTGATCGGTTGTGACATGAAAATTGATACTGGCATCATTCAGGATGGTGCTGGAATTTGATCTTCACGTAACAACAGGAGATGTCCTATGGCGCTGGCCGCAATTTGCCAGATAAAACGTGATGCCTTTGGTTTCTGCCTCAATTTTATGAGCAGGCTATAAGGCCAAAAACTACAATCGTTATAGACAATATCTAAATTATTCTTGACAACCTTGCTGCGCCTTACTATGATCATGAAAAAGTCGGCCCGCCGAGGGCAATTACTAATCTTTACGAGCTGACCAGAGAGACTGGAGACTCGCATGAACAGACCGCAGTCATTGCATGTTGAAACCCTGCTTATTCATGGTGGTCTTGAGCCCGGCCCGTCTGGGGCAACTACGGTGCCGATTGTCCAATCGTCATCCTTTGCCCACGAGACTGCTGAAGACCTGGAAGATATTTTCCGCGGCCGTAAAACCGGGCAGATCTATACCCGCCTGAATAACCCCACTACTGAAAGTCTGGAGCGGCGCCTGGCCTTGCTCGAAGGTGCTGTCTCGGCGATAGCCACTGCTTCCGGCATGGCAGCCATCAGTACCGCGGTGTTGACCATCCTTCGCACCGGTGATGAAATCCTCTCTTCCGCGTCTCTGTTTGGTGGTACCTTTTCGTTGTTCAGGGATACTCTGTCTAACTACGGAATCTTGAGCAAGTTTGTCGATCCGACCGATTTGACCGCCTTTGCCGCGGCAGTTTCGCCGGCAACCAGGTTGATATTTGTCGAAACCATCGGCAATCCGAAAATGGATGTGCCAGATATCGCTGCCTTGAGTGCCATTGCCCGACGGGCTGGCGTTCCGCTCATGCTGGATGCCACGGTCACCTCTCCTTATCTGGCACGGGGGCGTGATCTCGGCGCTGATCTGGTGATTCATTCCACCAGCAAGTTCATCAACGGCACCGGCAGTGTCATTGGCGGCGCGATCATCGATTGCGGCACCTTCAACTGGCAGAGCCCGCTTTTTCCGCACTTTGAGCTGTACGCCAATAAATACCGCCAGTTCGCCTTTTCCGCCCGCCTGCGCAAGTTGATGCACAAGGACCTGGGGGCCTGCCCAGCGCCGATGAACTCGTTCCTGCTCACCGAGGGGATTCAAACCCTGGGGCTGAGAATGGAGCGGCATTGCAGCAATGCCCTGGCCCTGGCGCAATTCCTGAAGGATCAGCCGCAGGTCAGTTGGGTCAACTACCCCGGCCTGGAAGATTCGCCGTTTCATGATCTGGCCACGCGTCAGTACGGTGGCCTTTACGGTGGGGTGCTCACATTTGGTCTGGCCAGCCAGCCAGAAGCGTTCCGCTTGATCAATGGGCTCAAACTGGCGAAAAACCTGGCCAACATCGGCGATGCCAAGACCCTGGTGATTCACCCGGCCAGCACCATTTGTGTTGACTATCCCCCGGAACAGCGCCTGCTGATGGGCGTCACGGATGAACAGATCCGGGTTTCGGTTGGCCTCGAACATCCAAGCGATATCATCGGGGACTTTAGCCAAGCCCTCGTCAATCTTTAATTTCAGCAAGAAAGGACCAACCATGCAACTGACTGTCAACGGTAAGCCCACCACCATCGAAGGAAAAGAGACCCTCTCCATCACCGCCCTGCTTGATGAACTGCAGGTAAAGGATGCCCTGTACGTCACCGTGGAGCTGAATGGTGAGATCATTGACCGGGAGAACTTCGATACGACTGCCATCACTGCGGGCAATAGTGTCGAGTTTCTCTACTTCATGGGGGGAGGCCGCTGATGTTGACTGAAGAGCAGATCCAGCGCTACTCGCGCCACATAATTCTCAAGGAAGTCGGTGGCAAGGGGCAGCAGAAGCTGCTGGCCGGCCGGGTGCTGATCATTGGTGCCGGCGGGCTCGGTGCCCCGATTGCCCTCTATCTGGCCGCGGCCGGGGTTGGCACCATCGGTATTGCCGATGCCGACGTGGTGGACATCACCAATCTGCAGCGGCAGGTGATCCACTTCACCCCGGATGTGGGCAAGCCAAAGGTGGAGTCGGCAGCAGAGAAGATGCGGGCCATCAACCCTGATGTCACGGTCAATACCTATCAGGAGTGGGTCAGTGCGGCCAACATCGCCGGGCTCATTGCCGATTACGACTTCATCATCGACGGTACCGATAACTTTGCCGCCAAGTTCCTGATCAACGATGCCTGCGTCCTGGGGGGCAAGCCCTATTCCCATGGCGGCATCCTCCAGTTCGTCGGTCAGACCATCACCGTGTTGCCGGGCCAGTCCACCTGTTATCGCTGCATCTTTCCGACTCCGCCACCCAAGGATGCCATCCCGACCTGTTCCCAGGCCGGCGTGATCGGGGTGCTGCCCGGCGTGATCGGATCGATTCAGGCCACTGAAGCGGTCAAGTTTATCCTCGGCAAAGGTGAGCTGCTGGCCGGGCGACTGTTGACCTATGATGCCCTGGCGATGAAATTCCGCGACATCGGGATCAAACGTAACCCGAAATGTCCGATCTGCGGGGACGCGCCGACCATCACCGAACTGCATGACGAACTGGATGCAATGACGGTCTGCGACCTGGGGAAATAGCCATGCTGACGATTCCGCAACCGATCATTGACGCCCTGTTTGCCCACGCGAAAAAGGACTTCCCCCTGGAGGCCTGCGGCATCCTGGGGGGGGCGGATGGCGTGGTGAGCGCGCATTACCCGATGGTCAACACCGACCGGAGTAACGAACACTTCACCATGGAGCCGAAAGAGCAGTTTGCCGTGATCAAGGATCTGCGGGCCAAGGGGAAGGAGATGCTGGCCATCTATCACTCCCACCCGGAAACCCCGGCGCGGCCGTCGGTAGAAGACATTCGCCTGGCGTTGACGCCGGCTGTTTCCTATGTGATCATTTCGTTGGCCGGGGAAGTCCCGGATATCAAATCATTCCTGATTGCGGGGGGCGTTGTCACCCCGGAAGAGATTAATATTTACACCTAACCCCCTCAATCCCCCCTTGTCAGGGGGGAATACCCTGAGCCTCCCCTGATAAGGGGAGGTTTGGAGGGGTTTGCTTCAGGATACCGACCCTGAAAAGGAAAAGAGCATGGCCGACGAAAAAACCACGACCACCATTGACCTGAAAAATCTCAAGGCCGGAGGCTTCATCAAGGAGCGGGGCAAAGACCTGTTTACCGTCAGACTGCGGGTCCCCGGCGGCCGCTTGCCGGTGGAGCGGCTGAAAAAAATTGCCGAAGTAGCGGACAAATACGGCCAGGGGATGGTGCACCTGTCGGTGCGACAGTCGGTGGAGCTGATCAATGTAAACTTCAAGGACTTTGACGCCGTGGTGGCCGAACTGGGGGCAGGGGACCAGAAAGTCGCATCCTGCGGCGCCCGGGTCCGGGTGCCGACGGCCTGCGGCGGCTGCGAATACAACCCCAATGGTCTGGTGGATACCCAGGCGTCGGCCCTGGAAGTGGATCAGCAGCTGTTCGGCACCTCAACGGGTCACCATAAGTTCAAGGTTGCCTTTGCCGGTTGCCCCTTTGACTGCCCCAAATCAGCGACCAATGATGTTGGTTTTCAGGGTGCGGTCTGGCCGAAGCTGCATGCGGCTGCCTGCATCGGTTGTGGCCTCTGTGCTAAGAGCTGTGCCGATGGGGCGATTGTCATGGGGGATGACCAGTTGCCGCAGTTCAGTGCCGAAAACTGCACCTGGTGTGGCGACTGCCTCAAGGTCTGTCCGACCGAGGCCTGGCAGGCCGCAAAACTGGGCTATACGGTGCGCATCGGCGGCAAGTGGGGGCGCTACCCTTTAGTTGGCACCCTGTTCGCCACCTTCCTCCCCGAAAACCAAGTGGTGGCGTTCATCGCCGCTGTGCTGGCCTGGTACAAGGAAAAAGCCGAAGAAAAAGGGAGAATCAGGCTCGGTGAAATCATTATTCAGGAAGGCCCGGACTCGCTGTTGACGACTCTGCGCCAGCAATTCCCCGACTCAGTCGTGGCGGCAACCATTCCGCCGCAGCGGATTGATACCCAGGTCGGCAAGCGTTTGGTCGGTTGAGGAAGATAACGTAATGAACGTAGTGCTACAGGAAAAATACGCGCAGCTGCAGCAGCAGCTCAAGGAGATGGGTGGCTGTGTTATCGCCTATTCCGGCGGGGTTGATTCTTCGTTCCTCTTTGCGGTAGCGGTGCAACTGCTGGGCGATCGTGCCCTGGGGGTGACGGCAACCTCGGCAACCTATCCGGAACGGGAACTGCGCGAGGCCGAGTCACTGGCGCGGCAACTGGGTGGTCGCCAGCGGACGATTGTCTCTGAAGAGCTGGATATCCCCGGCTTTGCCGATAACCCGACGAACCGCTGTTACTACTGCAAGGCAGAGCTTTTTGGCAAGCTGCGCCAGATTGCCGCGGCAGAGGGGTTGCCGTACCTCCTTGATGGCAGCAATGCCGACGATCGGAGCGATTTTCGCCCCGGTCGCCAGGCCGCCGCCGAGCTGCAGGTGCGCAGCCCACTTGATGAGGTCGGTTTGACGAAGAATGAAATCCGCGAGCTTTCGCGGATGCTGCAGCTGCCGACGGCGGAGAAACCGTCCTTTGCCTGCCTCTCGTCCCGGTTTCCCTATGGCACTACCATCACCCGTGAAAAGTTGTCCCAGGTTGGTCGTGCCGAAGATGCCCTGCGTGATCTGGGGCTGCAACAGCTGCGGGTACGGCATCATGACACCATTGCCCGGGTCGAGCTGGGGCCGGATGAGTTTCTGCGGGCTGTCGGCGCGCTGCGGGCCGAGGTGATTCGCGTGGTCAAGTCAGTCGGTTATGCCTATGTGGCCCTGGACCTGGAAGGGTATCGCACCGGCTCAATGAACGAAACGCTGCAAGAATCTGAATTGCAGCTGAACCAGAAAGAGAGAACTGCATGAAGACCATCGATCTGCGCGGGGTTAGCTGCCCCACCAACTTTGTCGAGGCCAAGCTGGCGCTGGAACTGGAAGAAACCGGGGCCACGGTGGCGTTTCTGCTGGATGATGGCGAACCGGTCAAGAATGTGCCGCGCAGCCTGAAAGCCGAAGGGCATAAACTGCTCGGGCTGAAAGAGGCTGAAGGACACTATGTGCTGACCCTGGAAAAGGGAGAAGAGTAAGTCGTGAGGACCAACCGTTCTATCCCGACCCTGCCGGACACCGCTTCGCCCCAGGAAATCCTCCAGGTCGGCGTTGCCGTAGCCAATGGTCCGCTGAAGCTGGCCTGCTCCTTCTCCGTGGAGGATGTGGTGATCATCGACCTGATCCGGCAGCTTGAGTTGCCGATCGGTGTCTTTGCCATTGACACCGGTCGGTTGAATGAAGAGACCTATGAGGTGGCTGATGCCCTTGTTGACCGCTATCGGCTCAGCATCGACTGGTATTTCCCGAAAAACGATGCGGTGGAATGCCTGCTGCAGAGTAAGGGGCCATTCTCGTTTCGCGAATCCCTGGCGAACCGGCAGGAATGCTGCCGGATACGCAAGGTAGAACCGCTTAGCCGGGCGCTGCACGGGCTGGCAGGCTGGGTAACCGGCATGCGCCGTGAGCAGAGTGTCACCCGGACCGACCTGGTGGCAATCGCGATCGATGTTGCCAACAACGGCATCCTGAAGATCAACCCACTGCTCAACTGGAGCAGCGAGCAGGTATGGGACTACGCAAAGGAACAGGGCATCCCGGTCAATCGCCTGCACCGTCTGGGCTACCCTTCCATTGGCTGTGCCCCCTGCACCCGGGCGATCCAGCCGGGCGAAGATGACCGGGCCGGCCGCTGGTGGTGGGAAAACCCGGAAAACAAGGAATGTGGCCTGCATAAGCGATAACAATGAGAATGCGTAGTAATATCGCCTTATCAATCATGGTGCTGCTCCTGTTTGTCGTAGCAAAGACCGCAGCTGCCGGTCAACCAATGCCCTATACCGATGAGGCATTGGCGAAATTGCACCGGGCAAAGGTAAACTATAAGGCTCCAGGGGTAACTCCCGGCAATGATGATGCAAAGATACGACTGTATATCGAACGACAACGGAGCATCTTTGCTGACGCCGGTTTTGATTATGACCGTTCAATCATCAGAATCATCAATGACATTCAGTTTGATCGGTATGCGGTAAATCGGACAACCATCGAACTAAATAACCTGGCCCGCGAACTGTTGCGCCTGCATGTCAATACTGGTATTAACCCCACAAAGCATCTTGGGGTGGGTTTTGGTCAGCTGCTCATTGATTTCCGGAACCTGATTCGCAGCAATTCTAAAAAGTATGGCGGCTGTTGAGCCCTCAGGATATGGAATTATGATTAATACCGCAGTGCAAAAGCGTACAAAGGTAGTTATTGCCATGAGTGGCGGGGTTGACTCATCGGTCAGCGCGGCGTTGCTTAAAGAACAGGGGTATGAGGTAGTAGGGGTATCCCTGCAGCTGTATGATCCGATCCCGAAGGAACCTGGCTGCCGCAGCAAAACCTGCTGCTCGCTGGACGACGTGCTGGACGCCGGCCGGGTGGCGATGAAGCTGGGTATCGATTTCGAAGTCATCGACATGCGCGCCGAGTTCAAACAGCTGGTGATCGATTATTTCATCGCCGAATACGCGGCCGGCCGCACCCCCAACCCCTGCATTCGCTGCAATGAACTGATCAAGTTTGATCTGCTGCTGCAGAAGGCAAAGGAGCTGGGTGCCGACTTTCTGGCCACCGGTCATTACGCTCGGGTCGAAGCGGATGCTGCCGGACAGCAACGGCTGTTAACCGGACGTGATCCGGCCAAGGATCAGTCCTACTTCCTCTTTACTTTGAGTCAGGCACAGCTGCAGCTGGTGCTGTTTCCCGTTGGTCAGCTGGAAAAGACAGAGGTCAGGCAGCTTGCCGTGAAATTTGCTTTACCGGTGGCGCAAAAGCATGAGAGCCAGGAGATCTGCTTCATTCCTGATAATGACTATGTGAAATTTCTGGAGACTCACGGCATCGCCCAGAACCCGGGTGAGATTGTGACTAGGGATGGTTCGATTATTGGGCGGCACTCAGGATTACACCGTTATACAGTTGGCCAGCGCAAAGGGCTTGGCATTGCCTGGCCCCATCCGCTGCACGTAACCGATATTGATATTGCGCGAAACCGGTTGGTGGTTGGTGGATACGAAGAGCTGTCAACCTCCGTGTTAAGAGCTGCTCAGGCAACTTGGAGTGTGGCGCCGCCATCAGCTGAGTTCAGGGCAACCTGCCGCATCCGCTACCGGCACCAACCGGCAGACTGTACCGTCCACATGCTGGCCGATGACCGCTTTACCGTTCATTTTGACACCCCGCAGACATCCGTGACCCCGGGCCAGGCCGCGGTTCTTTACAATGGTGATACCGTCATTGGCGGTGGATGGATTGAATAAGGAGTAGTTTTATGAGCAAGAACCTGACGCACTTACAACAGCTGGAAGCGGAAAGCATCCAGATTCTCCGGGAAGTGGTGGCTGAATTCACCAACCCGGTGATGCTTTACTCCATTGGCAAAGACTCGGCGGTCATGCTGCATCTGGCCCGCAAGGCCTTTTACCCGGCACCGCCACCGTTTCCACTGCTGCACGTGGACACCACCTGGAAGTTTCGCGAAATGATCCAGTTCCGGGACCGGATGGCGGCCGAATGTGGTCTCGACCTGATCGTTCATGTGAATGAGGAGGGGGTAAGGCTGGGGGTTTCCCCCTTTACCCACGGTTCGTCACTCTATACCGACATCATGAAGACTGAAGGGTTGAAGCAGGCGCTGAACAAGTATAAGTTCGACGCGGCCTTTGGTGGTGCCCGCCGCGATGAGGAAAAGTCGCGGGCCAAGGAGCGAATCTTCTCCTTCCGCAGCAAAAATCATCGCTGGGATCCAAAGGACCAGCGGCCGGAGCTCTGGAGTCTGTACAACACCCGGGTCAAACCGGGGGAAAGCATCCGGGTCTTTCCAATCTCCAACTGGACCGAACTGGATGTCTGGCAATACATTCACTTGGAACAGATTCCGATCGTACCGCTCTACTACGCGGCAGTCCGGCCGGTGGTGGAGCGGGACGGCATGCTGATCATGGTGGATGACGAGCGCATGGACCTGCGGCCAGGAGAAGAGATTCAGTACAAATCGGTTCGCTTCCGCACCTTGGGGTGCTACCCCCTGACCGGGGCGGTGGAATCGGAGGCAGATACTCTGCCGCAAATCAACCAGGAGATGCTCTTGACCAAGACCTCGGAGCGCCAGGGGCGGCTGATCGACCATGATTCGGCGGGGTCAATGGAAAAGAAGAAGCAGGAAGGATATTTTTAAAACCGCTCAGGGCTCTGGGCCTGGGGCTCGGGATAATCTCTTGAGCCCTGAACCCTGAGCCCTTAGCCCATAACTGAGGTAATCATGGCACACCAATCAGAGTTGATTGAACAAGATATCCTGGCCTACCTGAAGAGCCAGGAAGAAAAGTCGCTGCTCCGCTTTATCACCTGCGGTAGTGTTGACGACGGCAAAAGTACCCTGATTGGCCGTCTGCTCTGGGATTCCAAAATGGTCTTCGAGGATCAGCTGGCGGCCCTGGAGGCGGACAGTAAACGGGTCGGTACCCAGGGGGGCGCTATTGACTATGCCCTGCTGCTGGACGGGCTGCAGGCGGAGCGGGAGCAGGGGATCACCATTGATGTGGCCTATCGCTTCTTCTCCACTGACAATCGCAAGTTCATCGTTGCCGACACCCCGGGCCACGAGCAGTATACCCGCAACATGGTAACCGGTGCCTCCACCGCCCAGGTAGCAGTGATCCTGGTGGATGCCCGCAAGGGGCTGTTGACCCAGACCCGACGCCATAGTTTCCTGGTCTCCCTGGTTGGCATCAAGCATGTGGTGTTGGCAATCAATAAGATGGATTTGATTGACTTTGATCAGGAGCGGTTCGATGCGATCGTGCGCGACTACCAGCAGTTCGCCGCCCCGCTCGGCTTTGCCTCCATTACCGCCATCCCGCTCTCGGCCTTGAATGGCGACAATATGATAGATGCCAGCGCGAACACCCCGTGGTACACCGGGCCGACCCTGATGCACTTTCTCGAGAACTTTGCGGTCGCCGGGGATAACCGGGAGCAACCGTTCCGGATGCCGGTGCAGTGGGTAAACCGCCCCCATCTCGACTTCCGCGGTTTTTGCGGCACCATCGCCGCCGGTACGATCCGACCGGGAGACGAGCTGCGGGTAGCCGCATCCGGGAGTGTCAGCCGGGTAGCTCGCATTGTCACCATGGGGGGCGATCTGGGGGAGGCAACCGCTGGCCAGGCCGTGACCCTGACCCTGGCGGACGAAATTGACGTCAGCCGGGGGGATATGCTGACCGCACCTGATGCGCCACCGCTCCATGCCCGCCATCCGGAGGCACACCTGGTCTGGATGCATGACGAGCCGCTGCAGCTGGGGCAGGTCTACCTGGTCAGGACCGCGACGGCCATAACCCCTGGTCGGGTTACTGACATCCAGTATGTGGTGGATGTCAATACCCTGGAGCAAAAGCAGGCACCGTCCCTCGGACTGAACGAAATAGGCGTGGCCCGCCTGGAGCTGGACCGCCCAATTGCCTTTGATACTTATCAGCAGAACCGGGATACGGGCAGTTTCATCCTGATCGACCGCTTCAGCAACGCGACGGTGGCAGCCGGCATGGTAATCGCGACCGCGCCGGACAACTTCCGGACCACCCACGAGGTATCGTTTACATCGGCTCCGGTAGTTGGTGATGTCCCGGCCAAACTGATCTCTTTGGGTGATAACGCCATTGGCGGCCATGGGGTAAGTCTGGTGGACCTGACCGGCGAGGAAAGTTCGCTGATATTTACCGTTGAAACCAGCTTTCTTGACTATCTTGGCCAGGGGAATAGGTTACTGTTTCGTCTGCGTAATCTGGCACAGCTGGCAGCAGTGGCACAATTGGCGTATGAGCAGACCCTGTCGTTTGAATTTGACCGGACCGCAGATGGCGTGAGCCTGATGCTGTTTAAACGGAGTATCAGGCAGGAGAGCGGAGTGCATGCCGATGACGGAACCGGGATCTGATAGGTTGTTCAGAAACAGCCATCTCGCCGCCGTCCTCGTCACTTCCTTGTGCGGCGTAGCGCGGCTACGCCTCCGCGGTCGTTTCTGCGGGTGCGCAGATCTGACTATTTTTGAACAACCTGAGCTTTTAATAACCTGCTGAATGTCACCGTGAGGGTGAAACTTTTTATTGACTTTATTAGTCGGGTTCGGTATTTATAAAAACTATAGAAATTGTATTTAACTATTCCCCTCCGGCTGGGGGATTTATTTCACGCCTAAAATCTACCAAGTCTACAGACTACAAAGGAGCTTGAAATGAAGACGACCCTGCTGCGGAAACTTGCTGCCGTAGCCACCCTGACCCTCACCCTGTCGATACCCGGTTTTGCCGCTGCCGATACCACGCTGCTCAATGTTTCCTATGACCCAACCCGTGAGTTGTACGCCGATTTCAACAAGGTGTTTGCTGATTACTGGAAAAAGAAGACCGGTGAAACGGTCACCATCAAACAATCTCACGGTGGTGCCGGCAAGCAGGCCAGGGCGGTCATTGATGGGTTGGAAGCTGATGTGGTTACTTTGGCCCTGGCCTACGATATTGATGCTATCGCCGAAAAGGGTTTGATCAAACCGGGTTGGCAGAAGGAACTTCCCCACAACAGTTCGCCCTACACCTCCACCATCGTCTTTCTGGTCCGGAAGGGCAATCCAAAGAATATCAAAAATTGGAACGATTTGGTGAAACCCGGGATTGCGGTTATTACTCCCAATCCGAAAACATCTGGTGGTGCCCGCTGGAACTATCTGGCAGCCTGGGCCTTCGCCAAGAATCAACCAGGCGGTAACGATGCAAAAGCCAAAGAATTTGTAACTAAACTGTTCAAAAATGTGCCGGTTCTGGATTCTGGTGCTCGTGGTTCCACTAATACCTTTGCGCAGCGTGGTTTGGGGGATGTGTTGCTGGCCTGGGAAAATGAGGCATTTCTGGCAATCAATGAAATCGGCCCGGATAAGTTTGATATCGTAACCCCGCCGGAAAGCATTTTGGCTGAGCCGCCGGTGACGGTGATCGATAAGGTAGCAGACAAACACGGTACTCGCAAAGTCGCTGAAGAATACCTGAAGTATCTCTACACGGATGAGGGGCAGAAAATTGCCGCCAAACACTACTACCGGCCGATTAACCCGAAAATTCCGACCAAACTGGCCAAAGTGAAGAAGCTCTATACCATCGACAAGGATTTCGGTGGCTGGCAGAAGGCCCAGAAAGCACATTTTGCCGATGGCGGTCTGTTTGATCAGATTTACAGCCCTACGAAATAATCCCGCTGCGGGGCAGTTTCGACTGCCCCGCCCATTCGAGTTTCATGGTACTGCCTGATCCCGAGCGAGAGGAAGCGCATGACCAGTAAGCGAACATTTCCCAGTAAGGCCGATGTCATTGCCCTCACACCCGATCCAGCGGTGAGCGAGATGCTGGTTCATCTCGAACAGGCTGGCATCGAGACCACATTTGACCGCTTTGATGCCCAGAAACCCCATTGCGGTTTTGGACTCAACGGTACCTGCTGCAAAAACTGCCACATTGGCCCGTGCCGGATTACCGCCAAGAGTCCCAAAGGTGCCTGTGGTGCTGATGCCCATCTTATTGTGGCGCGCAACATTCTTCGTTGGACTGCTGCAGGAGCAGCCGCTCACGGCGCTCGGGGCCGTGAGGTGATGCTGGCCCTCAAGGGTGCCGCCGACGACAGCCTTGATCTGCCGATTCTCGGCCCGGAAAAGGTGGTTGCTTCGGCCAAGGCCTTTGGCATTTATGAAGAAACAAAATCGATCAAGGAGCTGGCCGGCGAAATAGCCTTGATTTTGCTGGACGATCTTTGCCGGACGTTACCGGGACCACACAAGACCCTGGAAGCCTTGGCCCCACCGGAACGGCTGCAGGTCTGGCGAGAGTTGGATATTCTGCCGATCGGCGCCTATCACGAGGTATTCGAAGCGCTGCATCGCACCACCACCGGCACCGATGGTGACTGGGAGAATGTTGTCCGGCAGATGCTCCGTTGCGGCCTGGCCTTTGCCTGGAGCAGTGTGGTTGGTTCAAGTATCGCCATGGACTGCCTCTATGGTCTGCCCAAGCGGAGCCGGATCAGCACCAACCTGGGGGTTATCAGCACGGACACAGTCAATATCGCGGTCCATGGCCATTCCCCGTTGCTGGTGGCAGCCATTGTCAAGGCCAGCCGGCGGGACGATTTGATTTCTGGGGCACAGCAAGCGGGTGCCCGCACCATCCGACTTTATGGCATCTGCTGCTCAGGGCACTCGGCCCTGGCCAAGTTTGGTGAGGTGACGCCGCTTACCAATGCCGTTGGCGCGGAACTGGTCCTGGCTACCGGGGCCATGGACCTCTGGGTGGCGGATGTCCAGGATGTGTTCCCCGGGATCATGGATGTGGCAGCCTGCTTCCACACCCGGGTGGTCACCACCAGTGATTCGGCCCGGCTCCCCGGAGCCGAGCATATTGCCTTTGATCACCACCACAGCAATCTTGACCAGGCCGATGCTCTGGCTGAGCGGATCGTCCGTCGCGGCATCCAGGCCTATGGTGAGCGCCAGAGCGGCAAGGTTTTCATCCCAAAGGCGAGGATGGAGGCGGAAGTAGGTTTTTCCGTCGAGAACATCCTCGCCACCTTCGGCGGTGTTGACGTGCTGCTGGAGCATCTGCGCAGCGGTCGCATCCGGGGGGTGGTGAACCTGGTGGGGTGCAACAACCCCAAGGTGGTCTTTGAGGAGGCGGTGGTCAAGGTGGCCGATGAATTGATTGCCCATGACGTGTTGGCGCTGACCAATGGCTGTGCTGCCTATGCACTGCTGAAGCTTGGCTTCTGCCTACCGGAAGGGTTGGCCGCTGCGGGTCCCGGTCTTAATACTGCCTTGGCTCCGCATCAGCTGCCGCCGGTCTGGCACATGGGGGAATGCCTGGACAATGCCCGCGCATCGGCTTTTTTTCGCGCCATTGCCAATGCAGCCGCCGAGCCGCTCAAGCACCTGCCGCTCGCCTTTTCCAGCCCGGAGTGGTCCAACGAAAAGGGGCTTGGCGCCGCCATGGGCTTTCGCCTGCTGGGACTGAATTCATACCACTGTCTTGCCCCGCCGGTCGCCGGCTCGGACAAGGTTGCCAACTTCATCTTTGCCGATACCCAGGAACTACTCGGTGCGGTTATGGTAGTCGACCCGGACCCAGTGGCCCTGGCCAGACGGATTGTGGCGGACTTTGATGCCCGGCGAGCGGCCATCGGTTGGTGCCAAAGTGCAAAACCTGCCGCGGCACGCTTGTCTGCACTGTGCAAGGAACAGGAACACGCCCATGCCCACGCGCATGGCCATCATCAAACCCATCACGAAATGGAGGAGCATCACCATGAATAGACGTGATTTTCTCAAGGCATCCAGCCTCGCCCTGGCAGCTGCCGCCGCCCCAGGGCTGGTCGGTAACGTGTTTGCCGGTGGCGCCAAGGTCAACTTAAAGATTGGCTATCTTCCTATCACCGATCATCTCCTGATGATTGCTGCCGAACGTGAACAGTTCAAAACTGTTGGTCTTCAGCCAATCAAGTTCTCTTCCTGGCCGGAGATTGCCGAGGCGCTCAAGGCCGGGGCAATTGATGGTGCGTTCCTGATCACCCCCATCGGATTGACCTTGCGGCAAAAGGGGGCGCCGGTAAAGGTCGTTCTGCTCGGGCACCGTAACGGCAGCGTGATCACTGTCAAGAATAGCGGTGAGATCAACCGGATCGAGGATCTGAAAGGGAAGATCATTGCTATCCCCAGCCCTTTTTCTACCCACAACATCTTGTTGCGCAAAATTCTAACTGAAAAACATATCGATCCGACCAAGGATCTGAAGATCATCGACTTGCCGCCGCCAGAAATGGTCAACGCCTTGGCCACTGGCCGCATTCATGGCTACATCGTCGCCGAACCGTTCGGGGTCCAGGCGGAAGCTCAAAAGGTGGGCAAGATTCTTACGCTTTCCAAGGATATCTGGCGCGACCATATCTGCTGCGTGTTGAACTTACGGGAAACAGTCATCAGTTCACATCCGGAGGCAGTACAAGAACTGGTCAGTGGCTTCACCCGTACCGCCGCCTTTATTGAGGCCAACCCGGTTCTGGCGGCAAAGGGATCAACCAAGATTCTCGGGCAGAAACCGGAAATAATCGAAAAGGTGCTGACATCGCCCCGGGATCGGCTGAGTTTCCTGAATCTGGTACCGAACAAAGCGGACTTTGCCGCCACTCAGGACTACATGGTGAAATTCGGCATTGCCAAAGACAAGGTTGATCTGGCGGGGTATTTGGACGATCGATTCGCCAAGAAGGCAGGGTAACGAATGATTTCACGGCTACAAAAACTGGTGCTGCCGCTCTGTTCCCTGATTTTTTTTATTGCGTTCTGGCAACTGGCGGCTAGCCGTTATCCTGCGGAACAGTTTCCGGCACCAATGGACGTGGTGCGGGCGATCAATGAATTGGCTGACAATGGCACCCTCTGGGGGCATATCGGTATCAGTCTGGCCCGTTTCGCCGGTGCCTATCTGCTGGCGGTAATGGTGGCCATCCCGCTGGGGCTTTTCTTCGGTCGCTTCAGTCGCTGCCATGCCGCCATTGACCCGCTCATCCAGGTACTGCGCCCCATCTCACCAATCGCCTGGTTTCCCCTGGCGGTGCTCTGGTTCGGGATCGGTAATGCCCCGGCGGTATTTATCATTTTTCTTGCCGCGTTCTACCCTGTGCTGCTCTCGACCATCAGTGCCGTGCGGGCCATTCCACCGCTCTATTTGAAGGTGGCCACCAATTTCGGGGCACGACCAGGGCTGACTTTTCTCCGGGTCATTGTTCCAGCAGCCTTCCCCGGCATCATGGTCGGCCTGCATATCGCCGTCGGTACGGCCTGGATTCACCTGGTGGCAGGCGAGATGCTCGGTGCCCAGTCTGGTCTTGGCTTCATGATCGTTGATGCCCGCAACTTTCTCCGGACCGACCAGATCATGGCTGGCATGCTGCTGGTTGGTATCCTTGGCTTGATCATCTATCGAGGAATGAAGGCAGTCGAGCACCTGGTCGGGCGACGCTGGGGAGTTATCTCGTGAGTATTTTGCCGCCAAAGATCCAGCTCCAGGGAGTTGAAAAGCGTTTTCGCTCGGCACGGGGCGAGGAACAGATCGCCCTCAATCAGGTTGATCTGGAAATCGGGGCCGGCGAGTTCACCTGCCTGGTGGGACCCAGCGGCTGTGGCAAGACTACCCTGATCAACCTGCTGGCCGGTTTTGAGCGGCCCACCAGCGGTTCAGTTCAGATCGACAGTAAACCGGTAATTGGCCCTGATCCGGACCATATCATGATTTTTCAGGATTACGGTCTCTATCCGTGGCGGACCGTTTTGGGTAATGTGCTTTTTGGCCTACAGGCCAAAGGTGTCCCGGCTGCCGAGGCGCGCGAAAAAGCCTTGGCAACTCTTGAACTGGTTGGCCTCCAGCAGGCAATCCACAAGCATCCCCATGAACTGTCCGGTGGTATGAAGCAGCGGGTTGCCATTGCCCGGGCCCTGGCGGTTGAACCGAGCGTACTGTTTGTGGACGAGCCGTTTGCTGCCCTCGATGCCTTCACCCGCTTACGCTTGCAGGATGAGTTGCTGAACCTCTGGCAGAACAAAAAGCCGACCGTGGTTTTCGTCACTCACGATCTGGATGAGGCAATCACATTAGGGCAGCGTATTGTTTTGATGGCGCCAAATCCGGGGCGGATACAACGGGTGATCGAAGTTGGCCTGGCGTATCCCCGTGAACGGACCAGTGCTGATTTTGCAACTGTGCGCCGGCAACTGTATAATGAATTTCATCTGGTGCATGAACAGGCCGCGTCTCAAGAAGAATTCACCATCTGAGCAGGTGAAAGGAATCATCATGTCGCAGTCCAGCAGGCGCACCACAGTTCTCCCCGGCTTTGGCCTGACCTTGGGTTACACCATTTTTTACCTCAGTATCATTGTACTGATCCCACTGTCGGCATTGTTGTTCAAGACGGCGACCCTTACCTGGGCTGAGTTTGTGGCAGCGGTCACTTCTCCCCGGGTCATAGCCTCCTTTCGCCTGACCTTTGGCGCGGCCATTGCCGCGGCTCTGGTCAATGCGATCTGGGGGACGCTGGTGGCCTGGGTATTGGTGCGGTATCGTTTCCCTGGACGCAAGCTGATCGATTCGCTGGTTGACCTGCCGTTCGCCCTGCCAACGGCGGTGGCCGGTATCACCCTGGCCACAGTCTATTCGGCCAATGGCTGGTTGGGAAAGTATCTGGAACCACTGGGCATCAAGGTGGCCTTTTCGCCGCTCGGCATCGCGGTGGCCATGGTGTTCATCGGGCTCCCTTTTGTCGTGCGCACCGTCCAACCCGTACTGGAAGAGCTGGAACCGGAACTGGAAGAAGCAGCGGCCTGCCTCGGCGCCAACCGCTGGCAGACCATCACCCGCATCCTGCTACCGGCTGTCACCCCGGCCATTATCACCGGCTTTGCCCTGGCATTTGCCCGGGGGGTAGGGGGGTAGGGGAGTACGGCTCCATTATCTTCATCGCCGGTAACATGCCGATGAAATCGGAGATCACCCCGCTGTTGATCATCACCAAGCTGGAGCAGTACGATTACGCCGGGGCCACGGCCATCGCCACGGTCATGCTGGCCATTTCGTTTCTGATGCTGCTGGTGATCAATCTGCTGCAGAAATGGACCCGGCGCTACACCGCCTAAAGGACAAACCATGGCCAACACCAATCACAATAGCCGTACCGATCAAGCTCGCCGGCAGCTGAGCGAACCGTTGCTGGTCCGCTGGCTGTTGATTGCCACGGCCCTGCTGTTTCTGACCCTGTTCCTGTTCGTGCCGCTGGCCTCGGTGTTCAGTGAAGCCCTGGCCAAGGGGTGGGACACCTATCTGGCGGCGCTTAAGGAGGCTGACACCTGGTCGGCCATCAAGCTGACGCTGCTGGTAGCGGTCATCAGTGTTCCCCTGAATCTATTCTTCGGCCTGGCCGCTTCCTGGGCCATTGCCAAATTCGAGTTCCGCGGCAAAAGCCTGCTGATCACCCTGATCGACCTGCCGTTTTCCGTGTCGCCGGTCATTTCCGGTTTGATCTACGTGCTGATGTTCGGCCTGCAGGGGTGGATTGGCCCCTGGCTGCAGGATCATGACATTAGGATCATTTTTGCCGCGCCGGGCATTATCCTGGCGACGATCTTTGTGACCTTTCCCTTTGTTGCCCGCGAATTGATCCCGCTTATGGAATCCCAGGGGTGCGAAGAGGAAGAGGCGGCACTGACCCTGGGCGCCAGCGGTCTGCAGACCTTCTTCCGCGTGACCTTTCCCAATATCAAGTGGGGCATCCTGTATGGCGTGATTCTCTGTAACGCCCGGGCCATGGGGGAGTTTGGCGCAGTATCGGTAGTATCCGGCCATATCCGGGGGATGACCAATACAGTGCCGCTGCAGGTGGAGATTCTCTACAACGAATACAACTATGCCGCTGCCTTTGCCGTTGCCACGCTGCTGGCCCTGCTGGCACTGGTGACCCTGGTGATTAAGAGCTGGGTAGAGTTCAGGATGAGACAACAGGAGATACGGTCATGAGTATTGACGTTCGCGGTGTGAGCAAGCAATTCGGCCAATTCACGGCCCTGCAGGATATTTCGCTGACAGTGCCGTCGGGTGAACTGGTGGCGCTCTTGGGGCCGTCCGGTTGCGGCAAGACCACACTGCTCCGGATCATTGCCGGGCTGGAATCGCCGGACGCGGGCGAGATCCTGTTCAACGGCCAAAACGCCCGGCAGAATGTCCAGGAGCGGCAGGTCGGCTTCGTCTTTCAGCATTATGCGCTGTTTCGCCACATGACCGTTTTCGACAATATTGCCTTTGGCCTGACCGTCAAGCCGCGCAGTTCGCGGCCATCGAAAGACAAAATCAAGGAACGGGTAAAAGAACTACTGTCACTTATCCAACTTGAAAACATTGCCGATCGCTATCCATCCCAACTCTCCGGTGGCCAGCGGCAGCGGGTGGCCTTGGCGAGAGCCTTGGCGGTGGAACCACAGGTGTTGTTGCTGGATGAGCCGTTCGGGGCGCTGGACGCCCAAGTGCGCGTTGAACTCCGCCGCTGGCTGCGCCGGCTGCACGATGAGATTCATGTTACCAGTGTATTTGTTACCCATGATCAGGAAGAGGCGCTGGAGGTGGCGGATCGGATTGTGGTGATGAACAAGGGGAAAATCGAGCAGCAGGGGACGCCGGATGAAGTTTATGACAAGCCGGCGACACCATTTGTCTTCGATTTCCTCGGCAACGTCAATCTTTTCCATGGCCGGGTGCATGAAGGCCAGGCAAAACTTGGTGGCATTGCCGTCGCCTCCCCAGAGCATGCCGGCGCCACGAACGCCACGGCTGTTGGCTATGTTCGCTCCCACGACATTGAATTGGAGCGGATTCCATCCGATGATACGGCGATTGAAGCAACGGTCGTTTCCATCCACTCAGTCGGTCCGGTAGTGCGGGTCGTTCTGGTTTCCACAGCCGAGGGAACAGCACTGGAAGCGGATATCTCCCGGGATGT
The DNA here is from genome assembly GCA_031412995.1 of Geobacteraceae bacterium. Lineage (GTDB taxonomy): Bacteria > Desulfobacterota > Desulfuromonadia > Geobacterales > DSM-12255 > JANOEC01. The sequence continues at coordinate 38,767 of JANOEC010000028.1, forward strand.
GGCTGATCGCCTGCAACTGAAAAAAGACGAAACTCTTTTTGCCCGACCGCGCAAGGTGCATCTGTTTGTCGATGATTATCAGATTTAGGAATGAGATCTTGGGAGTAGTGCATGCACCAGAATACCAATAAAATTTTGCGACAACAGACTGCACTCCTGGGGGCATATAGAACCCTGCCCATGGTCGTATCGTTGACTTTACGGATATCCGTTCCCTTTACCTGAACATGGAGAAGGGTCGCGCCGAAGGAATTGGGGAAAAGCCTGAAGGAGATCGACGAGGCCAGACGCAAGCTGCTGTACCGGATCGCGCGGGTGATGGCACGATAACATCCTGTCCGCGTTGCCCCCTGATACATCCACCACCATCTTCGCTGCGGTAGATCAGGAACTGATTCGTTTCTTCATTCATTTTCTTACTCCTGCTGATCTGCTTAATGATATTTATTCCCGCTCTATAATCGCCATTCCTTGCGATGTTCTGCAAGATTCTGTAGGGCTGGCCAAAGATCCCGGTCGGAGGGGGGAATGATGCCGCGACCTGAGAGGGTCATCAGAAAGCCGGGAACGTTGGGATCGGCGGCGATCTGGCGAGAGGTGATGACACCGCGATGCACCAAGTCCAGTAATGCCAACAGCAGAAGCGGCTTGTGCGGGGCCTTGCGTTTGGTGGCCTCAGTCCAGCTCGCGCCAGGGGCGCGGTTGAGGGAGGCGAAGTGTTTGATGGAGGTGGTGAGGTCGGTCATGGTTTTCAGAATGATTACGTATTTGTATGGAGTTGAGACACGACCCCTATATGCCCGACCCCTATATGTCTCTCTCGATCAGAAACAGAAAAAAAGCGGCTTGAAATCCTGACTGCCGTACTATATAGTATCTAATGCCATAGGGTAAACGTGAAAGCAAAGCAGATTTTTAAGGAAAAATAGCGGAAGGCGGTTATATTCAGGAGCAGGTTGTATGGCTCCTTGATACGCCTGTTACAGGTTGCCGACACCTCTTCAAGTATCGACTCTATTTTGGAACTGATGATGGGGTTTGTCTCGTTCGGTATGACAATGAGCGGGGCAAGGGAGACCATAAACATTTTGCGGGGATTGAATCCCCGTATTCTTTCAGCACAATGGAAACTGCATTCGCCGATTTTATTGCAGACGTAGACAGCATATTACAAAATGAGGATTGAAATCATGAGAGACTTCAAGGTTGGAATAAAGAGCCGTGAAGAGGCAAACAAGGAAACTTCAGCGATATTTGCTCAGTTCGACAAAGGCATTTTTCCTGAACAGGCTGTTGAGCGTGTTTACTTTCATGATGTAAAAACATTCCTCAAGTACATTACGCCAAAACGGTTTGAGTTATTGGATAATCTCCACCACAACGGAGCGACCAGTGTCAGAGCATTGGCAAAGTTGCTGAATCGGCATTACAAAAATGTGTTCGATGACGTAAAGCTGCTGGAGCAGATCGGGCTGGTGGAGAAGGACGAGGCCGGTCTTTATTCGGTTCCATGGGATGAAGTGTCGGTATCGTTCAAGCTGGCCATGTAACGAGACAGGAATCAGAACATCATGGATAAAGAACTTTTTGATCAATTGCACCAGAGCATGAAAGAGGCGGGAATACCGTTTTCCCTCAATTCCCTTCCAGCAGTCGTTTGATCTGTTTATCAAAGTCCGATTCGAACAGCCTATCCTGCACAACCCGGTATTTTTCAAATTCACTTTCCGCAAAGGCCCTAGCGATTTCCTGGGTGACTTTCCCAGGATTGTCGAGGATCTCCCGTTCATTGAACTGTAAAAAAGCATTCAGCTTGCCTGCCCAATCCTCCATGGTCATGGGGATGTTCCGCTCGGCCTGATCTTCGGCATAGTCAAGATACATGGTTACGAAGCGATCCAGGGACTTCAGCTCTTTTTCATTCAGGTAATTCTTGGCAACCACAACATCGGTCTTGATGATCTTGCCGTCCGGGGCGTTCTTCCAGGTGGTCAGTCCCATTCGCTCCTTATGGTGGTCGGCACGCTGCACGATAAGCTCTGCGGCGGTCTGGCCATGGATAGCAAAGTGCAGTTTGTTCTGCACCGTGGCGAAAAAGGTCCGGGTAATTTCGGAATCGGCGCGGTAATCCATGGCCGTGGCGTAGATGTCGGTGATTTTCTGGTAGAACTTCCGCTCACTGGCGCGGATTTCGCGGATTTCCGCCAGCAGCGTATCAAAATATTCCTTGCTGAAAAATGCGCCGTTTTTGAGGCGTTCCTTGTCCAGCACATAGCCACGGATGGCGAAATCCCGCAGAACACCGGTAGCCCACTGGCGGAACTGGGTTGCCCGCGCCGAGTTGACGCGATAGCCGACTGAAATAATGGCATCGAGGCTGTAGCAGTCAACATTCCTGGAAACCTCCCGATTTCCCTCTTTTTGAACTATTCGGAAATTCCGAACAGTTGCCTCCTGAGTGAGTTCCCCCTGCTGGTATATATTGGCCAGGTGTTCGCTAACCGTTGGTACAGAGACTTCAAACAGTACGGCAATCAGCTTTTGTGTCAGCCAGACGGTCTCATCCTCAACACGCACTTCGATACTGTTTTCTCCTGCCTGTCTGGAAAATATCAGGAATTCGGCGGTGCTGTTCCTGATGCGTAGGTTTTTCTCTTTGGTCATGGTGTTTTCTCCACAGGATAGAAAACTGACGAAAACTACTAATTTGAAATATTATACTTTTTCAGCCATTGACCAAAATTCACACGTTCCAAGCCGAGCAACTTTGCAGCTTTAGCCTTATTTCCGCCGGTTCTATCCAAGGCTTTCATGAGGTAATGCCGAGTAACCTCATCGTTGAGATCATGAATACTAAAACCTTCGTAAAATTAACGCGATAGAATGTTATCATCTAAAGGCAAGGTCATATTAAAAATCAGCAATTTCTGGCACTACGTTAAATGATTTATCAAGGTGGCGCTTCTCTTATGTAACTTGTCAAATGAATCCACCTGTACTTGCCGATAATTTGGTAGTGAACTACGCAGAATCTGCCCGTAATCTTGAAAGAGTATGGCGATTAGAATATGGATGGCCATTGTTATGCCGCATTTAGGGAGGCACTGCCAAAACCGCCAAAAGCCCTTCTGACAGTTTTGACAGTGCCGTCCGTCATGATTCCATCAGCATTTTATCCCAGGATTCAACCGGATTCTCTCCGTCGGCCTCCCTCCAGTCTGTTCCTTCTCGACCGTCAGCCAGTCATACTCAACCAGCACCTCGATCCCGGCCTTGACCTCTTCCGACGAGGTGAGTTTCGACCATTGGGGCCGCCAGATTTCTCGCAGCGTTGCGCCATCCCTGATTGCTCCCCGGCGAAGATGCTTGATGATTTCCCTTGCTGCTTCCATTCCTGGTGCGACCATCCCGCCGTAAAGTCTGTAGGCGTGACTCTCCAGGTAATCACACCATGCCGTCGCCATGAACGCCGCCTGTTCCGATACTGGACCCGGTTCATTGATTTAGGTTCCGGGACGAGACGATGTTTTTCAAGGTGCCCCCTGCCGGGCTCATTGGCAACTTGGCCGAGTATCCGATTACAAAGGGCCATTCGCTTTTCCGGATCAACTTCCTCACGTAAAGCCTGTTCAAGAACCTTGGCAACAAACGATGCGTACAAACCAGGTTGCTCTTCCGGATCGAGCTTACCGAAGACGGTTCGTAATTCAGGGCGCTGAGCAAGTGCATCGCTCAGGAACTCATCAAGCAGTGCTTCATATATGCCGTGGGCTAACGCCTTCATCAAGAATTTGCCTGCAGTTCTGAAAGGTAAGATTGGATAACCGGCACGTCAGCTTCAGCCCAATCGAGAGAGTACAGTTTCTCAGGTGTAAGCCAGGCAGTCGCTGCATGTTCGAGGAGGACAATCTCTCCTGATTCGATTGAGCAAACAAAAGGATAAAGCGTCACTGCAAATGTTGGATATTCGTGCGATGTGGCAGGAAGGCTTTTCTCAATGCTAACGGCAATGCCCAATTCTTCAACTATCTCTCGTCGCAGGCACTCTTCAGCGGATTCACCATGATCAATTTTGCCACCAGGAAATTCCCATTTGAGTGGCAATTTCATGGCCGTGCTCCGCTGAGCAGCCAGAACAAGTCCATCCCGTTCAATGATCGCGCAGGTTACGTGAATATGCTGCAACAGGTTATGATCCATCAGGCATTCACCCCGCACCCTGCAGACATTTTCCCAGTTGTTGGATTGAAAAACTCACAAATACTCTTTTAGTCTTTCTTCAGTCTTCACCCACATAGCCCCGGGCAGCTGCGGAGCCAGTACATGTAAAACATACCGTGCTGCTGCTCGGGTATCCCATGATGCACCAGTTGTCAGAAGTGGAGCCATATCTTCCAGGAAACGCCGATCATCGAGTTTTTCAAACAGATTCATCTCAAACTCGGCCCGTGAAACCTGATGCTCTTCGTGTTCCAAGTAACGCAAAAAGCACGAGACAATGGTTTCAGGTTTGACTTCAAGACTTGTGGCAGCATGCCACAAGTCTTGAAGATCCCGTCCTTTTTTCCGTTGGTAGAGGGCACGAAGCTTGGTGCCCAGCAACTCATCAATAGCATAGGTGGAAATCAATGCCGAGCCGGAGTGCCAGCGGGAAGCCATCTTAAATTGGAACTGCTTATATCCCAGCACAGTGAAGTGCTCACGTGAGTTAATCTCCACCTTGAGCCTTAACGGCAAGCCTTCTTCCGAGTCCACCCGCCAGATCAGGGTTGCCCGTCCTTCCGACTGCTTTCGCTTCGGTATCCCCAGCCAAGGATTAAGCTTTTCCTGAACCGCATCCATGATCGGACCGATGGGGCCAGCTTGCATCTGCACCAGGTCTATGTCCTCAGAATATCGTGCCGGCTTGAGATGGAGCTTGAACAGGGCTGTTCCACCGCGAAAGGCAAGCTGTTCCGCCAGCAGCGGATGACTATAGATGTCCACCAGAGCTCGACAGATGATCAGATCCTGCTCGACTTGGGACATTTGCGGCCATGGGGCATGTGCTCGCCAGGCAGTGATGTAGTCGAGTGGGATCATAGCTCCGGTGCTACCTTTTCATTCGGGATCAAATGCCATCGAGGGTTCTGTCGAAACCCTTTATGCGGTTGCGAAGAAGAAAGCGGGATTGTTACCGGATTCTTGATTCTGACGTACTCGGCCAATCTGTCAGCCAAATCAGTTTCGCCTATCAGTTCCAATAAGTAGCCCAAGCGCTGGGACCAAGCCACAGGGGATAGATCCGCAACACCTGCCAGTTTTTCCGCATCCATGGATTCGGCAAGCTCAGAAAGGACCGTTGCCGAGTTATCCAGTCCACCGGCATGATTAGGGTAACCGGCCAGATCAAAAGCGGTAGCTTCCGGGGTGGAAACCTTTAGGTAGCCTCTTGGAGTTTTGAAATCCTGGACAGGTATGTCTGCAGCATTTTTGCGGGCAATGAAATCAATTCTGACAGCGCCATAGGTTATCCCTGGACGTGATCGAGGGACAATCACTTGAAACGACTGAGGCCTGTGATGAGCTGCACCGTGGTGCTCGGCTGCAGTGAGCAGCCCTGCGTAGTAGGGTTCTTCAAGGTGGGACATCAATGCCGGAATAAAATGATTAGCGGGGAGACACCCCATAGTGCGGTATTCCGGGGGTACGATCACATAAAAGCCCCGGAACGGCATGGCTATCTCGCCCTTATGGCGCAGACGCCGCAAGGCAGCACGCATCGCTATAAAGCTTGAACCTTGCGCCCGTGCGGCCTCTACGCCAGAAAAGCAATAAATCCCCTGGGCCAGAAGGTCGTCTATATAGTGAGAAATAGCCATGCATCTTAGATACAGCAAATACTTTAAAAAAGCAATTATGAGTGTTGCTTTTATTGGTCGATCTATTTGGCTCCATAAGATCAATGCATTTTGCTACTCCCCAACAACCTCCTTCCAGCCAGTTCCGTAAGAAATCAGCATCTCCAACTTATGAATTCTTCGTTTAATGTCACTACAGTCCGGTTAATTTCGAATGTGCTGGCTTACATGGGCCAACTTATGACAGACAAATTCAAGCAAATTGCTGAACTTGACTTTTTCAGGCTGAAAAATATGGAGTGAGAAAGTTAACTGCGGTCGCCTTGACCATGAAGCGATTCCGGCTCATATTCATAAAAGTATGCGCTGCTGCTCTTTCTCTGGTTCTGCACATACCTCTAAAATATCACCAAGATGTGGGCTAACTTTGCAGCGGTTTTATAAAAGTATCCCAATAGAATTCTGCAGCGCATTTAACCGACAATAGCTCTTTTGAGTGCATCATCATTCCGAGAGGGCGCAGACTGAGAGTATAACTGTCGTCTTCGACCGAGAGTTGTTCATTGTAACTGTTTTCATCCAACGAATCGCTCATGGAATATGTAATCCCAGACATGAAGGATCGGCGCCCACCGCAGGAAATTCTACATCTGCTGGAAACTTGCCCGCTAACATAGACAACGGCTGTGAAACGGTTTGCATCTCCTCTTCGGAAGTTCCCCTCAATACCTGGATTTCCTTTCGCGATCTCGTCAAGCGATCCCTCAAAGAACTTGGCAATGAACTCGAAAGCGTCTTCAAGAAAATTATCCTTATCTCTGTCGGTAAAAGTTTTCCGTATTCTCAAATTACTCGATCGTGGGCCGGAGCCTAAATCACTTGGAGGAAGCGAAGGCGATGCCGCAATACCAACTGGAGATGTCACCGCCCCAGTAATCTTCTCTGCTACACCCCTGAAGGAATACAACCTGTTACAGCAATTCTCTTGTTTTCTAAGCTTACGTTATTTGCGTTATAAACTAAAAAAGCCCGGCGCTACTGTCCGGGCTTTTTTAGTATCCTGTATGCGACAAACGAATTACTTCAACAGTTTCTCAATCTTGACTTTATCCTTCTGGGCGGCGACAAGCTCCTGGACACCCTTCTGGATCTTCTGGTTCTTCAGGAAATTGCTGATCTTGTCTTTTACTTCGGCGAAGGGGACGGACTCTGCTTCTTTCTTGTCGGTCAGTTTGATGATGTGATAACCGAATTGGGTCTCGACCACGCCGCTCACTTCATCCTTTTTCAGAGCAAAGGCGGTTTCCTCAAACGGCTTGACCATCTGGCCTTTACCAAAGAAGCCGAGGTCGCCACCCTGGGTTTTGCTCGGGCAGGTTGATTGCGCTTTTGCCAGCTCGGCGAAATCCTTCCCCGCCTTGATTTCCTTCAGGATTGCTTCCGCTTGCTCTTTGGCCTTTTTCTTGTCATCGGCAGTGGCGGTTGGCTCAATGCCAATCAGGATGTGGCTGGCTTTGACCTGAGCATCTTTTTTGAACTGAGAGCCATTTTCGTCATAGTACTTCTTGGCGTCAGCCTCGGTAACGGCAATCTTGCTGATAATCTCTTTTTCCACCAGATTGTTGATGATGACGTCTTTACGAATCAGGTTGAGCAGGTCTGGTTCGTTCATGCCAGAGGCCTTGAGGGCGGCCTCATATTCAGCCATGGAGCCGAATTTCCCCTTTCCCTGAGCGATCCGGAACTCTACCTGCTTGTCCAGATCCTTGACTTCAACTTTTTGCCCTAATTGATACAGGATTTCGGCAGAGATCAGTTGCTCCAGGGTGTTGGGTTCAAGCTGTTTCATTGCCTCGGCAGGGACTTCACCGCCCTGTTGCGCGGCAAGCACCTTCATGGCCTGCTGCAATTCACCACGGGTGATGACCGCAGAACCGACCTTGGCGACCGGCTCGGACGCGGAGGACTTGAGCAGTGCGTCAGCGGGCTTGGCTATTTCCTTCGGTGCGTCGGCCGCACCGGCCTGTCCGGCGAAGAGCATGGCGGTGGTAGCAAGAACAGCGGTGGTAAATCGGATCGTCAACTTCATCTGATTCTCCTTGATATGATTAGTGATGTGAGATTTTTATATAGCATGATTTTTTTCGCACGGGAAGGGGGTAAGGTAATATGAAATGAATGTTTGAAAATAGAACGGCATATTGTTGTTGACTTGACTGGCCGACCATGGTTTTAATTGCATGGATTTGCTAAGGCAGTTAACTAGCTAAAATAACAAAATAAATTTAGTATAACTAAAACTTTTAATCGTATTGTAATTTGTTTTACTGCTCATAAAAAACTGTTGGAGGCGTATCCATGCAAAAACGTGCATTCCGTAAGATCATGGCAGCAAACCGGGGCGAAATCGCCATCCGTATCTTCCGTGCCTGTACCGAGTTGGGCATCAGTACGGTGGCCATCTATTCGGAAGAAGACAAGCTGTCCCTGCACCGTTACAAGGCTGATGAAGCCTATCATGTGGGCAAGGGCAAGGCGCCGATTGATGCCTATCTCGGCATTGACGAGATTATCACCCTGGCGCTGAAGGCAGATGTGGATGCCATTCATCCCGGCTATGGTTTTCTCGCTGAAAATGCGGAATTTGCGGAAAAATGCGAAGCAAACGGCATCGTCTTCATTGGCCCGACTGCTGACATGCAGCGGGCACTCGGTGATAAGGTGGCTGGCCGTAAAGCAGCTATGGCTGCCGGGGTACAAATAGTTCCCGGTACCGAAGACCCGATCGAAAAAGAAGAGGAAGCGCTCAAATTTGCCAAGGAACATGGCTATCCAATTATCATCAAGGCTTCAGCCGGTGGTGGTGGCCGGGGCATGCGGGTGGCCCGCAACAAGAAGGAGCTGCTCGAGGGTCTGGTTGCGGCCGGGAGCGAGGCCAAGGCGTCGTTCGGCAATGCAGCGGTCTTTCTGGAGCGCTATATCGAGAATCCCAAGCATATCGAAGTCCAGGTCCTGGGGGATAACTACGGTAACCTGGTCCACTTTTTCGACCGTGATTGTTCCGTGCAGCGGCGCCACCAGAAGGTGGTGGAATTTGCGCCATCCCTTTGCCTGACCCAGACCCAGCGTGAAGAACTCTGTACGGCGGCGCTGAAGATCGCCGGCCAGGTGAAATATCGCAATGCCGGCACCGTCGAGTTTCTGTTTGACCAGGAGGGGAACCATTACTTCATCGAGATGAACCCGCGGATTCAGGTTGAGCACACCGTTACCGAGATGATTACCGGTCGCAACCTGGTGCAGAATCAGATTCTGGTCGCCGCTGGACATAAACTGTCCGATCCGGAAATTAATATTCCCAGCCAATCAGCCATTGATATGCGGGGCTATGCCATCCAATGCCGGATCACCACCGAGGATCCGGGTAATAACTTTGCGCCGGATTTCGGCACCTTGACTACCTACCGTTCAGCAGCTGGTTGCGGTATTCGTCTCGATGCTGGCAACGCCTTTACCGGGGCGAAAATTACTCCGCATTATGATTCGCTGCTGGTGAAAGTCAGTTCCTGGGGCCTGACCTTCAAGGATGCTGCTGCTATCATGAACCGCGCCCTGCAGGAATTCCGGGTGCGGGGGGTCAAGACCAATATCGGTTTCCTGGAAAACGTGGTTACCCATCCGGTGTTTATGAAGGGTAACTGTAACACCTCCTTTATTGAAAAACATCCCGAGCTGCTGCAGGTCCGGGAGAAAAAGGACCGGGCCAGCAAGGTGCTCAGCTTTGTGGGTGATGTCATTGTCAATGGTTCGCCCGGGGTGGTCAAGCCGCTCAAATCGGCGGAGCTGATTGACGCCAGGGTGCCGGAGATTGACATTACCCAGCCCCGGCCGGCCGGCAGCCGTGACCTGTTCATGAAGCTGGGCGCCGAAGGGCTCTCCAAGTGGATTCTGGAGCAGAAGAAACTGCTGATTACCGATACCACCATGCGGGATGCCCACCAGTCCAACCTGGCAACCCGGGTCCGGACCTATGACCTGCTGAAAATTGCCGAGCCGACCTCCTATCTTGGTGCCGATCTTTTTTCACTTGAGTGCTGGGGCGGGGCCACCTTTGACGTCTCCATGCGCTTCCTCAAGGAAGATCCCTGGCAGCGGCTGCACAAGCTCTCGGAAGCTATTCCCAATATTCTCTTTCAGATGCTGCTGCGCGGTTCCAACGCGGTTGGTTACACCAACTACCCGGATAACGTGGTGCAGAAGTTTGTCGAAGAGGCGGCTAATTCCGGCGTCGACATCTTCCGGGTGTTCGATTCCCTGAACTGGACAACCGGCATGCGGGTGGCCATGGAAGCCGTGCGCAAGAGCGGCAAGATCTGTGAAGCCGCCATCTGCTACACCGGCGACATCACTGATCCAACGCGGGACAAATATCCTCTGGAATACTATGTCAGCATGGCCAAGGAGTTGGAAAAGATGGGTGCCCATATCCTGGCGATCAAGGATATGGCCGGTCTGCTCAAGCCGATGGCTGGCTACAAGCTGGTTAAGGCGCTGAAGGAAAACATCGGCATTCCGGTGCATCTCCATACCCACGATACCTCGTCCAATGCCGGGGCCATGCTGCTGATGGCCGCAGAGGCCGGGGTAGACATTGTTGATGCAGCGCTGTCTTCGCTCTCGGGTCTGACGGCTCAGCCAAACCTGAACGCCCTGGTGGCGGCACTGGAGAGATCCGAGCGGGATCCGCTGGTGAATGCTGCCGGTCTGCAGCAGTTGGCCAATTACTGGGAGACGGTGCGGGATTATTACGCTCCGTTCGAGTCGGGCCTCAAAAGTGGCTCCGCCGAGGTCTACCACCATGAAATACCGGGTGGCCAGTACTCCAACTATAAGCCGCAGGTGGCTGGACTCGGTCTGCTCGATCGCTGGGAAGAGTGCAAGGAGATGTATCACAACGTGAATATGATGTTTGGCGACATCGTCAAGGTGACTCCGTCCTCCAAGGTCGTTGGCGACATGGCCATGTTCCTGGTGAAGAATAACCTGCAGCCGGCAGATGTGTTTACGACGACAGAGGAATTAGCATTCCCCGAGTCGGTGGTCGGCATGTTCAAGGGGATGCTCGGCCAGCCTTATCAGGGCTGGCCGGAAGAGTTGCAGAAGATTATCCTGAAAGGGGCGCAGCCGATCACCTGCCGTCCCGGTGAACTGCTGGAGCCGGTGGACTTTGTCGAGGAGCGGCTCAAGCTGGAAGAGAAACTGGGGCACCGCATTGATGATAAAGCACTGATTTCTTCGATCCTCTACCCCCATGTCTATCCAGAGTTTGACAAGCATCGCCAGGATTACTCCGACACGTCGGTTATCCCGACGCCGATCTTCTTCTACGGTCTGGAGCCGGGGCAGGAGACCTCCCTGGACATCGAGCCGGGCAAGACGCTGATCATCAAGCTGAATGCGGTGGGCAGGGTTCAGGCAGACGGCACCCGACAGGTCTATTTCGAACTGAACGGCAATGCCCGCTCGGTGACCGTGCGCGACCAGTCGGCACAAACCGACGAAGTGGCACGGGAGAAGGCAGACAAAGGGAATGTCAAGCATGTCGGTGCCCCAATGCCGGGCAAGGTGCTGAAACTGAACGTCAAGGCCGGGGATCTGGTTAAGGCGGGCGATGTATTGATGGTCACTGAGGCGATGAAGATGGAGACCAACATCAAGGCCAAGGAGGATGGCGTGATTGCCGATGTGAAGTTCAAGGAAAGTGATAAGGTAGAGAAGGAAGATCTGGTGGTAGTTTTTGCCTGATAACCGCTGATATTCGGGATTGATGGGCTGTCCTGGAATCTCATGAACGCAACTGCAACGCCCCGTTTCCCTGGTTCAGGAAGCGGGGCGTTTGCGTTGGGGCAGAGCCAGAGGCTGGTCGGGTACAGATATCGAGTAGGTAGCAGAGGTGTTGATTTGTTGCTGATCTCACGTACAGTGTGTGCACAGGCCAGGGCACGATTGAACGTTAATGGATAGCGAATGACGGTGTAAGGATGTTCAGGTGATGCAACCGCAGGAAACGACCCCGGAAAAGTGGTTGATAACCACCACCCGCGAGCAGCGAGGCAGGCTGACCTGGTCTATAGTCTGGGCCTTTAGCGGCGGGTTGCTGATTATTCTGCAGGCCCGCCTGCTGGCCCTGGCCTGTCAGCGGCTGATTATTGATCATGCACCATTCAGTACCATTCAGCCACTGGTGGGCTGGGTAGCCGGGCTAGCGTTGCTGCGCGGGGTCTGTACGCTCCTGGCGGAACGCAGCTTGGTTACGGTCGTGGCCAGGGTCAAGAATGCGGTGCGCTCTCAGCTCTATCGCCGGCTACAGTTGGCAGGGCCGGCTGGACGGTCAGGGGAAGAGACCGGCCCGTTGGTGGAAGCAGTCACCGCCGGGATAGAAGGATTGGAGCCGTATCTGGCCCGTTTTCTGCCCCATGCGGCCCTGGCGGCCCTGTTGCCACCGGCGGTGTTGCTGGTCGTCGGGCCAGTATCCTGGCGTCCGGCCCTGGTGCTGCTCTTTTCGGCTCCATTCATCCCGTTGTTCATGGTTCTGATTGGCCGTGGCGCGGAAAGCCTCAATCGGCGGCAGTGGCAAAAGCTCGGCTGGATGGCTGGTCACCTGCTGGATCTGGTGCAGGGGTTGCCTGATCTCCGCATCTGCAGTGCGGTCAAGCGGGAAGCCGCAGCCGTGGCCCGGGTTTCGGAGGAGTACCGTCAGTCAACCATGGTGGTGCTCAGGGTGGCGTTTCTTTCTGCCTTTACCCTTGAATTCTTTGCTACGGTCGGTACCGCAGTGGTGGCGGTGATTGTTGGCTTTCAGCTGCTGCACGGCAGCCTCAGCCTGTTGGATGGTCTGTTTGTCCTGTTGTTGACGCCGGAGTTTTATTTGCCGTTACGGACGCTTGGATTGTCCTACCACGCCCGAATGCAGGGGTTGGCGGCTGCGGCAACTATTGCGCCGCTGCTGGATTTGCCCCTGCCTTCGGCCGGACAGCCTGATGTAAATATGCCCTCATCGACCGGAGCGCCGACGATCCTTTTTGAGCAGGTATGTTACCGTTATGGCGGCGATCGGGGCGGTGTCAGTGCCAGTGATCTGGACCTGCCGGGCGGGAGTATCACTGCACTGGTGGGGGAGAGCGGTTCAGGCAAAACCACATTGGCCAGGTTGCTGGTAGGTCTGGCCCAGCCGGATACGGGAAGGGTGCTTGTTAATGGCGTAGACCTGGCAACGATTAATGGCGATGACTGGCGCTCCCGCATCGCCTGGGTGCCGCAGCGGCCATTTTTCTTCAAGGCGTCAGTGCGGGATAATCTGTTGCTCGGCTGCCCAACTGCAACCGATACGGAGATCCATGCCGCCCTCGAAGCAGCAGTGGCAGCATCATTTGTGGCTGGTATGGCAGCCGGACTGGACACGATGCTGGGGGATCGTGGGGCCGGGCTTTCCGGTGGCGAATTGCGGCGTCTGGCTCTGGCTCGGGCATTGCTGCGTCGCTCGACGTTGGTAGTGCTGGATGAACCGACCGCCGGACTTGACGCGGCCACCGAACAACTGGTAACGGTTGCCCTGCAGCGTTTGGCTGTCAACCGGACGATCCTGGTGATCAGCCATCGTGAGACCACGATCCGGTCTGCCGATCGGGTCGTCGTTATGGCCGCCGGCCAGATCGTGCAGCAACTGACCCCGGAACAGTTTCTGGCGGCGGAGGCAGCATGGGCGCATTGATCCGGATACTGGCTGTGGCCAGACACCAGTGGGGCTGGATGCTGATCGGCATTGTTCTCGGCATCGGAGTCATGATCGCCAATATGCTGCTGATGGCGGTTTCTGGCTGGTTCATCGCTTCCATGGCCGTGGCGGGGGCAACCGGAGTAGCATTTAATTATTTTGCCCCGGCAGCAGCCATTCGGATGTTTGCTCTGGTGCGGACAGTTGGCCGCTACCTGGAACGGCTGGCGACCCATGAGGCTGGCTTTCGCTTGCTGGCGCAATTGCGGGTCTGGTTTTTCCGTCAGGTGGCGCCCCTGGCCCCGGCCGGTCTTGAACGCTACACGACAGGTGACGTGGCAGGTCGTCTGCGCAATGATATTGATGCCCTGGAAAGCCTCTACCTGCGGATCATCCTGCCACTGGCCACCGGTGGGGTCGGCATGATACTGGCTGCCGTCTATGTGGCGTGGTGGAGTCGGCCGGCTGCAGCGACATTGCTGATTGCTCTGACTGGTGCCGGTCTGCTGCTGCCACTCGTGGCCAGGTCACTGGCAAAGCATCCGGGGCGCAGAGCCGCTGCGTTGGCCGGAGAGCTGCGCGCGATCGTGACTGAGGGTTTGCAGGGGAGTGAGGAGTTGATCCTGCTCGGGGCGGTGGACCTGCAGGCTGCCCAGGTTGACGCTGTTGCCGCGCAACTGGTGGTGGAGCAGGAACGGCTGGCCCGCATCAACGCATTGACCATGGCGGGTAGCATTGCCTGCAGTGGCATTGGTGTTGCCGCAGTCCTGTTCTGGGCTGGCCGGTCGGTTGCTAGTGGCGAGCTTGCCGGTCCGCTGCTGGTCATGTTGATCCTGTTTGCCGCGGCTTCCTTTGAGGCAATAGCCGGCATTCCCGTGGCGCTGCAATTAATGCCGTCAGCCCAAGAATCGGTGCGGCGCATCAGGGAGCTGACCGATGCGCCGTTGCCGGTGGCGGAACCGGCACAACCGGCGCCGCTGCCGACCGAACAGACCATCGTGTTCCATGACGTCACGGTTGCCTATGACCCGGCAACGCCAGTACTGACCGGGTTTTCACTGCTTATCCCTGCCGGACAGCGGGTGGCCCTGACTGGTCCGAGCGGTTGCGGCAAGAGTTCGCTGGTGGCGCTCCTGCTCCGCTTTCGCCCGTATCAGGGGAGTATCACCATTGGCGGGGTTAATCTGAGCGACTTGGCTGCCGACGCGCTCCAGAGCATGATCGCTGCGGTGCCGCAACAACCACACCTGTTTAATACCACAATTCGCGAGAATCTGCTGATTGCCAATCCCCATGCCACGGACCATGAATTGCAACAAGCATTGGCCGATGCAATGCTGACCGACTGGGTGGCTGGTCTGCCCTTGGGGCTGGATACCCGGGTTGGTGAATCAGGCAGTGCGGTTTCCGGTGGCGAAGCCCGGCGTATCGCCCTAGCCCGGGCGTTACTGAAAGATGCACCGATCATGATCCTCGATGAGCCGACTGAAGGGCTTGATCTGGTAACTGAGCGGGCAGTGGTGACGAGGCTGGTCGAACGTCTGGCGGGCAAGACAGTGCTGATTGTGTCACATCGGCCGGCCTGTCTCGAGTTGGGTGATACCATTTACAGGATTGCGACCATGCCGGGTGGAAGCTGCTAACGCACTTATTCATACACAAACAGCACAATTTCGATGGCAATGAGCACGATGATGATCCATTCCAGGCGGGCCGAGCGTTTGGCATGGGAAAGTCCGGTAAAAACCTCGGTGATGTCGAGCAATGTATCTGATTTTTGTTTGATCTGACTGTATCGTTGCTGTAATTCAAACTGATTGGCCAGGGTTGAATAAAGCTTGTCCGCTTCTTCAATGTGCCAAGGACGTCTGGCTTATCGAGAATCATGATGTGTGATATGGAACGGTACTTAAAATTGAGAATCGCCGCAGCGGTTTTGGCCATCTCTGCATCGGGCACAGCAAGTTTTCCCTGATCGAGCCGGGAGATGATTTCCTCCATCTTGTCGAAAACGACTTCGACCCGCGATTCAATCTGCTCGAGGGCGACAGATTTAGCGATGGTATAGGCGATGATGTCGACGAAGACGGTTTCATGTTTCTGGACAATGGCGCAGTCGTTGGTGACGGCCATCTGCTCACTTTCGGCAATCTGCAGCGAGTATTGCTCCCGAAAGATCGTACTGTTTGGACTGCGGAACACTGCGGCAATTTTGGTAGTCGCCCGATAGAAATGAGTGATTTCCGCTTCGCTACAATTATAGAAAACAGCGGCCCCAAAATAATAGAGATAGACTCGCGCATCAGAAAATTCTCTGCCTTCATAAAGCGTTACGGTTGCAGGGGTAAGAACCAGCGGCTCTTCCCATTTGAATTTTTGTCGACACTGAGTAATGCCGCGATCTTGTTCAGATCATTTTCGCCATCAAGGGCATAGGCAGTAAATTCATAGCTACTCATGGCTATCCTCCCTGTGGTGGTGATGTCGGCCTACATAAATGTATCACGCTCTCGTGCAGTTGCGATCAATTTCAGCCATCAGTAAACCATGCGGGCCGCTCCTATTCTGGCAATTTCCAATAAATATTTGAATTCAATAGTTAAAGTAGCCACGAGAAGATTTATTTGTTCTGGAAATTGATCGTTAAACCCTCTATACAAAACTAGAACGTTATTGACTCGATGTAAGTGATCCCGAGGTCTATTATGGATTTGACCGATTCATACGGTAGGAAAATAAACTATTTACGCTTGTCAGTCACAGACCGATGCAATATGCGTTGTGTCTACTGTATGCCGGCAGAAGGTATCCGCCTGGTGGATCATGGCGACGTCCTGACCTATGAGCAACTGCTGGTGATTGCCGGGATCGCGGTTCGGAACGGGATTGAAAAAATTCGCGTTACCGGTGGCGAGCCGTTGGTACGCAAGGGTATTATTGGTTTCCTCGAGCAATTGGCAGAAATCCCCGGTTTGCGTCAGTTGGTTTTGACTACCAATGGCCTGGCGTTGCAGGCTATGGCTGAGCCGCTCCGTCGTGCCGGGGTGCAGCGGCTCAATATCAGCCTTGATTCGCTGCAGCCTGAGACCTTTGCCACCATTACCCGTGGCGCTGATCTGCGCCAGGTGCTGGCGGGAATTGAAGCCGCCCGGCAGGCAGATTTTCCGATTAAAATCAATATGGTCGCCATGCGCGGGATAAATGATGCAGAAATCCTTGATTTCGTTGCCCTTACCTTGGAGAAATCGTTGAACGTCCGTTTTATCGAATATATGCCTGCCATTCGCGTGGACCAATGGGAAGCGCGGGTAGTCTCCGGTGAATCAATATTAGAAAAGATCGCCAGTTGCTACTCGTTTGCTATCCAGGAGCGGGATGGGTTGGCTGGTCCGGCCCAAATATTTCGCATCAACGGTGCTGCCGGCACCTTTGGTATTATCACCCCGATTACCGGGCATTTTTGTGAAGACTGCAACCGGATCAGGGTTACGGCAGCCGGCAAGGTGCGAGGTTGCCTCTTTGCCGATGATAGTCTTGATTTGAAGTCGTACTTGGTGCAAGGCGACCTGGATGGCCTTACCACGGCCCTGCGTACGGTTGTTACCTGTAAGCCGAAACAGCACGAGCTGACAGCAGGTGGTCAAAATTACACCTCATTTGCCATGGCGGCTGTTGGGGGTTAGGAGTAATTATGGTTGGATCAGTCGTTGCGGATGACAATCTTGTTAGCTGAAGATCATTACTAATCAGGTCAGATGATGCCTTGGCAGCCTGCGCATCCTTCGCTGCCAGCCTGGAAATGGCAACATTACTTGAATTCAACCGAATGAGGTCAGCAGCCCAGTCGTTCCCGCAAAAACGCCTCAAACTCCTTACTGAATTCATCCCGTTTCAGCGCCATGTCCACCGTCGCCTTGAGAAAGCCGAGCTTGTCGCCGCAGTCGTGGCGTAACCCACTAAAACGGCAGCCGTAAATCGCTTTTTCCTTGGACAGTTGCAGCAGGGCGTCGGTCAGCTGTATCTCGCCCCCTTTACCCGGGGTCTGTTTTTCCAGAATCGGAAAAATGTCCGGGGTCAGGACATAGCGACCGATAATCGCCAGATCAGACGGGGCATCCTCGCGCTTCGGCTTTTCCACCATATCCGTAACCTCATAGACCCGCTCGGAAATGCTGGTTGCTTTGACGCAGCCGTAGGACGAGATGTTTTCCATGGGGACTTGTTCCAGGGCTACAACCGGTCCCTGATACTTGCGGTAGACCTCAATGAGTTGGGCCAGGCAAGGGGTGGGGGCATCAATGATGTCATCACCAAGCAGGACGGCAAAGGGTTCATTGTTAATGAAGTCCTTGGCACAGAGAATGGCGTGGCCCAGTCCCAGGGCCTGCTTCTGACGCACGTAGAAAATGTCCACCATCTCGGAGATATCACGGACTTGGGACAGTTCTGCATCCTTCCCTTTGTCATACAAATGGGCTTCCAGTTCGATGGAGAGGTCAAAGTGGTCTTCCAGCGAGCGCTTGCCCCGGCCAGTTACGAAGAGGATCTGCTCAATGCCGGAAGCGACCGCTTCTTCAACCACATACTGCACCAGCGGTTTGTCGATGAGTGGCAGCATCTCCTTGGGCGAGGCCTTGGTGGCGGGGAGAAAACGGGTACCGAGGCCGGCAACCGGGAAAACAGCTTTTTTTACCTGCATGGATTAATCTCCTTTATCAGATCAGGAATCAGTTCTTCGCGTCCCATGACCATCAGGTGAAAACCGTCGCAGTGCTGTCGACTGGCTCGTGCCAGGCGCAGGGCAATGTCGATGCCGGTTTGCATCTGGTCAGCAGCAGCTGCCAGTTCATCGACAATCGCTGCGGGAATCGTCAGGCCGGGGATATGTTCGTTGATGTAACGGGCCATGGCCGCTGATTTGAGTACCAAGATGCCGGCAATGGTTTTGACCCCCAAGGGGCCGACCACGGCGCGGAATTCTGCCAGTCGGTTCACGTTATAGACTGCCTGGGTCTGCATGAAACGGACGCCGGCTGCTGCTTTCTGGCGGAGCTTCGGCAGGGTGGCGGTAAACGGTTCAGCATCGGGTGCGGCGGCCGCGCCGACAAAAAACTCCGGGGCGCCGGTCAGCTTTTTGCCGGCCAGATCGGTGCCGCTGGCCAGGGTGCGGATGGTGCTGAGCAGTTGCACCGCATCCAGATCAAAGACCGGTTTGCCCTGGCGATGATCACCAATACTGATATGGTCACCAGTCAGGGCCAGCACGTTGCGGATACCCAGTGCGGCAGCACCCAGCAGGTCGCTTTGCAACGCCAGTCGGTTCCGGTCACGGCAGGTCAGCTGATAGATTGGCTCGATCCCTTCGCGGATCAGCAGCGTGGCGGCGGCCAGGGGGGCCAGCCGCATGTTGGCCCCCTGATTGTCGGTGACGTTGATGGCATCGACACAGGGTGCGACCAGGCGGGCCTTGGTCATAAAACCGCTGGCATCGCACCCCTTGGGCGGGCAGACCTCGGCGGTGATGACAAATACCCCCTGCTGCAGTTTCTGTTCGAGAGTTGAATGCATCACTATTTATCCAGCTTCAGACTGCCCGGCTTGAGCATGGTGGAATAATCCTTTGGTTCGGCCCCGGTGGCCAGGCGTGCCAGTTGATCCCGCTCTTCCAGTCGTTGAATGATCTGCACCCAGGCACAGTCGCTGTTCTGGTCCAGTTCGCAGTGGCCGTTGTCCATACCGCCACAGGGGCCGTTCAGCAGTCCCTTGGCGCAGGCAGTGACCGGGCAGATACCGGAGGTTTCAGTGACAATACACTGACCGCAGAGCGAGCAGCGCTGTTCAAACTGGCCGAAACGACGGATATTGCCGAGGAAGAGGGTGTCGAGACCGGCAATGGCCGGTTTAGGCGTAGCGCTGGCCACCGACTGCACCCCGGCACCACAGGCGAGCACCAGCAGGGCATCGGCATCATCCACCATCTCCTGCTTGGAGCGGAGATCGCGCTGCACCCGTAGCATGTGGCAGGCCTCGTCGATGACCATCGAGCCGGTCACTTCCCGGCCCGCGGCAATCAGCGCTTCCTGCATCTGCCAGACCTGCTCTTCACCGCCAGACTTGCAGACCGTGGCGCACTTGGCACAGCCGATCAGGAAGACCTTTTTTAGATCACCGAGGGCATCAAGCAGCTGGTTGAATGGTTTTTGTTTGCTGACTATCATAAATAATCCGTTGTGAGTGACTGGTGACGAGTGACGAGTAAGGCCTGAGCAGTTGCCTGTCACCCGTTACGCGTTACTGCCTCTTCGCTGATTCAACCGTGTTGTAGAGCAGCATGGTGATGGTCATGGGGCCGACACCGCCCGGTACCGGGGTGATGGCGCTGGCCCGTTCAGCTGCGGCAGCGAATTCCACGTCGCCCACCAGTTTCTTCTCGCCGACCCGGTTGACCCCCACGTCGATGACTACGGCCCCTTCCTTGATCCAGCTCCCCTTGATCATTTCCGGCACGCCGACTGCGGCAATAACTACGTCGGCCGAACCGACCACGGCGGCCAGATCCTTGGTGCGGGAGTGGCAGACAGTCACTGTGGCGTGCTGCTGCAGGCACATCATGGCCACTGGTTTACCAACGATATTGGAGCGACCGACCACCACCACATGCTTGCCGGTCAGGTCAACGCCGGTTTCCTTCAGCATAACCATCACGCCATAGGGGGTGCAGGGCTGAAAGGTAGGTTTGCCAATGGAGAGCCGGCCGACGTTGTAGGGGTGGAACCCGTCGGCATCCTTGGCCGGCGAGATCGCTTCCAGGACCTTGTCCGAGTCAATATGCTTGGGGAGCGGCAGCTGCACCAGGATGCCATGGATGCGCGGATCAAGGTTCAACTTATCGATCAGGGCCAGCAGGTCAGCTTCGCTGGTCTCGGTCGGCAGTTTATATTCAGCGGAAAAGATCCCCACATCGGCGCAGGCCTTTTCCTTCATGCTGACATAGACCTTGCTGGCCGGGTCTTCACCCACCAGCACCACGGCGAGGCCAGGAGTGATCCCTTTGGCGGTGAGAACGGTAACGTCGGCAGCAATACGTGTACGAATAGTGGCAGCAATTGCCTTGCCGTCAATGATCTGGGCCATGTTGGTTCTCCTTAAGAAAGATGCTGGCGCCGATAGTACGCGAGCAGGGCTGCTCTTGTAAAGATGCTAGCGTTTGCGCAGGCAAAAAAAATCCCCCGCTGGGCGGAGGATTTTCTGGTGACACTCTGGGTTTAGTGGATCAGGCTGCCGCGGCTGAAGGACAGCCGGCACAGGAACCACCGGACGGACAGGCCGGAGCTGCTGCCGGAGCCGGGGCTTCGCCTTTCTTGCCGCCGCCATACCCTTCGTTATACCAACCGCCCCCTTTCAGGGTAAAGGCGGCGCTGGAGATCATTTTTTTGACCTCTCCCTGGCAGGACGGGCATTCACTGGCCGGCGCGTCGGAAAATTTCTGGCGGAGTTCGAATTGATTACCGCAGGTTTGGCACTGATATTCATAGACTGGCATTGGGGTACAACCTCCTCATGAGTTGCATGGTGCCTGGACACTATAATAATTCGGGTAGCCGATTGTCAATGGGGTAACTACTGAATCAGTCGCAAGATGTCGTCGCTGGTCACCCCGGCGGCACGGAGGGTCTTGTGGCGGGATTTGTGGCCATGGAGCAGGGTGACGGCGGATTTGGCGATACCGAGCCGTTTGGCCAGCAGTTCGATGCATTGGGTGTTGGCGGCGTCATCCACTGGCGGGGCGGTGAGGCGGACTTTCAGTTCGCAGTTCTGGATGCCGCAGATTTCGGCGCGGCTGGCCCGGGGTTGCACATGGACGGTGAAGGTTACGCCGTCCGCGTTCTCGGTGCAGCGCAGTTCCAGCTCACTCATTCTTGGCGTCAGGCAGGGTCAGCAGTTTGTAATGGGTCTCTAAAATCGATTTCATGGCGGTTTCAAATTTCAGTTTATCCCGCCGCAGGTCCTGAATCTGACTGTTCAGGGTCATCAGTCGTTTTTCCGCTTCGGCAACAATCTGGTCCGCCTTCAGTTCCGCTTCGCCGATGATCAGGGTAGATTCCTTCTGGGTGTTGGCCTTCATCTCCTCGATGACCCGTTGCGCTGCCAGCATCGCTTCGCGCAGGCTCACTTCGCGCTGCCGGTGCTCGTCGATCTCGGTGTTGGCTTTCTTTAACTGATCCTTAAGGTCGGTGTTTTCCCGAATCAGGTCTTCCAGTTCACTGGCAACCAAGTGGAGAAAGGAGTCGACATCAGCGTCATCAAGACCGCCAAAGACCTTGGTCTTGAACTGCTGCTGCTGGATTTCAATGGGGGTGATTTTCAAGGCATACCTCCGGGCATCTTCAGGCGATAGGCCAGTTCATAGACCGAGTTTATGAGGAACCTCTGCGTGAAGAAAATGCCGAGCATGATCAACATCGGGGAGAGATCAATACCACCCATATCCGGCATGACCCGCCGTACCCGCTGCAGTACCGGTTCGGTAACCCGGTAGAGAAAGCTGACGATCGGGTTGTAGGGATCGGGATTTACCCAGGAGAGCAGCGCCCGGGCGATCAGAATATACAGGTAGAGCGTGAGGACGATATCGGTAATCTTGGCAAGAGCCAGCAGGAAATTGGCAATGATGAACACGTGTGGACCCCTTGTCTGGCGGGATAACTGACTGAAAACTTATACAGGAAGATGCCGGAGACTGTCAAGGTACCTGCCATGACGTCCCTTGACCTAATGTGACAGCAGACGTCGTAGCCGTCGATAACGACAGGGCGAAAGGCGTTGACCGCGATAGACTGTGGCCGCGTAGTGGTGGAATGCGCGCTGCAGGCGCCGGTCACTGCTCTGACGGGCCAGTTCCAACAGGCAGACCGTTGGTGGCAGCTTTTTCAGACTAAGTCGGCGGGCGAAGGTGCGGAGAAGTCGGTCTTCACGGCTGGGACGGCGCCAGTGCAGCAGGGTCCAGATCCCGGCCAAAACTGCCAGGCCGGAGCCGCCCCAGGTCAGCCAGTGCCCGATAATTGCGGGTTGACGCATGCTGCTCAGCGTTTGGCTGAGGCGATCGACCGACGCCAGTTGCTGCTCGAAATCATAGGAAATCACCGAGCGGGTCCAGAAATAATCGACCAGATTGGTCAGGGCTGCCAGTCGTGCCGCCAGGGACCGGGGTGGTGATTGCCCCAACTCCGCCCCGTTGATGGCCCAGCGGCTCGGGTCGACCCGCTGCCATTGACCCGCCACCAACGCCTCTATCCAGACATGGGCTCGCTCATCGCTGACCGTATAAAAACTGCCCAGCTCAGAAAAATCGCCCCCCAGATAGCCACCCACCAGCCGCACCGGAATGCCTGCTGCCCGGAGTAGGATCGCGGCGCTGCTGGCAAAGAATTCGCAATTGCCCCGCTTTACGGCAAAAAAGAAATCATCCACAGCGGTCGGCGCGGTGGCCATCCCGGTGGTGGCGTATTGCAGTTGTTGCTGGTGAAACAGCGCTTCAACCCGTTGCAACCGGGCAGCCGGGTCGCTCAGTTGCTGGCGGATCTCCTTGCCGAGCGCCGCCAAGCGGGGCGGGGCGTTGGCCGGCAGATGCAGATACTCAGGCGCTATGCTCCTTGGGGCGCCTTTTGTGGCCAGAGGTCTCGACAGCACCTGGTAGCGGATTCGATTCAGGCCAGCCCGGCCAGAGGTCAGGACGCTGTCCGGGGCCATGGTGAGCCGTTGGCCGGTGACGGTCACGGGCAGGTCGAGGCCGACCAGGTAGCGTCCCTGACCCGGCTCCAGATAGATGGTCTGGTTGATTTCATTAGTGGTAGTACCGGTGAGCGGTTCGATGCCGGGTGGTGGGCTGACCCGTTCCCAGCGGATGCCAGTGAAGTGATTCAGGACAGTGACGCGCCAGTAAAGTTGAGTCGTGGTCAGTGGTCCAGGCACTTCGGCCCGGAAGGCCATGCGTTGGCTCAATTGCTGACTGCTGCTTTTACCCGGCTGCACCTGTTCGGAAAAGCCGGTGCTGTTTGCCGAGGCAACTCCACCCTGCCAAAGCGGCGTCTGGGTGCGGGGCAGGAGCAGGAAAAACCCGATCAGCAGCGGTACAGCCGCTGTTGTCAGCAGTAGGCCGATGCCAACCAGCCGCCGGAGCACCGATGGCGGGCACGCAGTGGCACCGGGAAGTTCCTGGGCGGTCAAAACCACCAGGGCCACCATGCCGCTGGTGAGCAGGGTCGTCATGGCCAGGGCATAGACCAGGTCGAGACGAATGACTGAGGCGGCGGCCAGGGCGAAAAACGCCAGGCCAAAGAGCTGCAGGTAGGTGCGGCGGTTTTTTTCGGCCAGCAGGCGGATGGCCAGCAGGATGGCGGTGACGTTCAGAAATGACGCGACCGGGTTGCCCCAGCTGAAACGGGACAGCGCCAGGACCGTGCCCAACAGGGCGGCCAGGGTGAGAAGCCACGGGGGGAGCCGCCAGCTGCGCCAGTCGGCAACCAGACCGCCGCAGAAGCCAACCAGCAGAAACAGCCGGGTGCTGGTTGGCAGTTCGGCCAGCGACGGGCCCAGGGCCGCGGCGACGCAGAGGTAGGAGAGCAGGGCGAGGAGCTGGCGGTCAGAGCCCATACAACGCCACCTCCTGTAACAGCAGCCGGCGTTGCTGGCTGGAGTGCTGCGGGGCGTGGGTGACTCCGCCGGCCACCAGGCCGACCGGGCGCCCCAGTTGCCAGCAGCGGTTGATCATAAATATTGCCCGGCCAAGGGTCACTTCCCGTTCGGCTGCCGGGCTGGCGTCCAGGTCGATGATTACCGGTTCCGCTGCCAGGGTATCCAGTTCCCGCACCAGCAGGGTGTCATGCCGGGCCGAGAGCCGCCAGTTGATCAGCTTGCGCGGTTCCTGGCCCGTGTAAGGGCTGATAGCGCGCTGCTCGCCATCCCAGCCGCGAATGTTCAGCGTCGTCAGGCTGCCGGTCTGCTGGCCATCGTTGGTAAGCAAGGGGCCGGGAATTGGTTGTGGCAGCACCAGACACTGGCTGGCTGGACCGGCTGGCCAGGCCCGGATGAAGAAGCCGGCCGGAAAGGCGGATTGCACCCAGGTGAGGGGAAACTGGTGCCAGCCCCGGCTGGGCAACGTGCAGGTGATGGTCTGCTCGGTCATCGCGCCAGGGGGCAGGTAATGGATGGCGCAGCGGCTGCCCGCCACTGGCACGACCAGCAGGAACGAGGGGAGCCAGCGCTTGCGGTTAGTAATCTGGACCCGGATGGGTGTTGGCAGCTGGCAATAGATCTCGGCTGGCGGCACTAGCGCGATCTCCAGACCGCGCACATTGAGCCAGCCGGCGACCCCGCTGCTGCACATGATGCCGAGAAGCGCGGACACCAGCAGATAGAGGAGGTTGTTACCGGTATTCACCGCTGCAAACCCGAGCAGCAGGGTGGCGGCGATGTAGACGATCCCGAGGCGGGTGCCGGTTATGACTTTGGGGTCGGTATGTCGTTGAGTAGACCGCGTAGGAGTTCCTCCCTGTCAATGGCGGCATATTCGGGGCGGGCCACCAGTCGATGGGCACAGACCGGCACCACCACCTGCTGGATGTCGCTGGGCGCCACATAGCTGCGTCGGTCGAGGAAGGCCCAGGTCCGGGCCGCATCGGCCAGGCAGATGCCGCCCCGGGTCGAGACCCCGGCCAGCAACATTGGATGGTTGCGGGTGGCAGTGACGATGGCATGCAGGTAGCCGATAACGTTCTCTGCCAGCAGGACGTGGCTAGATGCCTGACGGGCGGCCAGGATCTCGGCCCGGCTGATCATTGGGGCAATACGGCGGATCGCCTCCCGGTTGCTGCCGTGGCGGATAATGGCCTGTTCCAGTTCCGGCGGTGGATAGCCGATGTCAGTCCGGAGCAGGAAGCGGTCCAGTTGGGATTCGGGGAGCGGGTAGGTGCCGACCTGTTCCAACGGGTTCTGGGTAGCGATCACCAGAAACGGCTCGGGGAGCTCGTGAGTGATGCCGTCGATGGTCACGCGCCGCTCTTCCATCGCTTCCAGCAGGGCGCTCTGGGTCTTGGGCATGGCCCGGTTCAGTTCGTCCACCAGCACGACATGGTTGAAGATCGGGCCGGGGTGGAGGGTAAAGCGCTGCTCATCCCGGTCGTAGATGGAGATGCCGGTAATGTCGCCCGGCATCAGGTCGCTGGTGCACTGGATCCGGCCAAAGGAGAGGCCGAGCGCCGCTGCCAGCGCCACCGCCAGGGTGGTCTTTCCCTGCCCCGGAATGTCCTCCAGTAGCAGATGGCCACCGGCCAGCAGGGCAATAAAGGCCAGCCGCAGGCTCCGCTCCTTGCCGGGGAGCTGGTTATGGGTTAACTCCTCGATTACCCGAAGCACGGACTGCTGCGCGCTTGATTGCATTGATGGCTCCTCGATCTGAGGTTGTCCCTGCTTTTCCGGGATTTTTGCAAGTGTACCACAACATCCGGTGTCAGTGTCTGGAACCAGCGTGCTGGGAAAATACCCGCTTAAGTTTTGTTACCTGGACTTTAGACTTTCGCGTTCTTTGAAAAAAGTGCATCCGCACAAAAAAAGCACTTGACACGGGGCCCAAAATCGTGGGCCGCGCCTTAATCGCTATCTGATGTTTGAGAGCGATTAAGGCGCGGCCTCTTGAAAGAAAAACTCTCTCTCAGGAGGCCGCTATGGACCACAAGGGATACGGCCATATCCCCAAAGCCCTGTTCGATGCTATCACATTTCTGGCTCGGGCTCTGCCAAAACGTTCGGTTCCAACCTTCCTGGAACTGCTTTTTGGGGCAATGTTGACCCAGACCGGGTTTGTGACCGATGCCATCCTGGCGGTCGATACAGTCAGGCACTGGAACAGCTATTACAAGTGGCTCCATTTTGGCAAGTGGTCGTAGGTCGCACTGGGACGCCAGATAGCTCGCCTTGCTCTACATATGTTTCCTCGGCGTCGCTGGTTTCTCATGATTGACGATACGATTGTATTCAGATCGTCAAAGAAGGCTCCCGGTTCGGCTATTCATCATCAGCATGGGTGCAAGACCAATCGGCCGACATATGTCAGAGGACAGTGCTGGGTGACTTTGGCTCTGACGCTTTCCAAAGGGTTCCGCTCGCTGGGTATCCCGATCCTCTCTCGCCTGGCGCGACAGGGAGGCTTCAAGTAAGATAAGTAATTTGCTGCGGATATCCATTAGTAGGCAAGACTCCCCCCCGCCTCTCTTGTTTCTGGTTTCATTGTCGATGTTTTTTTGATATTGCTTGAAATCCGCATGGCGTTGTCGCCACGGTAATGTGAGATTAAATTGACATGCAACTCAACCTCTTCGAAGATAATCGTCCTGGCATCCTCCTCAACATAGCGGATGAATGTGTCCTCGCTCGGGATCTTGCGCAGGCTGTTTCCATCTATGAGCAATTAGTCGCGGACTACCCGGACGACAAGAGTAATTCTGTCCTCTTACAGCATGTGAGTGACTGGCATGAGCTGCTCTCCGGAATCAATCAGGGTACCAACGTTCAAACATACCTTCAGACTATCTGGCTTCAGCTTGAATCCATATCCTATTCTTCGTTGCGCTTCACTGTACTCGGCACGCTAATCGATACCCTGTTTGCCTTGCCGAATCCGGAGCTTATCTTCATTCCACCACGCTTTCACCTTGGGCAGATTCTGATGGAAGCCGGTCGATATGCCGAAGCAGCGAAATGTTTTCTGGCCGCACTTACTCACAGCAGCTTGGAACGGGGCAGATTTATGGCTTGGCGTGGTGATACCTTGACACTGGCAGGCAGCGATGATGCTGCGTTGAAATGTTATCTCACAGCGTTTCTTGATGACCCACTTACCGTTACCATGCAATTTATCAAAAACAGGGAAATTGCCAATCTTCACTTATCCCTTCACTTCGATGCCATGGACGAAATTGACGAAGATGAAGAACCCGCCTGGCTTCCGGTCTGGGGATGGCTGCATGGAGTATTTGTGCTTCCGCTACAGCCTGATTTAGAGGCGAGTCTGCCTGATACTGGTGTTTTCGAAGCTCTCATTACTGAAGGAAAGCGTTCTGTACCCCGCATATGGTTCGATATGCTGATCTATGCTGAAAGACTGCGTGTCTTGTTTAGGGATGACCGTGAACTGGTAGCAGTACGGAGATTGATGCAAAAAACAAACAAATATATGTTCGATTGTTATATGGATAAGGTCAGGGGAAGGAACTCTACAATTCGCTGAGACCGCAGCATAAAATCAAGAATATCCCCCCGTTAACGCTCCGGAGTTTTAATGTCTCAACCGACTACCATTGCAAATCTCTCTCCGTTTCTGCAAAAATTTCACGACTACCGCCCCGGTGATATTCATTCAGTTGCCGCAAAAGTCCATTTAATGGATGGTTTTGCAGCGTGCAATAACAATTCGATGACCAATGCCATCTGGAGTGAGGATAAAACTGCACTGATTGTCAGTTTTATTGGTGGCTACCAGACAACCTTGTTGTTGGAAAGGCATAGTCTGTTGACAAAATGCACCTGCCGGCAGTGGCAACCGGCGCGTAACTGCCCGCATATTGTCATTGCCTGGGCAACGTTGAAAAGGATGGTTTCACCGGAAACATTGCCGCATATCAAATTCAGCCAGCAGATGCTGCAGGACATGAAGCGATTCACGGATCGGGAACCTCCAACCCAAAATGTATCTTTAGCAGAGTCGCCATCAGGCAAAAGGGCTCTTTCGAAGAATATGTTGGCTGCCAGGCGTATGCGTATCGAAGAACTCCACAAACAAAAAAAGGAGAGAGCTCCAGCTACATTTCGCTTGGTTATTGAAGCAGATCTGTATGGTAATGGCCTGAAAGGGAGCATAAAGCGGGGCAATGAAGTTGTGCATGGCTGGACCACCAACGGGATTCCTACTGATCTGGCCCGTTTTATGACATCACATTACTACTATGAGTCAACACCACTTTATTTTGAGACATTTCACAAGCAGACCAATGGTGCGTACCCGATCGTATATCTCGATGCCGGAGTAAAGGAAACGCCACTTGTCTACAGCAGCGACAATAGCAACAAGGCAAGCATCACATTTGACCTTCGGGGCGAGGAAATTCAGATCTCGCGGTGTCTGGACAATGGCAGTCCGATCCCGGCAAAGGCTGTTCCGCACGGAAAACTCTTATTTAATCCTGAGGCCGGGACGATTAGTTCCATCGTTAACCGTGACGCCTGGAAACTCTGGGAAGATGTTGTTGAGAAGTTGGATGAAGCAAATGATCTGGACGAATTTGACGAGTTTGAAGATGAAGATGATTTTCTTGCCGATACCCTGGACGAGTCATTTGCCATTTCTCCGGAAATTCGGCGCTTGCCGCATGCAGTCGTAACGTCTGTTTCCTTCTTTAATTCAGCAGCCATCCAGCTTGATGCCGCAATAATTAATAATGCTGCTGATTGTCACTTCCTGCGTGATGGCCTGGTTGTCGATACGCCTAGCCTTGATAAACCTTCGTATTTACTGGATATTCCCCACGGCATGACCACCCCAACGGTTATGCTTACGCCGGCAGGTCTGTTCGATGGCTGTGCGTTTGCCTTTTCTGCTGACGCATTCTGGCTGTTCAACCCGTACAGCCGTTCGCGCCTTTCCGCACCGCTGAAGGCAAAAAAGCGGGTAACGGCAGTTATTGAAACTGCATTTGCCCTGCAGAAAGAGACAAAAACGACAGCTCGCGCGGCAATCGTCCGTTCACTGACCGCATCGCCGGATTTTGCTAAATTAAAGGTCAGGCGGGAAGCTAAACAGCTGCTGAATCTGCTGGTAGAAGAGTGGAACCGGAAAATGTCACTGCTCATGGCAGGTCCGGAAGGATGGCACTGTCTGGAAGATAACCGGCAGAGCCAGGCGCGGCTGATCCGGATTTTATACGAGATTTTCGGTCTTGACGCCTTTAGCGATGAATCTGCCGCTGGCGGTATTGAGCTGTCTACCGTGCAGCTGACGAAAGAATTACCGCTCCTCGTGGAACGTCTGCAGCAGGATGGATTTTCGCTGCGGATTGGCAGTGAGCCGCTGGCTGAGGCATCGTGGGAGTTTTCGCTCGACGCAACCAGAAGCAGTATCGATTGGTTTGAGTTGAAGCCGGAGATTCGCTGTAACGGAGAAATTCTGAGCGACGAGGAGATGAGCGGACTTTTTAACGGGGCAGGCATGCTGCGGCGCGACGGTAAACTGTTGCTGCTGGATGACCTCTCCTCCCAGGTGCTGGCCATGTTTTCCGGAGCCATGGCGTCCGGCAAAAAGAAACGCAAAGGGGGGCTTGAACCGGTTCGCGTACCCCGCCTGCAGATCCTTGACTGGCTGCAACTCCGCAGCCATGGGGTTACGGTTACACTGTCGGCGGCTGATACGGCAATTCTGGAAAGTCTGCTCAATTTTGCCAGTATCCCTGAGCGAACATTGCCAACCCTCCTCAATGCGGCCTTGCGCCACTATCAGGTTGACGCCTGGCATTGGCTGGCTTTTCTTTATGATCATCGTTTCGGTGCCTGCCTGGCTGACGACATGGGCCTTGGGAAAACTGTACAGGCCATCACCCTTTTTGCCGGGATCAAGTCGGGCGAGATTGTTTCCGCTGCTCCGTCCGGCACGCCGCATCTGGTGGTTGCCCCACCATCGCTGCTGTTCAACTGGGAGGCGGAGCTGGCGCGCTTTCTGCCGTCGGCCAAGGTCTACCTCTATGCCGGCGGCGACCGCACCATTGACTCGCTTGCTGGCCATGACATCATCATTACCAGTTACGGCATTGTCCATCGAGACATCGCGCTGTTGGAGAAATTGCGCTTCAACGTAATTGTCTTCGATGAAACCCAGGTGGTGAAGAATCTCCAGGCGGCGACCAGTAATGCCGTTCGCCGGTTGAAAGGAGCATTTATCCTGGCCCTGACCGGCACCCCGGTTGAAAATCATCTCGGCGAATACTTTGCCATCATGGACCTCTGTCTGCCAGGGCTGTTGGGCACCAGAGAGGAGTTCACCCGCAAGATCGGCCAGGATGGTGCTGCCGGTACGGCCAGATTAATCGGCCGCACCCGGCCATTTGTGCTGCGCCGGACAAAGCAGTTGATCGCCAGCGAACTGCCGCCGAAAATTGAAATGGATATCAATCTGGAGCTGACGTCCAAGCAGCAGGCCCTCTACCAGCGCACAGTGGAGGAGGTCCGTGGGCAGATTCAGGAAGCCTATCAAAGCCACGCTCCGGCCCAGGCCCGCATCATCGCTCTCACCGCCATTCTCCGTCTGCGGCAGATCTGCCTGGCGCCGGCCCTGGCCTCCCCCGGTGCCAGCGTTATTTCGCCAAAGCTGGACTTTCTGGCAGAGCAGTTGGCCGAACTGCGTGATGAAGGGCACAGCGCCCTGGTCTTTTCCCAGTTCACCGGCTACCTGAATATTATTGAAAAAGGGTTGCAACAACAGGGTTTCCCCTGCTTGCGCCTGGATGGCTCAACTCCAGTGCCGCAGCGCAAAAAACTGGTGCAGACCTTTCAAAACAGCACCGAGCCTGCCGTCTTCCTGATCAGCCTCAAGGCCGGCGGCAAAGGGCTGAATCTCACCCGTGCCACCTATGTCTACCACATGGACCCCTGGTGGAATCCGGCGGTGGAAAACCAGGCCTCGGACCGTGCCCACCGCATCGGTCAGACCGAGCAGGTGACCATCACCCGCCTGATCATGCGCCACACCATTGAGGAGAAAATGATGGCACTGAAAGCGCAGAAACTGCAGCTCTATAAGGCGATTCTGGAGGATGGCGCCGGTGGCGGTGGGGCGGGGCTGTCGCGAGATGATTTTGAGTTTTTGCTGGGGTAAGAACGTTAGCCCACGCTCTTCTTGAACCGGAGCACCGCCACGGTCAGAATGGCGCTCCCCAGCAGCAGCAGGGCGCCCAGTTGCGGCCAGAGGATCGGCATGCCCACCCCCTTCAGATAAATGCCTCGCAGGATCACCAGGTAGTAGCGCAAGGGGTTCAAGTAGGTGACGTACTGAATGGCTGGCGGCATGTTCTCGATGGGAAAGGCAAAACCGGACAGGAGCATGGCCGGGAAGGTGAACATGAACGAACTCATCATCGCTTGCTGTTGGGTACGGCTGACCGTGGAGATGAACAGCCCGAAGCCCAAAGTGCTCATCAGGTAGAGGGTAGTGGCGCCGTACAGCAGGAGCAGGCTCCCCCGCAGCGGCCCTGGAACCAACCGACCGCCATTAGCGTGACAATGGTCAGGTGGATGTAGCCAATCAGGGCAAAAGGGACAGTCTTGCCGATGATGAATTCCCACCGCTTGATCGGCGTGACGATGATCTGCTCCATGGTGCCGATCTCCTTCACCACTGCCATGCTGGAGAGCATCATGGAGGTGATCAATACCATCAGCGCCGTCACCCCCGGCACATAGTAATTGCGGCTTTCCAGGTTGGCATTGAACCAGGCCCGGCTGGCCAGTTCTACCCGACCCACGGCTAAGGTCAGACCGGTGCTGCGGGCGGCTTGGTCAGCCAGCAACTCCTCACTGAAGCGCTCAATAATCTTGGCGGCATGGGAAAGGACAATCCGGGCGGTATTCGGGTCGGTGCCGTCAATGACCAGGCTTAACGGCTCGGTCCGCCCGGCCCGTACCCTGGCGCTAAAGCCGGGGCTGATCTGCAGTGCTGCTTTGATCCGTCCCTGGTCCAGCAGCGGGGTGATGTCTGCCGGGCCGGCCAGCCGGGTGGTGATGGTGAAGTAGCCTGACTGCTCCAGGCGCGCCAGCAGGTCGCGGCTCAGGTCGCTGTTGTCCCCGTCCCAGACGGCGGTTGCGATGTTTTTCACATCCTTATTCACTGCATAGCCGAAGAGGATGATCTGCACGATCGGGATGGCAAAAATAATGAAGCGCATCCGCGGATCCCGCAGAATCTGGGTGAACTCTTTGCGAAGCATGGTCAGCAGGCGTTCGAACATGGTCAGCCGATCTTCTTTTTGAATTTTTTCACCGCTACCGTCGCCACCAACAGGCCGAAGCCGGCGAGAAACAGTACTTCCGGCCAGAGGACTTCCAGTCCGATCCCTTTCAGATAGAGCCCCCGCAGGATGGTGACAAAATATCGGGCCGGAATCAGGTGGGTGATGACCTGCATCGGCGGCGGCATGTTTTCGATCGGGAAGATAAAGCCGGACAGGAGAAAGGCGGGCAGCATGGTCGCCACCATGGCGAACTGGCTGGCGACGAACTGGCTCTTGCCAATGACGCTGATCATTACGCCAAAGGTCAGGGCCACCAGCAGGAACAGCAACGCCAGCACCACCAGCAGTGGCAGGTCGCCGCGAAACGGCACCTGGAAGACGAAGCGCCCCACCAGCACCGCCAGGCTCACGTCGAACAGGCCGATACAGATATAGGGGGCCAGCTTGCCCAGCAGCAGTTCAGTGCCGGTAATCGGGGTGGCGATCAGCTGTTCCATGGTGCCGGTTTCCCATTCCCGGGCCACGGTCAGGGAGGTGAGCAGGGCGGCGATGACCATCATGATGATGGCGATCAGGCCGGGGACAATGGCGTTGCGGGAGGCCAGGTCGGCATTGAACCAGACCCTGGGTCGCAGGTCCAGGGGCAGTTGCAGGGTGGCGCCGCCGGCCCGCTGCAGATTGGCCATGGTGAGGTCGCGGGTGAGGCTGCGGGTGATGAACTCGGCGTAACCCAGGGCAATGGTGGCGGTGTTGGCATCGCTGCCGTCGACAATGGCCTGGAGTGTGGCTGGCTTGCCGGCGGTCACCAGTCGGCCATAATCGGGCGGGATCACCAAGGCGAGCACCGCGTCGCGGCGGTCAATGGCCCGCTCCAGTTCTTGGTAGGAGTTGGCGCTGAGGGCCTGGGAGAAATAGCGCGAGCCGGTGAAGCGGCTGACTATTTCCCGGCTGGCCGGAGTATTGCTTTGATCCCAGACCGCCAGCGGCACATTATCCACATCCAGGGTCAGGGCGTAGCCGAACATGAACAGCAACAGCATCGGCAGCGCCAGCCCCATCAGCAGGCTGCGCGGGTCGCGGATGACGTGGAGAAATTCCTTGCGGGCAATGGCCTGGTTGCGTTGACGATTCATGTCGGGCTCGGTGCGGGTTTCATTAGTGCAGCTACTGCATCACTGAATCGCCAGATTATCCACGATCATACTGCCATCGTTAATTGTCAGGTTGTTTACCGTGGTCATTGCCCCTGGTGCTGGCGGTTCGAAGTTGGTGCCGAATCCGCCGCTCAAGGTGAGATTTATGGGATAGCTACACTGCACTTCCTCGGCAAAAGCCATTGCCTTGGCCTGAATGGTGACGCCGTCAGGGGCATAGGCAATGGCGGAGGCGAGACTGGTGAAGCAACTGCCGCCCACGATCTGGGCATTGCAACCGCTGGTCCAGGTGACAGTGGCCGGGGTAGGGTCAATATTGCCGACCGAATCAGTTGCCCGGATCAGGAAGGTATGGATGCCTTCGGTCAGGTTGTCATAGGGGGCTGGATTGCTGCAGGAGCTGTATGGGGCACCGTCAAGGCTGCATTCGAAGGTGGCCGTAGCATCGGCGGAGCGAAACAAAACAGTGCCGCTACTGTGAGTATGGTTGAAAGCCCGGCCAAGTAAAATTGTCTCCGGCGGGGTCATGTCAATGGTCCAGGTATAACTGGCCGGGGTTTGGTCCATGTTGCCGACCCGGTCAATGGCCCGGACGCTGAAGGAATGGCTTCCTTCCCCGAGGCTGTTGTAGCTGAACGAGCCATAGCAATGCCCCCAGCTGCCGCTGTCCAGTTTGCATTGGTAGATGACACTGGCTTCGCTGGCCGCAAAGGTGAAGCTGCCGCTCGTCCCATTGCTGAACAGTGCTGGTTGGCCAGTAATACTGGTATCCGGCGCAGTGGTGTCACTGGTGAAGGTGGCGCTTGGCGGCAAAATTTCGCTATTGCCGGCGCTGTCGGTGGCTCGGACCGCAAAGGTGTGGCCGCCGTCAGTCAGGCCGCTGTAGATATATGGGGAAGAACAGGCGATCCATGCCCCGGCGTCCAGCTGGCACTGGAAGGAGGCACTTTCGCTGGCGCTGAAGGAAAAACTGCCGTTAGCCGCCGGGGTGAGCGGGCTCGGCGTGCTGGTGATGGTAGTGACTGGTGGGGTGGTGTCGAGGGTGATGCTATCGACGAAGCTGCCGGAAGCGTTGTTGGCCTCGTCACGAAATTGCACGTAGACCGTCTTGTTGCCATCGCCACCTAGTTGGGTG
The DNA here is from genome assembly GCA_031412995.1 of Geobacteraceae bacterium. GTDB lineage: Bacteria > Desulfobacterota > Desulfuromonadia > Geobacterales > DSM-12255 > JANOEC01. The sequence continues at coordinate 73,719 of JANOEC010000028.1, forward strand.
AGTTCCCATGCTTTGCTGGTGGCGTACAGTTCCCAGTCGCTCCAGGAGGTGTTGCTGTTGCTGAAGCGCATGGCCGCCACTGTGCCATTGAAGTCATAGGCGGTCAGGCTCAGGGTGACAACGCGGGAATTGGTGGTACCGGCACCGCTATTGATAGATATTGTGCCGACTGGAGGGGGATCATAGGCTAGGCCGCTCAGGCTCGTTGACAGCAATTGACGGCTCGGGTCGGTGCCGGACACCTGCAGGGTGGCAGTTTTGGCGCCAATGGTGGTGGGAGCAAAGGTGATGTAGATGTTGCAACTGCTGCCAGGGGCGATGGTTGGCGTGAGGCTAGGGCAGCTGCCGGGTTGCAGATCGAACTGACCGGGGTTCGCGCCGATCATGACGGTGCTGGTGACATAGAGCAGGCCGGTGCCGCTGTTGCTGATGGTGACCAGTCGGGTGTCAGAGGAGGCGGTGGTGGCAATGATACCGAAGTCGAGGCTAGTCTGGTCGAGCCCCATGATTGGCGGATCCTGGCCATAATCGGGCAAAAAAGAGGCGGTGATATTTTTTGCTGTACCCATGGTCACGCTGCAGACGCTGCCGCTGATGCTGTCGCAGCCGCTCCAACTGCTGAACAGGGAGCCCGGGTCTGCCACCGGGGTTAACTGCAGCAGCGTATTCTGGGCAAGGGAGCTGATGCAGACGCCGGTGCAGGGACCGCCTGGATAGTTAACCCGGCCGCTGCCCGGACCCTGGGTGTTGATCGTGAGAGTATGGTAGGAAATGATGCCGGTACCGCTTAAGGGGATGTCAATGTTTGGCTGGCCGACAGTATCCAAGGTTATCCGCAGGGTTGCATATTTATTCCCCACGACGGTCGGGCTGAAGGTAATCTGCAGCGTGCAGCTGCTGCCGGCAGTAAGGTTTGGGGTCAGGCTGGAACAGTTGCCGGGAGTGACGCTGAACTGGCTGGGGTTGGTACCGGACAGGTTGCTGCTACTGATGTTCAGGGTTTCGGTGCCGGTGTTGCTGATGAGAACTGATTGCGGTGTTGTTGTGCTGCCGACCTGGATAGCGCCGAAGCCGAGTATCCCTGGCATAGCTTCTAAGGCAGGTCGATCAGTCAACAGCTGAATCAGGGCTGTGACCGGCAGGGTTGTGTTGTAGCTGTCACCCAGTTGGCCGTTACCTCCCCATCCCCATGCCCAGACCGATCCGTTGCTGTCAATGGCTCCAGAATGATACCCACCGGCACTAATGGCCGTTGCTCCGACTATTCCCCCCTGAACTGGTGCCAGTCGAGGTATGAGGCTGCCATCACCAAGCTCTCCGTCAAGGTTGTTTCCCCAGGCGTGGATAGTTCCATCGCTGCTCAAGGCCAGACTATGCTGAAAACCGGCAGCAATAACCGTTACGTTGCTTAGGTTTGTTATCTGCAGCGGGACAGGACTGCCAGAAGTAGTGTCATTGCCAAGCTGGCCGGCATAGTTGCCGCCCCAAGACCAAAGGGTACCATCATTGCGAATGGCCAGCGCGTGATAACCACCTGCGGCAATTGCCTTAATGTTGGTAAGGTTCTTGACCTGGACCGGAAAGCTGCTGTTAGTTGTCGTGCCATCACCTAGCTGGCCGGCGTCGTTATTTCCCCATGCCCAGACTGTGCCGTCGGCCTTGAGAGCCAGAGTAAATGTGTCTCCGGCAGCTATGGCGGTAACCGACTGCAGGTAGACAGTTTCCAGGTCATACACCAGAAATGGCGCGGAACTGCTGGTGGTGGTACTGTCGCCAAGCTGGCCGTAGCGGTTGTCGCCCCAGGTCCAGACAGTGCCGTCGCTGGTCAGAGCAACTGCGTGGTCCCCCCCGGCGGCAATCGCCGTTACATCGACCAGATCCATAACCGCTACCGGTGTTGTGCTGGTGGTAGTGCTGTCATTTCCCAACTGTCCAGCCCAGTTGTCACCCCAGGCCCAAACCGTACCGTTACTTTTCAGGGCGAGGGTGAAAAAGTCCCCGGCGCTGACTGTTGATACATTGGCAATGTCTGGGACCGGTAGTGGTCTGTAGCTCCGGATGAAGGTTCCATTGCCGAGCTGGCCGTAGCTGTTGTCGCCCCAGGTCCAGACCGTGCCGTCACTTTTTCTTGCTGCGGTGTGACTAAAGCCGGTGGCAAGGAGCGTGGCTCCGGATAGGTTGGCGGCCTGCACCGGGGAACTGCGTCTGCTGCTGGAACCATCCCCCAGTTGACCATCGTAGTTATTCCCCCAGGCCAGGACAGTGCCGTTTTGTAGCATGGCCTGACTGTGAGAGGGGCCGACAGCGGCGGCTGTTACGCCAGTCAGGCCTTCCATGGTTGCCGGTAGCGATCTTTTTGTTCTGGTGCCATCGCCCAGCTGGCCATAGTAGTTGTCACCCCAAGCCCAGAGCGCTCCGTCAGTGCCGATGGCCAGGCTGGTGTTTCCCCCGGCAACAAGAGAGACAACGCCGGAAAGGCCGATAACTGGTAGGGGCAGATTGCTGGCGGCGGCCGAATTAGTGCCCAACTGGCCATAGGCATTACTCCCCCAGGCCCAGACGCTGCCGTTGCTAGCCAGGGCCAGGGAATGGCCGCTGCCGGCGGCTATGGTGGTGATTTCAGCAAGGGTGGTGATCTGTACCGGGGTCAGCGAAAATGCCGCGGCAGTCCCGGTTCCCAGTTGGCCAGCGTTGTTAGCGCCCCAGGCCCAGACCGTGCCATCATTTTTCAGAGCAAGTGAGTGGCTGCCGCCTGCCGCAATGGCGATAATGTTGGCTAGGCCATTAACTTGAACCGGCTGGCTGTTGGCGCCGGTAACCGAATCATTTCCCAGTTGTCCGTCGTCGTTGCTTCCCCATGCCCAGACCGTGCCGTCACGGTCGAGGGCAATGACATGGGATTCACCGGCCGAAATTGCTGAAATTGGTGGTAGCCCGAAAACGGTAACCGGAATCGCGCTGTACTGAGTGAGGGCATCAACCCCCAATTGGCCATAGCGGTTATCACCCCAGGCCCAGACCGTGCCGTCAATCTTGACTGCTACGGAGTAGTAGCTGCTGGCAGAGAGCGCCACGATGCCGGTAAGACTCGAAATCTGCACCGGCGCGGCATGGGGAGTTGTCGAGCCGATACCGAGCTGACCAAGCTCGTTATTCCCCCAGGACCAGACCGTGCCATCGTCCTGAAATGCCACCGTGTGGCGGCTGCCAACGGCAATCTGCGGCGTAGCCGCTGCTGCCATTTCTACATTGCAGAGCATGAGGCAGAATACTGCCCCATAAAAGAGTCGCTGCCACCAGTTTTTGGATATCTGATGCATGGGGGGCTCCTTAATACTATGATCAGTTGCTGGAGTGGCGGGGGATGAGCCGGTAGGTGCCAATATGAGGCGAAATGCAGCCAGTGCGCTACGTGATGATTTGTATTAAATGGTACTTAAAATAGCAAGTAAATTGCCGCGATATTACTCTGGAACATCTAAAACCAACCCCCCTCAGTCCCCCCTTGTCAGGGGGAAGCCTTGAAGTCTCCCCTGATAAGGGGAGATTTAGAGGGGTTTGCAGCGAAAATATATGTGTTACATGGTACTAGGCTGAATTCTGCTGGAGTACCGGCTGGCACTGCGGTAGTATTGCCCTGAACCGTTGAAGCAGAGGAGGATTGCATGCTGCGTAAGGCCCAAATCAAAGATGTGAAGGAAATCCAGAAGCTGCTTATCCACTTCGCCAGTAAAGGCGATATGCTTACTCGATCGCTTTCTGAACTCTATGAAGCCCTCCGCGATTTTTATGTCTATGAAGCGGATGGCCGGATTCTTGGGGCCTCGGCTCTGCATATCGTCTGGGAAGACCTGGCGGAGATCCGTTCGGTAGCAGTGGTTGAAGATGCCGGTCGTAAGGGAGTCGGATCCCAGGTGGTGCAGGCCTGCATTGATGAAGCACGCGTGCTGGGGCTGAAACGACTTTTTTGCCTGACTTATAAACCGAACTTCTTTAGCAAGTTCGGTTTCGAGATTGTTGATAAATCGCAGCTCCCTCACAAGGTCTGGGGCGACTGCATCAAATGCCCGAAATTTCCCGATTGTGACGAAATTGCCATGGCCATGGATCTGGAGTGAATGTGGAATTAGACTTAGTACAACTGACCAATAGTATCGAAGCGTTGCTCAAGCGTCGCCAGACCAGCGGCTATGAGATCATGACCGGCCATTCCCGCTCCCTCTCCATCGAGGTGAAAGATGGGGCCGTGGATACCTTTAAATGTGCGGCGCCGGTCGGGGTCGGGGTGCGGGTGCTTAAAGATGGCGGCATGGGCTTTTCCTACTCCACCAGTCTGGCCGAGGCCGACCTGGAGCGGATGATCGACAATGCCCTGATCGGGGCGCAGGCCCAGACTCCCGATGCATGTTACGGCTTTGCCGCACCGGCCCCGTTTCCAGTGCTGCCGGGGCTGTTTGATCCGGCCCTGGCGGAACTGGACGACGGTAAAAAAATAGCCCGGGCACTGGAGCTGGAGCGGCTGACCCTGGCGGTTGACCCGCGACTGAAGCGAGTGCGCAAGGCGACCTACAACGATTCAACTTACTGGGTTCATATTCGCAATTCTGCTGGGGTGGATGGCGGATATGCCGGGACGTCGGTCTCAAGTTCGGTTTCCGTGCTGGCCGAGGATGGTGGCGATTCCCAGATGGGCTGGGATTTCGGCTTCAGCCCTTATTTTGCCGGGGTCGATATCGAATCGGTCGCCAAGACCGCCGCCTACAAGGCGGTCAGCCTGCTCGGGGCGAAAAAGATTCCGACCATGCGCTGTCCGGTGGTGCTGGATAACCACGTCTCCACCGCGATCCTCGAAGTGCTGGCATCGGCCTTTCTGGCTGAGAATGTTCAAAAGGGAAAGTCACTCCTGGCCGGCAAGCAGGGGGAAATCATCACCGCGCCACTGCTCTGGATCATCGATGACGGCCTGTTGCCCGGCGGCATGGCCACCACCCCGATCGACGGCGAAGGAGTGCCCCATCGGCGTACCCTGCTGGTGGAAGAGGGGCGTCTCCAGGGCTATCTGTACGACACTTACTGGGGCTGCAAATGCGGCCAGGCCTCGACCGGCAACGCGGTGCGGGGCGGAGTTAAAGGGTTGCCCCACCTGGGGGTGACCAACTTCTTTATCGAAAACGGCCGGATTCCGGCCAGCAAGCTGATCATGGGGATCGACCGTGGCCTGCTGCTCACTGACGTCATGGGGATGCATACCGCCAACCCGATCTCCGGTGACTTTTCCGTCGGCGCCTCCGGTTTTCTTATTGAAGGCGGGGCAATCGTCGCACCGGTCAAGGAGATCGCCGTTTCCGGCAACATTCTCGAACTGTTCAAGAGCGTCGAAGCCGTGGGGGATGACCTCCGCTTTTTCGGCGCCGTCGGCGCGCCATCGCTGAAGATAGCGGCGCTGGATATCAGCGGGAGCTGAATGTGTCGGCAATCTGAGTGTATTGATTGCTGGAGGTTGAGGGGGAAATCTATTCCCCTGTAATGCATTGACCGGCCAGGAGATGTTGGATATTCTGAACGTAGAAGCGTGCTTGATGTGGAGGATTTTATGAAGCGTACCGTCAATAAAGCCAGCGAAACAAGGGAGCTTACCGATAAAGAGTTGCGCCAGATTACCCGTGCCATGGGTGATGCTGTGCGTGTGCAGTCATTAACGGTCTCAAGCATCATTCAGGCAAATCTCGAAGCCGAGTTCGCGGCCCACCGAAAAGACGCCTCCGCACTGTCCAAAACGCAAAAATCCGTTGCGGCCTAAATTAATCATCATAGCCGGTCCCAATGGTTCCGGAAAAACAACGTTCACTCCCCAGATGTTGCAGCATGACTGGGCCGAAGGGTGCCTGTTTATTAACCCGGATGAAATCGCCAAGAATAAATTTGGCGATTGGAATTCCCCTGAGGCAGTCTTAAAGGCGGTGGTTCTGGCGCAAACAATGCGCGAAGAGTGCTTGCGCACAGGGCAGAACATGCTGATAGAATCGGTCTTTTCTGCTCCTGATAAACTGGTTTTTATTCGCCGGGCAAAAGAAGTGGGTTTTTTTATCCGGTTCTTTTTCATCGGAACTGACAGCCCGGAGATAAATGCCGCCCGTGTAACCAGACGGGTGCTGCACGGTGGACACGAGGTACCGATTGCCAAGATTATTTCGCGTTATTCAAAGTCCATAGCCAATGCGTCGGAAGCGTTGCTGATTGCCGATCGTGGCTACGTCTATGACAACTCCATCACTGATCGCAATCCCAAGATTCTCTTCCGGTCAAGGGACGGCGGGGTGATCAAGCAGTATGCTGATTTGCAGCATCATCCTTGGGCACAGATGATGTGTGATGAGGTCAAGATGTAAAGGTTGAAAGAGCGCTCTGGGGCAGGCTTCCAAGTCGATAAGATTCTGTTCTAAGTTGACATCTTGGAAGCCTGTACCCAGCGTACAATCACCGTGGAGATAGTGTATGCAGGGACTCACGAAAAAGCACCCTACTGAAAAAGGCCTTGTCCCCCTTCAATTCATGGTTCATCCGCTAAATGTCGAGCGGATCAAGCAGTTTGTCGCTGCGATTGAGCCGGAAGAAGGAGACGAAGGGGCGATTACTGCTGGGGAGTTTTTCGAAAAATACTATGCCGGCGAAAGCAAGGCCTCCGTGGTGTTGCGTGGTTACCGTCATCGTGAAGCTATTACTCAGGCGCAGTTGGCGGAAATGACCGGCATTCCCCAGCGGCATATCTCAGAGGTGGAGCACGACAAGCGCTCCATCGGCAAAGATGCTGCCAGAAAGCTGGCCAAGGCACTGAATTGTGACTATCGCCGTTTTCTGTAAGGGAGATGGCAGATACTAAATTCCATCAGATTACATCAGTCAGGTCAGAACAATTCGTAGGGGCGCGGTCCGTGACCCGCCCTGTTGCAATATACACCGTTGTTGCCATTTTCGGCAAGGGCGGGTCTGGGACCACGCTCATACATTGGAAAATGGTATAAAAATTCCAAATCCCTAAGTTTATTCAAAGCCATATGAGCTTAAAGAAATCCCCATATTCACCAGCGATGATGACGAGCATGAGTTCTGGCTGACCCGTAAGTGAGAGCCGTTTACTCTCTATTTTGCGACAGCCTACTTCCTGGCCAGCCTGCGAATGATGGTGATTGCAAGGTGTCTGTCAAGTTTTGCGGCCAGATCCCTGTAGTGCCTGAGAAGGGTTTTTTCGTCGGGGGCAGTGTACGGAAGTGCTGTTTCGGCAACTGTTTGTTGCCCGGCGGGATCGAAGAATGAAGTTACCGAAAGACAGAGGATTTTTGCGATTCTCTGAACATTTTCCACATTGAGCATGCTGTTGCCGTTTTCATATCGTTGTATCTGCTGATACGAGACCCCAACCTTTTCTGCCAGTTGTTCCTGTGAAAGACCGAGTTCCTTCCTTCGCATTCTGATTACTGCACCTATCTCCCCACTTTTAATGATGTCTGCTGGCATGGCGCAACTATAGCAAACCCTGTTGCGCACAAACTACCGCATTGAATGATTGTGATAAACGTTGATACGTAATCAATTAAAGTGTATTACTGGTGTCGGCTGTCTGGCATGTTATCGGTAACGGCACTTGCCTGACCCAGATCAGATTTGGCTGTAACTCATTAATCTCAGGTGGAGGTCTCATGCTGTCACTCATGATTCAGAAAATAATGCCGCATGCTATTAAAACTCTTAGCTGTTCAACTAAACTGGCAAAAGTGTTTCGTGCTGAAGAGCAGTTCACAATTGAGGTTACAGGTCCGAATTACAAGAAAATCAGGGTTCTCTGGTTTTTATTTGAGTATGAGCGGGGGCAGCGAATCAAATTTGAAATCAGGGGGAAGTTGGGTTCTTGCGCTGCGATAATTCGCGAGCTGAAATTTAATGGCAAGGTGAGCATTCCGTCTGGCCAAAACCAATTAGTAGCATTATGCAAATTGTCATCACTGCGCTGATGTGTGGTGGTATTCAAAATTCAAAAAGTAGCCATTGGATACAAAAATGAGCACTGAAAAAAGCTTGGTGTACAAAGAATATACTATTACCGCCATGCCGGCAGCTGTAACTCAAAGTAATCGTTTTCTTTGTAGAGTTTCCATTTCAAAACTCGAAAATGGTGTACCTGATGAGAGAATGTATACGCTTGAATCTGATGTTACGAATCTTGACGATGCGATAGCTTTTTGTTTCCAGAAAGGTAAAGAGATCATTGATGGTGATCCTCACAGTGAATGAACCAATATGCTTTTTGTTTTGGCGATGGCAAAATCTACCAATAAATCTGACCAACTTTAACTATTAGTTCACAGGAGAACGAGATGGATTGTCCGAAGGGTTGTGGCGAGATGGAAATAATAGCGAAAAAACAGATTTCAGGTGTTGGTTCGAAGCCAATTAAGCATAACGTCCGATACCAGTGTAAGTCTTGTTTAGAAATCAAAGAAATAGTTATTGAGGCTGCTTAATACCTTAAGTATTTCACTTTCTGTAGAATGATGAGTTTCAAAACACAACTTTATAATTTACTTATTTTTTGGCAGATCCGATGCCCCGCAGCTTGCTGCTACGACGTAATTCAATGCTTCCTGCATCGTAAATTCAAAAGTATGGATTTTTATGGGGGCGGTGAATGTCGTATTTGTCGATAGATTCATCGATTATGCCGATAGAGAGCCGCTCTTTTCAGGATGATGCTGATAGGGGCGGCTTTTTTAACGGGGGAAAGCTGCTGTATGTTCCTTTGTCATTCAACGAGAATATTTCGCAAAGAGACTTGGAAACTGAGAATGTCAGACTGTGCGAATCGGTTGAGAAGACTTCGTAAATAATTTGAGTATGGATGCTCCCTGAATTCAATTCGCTCATTTCCCATTGAGAAAACCAACAATTACGTGCTTGCAGTAAGGAGGTAATTATTATGTCAGCGGATTACTCGATGATAAAACCGATGATAATGTTTGTTGCAATTGCGATATTGTGCCTCCTAACCACTACTGCCCACTCCTTTCCTTCCGCACCTGTTCTACAAACTGGGCAAATTATTTGCTATGACGCTGTTGGATCAGCTATCGATTGTACCGGGACAGGACAGGACGGGGAGGTGCAGAATGGTTTTCAATGGTCGGCTGCGCGCTTTTTAGTCAACGGTGACCAGACCGTGACCGATAAACTGACGGGGCTGATTTGGACTCAATATGGCAACCCTGCCGCCACAAGAACCTGGCAACAAGCGCTGGATTATATAAAAACCCTCAACAGCAGCAACTACCTGGGTCACAACGATTGGCGACTGCCCAACCTGAACGAACTGAGGAGTATGGTCAACAAAGGACAGCCCAATACTGGCTCTTGGCTTAATGCGCAGGGATTTTCAAATGTCGGCGGCGGCTGGTCTTCCAGTACATACGCTGGCTACCCGGCTGGAGCTTGGATTGTAAAAATGGGAGGTGGTGGGTACGAGTATGTCATCGATAAGACCTACAGTTCCTATGTGTGGCCGGTTCGTGCCGGACAATCTGTGACATCAGGTTATTTGACACTTCCAAAAACAGGGCAGTCATTGTGCTATGATATTAGCGGAAACACCATCGGTTGCAGCGGAACCGGGCAGGATGGCGAACAGCAGATTGGCACAGACTGGCCATCTTCGCGCTTTTACGATAACGGAGACCAGACTTTTACCGATAACTTGACTGGGTTAATGTGGAGTAAGAACGCCGACCCCGCTTCCTCGACCGTAACTTGGCAAGAGGCTCTGGATTATATCCAGAGCCTAAATAGCAGCAACTATCTGGGGTACTGCGACTGGCAGTTACCGAATGCCAACGAACTAGGGAGCCTTGCCAACAAGGGGAAGGCTATTACTGCCGTCTGGCTGAATACGCAAGGATTTACCAATGTGCAGGCGGCAAACTACTGGTCTTCAAGTACTTACGCCTATGACCCTATCAATGCCTGGGTAGTCACTATGGCCGGCTACTCGCCCATCAATTATAAACTTAACGGCAACTATGTATGGCCTGTTCGTGCCGGACAACACTGGGTATTTGCCCCTTTGGTCATTTCAACATCGCCAAAATTTAGAACTTTATATAGTATCGCTCCAGCTGCACCACACCAAGTTGAAATCGCCAATCGTGGTAACTCTTCCCAAAGCGTCTCCTCTATTTCTGTGACCGGCACCAACGCTTCAGAATTCTCAATCAACACTGGAGGCACCAACCCATGCAGCACTCTTTCGCCAACACTAGCAGTTGATTCTAGCTGCACCCTTATGCTTGTCTTCAGTCCAACATCATCAGGTGCAAAGAGCGCTTCCCTCGATATAACAGCCAACAGCACAACTAACAGCATCGCGCTCTCAGGCACTGCAATTACAACCATTTATGGGACTGTCACAGATCTCGCGACAGGTTTAACTGTATCTGGTGCTACTGTCACTCTCAATACATCCGCCACTGCTACAACTACAGGCGGGAATTACTTTTTCGGCAATCTACCAGCTGCCACTTACAGCATAAGCGTTGCAAAGAACGGCTATCAAAGCACCAGCAAGAGCGGACTAGTCGTCTCATCAACAACGTCCGTAAAGGCTGACATCTTTCTTCCAACAGTCGGTACACTGAACATAACATCAACCACACTCCCTTGGGCTTCACCTAATGTTCCATACAGTAGCCGGGTCATGGTTGCCGGTGGTACAGTGCCATATACGTTCAGCAGACCTTACGGTGCACTCCCACCAGGGCTTACTCTCGACACTTCAACCGGAACCATCAGTGGCACACCAACCGGAACCGGCAGCTACACCTTCGCCATCGGGGTGACTGACACAATCGCAGGTTACAGCGAGAGAGAGTTTACGATAGAACTCCTGCCGCCTCTGCAGATAACAACAGCATCTCTACCATCAGGGCAGCAGGGGGTTGCATACAGCCGCAACATCTCGGGAAACGGCGGGAAACCGGCGTACAGCTTCACTCTTGTTTCCGGAACACTGCCAAACGGTCTGGCTCTTGGTTCCAGCGGAACAGTCTCGGGGACACCGAGAGAGTCCGGTTCATTTAATATCAATGTGCGATTGACCGACTCAACAAGAGTGACGGTCGATAAAAGCTATACTCTGATCCTGACCGCGGCAGACGCATTCATCTTCAACACAACAACCCTAGCTGAAGGGGCAATTGGAACCTATTATTCATTTGCACTGTCAGCTTCCGGCGGGGTGGACCCGCGAACTTTCAGTGTTGCGGAAACCCTTCCTACCGAGTTGACTCTCAACATTTCCAGCGGCGTCATCAGCGGTACCCCCTCTGCTGCGGGTCTTACGAACCTGACCTTTAGCGTAACTGATTACTCGTATCCAACAGCACAAACCGCAAGCAGAGTCATCCCATTAAGAATCTGGACCCCGGTCAACGGCAGCTGTGGCAGTTGCAATAGTGCTACTCTGACTAGCGCACCGTCAGTAAACCTTTGCACAAGCGGAACAGAATCCACCGTTACCGGCAGCGGACCCTGGAACTGGAACTGCAGCGGTTTGCATAGTGGCGCTACAGCAAGCTGCTCGGCGAATATTCAAAGCTACAGCATCACCTTTGCCAGCGGTGGCAACGGTACCCTGACCGGCAACACGAGCCAGACGGTAAATCATGGCAGCAACACAACCGCAGTCACCGCAGTTCCTGCCGCTGGCTATCACCTTGCAAACTGGACCGGCACTGGTGGTTTCATCACCACCTCCGCAAACCCGCTTACCATCAGCAACGCAACGTCGGCAATGGCCATCACCGCCAACTTCGCCGCTAATCCGGTCAACGGAAGTTGCGGCAGCAGCAACGGCGTAACGTTGACCACCGCCCCGACGACAAACCTTTGCTCAACCGGGACTGTATCGGCAGTCACCGGAAATGGGCCGTGGAGCTGGAGCTGCAGCGGGGCCAATGGCGGCACTTCGGCGAGCTGTTCTGCAAGTATTTCAATTTACAGTGTCACTTTTGCCAGCGGCGGCAATGGATCATTGACCGGCACAACAAGCCAGATCGTCAATGCCGGGTCTAACACGACTACTATCACTGCTGTGCCGAACAGCGGCTATCACTTCGTTAATTGGACCGGCACCAACGGCTTCGTCACTACGTCCGCAAATCCGCTGACTATCAGCAACGTCACCGCAACCATGGCAATAACCGCCAACTTTTCTGCCGATCCGGTCAACGGCACCTGTGGCAGCAGTAATGGCGCTACCCTGACTGACACCACGTCAGCAAATCTCTGCAGCACTGGTAGTGTATCGGTAGTAACCGGCACCGGACCGTGGAACTGGAGCTGCAGCGGCTTGAATGGTGGCGCTACAGCAAACTGCTCGGCGAATATTCAGACCTACAGCATCACCTTTGCCAGCGGCGGCAACGGCACCCTGACCGGCAGCACGAGCCAGTCGGTCAATCATGGCAGCAACACAACCGTTGTCACCGCAGTTCCTACCACTGGCTACCATTTCACCAACTGGACCGGCACTGGCGGTTTCGTCACCACCTCAGCAAACCCGTTGACCATCAGCAACGTCACGTCAGCAATGGCCATCACCGCCAACTTCATCGCTGATCCGGGCAACGGGAATTGCGGCAGCAGCAACGGCGTAACTGTGACCACCGCCCCGACGACAAATCTTTGCTCAACCGGGACTGCATCGGCAATCACCGGAAATTGGCCGTGGAGCTGGAGCTGTAGCGGCTTGAACGGTGGCATCACGGTGAGCTGTTCCGCCAACATTCAGACCTACAGCGTCACCTTTGCCAGCAGTGGCAATGGAACCATGACCGGTAACACGAGCCAAACAATCAATCATGGCAGCAACACAACCGCTGTCACTGCAGTTCCTGCCAAGGGCTATCACTTCACTAACTGGACCGGCACTGGCGGTTTCGTCAGTACTTCAACAAGCCCGCTTACCATTAACAACGTCACGGCGACAATGGCCATCACCGCCAACTTCGCCGCTGATCCGGTCAACGGTGCTTGTGGCAGCAGCAATGGCGGTACCTTTACGGCTGCCCCAACGTTGACCCTCTGCAATAGTGGCACTGCATCGACAGTTACCGGCAGCGGCCCGTGGGCATGGACTTGCGCGGGGAGTAACGGTGGTTCGCCGGCCAGTTGTACCGCAAGTATTCAGGCATATGCCGTCACATTCTCCGCCGGATCAAACGGAAGTATCACCGGAAGCACAAGCCAAACGGTTAACCATGGCGGCAGTTCCAGTCCGGTGACGGCAGTGCCTGCTGCCGGGTTTACCTTTATCAATTGGACCGGCACCAACGGTTTTGCCGCAACAACCGCCAACCCAGTGACTCTCGGCAGCGTGGCCGGAAGTACCGCCATCACCGCCAATTTTGCCGATACGACCGCACCGACGATTACGGCATTTAGTGTTCCCACTTCCAGCAATACGCTGAATGTCCCGATTTCGGCATTCACCGCCAATGACCTCGGTTCGGGCGTTGCCATCTATTGCGTCAGCGAAGCGAATAGCAGCACTGGTTGTGTCTGGACCTCGAACAAGCCGACCAGCTTTACTGTAAGCAGTGCGGGCAGCGTCAATCTATATGCCTGGGTCAGGGATACTGCTGGCAACATTGGGGGCCTTGGCAAACCGGCAACGGTGATCATTACCCTTGCCAGAGGCGACCTGAACGGAAGCGGTTTGGTTGATATTGCCGACACCTTGAAGGTGCTGCGTCATGTGATGCTTGGCGGAATACTATCGGCACCAGAGCTTGGCCGGGCCGACATTGCGCCGCTTGGCGCACCGGACAATAACATCGACATCAACGACGTCATCATGATGCTGCGTATTGCGGTTGCTAATTAAAGGAGAGAAATCAGGATGAAGTTCATGTCTTTTGCACGGATAGCAACGCTTTTAATAACGGGGATTGTGGCTGGTTGCGGCGCTGGCGGGGGAGGGGGTACGACCACCCAGTCGCCACAGGCTGTTCTGAAATTGTCTACAACCCCATTTGCTCCCTACACAACTCTTGGCGGGGTACAGGTAAGAATCGGTCTGCCAGTAGGCACTTCAGTTGCTACTAATGGCACTGGGTCGGTACAAAGCGGGGTTATCACGCCGCTGGGCGTATTGAGTTCCACCGCTCAGGTGCAGTTTGTTTCCTATTCGGCACCGACAACCAGTAATCCGGGAGCACTTAAGTTCTTAGTGGTTACGCCACAGGGTGATTTGTCGTTCAAGGATGGCGAATTCGCCAGGGTGCTCTGTAACTTCAGTGGTTCGGCGCCAGCAAAGAGCAGTTTTCTGCTGACCCTTGCTGCTACCTCAGTTGATGGCCATACGGCAACTGCGAATGAAAGCTTTACTTTGACATTACAGTAGGAAAATGCAGAGCAGATGAGGTAAATTGCCCCGTTGGCTACCATTCCAGCGGGGCAATTGTGCGTTTGTTGAAATGATAAAGTGGCCGGGTCTCAACTCTTGACAGAAGAGTCATCAGTGTCAACGACTTGTAATTTGACAATGTAGCAACTGTTTTTCCTTAACTGATCCTTGAAAATCCTATCGCGCCCAGGTCAGGGTTGGACGTTTGTGGTTGTGGGCGCAATCGCGCAGGAAGCTGTTGATGAGGCTCTGATAGGGTATCTCCAGTTCGCTGGCGAGGGTCTTGAAATATTCCAGCGAATCTTCGTCGATCCGGATCGTCACCTGCTTTTTGAGTTTCCGGGCATAGGGATTGGGTTTTGCGTTGCTGAAATCGTATTCTTCCCTCATTTTCGGTGCCTCCTGTACTGTTCGGTCTCGTTCCTGATGGCTTTGCGTGCGGAGATGAGACGGATGGTGGAAAGCAGTTGCGGGGTCTGGCTTCCTAGTTACATACATCGTTATAACTTGTAACATTTTAAGGAATAAACAGCATGACCAAAGAAAAAAACCTTCGCATCAGAAACAGCACCGCAGAATTTCTGATTTTTTCCAAGCAGGCCGGGGAAAACAGCATCGAAGTGCGGGTTGAGGATGAAACCGTCTGGCTGACGCAAAAGCTGATTGCCATTCTGTTTGAAGTTACTGTGCCAACGGTTAACGAGCACTTGGCCAATATATACCTGCAAGGGGAACTCACTCAGGAGGCAACTGTTCGGAATTTCCGAATAGTTCAAAAAGAGGGAAATAGGGAGGTTGCCAGGAATGTTGACTGTTACAGCCTCGATGCCATCATTTCAGTCGGGTATCGCGTCAACTCCATACGGGCAACCCAGTTCCGACAGTGGGCCACCGGTGTGCTGCGTGATTTCGCCATCCGTGGCTATGTGCTGGACAAGGAACGTCTCAAAAACGGTGCATTTTTCAGTAAGGAATATTTTGATACTCTGCTGGCGGAAATCCGCGAGATACGCGCCAGCGAACGAAAGTTTTACCAGAAAATCACCGACATCTATGCCACGGCCATGGATTACCTCGCCGATTCTGAAATCACCAGAACCTTCTTCGCCATGGTGCAGAACAAACTGCACTTTGCTATTCATGGGCAAACTGCCGCAGAGCTTATCGTGCAGCGTGCCGACCACAAAAAGGAGCGAATGGGGTTGACCACCTGGAAGAACGCCCCGGACGGCAAGATCATTAAGACCGATATCGTTGTTGCCAAAAATTACCTGACTGAAAAAGAGCTGAAGTCGCTGGATCGTTTCGTCACCATGTATCTCGATTATGCTGAAGACCAGGCGGAGCGAAACATCCCCATGACCATGGAGGATTGGGCCGGCAAGCTGAATGCCTTTTTACAGTTCAATGAGCGGGAGATCCTCGATAACCCTGGAAAGGTTACCCAGGAAATTGCCAGGGCTTTTGCTGAAAGTGAATTTGAAAAATACCGGGTCGTGCAGGATAGGATGTTTGAATCGGACTTTGACAAACAGATCAAGCATCTGCTGAAAGGGAATTGAGGGTCTTTGAGTTGATAAATCTGTCGCTTCAGGAATTCATCCGCAAAAAACGACGTGACCGTTTGGCCGATTTGTATGCCTCCGGGAGCGTCACACTGACCAGGGAGGAAGTGGAGGAGTACCGTGCTCAGGATGCCTGAGCTGGTCCTGGTCGATACGATGATCTGGGTGCATTTTCTGCGGAATGAGTCTGCAGCTGCGATGGGAATGCTGATAAATGTTAATACGTTGATTTAAGAATTGAATTAGAAATTAGGGGGATACGGTTTGTACCGTATCCCCCTTTATCGTCAGGCAGCGCCTGGACTACAGGCGGGTATGACAGCTGCTACAGTCAGCAGTGGTGTTCCAGAGCGCCGGTTTGCTGGCATGACACGCTGTTGTGCAGGTGGTGGTTGTGGCATTTTTCGACCAGGTTGCGCCAGTAAAGAGCGTTTGTTTAGTTACGTCATAGGAGGTTGAGAGATTCTTGTACCCCTGGTTACGTATCCAGTTCCCCTGGCTAGCAGCGGTGTAACTGTCAAAACTGCCACTGCGAATTTGCGCTTTGGATTTGACTGGCGTGTTGACGAATTTAAGGTCGGTGATGCCATTCACGTGCACTGCCTTATTGGCAATGGTTGCGAAGTTTGTGGTGTATACGCCGTTGTTGCCATGGCAGTTGGTAGTGGCACAGGTCAGGTTTGCAGCATTGAAGCCAGTGGTAACCGTGTCGTTATGACAGGTATTGCAACTGATAGTTGTGGACCAGCCATAACCATGACCGACATTTTGCTTCGCAGTGCTTGCTTCTGGTAGCAGGCCACTCTTGCCATTGAAGATGGTTTTGTAGTGGATACCAACTTCGTGTTTAGAGTGAGCCGCCGAGCCGGTCTTGCCGCCGTTGTTTGGCGCATTGCCGTGGCACATGGCGCATTTGTCGCCGGTGTAGGCCGGGCCGTACCAGTCTGGTGAGACGGTGTACTGCAGGTTGGCGGCATAGCCGTTACTGTGGCAGTAGGTGGCCGAGCATTTGACGCTGACCCGGGTGGTGCCGAAGATCCCGCTGGCGCCGTTACTGGCCGCAAGACCGTCCAGGGTGGCGCTGTTCAGGGCGCGGAGTCGGCCCACGGCCCCGCCGCTGCCGCTGTTGACCTTGTTCAGGGTGACGTTGAGGCTGCCGTTGTTATGGTTGGCCAGATCAAGCGGGTGACAGTTGGCGCAGCCGAAGTCATAGGTGCCGGCGGCTGAGTGATTGCCGGTCATATTGTAGAAGCGGGGCGCCGCAGCGATGTGCTTGCCGTGGGCGCCGCTGCTCAGGAGCGTGGCCAGTGGGTGACAGTTGACGCAATTGGCCGGGCTGTAGAATGGATCGGTGATCGCCCCCTGGTTCGGATACGCCAGCTTGCTGAAGTCGATCCGCTTGTTGAGCAGTGTGCCAGCGGCATACTCGGCGCCGGTGTAGTGGCAGGAGGAGCAGATGTTGCCGTTGTATTTCTGCGTGGCAATGGTGTTGAGGGCCGTGGTCCCCTTGATGCCGTGACTCATGGTGATGAAGGAGTTGATCTCACCCATGAACGGCGAACTCGGGTCCATGTTGGGTGGGACCCACATGCCGAAGAACTGGCCGGACCACATGGCCTGGCCGGCGATAATCGGGTCGGTGCCCGGCGGGGCGTAGCCCATGTCGATGGCCATGCTGCCCAAGCCGCTGTTGATGGCCTTGGCGACACCCGGATAAGTGGCGGCGCTCTGCGGCCCTGGTGGTGGGGTGCCGATTACCTGGCCCGCCTCGGAGAGGAAGATGGTGCGGTTGAACTGCAGCATCATCGGGAAGTTGTTCATCTGATAGGCCATGTCGGGCCGTGCCGTCCAGTAGGCGAGTGCCGTCGGATAGGCTGCGGCATCGGCAAAGCCGAACGCCTTGAACTTGTCCCAGTTGGCATTAAAGAAATACTTCATGGAGTAGGGAGCGGTCTGGTTTATGTGGTCCAGGTTTGGGTTCTGGTAGGTGGCCGCGGTCGGCAGCCAGCCGGCGTCGAAGAGCATGCCGTTGACGAACTCCCGGAAGGCGAAGAGCTTGGAAGTGCCCCCCTTGCTGGCCCGGCTGGAGTAGCCGCCATAGGGTTGGGCGAGCATGGAGGCCTTGCCGTTGAACCAGCGGATGGTGGGGGTGGTGCCTGCCGGGAAGTAGGTGGTGTAGGCGTCGTAGTAACCGGGGTATTCGGCATTGGTCATGACCGGGGTGGCATCCCAGACGCCGGTCATCGGGTTCAGGGTGAACGGTGCCCAGGCCCGCTTGTGGATGTCGTTGCCATGCTCGTTGTTCAGAGTCGGGATGTGGCAGCCCTCGCAGGAGAGGTTGGTGCTGTGCCGGTTGAGGGTAGCGGCATTGGTGGCTGTGTGCGGGGCCGCGGTGTGACAGGCGCCGGTACAGGTGACCGGGGTGGCGGGCAGTTCGTTGGCCATGCCGTCGGTAACGAAGTTGCCCCGGGCCATCTTGTGCTGGGAGGTGGTGTGGCAATCGGTGCAGAGCATGTTGCGTTCGGCGTGGACGTCGTTCTCTGCGGTGTAGGGGGTGGAGCGCTTGTAGCCGTCCAGCCCGTGCTCATGGCAGCGGAGGCAGGCCTTAACCGTAATCTTGGTGCCTACGGTCTTGGCGGTCAAGGTGGAACGGTCCTGGCTCCACCCTTTGCTGCCGTCGAGCAGGGTGATGACTTTGCGGTCATGGTTGTCCGGGTTGGTACCATAGAGTGCCTGAACCGCCGGGTCTTCCCATTCCTTGCCATAGACCTTGGCGTGGCAGATCAGGCAGTCAAAGTCCGGCTTGGCGTCAGCAACAGTTGGGTAGCGGTAGGGCATCTTGTAGGTGATGTGACACTTGCCGCAGCCGTCATCATACTTGGCGCCGTTGATCGGGGAGGTGGCGGTACCGGCCCAGTTACCGGCCATGGAAGTGGTGCCTGGCAGGCCGCAGGCCCGGTCCAGCATGCCGTGGCTGCCGCCGCCCGGAATGTCCATATCGGCGTTCACGGTGCGGAGCTGGAAGTGCACCGAGTTGTAGAGGTCGGTCACCGTATCCGTGTTGCTTTTGCTGGTTGTATGGCAGGTCAGGCAGCTGTTTGGACCGGTGTACGGGTTGTTTGTGCTATTGAGATTTATGGTGTGATCAGTGGTGGCAATGAAGGCCCGCTTATGTGAATGACAGGTGGTGCAGTCCGTGTTGTTTGCGCTCTTGTGATTTGTTTCGGTTTGGCCGCTATTGTTATAGCGATGCACTGTCGTTTGGGTATGACAAACTTCGCAGATGCGGGCGGAACTTGTCCGTACTTCATTGTCATTGCCAAAACCGGTGATGTTGTTGAACTTGACTGTTTTGGGTGCTGCGGTACTGATGCCGATATAGGTGGGAATCGTCGGTTTGACCAGCTTGATGTTGATCCGTTGATTTTCATGGCAGGTCTTGCAGGCAAATTCTCCGTACTTGCCGCCGGTAACCCCCCAGGATCCGCTCCATTTAGTTGATCCCGGGCTGTTGTCACTGCTGTGGGTTAGGGGGACGGCAGCTGATGCCTTTTTGGTGATGCCTGAGCAGAGCAGAATCGCCAGGGCAATGACTGATCCGCTGACAACTGAAACTGTGAAGCGACCCATGTACTCCTCCTTGTGGAAAAAAATATGCTGTGCAGCTTGCAACACTGGCGACCGGTCTTTCGCTGAGTAACACGAAAAATAGAGATCAGTACCCAGTGGTTAATGTTGGAAAAGTTAAATGACGGTATTTTTGTAGTAATGTCGCCATTTCGCGACGTGTCGGCATTGTTGATCGTTTAAGTTCGGCAATATGATCAAACTCCAGTGCTGCAAGGGATTTAGTTATCTATGTAGTCATATATATAATGATGTAAATATGAGAAATATATAGATGTGTGGCAATTAATGTGCCCATGTAAATAAAAATCGATTGTGTGAGATGGTCTGCTTGACCAGTCACTGCTTTCAATCTTCAGTGCTGGTAAAAATAAATTTTCAGGGTGGGGTTACTCTGCTAAAGTGTGAAACGTTTCTGGCGTAATTGTGGCGAGGGAAGGCTGCGATGCTCAGGAAGATCTGGTTGCGCTGCGGCATGAGTCGAAATCGGGCGCAGACCTCCTCTGTAGCGCGTTACATATGCAGGTCACGCGGTAGGATGATTCAGCTTTTAAATTTATTCTTCGGAGAACATCACCCATGTATATCGTTATCCTCGCCGGCGGGTCCGGTACCCGTTTTTGGCCCCTTTCCCGCAAGAAAACCCCGAAACAGCTGATGTCGGTCTTTGGCGGTAAGTCCATGCTGCAACGTACCGTAGAGCGAACGCTCCCCATGAATCCCAAGCGGATCCTGATTGTCACCAATACCCTGCAGGCCAGAGAGACCGCTGCCCAGGTGGCTGGGTATCAGGAGCAGGTGCGGATCGACATCGTCGAAGAGTCGGTCGGGCGCAATACGGCACCGGCCATTGGTCTTGCCGCCTGGATT
>JANOEC010000029.1:0-1862 GCA_031412995.1 Geobacteraceae bacterium
CTGCCGAGAAGAGCACGGAGAGCCTGTCAGCATAAAAAGAGTCAGGGAGCTGCGCCACCAGATTGCAAATGAGGCAGCCGCCGAAATCCAAAACCAGAAAACAAGGGCCAGTGCCAGAGCAAGACCACATAAAACCAAGCATTTAAATAAAAAAGGGCGCCGTGCAAAAAACTAACCGGACAACACTGGTTTTTATTAGGTTTTAAGTTTCCGCGAAGCGGTTTAGTTCAACTCTTACTTATGCATTCAAACACTCCCCGTATTTTCTGCGGGGGATCTAAGTCAACCTAGTGAAAACTGGGGGATGTCCTTATTTCCCAGATGATGAGGATAAGCAGTCGGTCGATGAGTTGCTCCATCTGCAGGACCGCTTCAACGAGTTTTTCCGCAACGTAGATGTAATTATCGGGGTTCATGGTTGATTTCCTTTCTCAGAACAGTTCGGTTGAGGCCAGACGGACGTGCTCGGCGGTCACGACCTGCGACTTTTCTCCGGCAGCCGCCAGCAGGGCGCCTCGTGCCAGGTGGTTGGCCTTGCGGAACAGTCCGCCTGAGCCCTGGTGGATGGCGGTAATGGCCTGACTGTCGAAGGGAGAGTGCTTGAGCCCGGCGATCTTTATGTGGTGGGTAAGGTAGAGCTCCATCCCTTCCCGGTTGACCTCCTGCAGGTGACTGCGGGCAACAATTCTGGAAGCCAGAGGTCCGGCGGTGCGGTACAGGAGGTTATCCGCCAGGTTGTTCTGGCCGGCGAGAATCATCGGCAGCCAGGGTTTGGAATCACCTTCGAACTGGGTCAGGGTATGGAGCTCGGCGAAGACATCCAGCCGCAGCAGTGAAGCCTCATCGATGATCAGCACCGGCTGCTGCTTTCTGGTCTGCACCAGGTTGGTGATCTGGTAACGGATCTGGCCGGTCAGAATGGCCCGGGAAGACGAAGCGCTTTTGATGTCGAGTTCAGCCAGCAGTTGCCGGTAGACTTCGAGGATGGAACCTGAGGTGGCGGTGACCCAGAGGATCTTGTACTTGGAGGGATGGAACTGCCCGGCCACCCAGCGCAGAGCCGTTGACTTACCTGCACCCACTTCGCCGGTGACCAGGGCGATGGCGCCGAGTCCCACCGTGTAGGTGATCCGCTCATGGACGGCGGTAAGATCATTGGTCTTCAAGATGGCATCAAGGGCAAGGTCGGCGACAAATGGATCACGGGAAAGACCAAAGAAGGCACGGTAGTTCATCGCTCCACCTCACTGGCCCCGAAGGGGAGCCGGCCGCCCTGCTTGACCGTAGGTTGCGGTGAAGCCTCACGTCTGACCTGGTTATTGATGTACAAATCCAGCGGCACGAGAAAGCCCTGGGTCTGGCCGCAGTGAATAATCTCCACCCGTTCGGGTGATTCTTCGTGGAAGAGTAGAGATATCTGCTCACCAATCAGCTTGGTAGGCGCTTCATACACCCGACCATCAATGGAAACTGTACGGTCTTTGTTGACCCGGCGGCGAACCTCCTTGCGGAAGTATTCATCCATATCCACCGGGGGCTTGCGGATCAGTTCCAGGTGATTGGAGAAACGCTCCAGGGGTGGCTGGGCGGTGGCAGAATGGGGTCGGCGGTGATACTCCTGGAACAGCCAGTCGCCGAAGGTCTGGTTCAGTTGCTCCAAAGTCTGCCCGGTAAACGAGGGGAGAACCTGGGCACGGACCGTGCGGAAGAACCGTTCGATCTCCCCCTGTGTCAGGATAGTTGTCGCCTCTCTGTGAGAGAAAAGTGTTAACTTGCGGGGCAAGGAAAGAGAGCGACGATGGCCAAGAAATATGCATCAGAATTGAAAGAGAGCATCATCGCCAGATTGTTGCCTCCCCGGA
>JANOEC010000030.1:0-25827 GCA_031412995.1 Geobacteraceae bacterium
GAAAGTCGTTGACATAAGCCGAGCCCAACGCGGTGGACACCACCGCGTTGATCGACACGAAGGGCACCCCCAGCGCACTTGCCGTGTCGCGGTCGATGTCGAGCAGCAGTTGCGGTGCGTCTTCCAGCCCATCGGGCCGCACCTGGGCCGGGAGGCAGACATCCTGCTGGTGCTGGTGGATCATGACGAGTTCAAGGAGATTGACCGGGAACTGCTGAAGGAAAAGGTGCTGATCGATACCCGCGGAGTCTGGCGGTAGAGGCTAACCCCTCCCCACCTCCCCTTAGCTTAAGGGGAGGAGCTGAAAGACTAGGTCTCTGGTAGGTCTCTGGGGTCATGCTTGACTTTCGGATATTTTTTGAGATGGGCAGGGTGCAAGTTGTAATATATGCGACGACATCAGGAAAAGGCTTCGTGGGTTGAAGAAGGCGGTTAAATCTAGCTGCTAACAGCTGGTTTCAGGTTTTCTTTATCTGAGAGTAGATTTCCTCAGCAGAGAGTTTACCGAACAGGTGATCTTTTATAGTAAGATAATCCGTTTTTCGGGCAAGATTATCCCTGATGAATAACGCTGCCTTAGCAACTCCAAGTCGTTCAACCAGGGTTTCCGCCGCTTCGGTTCTGACCTGTTCGCTATCGGGTATTACCAGTTTGTTGTGGGCTCGTTTCATTTATCTGTCCTCCGTATAACGCTGGGCAAAATCAACAGGGTTCATAACCTGAAGTTTACCGGCATACCGTTTAATAATCTTGTCGTCGCAGGTGAGGAAAGTAGCCTTCAACTTTTCCGCACAGGCGATATGAAGAGCATCGACGCCTTTAATGCTGTATGAAGTTTCAATTTCCTTGGCCCGATCGAGCAGATGCTTGTTAAGCGTTTGAATAACTACCGCTTTTTGCAGAACAGCTGCAACGAATGACCGGCGCTCTGCAAATGGATTGGCAGTATTTTCGTAGATCAGCGCTTCTGATGACACAAGTTTTATGGCAGTTTTCTCGAGCATGGCGAAAACCAAAATCATGGCGGAGGCTTCGAGATATATCCGTGCTTGGGACTGGTCATCGAAAATTCGATTAAGCGCGCTTGTATCAAGATAAATCTTCATCAGATTGACCTATTCCGTTGCGTAGTGTTTGATACTGTACCATAATTTTTGACCCTTTACTGAGAGGTTTTATAATCTACCTTAAAGGCGGTCTCTCACAGAGAACACAGAGTGAAGCTTGAAAACAGGAAAGGCTATCCCCTGGAGCAAGTGCTCCGGGAGGCGGACACCCTGCTGGTGCTGGTGGATCATGACGAGTTTAAGGAGATTGACCGGGAACTGCTGAAGGAAAAGGTGCTGATCGATAAACCCGGAAGCTTTAAGCTTTTGTCCAGCTTTTGTCCAGCTTATGTCGGCGTGGGTCTGTGGCAAAAAAAAAGACTTTAAGTCTGTTAGCCACGGACTCACGCAGACAACGGCGGACGTAAGTCTTTAAGGTTTAACCCCAAAAGATTAAGGGTGTTGTCCAGCTTTTGTCCATGTGGGTCTGTGGCAAAAAAAGGCTTTAATGCTGTTAGCCACCGGATAACAACCCGACGGTTCATACCAGTTGCCACAGGCGGGAGCGGGCCTCGTCCCAGGACGATTGCTCTTCTGGATGCTGCTCGCACGCCTCAAGGCGTTTATCCAACTCACACTTGGTGTCTTGAGTCAGGACAACCATTTCCGGTTGGCTGGCACTACTGTCCCAAATATCCTCGACCAGTTGAATCCGTTCGGGGATGCTCAACGAAAACAGGTCTGACGCGGCAATGGGTGACATGATGGTTTCCTCCTCTGCTGCAGGCAATGCTCTTTGCATGAATATATAGCATAAAGTTCGCAGATTGTCTTAAGCACAAAAAAACGGGACTAAAGGCTAACCCCTCCCCACCTCCCCTTAGCTTAAGGGGAGAAGCTAACAAGCTAAAGGCAAGACAAAGGATTCAGCACCATGCTCAAAGAAAACGACAAGCTATTCACTCAGGCCGCCATTGCCAGTGATGCGCTGATCATTGTCAGTGCCTTTTTCCTGGCCTGCGAGTTCAGCTCCACGGCGGGGCTTGATTCCATGTATGAGGTCCCGTTGTTTGCGGAATTCCAGACACTGCTGTTCGCGATCATACCGGTCTGGATCCTGTTGCTCAAGGCGTGCGGTTCCTATAATTCCATGCGCGACAAGGGGTTTGGCCAGATTTTCTGGGCCGTGTTCGAGGCCTCGCTGGTGGCGATACTGGCGTTTTCCACCGCGGCGTTTCTCTTTCAATTCGAGCACCTGACCCGCCCTCTGGTCCTCTCATTTTTTGCCATTGCCGCTTCGCTGCTCAGTCTGGAAAAACTGCTGGTGCTGCAGTGCCTGCGCAATGTGCGGCTGAAGGGGCTTAATTTCCGGGTGGTGCTGATCGTCGGCTCCGGCCCGCGGGGACAGCGATTTGCCGAGATCATTGAATCTCACCCCGAGTGGGGGCAGCGGATACTTGGCTTTATCGACGAGGAGGAGATGCTCGGCCGGTCAGTCGGCGCGGCCAGGGTGATCGGCACCTTCAGCGATCTGGGGCGGATTCTGGAAGAGCAGGTGGTGGACGAGGTGGTGTTCATCATGCCGCGCAAGTGGTTGTCCCGTCTGGAGGAGTATGTGCAGGTCTGCGAGAAGATCGGCGTTAAGGCGACCATTGCCGTTGATTTCTTCGATACGGCCATTGCCAAACCGGTGATCAAGGATATGGAAGGGTGGCCGCTGCTCACTTTTGACACGACGCCGCAGGACTATTTCTCCTTATCACTGAAGCGGGTGCTCGACCTGGTGGGCTCGGCAGTCGGCCTGATTCTGCTGGCCCCGCTCTTTCTGCTGATTGGCGCGATCATCAAACTTTCTGCACCGGGACCGGTCTTTTTCCGCCAGGTCCGCTGCGGGGTGAACGGCCGGACCTTTGAAATCCTCAAATTTCGCACCATGGTCGTTGATGCGGAAAAGAAGCTGGCCGACCTGCAACAGCTGAACGAGCTGGAGGGACCGGTGTTCAAGATCCGCAATGACCCGCGGATCACGACCATAGGCCGACTGTTGCGCAAGACCAGCCTGGATGAACTGCCCCAGCTGATCAATGTGCTTAAAGGGGACATGTCGCTGGTGGGGCCGCGGCCGCCGATCCCGAGCGAGGTGGAACGCTACGAGCGCTGGCAGCGCCGCCGCCTCAGCATGCGGCCGGGCATCACCTGCATCCACGAGGTGGTGGCGCGCAACAACAAGGATTTCAACGTCTGGATGCGGATGGATCTGGAGTATATCGACAACTGGTATTTCGGCCTCGACCTGAAGATCCTGGTGCGGACGATCCTGGCGGTGGTAAAGGGGACAGGATGCTAAGTGCCGGGAACAAGCTGCTAGCTGCTAGCCGCTGGCTGCTGGTAGTGCTTGCCGTCACCGCTGCCCAGTCAGCCGGGGCCGAGCTGCTGGGAGAAACGATCAAGCCGTTCGCGGCCCTGACCGAGATCTATGACAGCAACATTTTCCGGGTACAGGATCAGGCCCAGCTGCAGGCCCTGAATGGCGGGAGCAAGCTCGCTGATTTCATCACCGTGGTCAGCGTCGGCACCGCGCTTCACCTGGCCCCGGGCCGCCATCTGGTGGATCTGCTGCTCAAGGAGGAGCTGCTGCGCTATGTCGACTATGACGATCAGGACGCGGAGCGGAGCGAGGCCCGGGGCAAGGTCAGCCTGACCCTGCTGGATGAGCTAAAAATTAAAGCTGACGGTGCGTATAGCCGCGCCCCCCAGTCCCGCAGCGATTTCCGCAGCAGCGGGGTCAACCGGCAAACCTCCCTGGGCGGCGGCGCCGGTCTGGAATACGCCAGCGCCGTCGGTGTCGGCCTGGCCGTTGACTACCACCGCCAGACCATCACCTACTCCCTGCCCCAGTATGCAGCCAACGAATATGCGGATGACCGCTACGCCGCGACCCTGTTTTACCGGCTTTCCCCCACAACGCGGCTACAGACCCGGTATCAGCGGGAAGAACGCCGCTATCTCCAGCCTGCCGCGATCACGCTGAACGCCAACAGTGTGGCGGATACGGTGCAGGTGGGCGTGGAAAAAACCTTCAGTCCGCGCACGACCGTGAGCGGCACCATCGGCTATCTCGACCGGCGCCATCAGGCAACGGCCGTCCGTAATTTCAGTGGCATCACCGGCACTGCGGCCATGGCCTATGGAGTGTCGGGCAAGGTGGGATTGAAACTGAACTGGACGCGGCAGCTGGCAGAAGAAACCTATGCCAACCGGATCTACAGCATAAATGACACGGTGGGTGGCGGCTTGAGCTATGAGCTGACCAGCAAACTGCTACTCTCCCTCACGGACCAGTTCAGCTGGAAAGCATTCCAGGATCTCCCCGGCAGCACCGCCCCTGACCGCCGCGATCAGCAGCATGAGCTGGCAGCCGGCCTGGAATGGCAACCGCTGGACAAGCTGGCGGTCACGGCAAACTACCAGTACGCCCGGCGCCAGTCCACGGAAGCTAGCTTTGGCTTTGACGACCATACCGCTGCCCTGGGCGTGGCCTACCGCTTTTGACCACCGCCCTGCAGGCTCCGCTTCGCGCTTGGCCCCTTACTGAGCACTGGCGCTGCACCCGCCTGACCACCAACCAACTGTAGCCACTCGCCACTCCGTCCGCACTGCTGCAGCGCCTCCCGCACCCGCACCTGCTCTTCCGGCAGATGGGCCAGCAGCAGCGCCTTTTGCAGCCGTTTTTCCTTGTCACTGCGGGGGACGTAGACCGTGGCACCGGTGAAGGGATCGATGCCGGTGTAATAGATACAGGTGGCAAGGCTGCCCGGGGTCGGGGTAAATTCCTGCCCCTGCTCGACCTTCAACCCCAAGCGGCGGAGCTCCAGGGCCAGATCCACCATATCGCTGAGGGTACAGCCGGGGTGGCCGGCAATGAAGTAGGGCACGACCGCCTGGCGCTTGCCGAGACGGCTGCTCTCGGCGCGGAACTGCTCCAGGAACGCGGCAAAGGCCTTGGGACCGGGCTTGCGCATGACCTTGGTTACCCGTTCGCAGAGGTGCTCCGGTGCGACCTTCAACAGCCCCCCCACCTGATGCGCCAGCAGTTCGCGGAAATATTTGGGCTGCTTGGCCAGGAGATCGTAACGCACCCCGGAGGCAACCGCGGTGTGGCGAATGCCGTTGACGCCCCGTGCCCGTTCCAGCAGCCGCGCTCCCCGCTCGTCGGCGATCTGCAGGTGGCGGCAGATGGTCGGATGGAGGCAACTTGGCCGGCGGCAGTTCTGTTCCGCTGTCTGGTCGCCACAGCACTGGCCGTACATATTGGCGGTAGGTCCTCCAAGATCGCTGACACTCCCCCGGAACCAGGGCTGGCTGGCCAGTTGACGCAACTCTTCCAGCACCGACGTCTCACTGCGGGACTGGACCGTCTTGCCCTGGTGGTGGGTGATGGCGCAGAAGGCACAGCCGCCAGCGCAGCCGCGATGGGTGGTGATGGAGGTTTTGATCTGCTCCCAGGCCGGAATCGGGGCGGTATAGGAGGGATGGGGCAGGCGTGTGAACGGTAAGCCGTAGACCTGGTCCAGCTGGGCCTCGCTTAAGGGGTGAGCTGGCGGATTGGCCACCAGATACCGGTCACCATGGGACTGCACCACGTGCCGGCCGCACCAGGGGTTCTGCTCATTGGCCATGAGCCGAAAAGCTTCGTTGTAGCACGACCGATCGGAAGCCACTGCGGCAAATGCCGGGAGTTCAACCAGTTCGCTCGCTGGCAGCTCTTTGGCAGCAAAGGCGGTGCCGCGAATATCGCGAATTTCGGCCAGTCGTTCACCAGCTTGCAGCCGCTGCGCCAGCTCCAGCAGCGGGGTTTCCCCCATGCCGAAGATCAACAGGTCAGCCTTGCTGTCAAAGAGGATGGAGCGCCGCACCTTATCTTCCCAGTAGTCATAGTGGGCAAAGCGGCGCAAACTAGCCTCGATGCCGCCGATGATCACCGGTACCTCTTTGTAGGCAGCCCGGCAACAGGAGGTATAGACCATGGTGGCCCGGTTGGGGCGAGCACCATGCTTGCCACCCGGGGTATAGGCATCATCGTGACGCAGCTTTTTTTGCGGGGTATAGTGGGCAACCATGGAGTCCATAGCCCCGGCCGCCACGGCAAAGAAGAGCCGGGGCCGGCCCAAGACCCTGAAGGCAGAGGGATCGCGCCAGTCGGGCTGGGGAATGATGCCGACCCGGAAGCCATGGGCTTCAAGCCAGCGCGCCAGCAGCGGCACGCCAAAGGCCGGGTGGTCGATATAGGCATCGCCGGAGACAAAGATGATATCCAGTTCATCCCAGCCGTGCTGGTGAACTTCTGCAAGAGTAAGTGGAAGGTGGAGCATGACTACGATAACTTTGCCAAATGTGGCGTAGGGAATTCCTGGGGATCTAAGGTTTGGTGCCGTTCTTTTCGCGCAGCGGAAAGAAGTTCCCTGTCTGAAGTGACAAAGGTGATTTCAGCATTGATATGTTTTTTTAGCCAAATTGCTGTGGATAAATGAATACTGTCAGCTCCCCGCAAATGATGCTGCGAAATGACCCCGTCGACATACTGCATGGTTTCATTGTCCATATCAAATATTGCGAGTTGCTCCCAATCAGTTTTAAACGCTTCGATAAGAATGACAAACTCCTTATCAGTGAGATTGAGTGTTGACCGTCGACGGGTAAGCGCCGACAATATTTCGGGGTATGCCAGCCTGGAGACTGCTACCAGCGATGCTGATCCAATCAGCAAATTTACCTTTTCCCGGCCAGGCTCGTTGATGTAACGCTTCACCAATGCACTGCTGTCGAAAAAGTATATCATCTTCGATCCTTGATCAAGGATTCGGAAACCGCACCACCTTCAAGTATCTGTGCCGGCGCTACCGATCCAAACGGGCCCATTCTCGTTGGCAGCCGGACATGCCCTTGCGCCGCCAAGACTGCCAAGCGCTCCTCAAGCCCAGCATGAGCCTCAACCTCATCCAGCGCATGCAGAATCGCCACCGGTTTACCCCGGTCAGTGACCACCACATTTTCACCTTTTTTTACTTCGCCGAGAAAATGTGTCAGCCGGTTTTTCAACTCCCTGATCCCCACTTGTTGCATGGCTTACCTCCACTATATCAATGTAGCCATTGTGGCAACAATTATACAAATTAGCAAGATTCAGAATAAAAAAACCGCCACTACATAACGGTAGCTACGGTTTTTTCTAATGTTCGTGCTTCGACATTACGGGAGCTTACTTAATGCCCTGCTCCGTTCAGCTCCTTGATTGCGGCCTTGGTCACTTCTGTCAGGAATGGCCACAATCCCAGGTACTTCAGGGTGGAGATCGTCGGCACCCCTTCCTTGGTCCAGCCCCGCTCTTCATAGTAGACATGAATCAGGCTGAGCAGTTCCTTCCGCCGGTGCGCCATCAGGACGTCCCGCTTCTCGGTGGTGGACATCGCCTGCAGCTCTTCCGGCGACACCCCTGTGGCAATCACCTGGGTGTCGTTGTAGTCCCCCTCCGTTTCGTAGAGGTGGTCATCCGTCGGCCCGATGGCCCGCTCCGGAATCCAGTCATATTTCGGCGTATCTGTGCCGAAGCGGACCACGTTCATCACCCGCTGCAGGTTGATGTCCCGGTCAGTCTGGGCAAAAATATCCTGCCAGGTCAGATCCGTGCCGAGCATGGCATTGTAGAAGTCGGCGTAGATCTCCTGGGATGCCGGGTTGATATGGACATCGTTTGGATCATGCTTGGCAGATTCCGGGTTCGGCACATCAACCCAGGGGAGCTTACAAAGCCCTAAGTTGTCGTTGCCGAGTCGGACCCGCGGAAAGGTCATCAACGCCCGTGCCTTGTCCTGAAAGGTCGGGAAGGCCCCGAGCAGGTCAGCCTTGATCAGCCAGGCCGCGGCATGGTGCGCCCCAATATCACTGGCCGCCGCATAGGAACCCTGCATGGAGAGGGAGCGGTGGGTGCGGTAGAAAGAAAACGGCAGCCCCTTGGTCTGCATGGCAAAGAGGTTCAGCTCTGGACGGGGATCAATACCGCTGCGGGCCTGGTAACGGACCGCCACCCATTCGGCGGTCTGCTTCATCCCTTGGCCGGCGGTTCTGACCAGCTCATTCTCGCCCCGGGCCAACTGGTGCATGAAGGCCAGCGCTGCCGCTTCATTCCCCCAGGTCATCTCCAGGCCGTTGGTATCCGCTGTCGTCAGGAAGCCACGCTGGAAGCACTCCATCAGAAAGGCCATGATGGTGGCGCAGGAGATGGTGTCATAGGCGTAGTTGTCGCAGTGCCAGTTGGCTTCGAGGATGAACTCGGCATCCCAGATGCCGATATTGGAACCAAAACCGGCGGCGGTCTCGTACTCCGGACCATCAACCCAGACCTTCTGCCCGGCATGACTGCCCGACTTGAGCGTAACCCAGCCACCCTTGGTGCACTGCAGGTTGCAGCCAGGGAAACAGCCATCCATCCCCTGGTGCTCAAACAGGTGCTCCTCGTAGAACTTGCCGCAGATTTGCGGCGCCCGCGGATCAGACCCAGCCTGGAAGTTGTTGACCGGCAGCGACTGATACTCCGGCTTATTCATGAAGGTGATCAGACCGGCGCTTCCCTTGCGCGCCATGCGCAGGGAGTTGGGATCGACTTCTTTCACCACCGTATGCAGCCGATGGCCTGCGGCCTTGGCCTTGGCCCAGTCCACCGCGCCGTAGGGGTTGTCGCCATGGGGATGGTCGGCCAGCACGACGATGGCCCGGATGTTTTTGTCGAACATGACCGAACCGATGCCGGTCCGCCCGGCCTGCTTGGTGCGAAAGATACCGCGCCCGCCCGGCTTCGGCTTGGTCACATCATAGTAATGGCTGTTGATGCAGCCATAGGTCGTATTGCGGGCACCAATGCCGGTAGACATGAAGGCGATTTGCTTTTTATCGTAGCCAGCGGCGGTAAAGCGCTCGGCAATGGCCCGCTCCAGATCAAACGCCTCATCGTCAACCGGCGCATCTTCGATGGTCACTTCCTGGCGGATGCCATTGATGATGATCATGCTTGGGCAGTTCGCTTTGCCGACAATCTGCAGGGCATCGAACCCGGCATACTTCAGATACGCCCCAAAATAGCCGCCAAAGTTGGAAACGCCAGGAATCCCGGTCAACGGCGACAGTGATACGGCCATGGCCTTGGCGGTACCCGGAAACTGCGGGATACCGCCCAGCGGACCATTGGCCAGGATCAGCGGGTTTTCCGGATCAAAGGCCTTGGTCAGCGGCGTGATGGCACGCTGCAACAGATAAAGACCCAAGCCCCGCCCGCCGAGGAAATAGTCCCGTACTTCCGGGTCAGTTTCGGGGGTGGCAATAGTGTTGGCGCCCAGATCAATATTCAGGATCTGATCGGCATAACCGCGGTCCAGCTTGTTTTTGGTGTAGTTCATAGAAATTCCTTGCGTTTGAAATTCATTAAAAACAAAAAACCTTATTTAACCGCGGATAAAGGCGGATCACGGCGGATAAAACCAAGAAGCAATACCCTCTATACCCTAAAAGTTTTCAACGTTGTCCGTTTGATACTTGCATAACGGTTAAATCGCCCAGTAAGGGCAGAATGCCTGTAGCCGGAGGATTTATCCCCCGGTTTAGAGCATGAAAGATCCAACCTGTCACGTACGTGACGCAGGAAAATGGTGCCATTTTACCGAGGCATGAATGCCCCGGCTACCAGCATTCTGTCGCTATGCGACGTAAGCAAGGACGGACAAAGCTGAAAAGTTTTCGCATTTATCCGCTCTTATCCGCCTTTATCTGCGGCTAAAAACGCTTTTTCGGTTTAGTAGTGCCAGCCGGGCGACTACCGCCTTCCGGTCTACTCGGCCGACCTGGCCAGCCTCCGGCCGGCTTGGCCTTGGGCTCGGGCGGGCGGGCCTCTACCACCGTGAGTTGGCGATCAATCAGCAGCGCTTCGTCCAGACAGTCCACGGCCTCTTTGGCCTCCGCCTGATTGGCCATCTCGACGAAACCACAGCCACGAAACTTGCCGGTCTGCTCATCAAAAAGCATTTTGATGGTCTTGACCGTACCGGCCACACTGAACATACGGCGGAGATCATCTTCCGTGGCCTCAAATGAAATATTGGTGACATACAATTGCTTGCCCATGATTTTCTCTTTTCTTTTTACGGGAAAACGGCCGCCCCAGCCAGACCCAAGGTCTCCGGGAAGCCGCAGATGATGTTCATATTCTGGATTGCCTGGCCCGAGGCGCCCTTCACCAGGTTGTCGATGGCCGAGACCACAATCACCCGGCCGGTCCGCTGATCAACGGTCAGACCGATATCGCAAAAGTTGCTCCCCTTGACATGGGCGGTTGACGGGAACTGCCCCAGCGGCAGCACCCGCACGAATGGTTCGTCAGCATACTGTTGCAGATAGAGCGCGTGCAATTCAGCTGCTGACGGGGCACCGCGCAAGGTGGCATAGATGGTGGAGAGAATCCCCCGATCCATCGGCACCAGGTGCGGGGTAAAGGAGATGGTCAACTTACCGCCGGCCAGCAGCGCCAGCTCCTGCTCGATCTCCGGAATATGGCGATGAACACCGCCAACGCCATAGGCCTTGAAAACGTCATTCACTTCACAATAGAGATTGTCCACCTTGGCGGCCCGGCCCGCACCGCTCACTCCGGACTTGCTGTCGCTGATAATGGTCGTCGGATCGATGAGACCGTTTTTCAGCAGCGGGGCCAAACCGAGAATGACGCTCGTGGGGTAGCAGCCCGGGTTCGCCACCAGCCGCGCCCCAACAATGGCGGCACGACGGATCTCAGGCAGGCCGTAGACGGCTTCGGCCAGCAGCTCCGGACTCAGGTGCGGCTCATACCAGCGGGCATACTCGTCCGCATCCTGCAGCCGGTAGTCGGCTGACAGGTCAATGACTTTTTTCCCCAGGGCCAAAAAGGTCGGCACCACCTTCATCGCGGCCTGATGGGGCAGCGCGGTAAAGATCAGATCCGCCTTGGCCGCCACCGCCGTCGGCTCCACCGACTCCAGCACCAGATCGCAGCAACCGCGAAGGCTCGGGAACACCTCGGATATTTTTTTACCGGCACTCTGCTCCGACGTCACGCAGGTGACTATTACTTCCGGATGCCCATGCAGCAACCGGAGCAGTTCCACCCCGGTATAGCCACTGGCGCCAACTACCGCAACTTTGATCATAGCTTGACTCCTACTTCCCCGTTCCCGATTTTGGGAATGAGTATTTTTTCGTTCTGACAAGGCTGTCGAGCGGTTGTGCGGAGGCGTAGCAGCGCTACGCCGCACAAACAGCCGTGAAGACTTACGCCGTCAGGGCGGAAAAAGACCATTCCTCGAACGAAAACAGGGGATACCCTTGCGGATACCCCCTGCAGACAACATACCGACGTCGGATTAACGCTTGGAGAACTGGAAGCTGGCGCGTGCTGCCTTCTTGCCGTACTTCTTCCGCTCTTTGATGCGCGAATCACGGGTGATGAAGCCAGCCTTCTTGAGCGTACCGCGGAGTTCACCATCCATCTCAAGCAATGCCTTGGTGATGCCGTGCTTGATCGCCCCAGCCTGACCGGAGTCGCCCCCGCCCATGACGGTTACGTAGATGTCGAACATGCCCATTTTCTCCACCAGCTCAAGCGGTTGCTTGACAACCATCTTGGAGGTTTCGCGGCCAAAGTATTCGTCAATGGTTCGTTTATTGATGGTGAACACGCCGGTGCCCGGCTTGAGCCATACCCGAGCTATCGATGATTTTCTTTTGCCTGTCCCATAATAGGTGGTTGCTGCCATATATCACTTCTCCTCTAACAGAATTTCGTAAACGATTACAGCTCCAGCGCCTTAGGCATCTGGGCTTGGTGTGGGTGCTCGCTGCCAGCATAGATCTTCAGCTTACTCAGCATGTTGCGAGCCAGCTTGTTTTTCGGGAGCATCCCCTTTACTGCCTTCTTCAGCACATCTGCCGGTTTCTTTTCCAGCAGCTTGCCTGCAGTAATGCTCTTGATGCCGCCCGGAAAACCGGAGTGACTGTAATATGTCTTATCAGCAAGCTTGTTGCCGGTCAGGGCAATCTTCTCGGCATTCAGCACGATAACAAAATCACCAGTGTCAACACTGGGCGTAAAGGTCGGCTTGTTCTTGCCACGCAGGATGCCCGCAATCTCCGTAGCGACCCGACCGAGCACCTTGTTCTCGACATTGACCACGTACCAATCACGAACTACATCTTCTTTTCTTGCTACCTTCGTCGTCTTCATTGCATCCTCACAACCTGATTAGGGTAATTATTGTGGCGTCACGAAAGTGCCTAATCTAGCCCAGCCGCCTCAGACATGTCAAGCATTTTTCTCATATCAATAGGTAACGCAGATCAGACAGAGGCCTCTTGCCGGTGCCGTAGCGCCAGCGCGCACCGATGGATCGGCCAGACAGCGGGCCACATGCCCTACCGGGAGCTTGCCCTTGCCGATCTCAACCAGGGTGCCGGTCATAATGCGAACCATATTACGCAAGAAACCGGAACCATGCACATCAATCACCAGAAACTCACGGTCCTCAGTGATGGTGACGGCATCAATCCGCCGGACCGTCGTCTGTGCCGCACAGCCAATGGTGCGAAAGGCGGCGAAATCGTGCTCACCGACAAACGCCATGGCTGCCAGCAGCATCGCCTCCAGATTCAGGGGATCACGCAGATGCCAGGCAGTCAGACGGGACAACGGTGCACGACAAGGCGCCTGGTGAATGGTGTAGCGGTAGTTTTTGCTGATCGCATCCCGGCGCGGGTCAAATCTGGCCGAAACCTCCTCGGCATCCCGCACGGCAATATCCGGCGGCAACAGACTGTTGGCGCCTTCACGAAAGGCAGTTAAGGGGTGCGCCACTGTTGTCGTGAAACAGGCCACCATCCCCAGAGCGTGGACACCGGCATCAGTGCGGCCGGAAGAACGGAGCCGCACCGGGTGACCGGCGATACGGGCCAGGACCTCCTCCAGCACCTGCTGAAGCGCCAGACCATTGGGCTGCACCTGCCAACCCACGTAGCGGGTACCATCATATTCGACGATCAGCCTAATCTGCCGCATGATTGCGCCATTCGCCGGGCCCACCGGACCATCACCCACGAATAAATGAACGGCACTTGTTCAACGCCGTCGTCCGTTTCGCTGAATTCTTGCGCAGGTCAACAGCCAGCAGCATAAAACCGATACTTTCCACGAAAAACAGCCCGTTTTTAACCAGCTGCGCCGGGGGAATATCCTTCACTTCCGGCACGTAGACCAGTTTTCGGTGTGAGCCGTCCGTATGTTCAATCACCACAAAGCACTCAGCAGTACCGCCCTTGGTTGCTACCAGACAGACAAAGGCCTGAAACGTACCGGGACCGCCACCAGGTGGCGCGATTTGCTGCACATTCACCGACGTATGCAGCTCTTGCAAATTTGCCAGCTCTACGCTCCACTTGGCACGAGTGGGGTCATGGAGAAACATCACCGGTTCACCTCCCCTGTCGCCATCGGAAAGATCCAGATCACCCCAGTCTTCGTCATCGAAAGAAATGGAAATATTTTCTTTATCGTCAGTGGATTCATCCGCGTTTTCCCGGTTCACGCCAGACATGAAGTCGTCAGCAAAAAAACGGGCGGCAGCAGAAGTCTCTGCGTCCGTACGCCCCACCGCGGCCGGCATTTCCATTTCATCTGCAGCCGCAAGTGCAACGGGTTCCGCGGCGACCGGTTCTTCGATCTCGTCCAGGAATGGAACTATGGGAATTTTTGGCAACGGAACGGCGGCAACCGTGGCGGCATTGCCGATGCTGGCAGCAAAGCCAGCCGCTGCCGATGAGGTGACGGCAATCGTGCCGCCACTGGCCAGCTTCAGCGGCGCTGCCGCAATGCGGGCCAACTCCGTCTGATCCAGCATGCCCATACCAGCAACACCTTCAACGGGCCAGAGCTGCTCAACCACCCCTTTCAGCACCGCAACCCGTTCGGCCATGGACGACTCCTGTGCCTGGGATCTTGCTGCCATAGCGGCCTCAGCATCAACCATGGACTGCATCAGTCGATCTACTTCTGCTTCAGCCGCTTGATACCGCTCGGCCAGAGCCCGCCGCTTTTCTTCCTGTTCGGCGATAATCCGGCCCGTTTCTTCCTGCAATGAAACCAATGCTTCGTTCAACTGGGCCACTTCGTTTTGCACCTCAACCAGTTCGGCCTGAAGCTCATCCTGCAACCGGGCGCTCTTCCGCTCGACCCGCTCCATATCGCCATGCAGGGTCGCCAGACGTTCCGCCGAGGTAACGCGTTCCGATGCCGCCTCTTCCTTTGCCGCCAGCACCGCCTGTTGCAACTCCGTTGCCAGCTGTTGCTGTTGTTCTTTGACCTGAACCAGCTCTTTGTTCAGCTGTTCACTGGCCTTCCGCGCTTCACCGCGCTCCTTCTCGGCAGCCTTGGCCAATGAATCCCGCTCTTTTTGGATTTTTTCGGTTTCAGCTCGTGCCTCTTTGGTGGCCGTTTCCGCGGTCGTAACCTGACGCATGGCTTTTTGCGTTTCATCACGCAGCGCCTTGAGCTCGGCCTTCAACCCGGCGGCCTCGCTCAGGAGCGCCGCTTCCTTTGTATTTTCCTGCTGACTGCGGGATGCGATTTCTTCCTGTCGGGACTGGGCTTCGGCGAGAAGGTCTTCTTTACTCGCCAGCTCCTGCCGCAACGCGGATAGATCGGCAGCATGCTTTTTTTTCAACTCGCCGTATGCGGCATCGGCCGTTTCCTTCTCTTTTTGCACCTTAAGCAGGGTGACGACCTCGGCCTGATACTTTTTCTTCTCCGCTGCGGCTTCAGCCTCGGCCACCCGTTTCCCCTGTTCGACCGCCTGCAGCTCGGCACGCAAGGTCGCAACTTCTGCCTGATTAGCCGCCACTGCCGTAGCCGCTGCCGCCCGCTTTTCCTGCTCGACCACCTGCAGTCGGGCACGCAAGATCGCGATTTCTTCATGATCAACCGCCACTGGCGCTACCGTCGTAACAACGGCTGGCGCTACCGTCGCAACAACCGCTGGCGCTACCGTCGCAACAACCGCTGGCGCTGCCGTCGCACTAACCGCTGGCGGGACCGGGGCAATCACTGCCGCGACCGGTGAAATCTCTTCCCGGGTAAACTCTATTTCACCATAGGCAACCGGTGCCTGCTGGACTGGGGCCGGTTCTTGCGGTAATGGCTCTTTAGCAGCTGGCACCACCGGTTTGGCGGCGGGCACGTCCTTTTCTGCAACCTCCTTCGCCATGCCTTTCCGTTGCTCAGTCAGGGCAGGAGATTTCCGCGCCGGACCCTTGGCATCCGCCAGCTTCAAACCGCGGATTCCCTTGAGCACCACCTGCCGCATGGCCTGACTATATTTCAGATTCACGCTATCGAGCTCAAACCCAAGCGGAATCAGATGCTCGCAGGCTTCCTGCAACGCGCTGTCAAACGCCACTTTTTCTTTGCCGATCTTGCCATCATAGCGATAAACCAGGCACCGTCGCGTCAAGGTCAGAAAGACGACTGCCGCCACCCAGAGATCATTGCCGCTCTTCCCGCCGCAGACGAACGCTTCGCACGCTTGCGAACGCTCTCCTTCCAGAGCAATGCTGACGGAGATCCGGGACTGCTGCAGCTCCAGAATCTCACTTTCCAGCACCTCGAACTCACGAGCAGCAGCATCAAACGTCATCATGATCAACCCTCCAGACCAAATCGGTCAAAGCTGCAACATGGCAGATAAACAGCTAAAACACCCTGGCAGAATTCAGGCACTGCCGACGAAAAAAGGCCCGGAATTGCTCCCAGGCCTTTAGCGCATTTTTTTAGCGACCCATCAGGTTAAATACTCGCGCACAAGGATTTCGGCAATCTGCACCGCGTTAGTGGCTGCCCCCTTGCGGATATTGTCTGCCACCACCCAGAGGTTCAGACCGTTTTCAATCGACTCATCTTCGCGGATTCGGCCAACAAAAACCTGGTCGAAACCGGCCGCGATGATTGGCGTGGGATAGACCTGATTGGCCACATCGTCAGCCAACTGGCACCCCGGGGCCTTCTTGATCAGTGTCCTGGCCTTGACGGCCGTGATCTTCTTTTCCGTCTCAATATTTACCGATGCCGCATGACCAAAGAATACCGGCACCCGGACCGTGGTTGCCGTCACCTTGACGTCCGTAGCCAGGATTTTACTTGCCTCGTTGATCAGCTTCATCTCTTCTCGGGTATAGCCGTTGTCACCAAAGGCATCGATCTGGGGCAGACAGTTAAAGGCGATCTGATACGGATAAACGTTCGGTTCCACCGGCAGCCCCTGCAGCAGCCGCCGTACCTGACGTTCCAGCTCACTGACTGCTTTCCGGCCGGTACCGGAAACCGACTGATAGGTCGAAACCACAATCCGCTTGATGGTCGCGAAATCGTGCAGCGGTTTCAACGCCACCAGCAGCTGAATGGTGGTGCAGGTGGGGTTGGCGATGATCCCCTTCTTGGTATACCCGGCAATCGTTTCCGGATTCACTTCCGGTACCACCAGCGGCACCTTCGGATCCATGCGCCAGGCTGAGGTGATGTCGATACAGACCGCGCCGGCTTCTACGGCCACGGGACAGTATTCGAGTGAACACTCCTTGCCCGAGGTAAAGAAGGCGATATCAATGCCGGCGAACGATTGCGGCGTCAGCGCCTCAACCGGCTGCGGGTTCCCCCGATATTCCACGGCTTCGCCGACCGTCTTACCAATGGCCAGCAAACGGAGGGAAGCGACGGGAAAGTCGCACTCCTCCAGGCATTCAACGATCTGACTCCCCACCAGTCCGGTGGCGCCAACGATAGCAATATTCCAGAGTTTACTCAAAACCTCTCCTTAACAGGGTAGCATTTATTTTTCCAACAAAATACGCAGCATCCGGCGTAGCGGTTCGGCCGCACCCCAGAGGAGTTGGTCGCCACAGGTAAAGGCCTGGACAAATTCCGGCCCCATTTTCATCTTCCGCACCCGGCCAATCGGCACCGTCAAGGTGCCGGATACCGCCGCCGGGGTCAGTCCAGCCAGGGTATCGGCCTTGGTGTTGGGGATCAACTTGACCCACTGGTTGTCATTCTTAATCAGATTTTCAATCTCCGCCAACGGCAGGTCCTTGTTCAGCTTGATAGTAATGGCCTGACTGTGGCAGCGCATGGCGCCAACCCGCACGCAGATGCCGTCCACGGGAATCGGGGTGATGGAGCCAAGGATCTTGTTGGTCTCAAGGAACCCCTTCAACTCCTCACGGCTCTGGCCATCTTCCACTTCCCGATCGATCCAGGGGAGCACATTGCCGGCCAGCGGGAAACCACCAAACTCTTTCATCGGCAGCGAGCCATCCCGCAGCGCAGCGGTGACTTTTTTATCGATATCCAGAATTGCTGACCCTGGATCCTGCAGCAGATCAGCCACCGAGCCGTGCAACACCCCCTTCTGCGCCAGCAGCTCGCGCATATTGGGGGCACCGGCACCGCTTGCTGCCTGATAGGTCATGGAAGAGAGCCACTCCACGAGACCTGCCCGGAACAGACCGCCTAGTGCCATCAGCATCAGGCTGACGGTGCAGTTGCCGCCGATAAAGTCCTTCTGCCCCTTGGCCAGGGCCGCGTCAATGACGTTGCGGTTGACCGGATCAAGAATAATGACCGCATTATCTTCCATGCGCAGGGTGCTGGCCGCATCGATCCAGTAACCGTTCCACCCCTGCTGGCGCAGTTCCGGATGCACCGCCTTGGTGTAGTCCCCACCCTGGCAGGTGATGATCACATCCAGCTTTTTCAACTCGGCAATATCGTCTGCCTTTTTGAGGGTGCCGCCGCCCATCGGCGCCGGTTGACCAGCCTGGGACGTGGTGAAAAAGACCGGCTCAAAGCCGAGGGCAAAATCATTCTCCTCCTGCATCCGCTGCATGAGGACCGAACCAACCATACCGCGCCAACCAACGATTCCGACTTTCATAGTCTAGTTCCTTTTCCGATAGGAATTTAGCTTCCAAGGTGTAGTTACTCGATAAACGGATTAATTATCTTCAGCTTTTTTTCAAGCACCTGACCATGCTGCATATCTTCAGAATAGAGCGTAGTGCACCCCTGCTCCAATGCAGAGGCAACAATCAGGCTATCCCAATAGGAAAAAAGATAGCGGTCCCGAATCGTCAACGCCGAATCAATGGTGGCAGTGCCAATTTGTTCAACACGACAGACGCTCTGTAACAGTTCGAACGCCTCACGCGCCTCAGCCACAGTAAAACCAAACTTCCTGAGCAGGACGTTTAGCACTTCATTTACCACCTGACTGCTAATCAGTGGCTGAAGAAAAATGATCTTCTTTGCGACATTTTTTTTTGCCTTTTCCTTGCCAAAGGCGTACAGCAAAACATTCGTGTCGAGGAAAATCTTACCTTTCATGGATTTCTTCGCGATCAAAGACAAACGAACTCATATCAAGACTGTATCCATTAAACAACGAGTCGATGTCGCGATCCTTTGTTTTTTTGGCTTTCGGGGCGTATTTACCCACGAGAAAACGGTAAAAATCCACAA
This sequence comes from Geobacteraceae bacterium, assembly GCA_031412995.1. Lineage (GTDB taxonomy): Bacteria > Desulfobacterota > Desulfuromonadia > Geobacterales > DSM-12255 > JANOEC01. The sequence goes on from JANOEC010000030.1 coordinate 18,682, forward strand.
GTTCCTGCCTGGCATGTTCAGGCAAAATTGTTGGATCAATATGCACGGTCCGTGTCGCCATGATTGAACCTCCCCAAACCCTACAGTGCGGCAATTATAGCGTCGCCCATCTCTTTCGTGTTCACCAGTTTTTCGCCGGCAATGTTCTGATAGATGTCACGCGTCCGGTACCCCTGATCCAGCACCTTGGCTACGGCGTTGTCAAGGGCATCGGCCGCCTCCAGCATGCCAAAGGAAAACTTGAGCATCATCCCCATGGAGAGGATCTGGGCAATCGGATTGGCAATCCCCTGACCAGCGATGTCCGGAGCCGAACCACCGGAAGGCTCATACATGCCGAAGGTCCCTTCCGCCAGCGATGCCGATGGCAGCATGCCCAGCGATCCGGTCAGCATGGCGGCCTCATCGGAAAGGATATCGCCGAACATGTTTTCGCAGAGGATGACGTCAAACTGCTTGGGCCACTTCACCAGCTGCATCGCCGCATTGTCCACATACATGTGGGACAGCTCCACATCCGGGTATTCCTTGGCAATACCAGTGACCACTTCGCGCCAGAGCACCGACGACGACAGGACGTTGGCCTTGTCGATGGAGCAGACCTTCTTGCCCCGTTTGCGGGCGGCTAGGAACGCCACATGGGTAATCCGCTCGATTTCCGGCACGCTGTAGCGCATGGTGTCGAAACCGACCCGCTCACGCCCCTGCCCTTCAATCCCCTTGGGCTGGGCAAAGTAGATGCCGCCGGTAAGTTCGCGGATCACCAGCACGTTGAAACCGCCGGCAATGACCTCTTCCTTCAGCGAAGAAGCGCCCGTCAATGACGGAAAGATAATGGCCGGCCGCAGGTTGGCATAGAGCCCGAAGATCTTCCGCAGCGGCAACAGGGCACCACGCTCCGGCTGCTCGTCCGGCGGCAGGGTCTCCCACTTGGGACCACCAACCGAGCCGAACAGGATTGCATCGGACGCCTTGCAGATAGTAACCGTCGTCTCAGGCAACGCCTTACCTTCCAGATCAATGCCGGCGCCGCCCACGTTGGCGTGGGTTCGCTCGAATTTCACACTGTATTTCGTCTCTACCGCATCCAACACCCGCAAGGCTTCCGCCATAACTTCCGGACCAATGCCGTCTCCCGGCAACACCGCAACTTTAAAGGTTTTCCCCATCTCATCCCCCCAGATATCTTTGTAAACAATAAAATTTGCTGATTTTAGGTGGCACTCTGGCCGGTTGTCAACAGGAAAACCGGTGCCGGACCCCTCCCATCACCTCATAACAGCGATAACCTCTTACAGGATTCAGTTATATCCTTTTGAAATATGGCCAGAGCTGGCAAGCACCGTCCTTCCTGAATTTCTACCGAAAGACCATAGAAGTTTTATAAAGTCATGGTAACTTGTATTTGACACAAACTGGCGGAGTCATAACAATTCAACCAGATAAAAGTTATCATTACGTGGCCATAAGCGAGGTTTTACATGACAACTATTTCTATCCCAAATGAGTTTCCTTTTTCAGTTCAGCTTCTTACTGGAGCCATTGACCGGGAGCGCCGCATTGTCAACAACAGCATCAAATCAACCAAGCACCGGGTAGATGCTCTTTCAAAAGCTCTTGGAGTAGATCCAGGACGCCTTATGGCAGGAGAGGTTACGCATGATGATGCAAATGACATGGACTTGCTTGAATTGGAGGGGGAATTGGTTCTATTACAGCATCTTGAAAGCGAGCTTGCGGCGCTTGAAACGGTTCAAATATGCGCATGAAGGCGTATGTCTCACGCCTTGTCGAGCTGCTTGACCTTCACCCATACCTGGAAGCACGTCAGCTTACCATCGACGAGCGCCCACCAGATGCCGCGTATGTTCGCTTGCAAATAATCTTTATTGATGGATCGAAATTGCACTTCAAGGAATTTCTTGTTATCAGGCATCGAAGCAAAATCATCAAATACGGATACCAATATCTGGCGGCAAACGATTCTCTTGTTTTCCGCTATGATAATGCCTTTGATCCAGCCGCCCGTAATCTTTCTACCTATCCAGAACACAAACACACTGCCCAAGGGATTGTAGCAGCTGCAAGGATTGAGCATGAGGCGTTGTTTCAGGAAATAAGTGATGTTATTGCATGCGCCAGAGTTTAATCTATTTTCACCGACAACTGATTTGGGCCTAAATGTTTTACCCCGTAACCGCAATGACTTCTTCGTAGGTCGTTGCCCCTTCCAGCAGCTTCTGGATCGCCACTTGGCGTAACGGCACCATCCCTTCGTTCAGCGCCGCCCGGGTAAGGGCCGTCAAATCGGTCTGGGCAGTGACGCAGGCCTTGACCTGCTCCGACATGTCCAGCACCTCGAAGATGCCGGTCCGCCCCCGGTAGCCGGTGCCGCGACATTCACCACAGCCGGAACCCTCATAGACCGTATACTCGCGAGGCTCCAGGCGCAGATAGGCGATCTCCTCGCTGCTCAGCGGTCGCGACACCTTGCAGGCCGGACAGATTCGCCGCACCAGCCGTTGGGCAATGATCCCCACCACGGTAGAACCGATCAGAAACGATGGCACCCCCAGATCCAGCAGCCGGGTGATGGCCGATGGCGCATCATTGGTATGCAGGGTCGAGAGCACCAGGTGGCCGGTCATGGCCGCCTGCACCGCATGGTCAGCCGTCTCCTGATCGCGAATCTCGCCCACCATGATGATGTCCGGATCCTGCCGCAGAATGGTTCGTAAAATGTTACTGAAGGTGACGCCGATGGCGCTCTGTACCCCGACCTGGTTAAACTCCTCCAGCACCATTTCGATCGGGTCTTCCACGGTGACAATGTTCACCTCCGGTGACGCCAGCGCCCGCAGGGTGGAATAGAGCGTGGTGGTCTTACCGCTGCCGGTCGGGCCGGTTACCAGGATGATGCCGTTAGGCTTGCGGATGAACGACTCATAGAGCTGGTATTCCCGTGGATAAAAGCCGATCCGGTCCAGGTCCTGCAGCAGAATTTCCGGGTCAAAGATCCGGATGACCACCTTTTCGCCAAAGGCCACCGGAATCGTCGACACCCGTAGTTCCACTTCCTTGTCCCGAAAGGTGGTCTTGATCCGGCCGTCCTGGGGCCGGCGCTTTTCCGCCAGGTCCATCCGCGACAGCAGCTTGATCCGCGACACCATCGGCGCATGCAGCCCCTTGGGGAGCATATGCACATTGTGCAGCACCCCATCCACCCGCAGACGCACCAACGACTTTTCCCGCTTCGGTTCAATATGAATATCACTGGCCCGCTGATCAAAGGCGTAATTGAGCAGGTGATCAACCGCGACAATAATATTGTTGTCGCTCCCCTCCTCGCCCACCGGCTTCATGGTGAAAAACTGCTCCAGGTTGCCCAGATCGCTCCCCGGCTCCAGCTGGGACTCGGCCGCCAGCACGGAAGCGCGGAAGCCAAAGAACTCCCGCAAAATCTTATTGATATCGCTGCGGGAACTCAATACCCGGCGGATGGCCAGTTTACGGGAGGTGGCCAGACTTTCGATCGCCTCATCGTTGTAGGGATCGGCGACGGCCACCACCAGCCCGCCCCCCTCTTCCAGCGCAATCGGTGCGATCAGGTGTTTCAGGGCATACGGCCGGGGGATGTGGCCGGTAACCGTTTCCAGATCCAGCTTCATCGGATCGATCTTCACGTAGGGGAGGCCGACCGCCAGCGCAATCGCCTCGGTGATGGCATCCTCAGTCAGCAGTCGACCAGTGGTGGCGACCTCCAGATTGAAAGAAGAGATCACCTCGGCCGGTGACAGCTGCTCCTGGTGGTGCCGCCTGCCACCGCCAGCCTTCGCCGGACCCTGCAAACGGGACTGCTGGGCAGCACCACGGGCCAGCAGATCCTGGTACTGCCCTTCGCTGATCATCTCTTTGCTCTTTAACAGCTGGGCCACATTACCAATGGTCAAGGCCTTCTTCGCCGGCTGCGATGCTGCATGTTTGTGGCTCATGCCAATTCCTCCAGTTTACCGCCAGTCAAAACGTTAAAACGATGGCCACGCCAGGTAACCCGGCGACCGAGAAACGCCAGCGCCCAGGTGCCGAATGCCAGGGCATCCCGCAGCGGCAGCAGCCAGAGATAGCGCGGCAGCAGCCCGTCCCGAACATATATGTGACTCATGATCGTGGTCACGGCACCCCGCACCAGATAGAGCAGTGCTGCCGCCCCCAAACCGGCCCAGGTGCAGCCACCCAGCAGCATCGCCAGCAGCGCTGCGGGAAACGGCTGAGTAATGCCGCTCGCCAGATAACCGGCCGGCCGGCTGACCCGCATGGTGCGGGCCCAGCGCAGTTGCCGTGACAACACCGTGGCCAGCGATTCCCGATGCATGACGCTTTCCACAAAGTGGCCGGACAACACCAGCCGCCAGCCGGCCCGGTGGATCTGGTTGCCCAGCTGATAATCGTCAGCCAGAAAATCCACCAGCGCGGGTAAACCGCCGATCGAGACCAGCGCCTCACGCCGCACCGCCATGGATGCCCCCAGGGCAAAGGAGAGTCCTTCCAATTTGAGCGCCACCAGCACATTGGGGATCATTTCCGTGGTAAAACCCAGGGCCTCAATTGCTGTGGCGGCCCCACTGACACCGGGGCTGCGATACAGCGACGTGACCAACCCGACGGCCGGATCAGCAAACGGCGCGGCCACAGCCCGCAGATATCCGGCCGCGACCCGGATATCGCTGTCACAGATAATCAGCAGGTCATGTTTGGCCGCTGGATAGGCATTGATCAGGTTACCCACCTTATAATTAGGGCCATGCAGGGCCGGATTAATCACCAGATCAATATCCGCCTGCGGAAAATCGGCCTGCGGAAAATCGGCCTGCAGCCGCCTGATGATCGCCACCACCGGGTCAGCGCCGTCAGCCACGGCAAACAGCAACTGAAATGTCGGATACTCCTGGGCAGAGAACGAAGCGAAATTGGCATAGCTACCCGCATCCATCCCCTTGACCGGCTTGAGAATGGTTATCGCCGGCAGAACAGCCATGGGGAGACTGGCCGCTAACCGCAGGCGTTCCCGCTCAGCGGCAAAATAGCGCTGTGCCGACCAGAACGCGAGCAGGGAATAGATGAGTGGCGGGAGGATCACCAGATACGGGAGCAGTTGGGCAAACATGGCGAAACTCTAGCATGAGAGCGGGCTTATGGCAATGGTGAGAGGAGCGGGAGTGCTTGGCAGGTCATGGCAAATTGGGTTTATGGAATTTATGGCTTAGCAGAAGTAACTATTCAGTAAAAAAAGTTGCCGTTCTTTGAAAATAGTTCTTGACACGGTTTTCCTGTATTTTTCTGGAAAATCAGTTCGCCTTCTGGTCTTACAGGGATGGTGCGCCAAGGGTGCGTCAATGCCGGTGGTGGCGTTTTTGTGCGCTTTTGCATAACCGTCCGCACCCGAAATATTTTATCGCTTTATGCGGCAACCTGGCGACAAAAATTCCGTTTTCAAAACCTGTGGTATGATGCCTCATCTTGACCACGGGTGAACAGAATGACCGTAGAAAACATAAATGTTGAAGAGACTGTTAAGCGCGTCAATGATCTTATTGCCACGGAAAAGAAGCTTTCCCCGGCGCTTAGAGCCAACCTTGAAGTGCTTTTGCTCCTGGTAACCATTCTGGCGAACCGGTTTGGTCTCAACAGCAAGAATAGTAGCAAGCCACCATCTGCTGATCCGAATCGCCTGAAAAACAAAAGAGAGCCCAGTGGGCGTAAACCAGGCGGTCAACTTGGGCACCGGGGCGCAACTCTCAAGCCGGTTGCCGACCCTGATGAAGTCAGAGTCATAACGCTTGATCAACGCACCTTGCCACAGGGTACCTACCGTGAAGTCGGTTACGAAGCCCGTCAGGTGATCGACCTAGATATCAGTACCGTGACTACCGAATGGCGAGCCCAGATCCTGGAAGATCAGAATGGCAAGCGCTATGTTGCTCCGTTCCCGAAAGAGGTCACACGGCCAGTCCAGTACGGAATCGGAGTCAAGGTCAACTCGGTCTATATGTCCCAGTATCAACTGATCCCGTACAACCGAATCGAGGATCACTTTTGGGAGCAGATGGGACTTCCGCTCAGTGCCGGGTCGATCCATAATTTCAACCAGAGTGCCTATGAGCGTCTTGAGTTCTTTGATGCATGGGTCAGAGAACAGCTTAGGATAGCCCCCTTGATTCATGTCGACGAAACCGGCATCAATATCGGCGGGACAAAACGCTGGCTACATACGGTTTGCAATGATCAGTTCACGTACTTTTATCCTCATGCAAAACGAGGATGTGAGGCCATTGATGAAATGAGCATACTGCCAGAGTATAAAGGCATCATGTGCCACGACCACTGGAAGCCGTATTTCAAGTACGGTGGCGCACACGTCCTGTGCAATGCTCATCATCTGCGAGAACTTGAACGAGCTGTTGAGCAGGACAAGCAGAAATGGGCAGAACAAATGATCGTCTTACTCAAGGAAATCAACAAGGCAACCCACGAAGCTGGAGGGTGCCTGGAAGTAACCAAATCCGAGTATTACCGAAAACGCTACAGAGATCTATTGCACGAAGCTGAAACCGAATGTCCACCACCGGAAGAACCAGCGGAAAAGAAGCAAGGCAAAACGGCACGGTCAAGAGCACGAAACCTTCTGGAACGACTGAGAGACTTTGAGAACGAGACACTGAGATTCATGGTAGACAAGACAGTGCCGTTCTCGAACAACCAGGCGGAAATCCGGGAAATCCGGGACACTCCCCGTATTGCCGCATTGTACTATAGTAATCTGGCAAAAAACTGGTGAGTGTCCCTGTTTTCCCACTTGTCAAGTTCAGTCAGCAAGCAACGCATCTGGAAGTTTCAATCCTCGCCCGCCCAGGTAGGACGGGCGCTCCCTGCGCGTTGTCCTGTGTCGCTGGCTTACAAAATGTTTCAATCCTCGCCCGCCCAGGTAGGACGGGCGCTCGAGGTTCTGTGGCCTATGATGATTGCATTCTACAAAGTTTCAATCCTCGCCCGCCCAGGTAGGACGGGCGCTCGGGGAACGAGGGCGGCTGCAGCTTTAATCCTGCTGTTTCAATCCTCGCCCGCCCAGGTAGGACGGGCGCTCTCACC
>JANOEC010000031.1:0-14790 GCA_031412995.1 Geobacteraceae bacterium
CCGACTTGGAACCAAGGGTATTGGCAAGCTCGGGGTACCTGACAATCAATGACAGCTCGTTATCACGCAGGGAGACTGAACCTTGTTTACCGACATCCACCCGGGAGAATATTTCGCTGAAGTGATCGAGGGTGAGGGAGCCATAGACAGTGCCGGCAAATGAACCGTCCGGATTGTTGACCCGGCGGGATACGTTAAGAATCCATTTTTTCGCCACCCGCCCGAAAACCGGTTTGGAGATGAAGATGTCACCCTGGGGATTGTCCCGTTGGGAGATAAAGTAATCCCGGTCGGCAACACTGATGACGACCCCGGGAACCAGTCCGCCGGTTCCATACACCAGGTCACCCTGAGCATCGGTTATCCGTAGTCCCTGGAGTTCAGGCAAATTCCCATGGATTTGGGAGATGTACGCGTTCAGTTCTGCCTTATTGATTTTGCCTCTTGCCAGTTGCGCTTCAGCTTCGTGCTTCACCGCGTTGATGGCAATATCAATACTGTGGATTTCGCCTTCAATATAGCGTTCAAGGACATTGGCCAGATTTTGCGTTGATACGGCAGCCTGCTTTTCATACTTGTCCCTGCTTTGGGACAGCGACAGCCCGGCAAGACTGTAGACCAGCAGATTCAGCAGCATAACCGTAATGATAAGCCGCTGGGTAAATGCTGCAGAAGATTGAAGCTGTTCAGGAGAATTATTCGGGTTAGACATGGGCAACCTTTTTTAGTAAAGGCATTTGTGCACGGATATGTTCAATTACTATGTCTCAGCAACAAAGTCGCTGACAGAAATGACCGCAACTGGCGGTTATTACCCTAAAACAGGCGTTTTAATCACCATTCAGACTACCTGAGGCGGCCAAATTTGCAAGCACTATTGACTGATCAGCCTGGATTACCGGACGGGGTAACTGCTGGAGTACATATTACTGAAAACCAGTTCACGGGGACCCCCCTTTTGACTTTCCGGATAAAGAACTTACAATACATAAAAGAAGCCTATTTAAAGACATTTTAACTATCGACAATCGGGCACTTTTCAACGCATTATGGGGCCTTCCTGTAGACGAACCACCTGAACTGCCCTTTTTCTAATCAAAAATACTCAGTTGTGTAGAAAATAACCCCAGCCAGCACCATCCCCATAGTGGCTAAAGATCAAGTGCGCGATAAATCTTAGCGCAAATAGCCTATTTTACAGCATATATTACAACAGCACACACAACCAGCCCAGATGGTACATTTAGTGCAAATTAAGCTCCACCGGTTAAAGCGACATCACAGCGGGAGTCCAACCGGCTACTCAAGCGAATAATAAATCACAAAGGTTGCACATGAAAACTATCGGCTTACCCCCAAAACAAGGTCTGTATGATCCCCAGTTTGAGCATGAAGCCTGCGGCGTCGGCTTCGTAGCCAACATCAAAGGCAAAAAATCCCATGAGATCGTCCAGCAGGCAATAACCGTCCTGGCCAACCTTGATCACCGCGGTGCCGTCGGTAGCGAACCGAATACCGGCGACGGGGCCGGCATCCTTGTCCAGATGCCCGATGCCTTTCTGCGCACCGCGTGCCCTGAGTTGGGGATCGAACTCCCGGAGCCAGGTTATTACGGCGTGGCCATGCTCTTTACTTCGCCGGAAGCAACGGAGCGGACCAGTGCCAAGCACATCTTCCAGCGGATCATCACCGAAGAGAAGCTGATAGTCATTGGCTGGCGCGAGGTGCCGACGGACAACTCCTCCCTCGGAGATACCGCCAAGGCCGGTGAACCGCTCGTGCGGCAGATCTTTTTCAAGCGCGATGAAAGCTATGCTGACGAGGATGCGTTCAACCGCAAACTCTATGTCGTTAATCAACGGGCCATCCACGAGATCCGTGATACCGGGGTTGATCCGTACTGGTATGTCGCCAGTATTTCGAGCCGGACCCTGGTCTACAAAGGGATGCTGATGCCGATGCAGTTGGACCAGTTCTATCCCGACCTGCGCGACCCGGCTATGGCTACCGCCCTGGCCATTGTCCATTCCCGTTTCTCCACCAACACCTTCCCGAGTTGGGACCGGGCCCACCCGTATCACTTCCTGGCCCATAACGGCGAAATCAATACCCTGCGCGGCAACGTGAACTGGATGCATGCCCGCCAGTCGCTCTTTAACAGTGAACTGTTCGGCGACGACATTAAGAAGGCACTACCGGTCATCAATACCAACGGCTCTGACTCGGCCATGTTCGACAATTGCCTGGAACTACTGACCATGTCAGGCCGCTCACTCCCCCACGCGGTAATGATGATGGTGCCGGAACCCTGGGAACACCATGAAATAATGAGCCGGGAGAAGCGTTCATTTTACGAGTACCACGCGTGCCTGATGGAACCATGGGACGGCCCGGCAGCATTGACATTTACCGATGGCCGGATCATCGGTGCGGTGCTGGACCGGAACGGTCTGCGTCCCTGCCGTTACTACCTCACCGACGACGATCTGGTCATCATGGCCTCAGAGGCCGGCGTGCTGCAGATCCCACCCGAAAAAGTGCTGCGCAAAGGGCGCCTGCAGCCAGGGAAAATGTTCCTGGTGGATACGGTGCAGGGACGAATCATCCCGGATGAAGAGATCAAGCAGGAGCTGGCTTCTGCCAAGCCTTATGGCGACTGGGTGAAAGTAAACCACCTGCTGCTGGATGAGCTGCCAGAGGCACCCCGTGGTCAGGAATCAGAGCCCGCAACCCTGTTGCAACGGCAACAGGCCTTTGGCTATACCTATGAAGACCAGCAGACTATCCTTGGGCCAATGGCCACCGATGGGATGCAACCGCTGGGCTCAATGGGTACCGATACCCCGCTGGCGGTGCTGTCCCAAAAACCCCAGCTCCTGTACAACTATTTCAAGCAGCTCTTTGCCCAGGTTACCAATCCACCGATCGATCCGATCCGCGAGGAAATCATCACCTCCACAACAGTCCGGATCGGTTCTGAAGCCAACCTGCTGAGGCCGTCAGCAACCAGCGCCCGGGTTATCCGACTGGAGCACCCGATCCTGACCAATGAGCAGTTTGAAAAGCTGCGCCACCTCAATCAGCCCGGGTTCAAAACCACCACCCTTTCCCTGCTCTTCAAGGCTGCCGATGGCGCCGAAGGGATGGAGAAGGCACTGGAGAGCCTGTTCAGCACCGCGATCCGCTTCATTGAGTCCGGCACTACGGTCCTGATTCTGTCTGACCGGGGGCTCAATGAGGAATATGCCGCCATTCCGGCCCTGCTGGCGGTTGCCGGCCTGCACCACCACCTGATTCGTACCGCCACCCGCACCCGTGTCTCCCTGGTGCTGGAGTCAGGGGAACCGCGCGAAGTGCATCACTTTGCCGTGCTGCTGGGGTACGGCATCACCGCCATTAACCCGTACCTGGCCTTCGAGTCCATCGACGACATGATTCAGCAGGGACTGCTCACCGGTGTCGATTACCAGAAGGCGGTCAAGAACTTCGTCAAGGCTTCCATCAAGGGGATCGTCAAGACCATGGCCAAAATGGGCATCTCCACCGTGCAGAGTTATCGCGGTGCGCAGATCTGCGAAGCAGTCGGCCTCCACCATTCGGTCATCGACAAATATTTCACCTGGACACCGTCCCGGATCGGCGGCATCGACCTGAACGGCATTGCCGCGGAGCAACTGCAGCGACACCGTAAGGCCTATCCAGAGCGGGTCGCGGCCGAACCGACCCTGGACCCTGGCGGTAACTATCAATGGCGGAAAGAGGGTGAGGAACACCTGTTCAATCCGCTGACCGTCCAATCGCTGCAAAAAGCGACTCGAACCGGCGACTATCAGGAGTTCAAGGTATTTTCAGCCCTGATCGATGATCAGAATGAACGGCAGTACACCCTGCGTGGCCTGCTGGACTTCAATACCGACAAGCGGGTGCCGGTGCCGATTGACGAGGTTGAGTCGGTTGAAGAGATCGTGAAGCGGTTCAAGACCGGCGCCATGTCCTACGGCTCCATCAGCCAGGAGGCCCACGAAGCGCTGGCCATCGCCATGAACCGGATCGGCGGCCGGTCCAATACCGGCGAGGGTGGGGAAGACCCGGAACGGTTCACCTGGACCAACGCGCAGGGTGATTCGAAGAACAGCGCGATCAAGCAGGTAGCAAGCGGCCGCTTTGGCGTTACCAGCAACTACCTCACCAATGCCGAAGAGCTGCAGATCAAGATGGCCCAAGGAGCCAAACCGGGCGAAGGCGGCGAACTTCCGGGCCACAAGGTCTACCCCTGGGTAGCCAAGACCCGGCACACCACCCCCGGCGTTGGCCTGGTATCACCACCGCCGCACCACGACATCTACTCCATCGAGGATCTGGCCGAACTGATCCACGATCTGAAAAATGCCAACCGCCGCGCCAGGATCAGCGTCAAGCTGGTTTCAGAAGTCGGGGTCGGCACCATCGCCGCCGGGGTGGCCAAGGCACATGCCGACGTCGTGTTGATCAGCGGCTATGACGGCGGCACCGGGGCATCGCCCCTCTCCAGTATCAAACACGCCGGCCTCCCCTGGGAGCTGGGCCTGGCGGAAACCCACCAGACCCTGGTGCTGAACAATCTGCGCAGCCGGATCATTGTTGAAGTTGACGGTCAGCTAAAAACGGGCCGGGATGTGGTCATCGCTGCCCTATTGGGAGCAGAGGAATTCGGTTTTGCCACCGCGCCGCTGGTCACCCTCGGCTGTATCATGATGCGGGTCTGCCACAGCAACACCTGCCCCGCCGGCGTCGCCACCCAGGACCCGGCCCTGCGGGCCAAGTTTGCCGGCAAGCCGGAGTACGTGGTCAACTTCATGCGCTTTGTGGCCCAGGAGGTCAGAGAACTCATGGCTGAACTCGGCTTCCGTACCTTCAATGACATGGTCGGCCGCGCCAACCGCCTGGAGCCGAAAAAGGCCATTGACCACTGGAAAGCACAAGGGCTGGATTTCAGCAACATCCTGTATCAGCCGGAGATGGGCATCAAGGGGAGCCGCTACTGTACCGAGTCTCAGGATCACGGGCTGGAAAAGTCTCTCGACATGACCCAGCTGCTGGAGCTTTGCCAGCCAGCCATTACCAAGGGGGAGAAGGTAACCGCCGAACTGGCCATCACCAACATCGATCGCGTGGTCGGTACCATTGTCGGCAATGAGATCACCCGCGCCCATGGTGCCGACGGCCTGCCGGATGACACGATCAAGCTCCGCTTCAACGGCTCGGCCGGACAGAGTTTTGGCGCCTTTATCCCGCAAGGGATGACCCTGGAACTGGTTGGCGATGCCAATGACTACCTGGGCAAAGGTTTGAGTGGTGGCACCATCATCCTCCACCCCCATGCAAAATCAAAATTCAAGGCCGAAGAGAATATCATCGCCGGCAACGTCGCCTTCTATGGCGCCACCAGCGGCAACGCCTACATCCGCGGCATCGTCGGCGAACGCTTCTGTGTCCGCAACTCCGGGGTCAACGCCGTTGTCGAAGGGGTTGGTGATCATGGCTGTGAATACATGACCGGCGGCACGGTCGTCGTGCTTGGGGCAACCGGGCGCAACTTCGCGGCCGGGATGAGCGGCGGCATCGCTTATGTGCTCGACGAGGTCGAAGAGTTCAAGGACGCCTGCAATACCGAAATGGTGGCGCTGGAACAGCTGGATGACAGTGATCTGGACACACTCAAGGCGATGATCGAAAAACATGCCGAGCTTACCGGCAGTGCCCGGGCAACGATCATTCTGCTTAACTGGCGCACCTATGCCAACAAGTTTGTCAAGGTCATGCCAATGGACTATAAGCGGGTGTTGCAGGCATTGGAACGGGCCAAGGCATCCGGCCTCAGCGGTGAAGATGCGTTGGCAGCTGCCTTTGCGGAGAATGCGACGCAGGCAGCACATTGATTTTAAATGTTTTGTAGGGGCGCAATGCTTGCGCCCTTGGTGAAATAACCGGAAAAAAACGGGCGTATGCCATGCGCCCCTACAGGGAAAATGTTATGGGAAAACCAACCGGATTCATGGAATATGACCGCGAACTCCCGGCAGACCGGGAACCGCTGGAGCGGATCAACGACTGGGATGAATTCCACCTGCATCTGCCGGATGAAAAACTCCGTACCCAGGGTGCACGCTGCATGGACTGCGGCATCCCGTTCTGCCACACTGGCCTGCTGGTGAGCGGCATGGCCTGCGGCTGCCCGATCAACAACCTGATCCCGGAATGGAACGATCTGATCTACCGGGGGCTCTGGCGCCAGGCCCTTGATCGCCTGCACCGGACCAACAACTTTCCGGAGTTCACCGGCCGGGTCTGTCCGGCACCCTGCGAAGGTTCATGCACCCTGGGCATCAATGACCCGCCGGTAACCATCAAGAATATCGAAGTGAGCATTGTTGAGCGGGGCTGGCAGGAGGGGTGGATCGCCCCGGCCCCACCCAAAATGCGCACTGGCAAAAGTGTGGCAGTTGTCGGTTCCGGGCCGGCCGGTCTCTCTGCTGCGGCCCAGCTCAACAAGGCTGGCCATCTGGTCACCGTATTCGAACGGGCTGATCTGCCCGGCGGCCTGCTGATGTATGGCATCCCGAACATGAAGTTGGACAAGCGGGAAATAGTCTTGCGCCGGATCAAGCTGATGGAGGAGGAAAAGATCAGCTTTGTCTGCAATACCACCATCGGCAGTGCGGACTATCCGGTAGAAAAACTCCGGAGCGAGTTTGACGCCGTGATCCTGACCACTGGCGCCACCCTGCCCCGTGATCTGCCCATCGAGGGACGGCCGCTGCAAGGGATCCACTTCGCCATGGATTTCCTCACTGCCAACACCAAAGCGATTCTGAACGATGGCACTGCCGTTATCTCCGCTCAAAATAAGGATGTGGTGGTCATCGGTGGTGGTGATACCGGCACCGACTGTGTCGGCACCTCGCTGCGCCATGGCTGTAAATCCATCGTCCAGTTGGAGATCATGCCCCGGTCACCGGATACCCGGGCTGAAGACAACCCCTGGCCGGAATGGCCAAAGACCCACAAGACCGATTACGGCCAGGAAGAAGCGGCCGCCAAATTCGGCGCTGATCCGCGGGTGTTTCTGACCACCGCAAACAAGTTTACCGGCGATGCCGACGGCAATGTAACGGCAGTGCACACCGTCCAGGTCACCTGGGGCAAGAACGACCAGGGGCAGTTTGTGCCGACGCCAGTACCCGGCACCGAGCAGGTCCGGCCGGCAAGCCTGGTGCTGTTGGCCATGGGCTTTCTCGGGCCGGAGCCGGAACTACCCGCCGCCCTGGGACTTGAGCGCGACCCACGCAGCAACATCAAAGCTGAATTTGGCAAGTACGCCACCAGCGTTGACGGCATTTTCGCCGCCGGCGATTGCCGCCGGGGCCAGAGCCTGGTGGTCTGGGCCTTTAATGAAGGGCGCGGCGCAGCTAAAGAATGCGACCGTTACCTGATGGGGACCACTGAACTTCCTTAACTCTTGTCAGGCGTAATAAAATCAGGTCCGAAACAACAAATGGCAGCCTTTTTCAGGCTGCCATTTGTGTTACTGGTTAGATGAACCTATTTTATCTTGCCATGAGACTACTATAATTCTCCCGTTGACTCAGCCTTTGTACCAGCCAGTAGAATGTCATGGGCTTCCTGCGGGGTAAGTTTATCGATCTCTGCCTGGCGAAAACCAAGACCGCGCAGACCCGCCTCATCCTGCAAGGTGATCATAAATTTCACCCGTGCCGTCTTGGCACAACCAGCCGCAGGTGCGGGATGGTTGTTCCCCAAGCCGTTCGCCAGAGCAGTAAAAGTTGCATCATAACTTTCCTGCCCGGAGAAACTAAAAACAGACTGCAGGATGGAGATTGACTGGGCATCAAACACCCCCTGCTCACTGCCGATAGTGCCACTCGCGCCATCAGCGTCCGGCGGTTCCTCGGTGGTGGCTGCCAGGCACGGCAGGTTCTTACTTGCTTTCGTTGCCATCATTTCCCCTAAAAAATCAAGACACCTGCAATGGTTTGCACGTGCCGGTTATTACTGAATTGTGAGGTCACCCTACCAAATAGCACAAAAACAATAATTAGAGATTAACAAAGAACATGTTGAAGTACTAAGTTTTTTCTGAAAGCTCATACAGAACAATATTATTAATGAGATACAGATTATCTTGCTTATTTGCATTATGACTATTGCCGACTTGATGCGACAAGGATATTTCCTTAGTACTATATTTCCCCCACACTTTCTGAGGTATTCTAACAATAACCTTCATTTTGCCATTAGCGACTACACTTGAATTCTCTAATATCTCATTATTAACCCTTACAGTAAGTTTATTATCAGCATTTATCATTTCGACCACGTCAATAAGCATCATTATATCGTCGTCAGTTGGCTTGGTGCGCATATCAAGCTTTGATTTCCCCCCCTGAGTCCATCGCCCGTTTTTTTGAGGTTCTCCCCAACCAGACTTCAAATATTTTCCACTGGCCTGATAATCTTTCAGTTCAATTTTTTCGCCAAACTCATATTCATATACCGGCTTATACCAGGCCATAAATTGAGGAGATTTAACGTCCCAAATCTTCTCTTGCTCTTTCTCAAATTTATTCTGATTTTCATATAAAAGGCTTGATGGACTCATGAATTGAGAAATTCGCATTTCGTCAGTATTTAGACTCGGAATGTAATGCCACCAAGAATTTGCTCTTTCAGAAAAAGCACCGACAGAATGAATCGATACACTCATAATTATCAGTATTACAACTGCTATAGTTTCAAGTTTAAATACAACGTGACACAACTTAAGTGATGAACCACTAATGCATTTATCTTTATCTACAATAAGTGCATGTAGGCCAAGAATAGACAGCAATATTAACCATGGCAACACGTCAGTCATAAGCCTCGGACCATAACTGCTGCCACCATACCAATTTGGAAAACACGATATGGTCAATAAATGCAATGTACAAATCGATATTGAAACGACAACCAGGCCTTTACACTTCAAATGCTTCCAATATTTTATTAAAGTATAAATTACGAAAACAATTATTGGGCAAAACACTAAAATGCCCCGCGATGGGCTTATCAAGTTCCCGCTAAATGCAACCCAAAAATTAGAAATAGAAAGTCTATTTGACTGATAATAGCTTGGCAGCAATTTACCGTAATTGTACCAAGAATAAAATATAAATCCACTTAACCAAACAGTTCCAGTAAGTATATATGGCACTATTATCTTTCTGTGCCTCATAAATATGTATATTGATACTATTATAATTTGAATACTGTATGTTGGTCTAACAAAATACAACCATGACAGCAATGTACCTAACTTTATACCAGTGAATGCTGTTTCTTTTTCAAGTCGTACCAATAAACATATAACTATTCCGACAATAAATATTCCCCAAGTATGCGACCAAAGTGCCCTAGAAGCTGTACTGAATATTTGCGTCCCAAATGCGGAAACTATGACTACAGCAAGACTTAACCTAACAGGGAGGTAGCATGTAGCTAATTTAAATATTAATACGCACAGTGATGCCATAAGAAATGAAGCAATACCTCTTTGAATAATAGCTTCATTTACATCATTCAAAGTATTATTAGTATTTACCGCATAAATGCCGAATATGTTATAAATATAAACTAATGGCACAGATAATACAGATGAGCCGTTAGGCAACAAGTAGTACTGGTGTCCGTTTACGCTTTCTATTTGATATGGATATTTATATGTTACGTTATCGGCTGTTTTAACTAATTTACCTTCCTTGTCAAACATAATAGTTTTCATTATGTTGTAATTATCAAGCTTGAAACTATTATATGTAATTAGGTTCTGGCTTAGCATTATCGCATATCGCGAATCTACAATTTGCTTTACAGGCGCTAACATAAATATCGTTACACAAATTACAAATACAATTGAGCACTTACCCAAATCTTTACCCACTCGATGCTCCTTAACGGTAGACATTTAATTAATAACGACAGCAAATGAGAGCATTATTACGGATCTTTTGTGGGTTTGTTGATACGTAGATCCAGAGGAGAGGGGCTCAAGTAGTAAGAAGGCCACCGAATTTGGCAACTCCTTGGCAGAGCTTTGCTTTCCGACAAAAACCACAGTAAGTGTGTCAAATTATGGTGGACCGGAAGAGGATCGAACTCTCGGCCTCTGCGTTGCGAACTCTTAAAAAATATCATACTCCCTCCCCTTTCTCACCGCAATCCAAACATGCCACTTTATATTTACCCTTTACTTTCGGTATCTTAGCCCATATACTTATATTTAATTAGAGATTATTCATTGCAATCGCAGCCGCTAATCTTGAGCATATACTTGAGCATATAGTTTAAATCCGCTGACGAAATCTGTTCTCCTCGTCGCCAGCTAAAGGGGTAACCACATGGCATTCACCGACCCGCAGATCCGGAATTTAAAGACCACCAAGACCATGCAGGATTTCCGAGAGAAGACCGGAGACGGTTTCGGCATACGATGCTATGCGACCGGGACTAAAGTCTTCTTCTTCGTGTTTACGTTTGACGGCAAAACCAAATACTTAAACCTCGGGAAGTACCCAAAGTGCTCTTTGGCTGATGCTCGCAAAAAGCATCGGGAAGCTCAAGGTAAACTCGATAAGGGTATCAACCCACTGGAAGAGAAGCAACAGGCTAAGTATGAGCGCATGAAAAATCCAACTGTCGCTGAACTGGCCAAGGAATACATGGAAAAACACGCCAAGCCTAATAAAAAGGCCTGGAAAAAGGATGAAGGATGCCTGAATAACGATATCCTCCCGGCGTGGGGTGATCGAAAAGCCTGCGATATCAAGAAACGAGACGTGATCCTGCTTCTTGAAAGCATCGTAGATCGTGGTGCGCCAATACAATCCAACAACGTCCTAGAGGTTGCACGCAAGATGTTCAACTTTGCCATTGAACGTGACATCTTGGATTATAGCCCATTTTTCGGCGTTAAACCACTTGGGCAGAAAATCGCGCGGAAACGATTCCTGTCTGAGGCAGAAATCAAGACTGTTTGGGAATCAATCGACAATGCGGGGATGACCTCAGAAACCAGACGCGCCTTAAAACTGATACTCGCAACTGCGCAAAGGCCGGGGGAAGTTATCGGAATGCACAGGAGGGAAATCAACGGGCATTGGTGGCTGATACCGGCAGAACGGGCCAAGAATGGCAGAGAACACCTTGTCTATCTGACTGACCAAGCTCTGGCCCTAATCGGCAACAAGGAAGGCTATATATTTGAGTCCCCTCGCCCCGTCAAGCAAGAGGGCAAAGACCAACCCCGCATAGCCAAGGCAATCGATAGTAACGCCCTAGCCAATGCTGTACGGCAGAATTGCCCCAAAGATTGCAGTTATGATCGGGATTGCTGCACAAACGAGGAATGCAAAAAGGACAAACGCACCTGCCAGGAGAAAAACGCTTTAAAAGTTGCCTTTTTCCGCCCACATGATCTCCGGCGGACGGCAAATACCCACATGGCACGTCTCAGAGTACCCCTGGAAATCCGGGAAGCGATTCTCAATCATGCCAGGGGAACGCTTGACGGCGTTTACAACCTTCACGATTACCAGGATGAGAAGAAGCTTGGCTTTAATAAGTGGGGCCGAGAGCTTGCGCGGATAATCAGCGGCAAAGAATCTGGCAAAATCATTCCGATCAGACGAGCTAAAGTCGCCACGTAATACAAGCCATATAATTCCCCATGATCATCCGTCCTAAATTAAACGAACTGCGCCGCAATTAAACGTATTGCAACGCCGTAAACCCACCCACGATCACCCATCTCGTGGAAACACTTCCTGCCAGCAAAAGCGCTTTTTCACTGTCGTTAAGAAAAAAAATATCGCCCGTTCTTTCGGCAACTTACACCATTCATCTCAGAAATTCATCCATTGCGACCTGTCGCTAACAGAAAACGTCGACTACTACGGGTGTAGGCAATATTTCGGGAGGTGAAAATCACTATGCGTAAGTTGATCAGGAAGACAACAACCATCGAATTAACGGGATTAAGCTACGGAACAATCAGACGGCTATATCTAGCTGGAGAGTTTCCAAAACCAGTGCAACTAACATCAGGGGGCTCAGTTGCATGGTTTGAGAATGAAGTCTCAGATTGGATCGAATCAAGACCGATTGTGACACCAGCTACTCAAAGGCAGGTAGCAGCAGGATCTCAGAAACGCGGCAGGCCCTGCGTTACAAAAACTCCAATCCGAAAAGCAAAGTGAGGGAAACTATAATGATTACTACCGAACAAATAACCCATTTACTAGCTCTTTACGCCAATGAAAGTGGTGACATCATAATTCAAACATTCGACGATTCGATGAGTGCGGCAAATCGGCCAGAGCTGTTCAAAACTCTTCGGGGCATCACCCCTGCTAACATCAAAAAACTGATTGGATTACGAGATCAAGGTGCAGGCGTGTTTATTTTGAATCCAGAAATAGGCTACGTATGTAGTATGACTTTTCAGCGTGGGCCAATTAAGGCTTTAGAAAACAGCAAAATCCCCCCGCAGGTGATTGTAAAAACGGCAAGTGGTGAGCATAAATGCCTATGGCTATTCCAAACCAGCTCGATTAGTTTAGATTTTGCCCAGACTACGCTCTGTAATTTTTTGCAAAACAATCCTCATATTGGCAATGCGGGAATATTTCACGTTGATAACGATTTCTTCCAGACAAATATTATAAACCTCAGCGATGATTTATCCGCCTATTCAGGGGCAGAGGTACAGGAAATAATCGAAGATTCAAAGACTGGTAGTCCCAGTATCAGCATTCCTGGGATTCTTTTCTCAAAGAACCTTCACCCCAGTGTAGTTGAAAACGAGTTAATGACAGACAATCACGGTCTACTCACGATTGAGGAGACTATCCGAAAAGTATTCGTAAGAATAAGGAACCGGTCACGAAGAAAGATTGGCAACAATTCTAACAATAGCAGTCGCCCCCTTCGTGAATTCATTTTGAACGGTCACGATATTACGAACATAAAACTCCCCGAACGGGAGATAATTATTGGTCCTTTTATGCCTTCCGCTTCTCTCTCAATGCTTTTTGCTGTCAGGGGCATAGGTAAGACTTGGTTCTGCCTTCAAATGGCACTGAGCATATCGTTGGGCGCGAAGTTTTTCGAATGGGAAGTTCCTAAAGCTAGGCGGGTTCTTTACATTGACGGTGAAATGCCGCTCCAAGACATTCAGAACCGCCTCAAACTTTTGAATGGAAATAGCATCCCTGAAAACCTTCTACTATTGTCCAGCGAGAAACTACAGCTTGAAGATAAGCCGCTTAACCTTAGCAGCGAAGAAGGGCAGCAGAGAGTTAAAGAGTGCTTGTTAGACCTTGAGGACAGGGAAGAGCAACCAGACGTGATAATTTTTGACAATCTCAGCAGCCTATGTAGTGGAGGGGACGAAAACTCAAATAAAGATATCGAATCGCTTTTAAGATGGTTAACGAGTTTACGCCATCTTGGGTATGCAATCTTACTTGTTCACCATGCCGGCAAAAACGGAGAACAACGCGGAGCATCCAGAAGGGAAGACTTTTTAGAAAACTCCATCAAGTTAACATCGAAATCAAGTGGAGGTACCGCAAAGGGAGCAAAATTCAGTATTGAGTTCACTAAATGTCGTGGTAAGCGACCGTCCCCAGATAAATTATGCGTAGAACTTATTTCAGGACAAGGCGGGGTCACTTGGGCTACGGATCAGACACAGGAAATTCCAGCCATTGCAAAATATTTAGCATATATCAGAGATAAACAACCGGAGACGCAGGCCACTATTGCAAAAGAGTTTTCTGTTTCACCACCTAGAGTTTCAGTGATATTAGCAGAAGCACGTAAAAACGGTTACTTGGTGCAGAGCAAACTAGATTTAACCCCGAAAGGGCTTGAATATCTCAACAAATTCAACGCTGATGAATTGTAATTTAGCAGGGAGAGACCATCACGTTTTACCCTTAATGACCCAGAATATTTATTATTTCGTTAACGGGTTAATATGGGGTGGGGTCGTTACAGGTAATATCAAGTATTTACTATAGTTTACGACGGATTAACGGGTTAATTCAATTGGTTAAACAGGTGTTAAGTTAACCCCCTCCCCCCTTAGAAAGGGGAGGGGTAAACACCCGATGAAGGGGATGTACAGAGCGTGAACCTATATACGGATCATTCCTTATTGAATTTGATCACTTTTAACTTTGGAATAATACTTTGATTACCGCCAACTGTTATATACTCAAAAGCACCTTCTCCTTTAACTATTCCGGCAAAAGAATATTGCGGAGCAGATTCCTTACCGAAGTCTATAAAAACAGCAGGTGCCCCTCTGAATAATGCCGTTGTCCTGCTTAACAGTTGAAGTCTTGGAGTAGCTACCTGATAACATCGGCCCTTTACGTCATACGGATTTGTCCTTAGCAGCTTAAACCAATCTTCAAGGCCATCTTTACATACCTTTTTAACGACTTTATCCCTAGCGATGAGACCCTTCGGACTCCAACCCTCAGCCCTCAAATCTCTTGCTTGTATAAAACTATAACCCGATTTACTCCACTCAGACGCGACTTGCGGTATAGTGGACCCCAGATTTCGGACAATAGTTTAAGATGGTAGCCTGCAGTAAAAAGGAGCAGGCAATGAGCGAAAAAGGCCGTAAAAGTTTCAGCAGTCAGCACAAGGCGAAAGTCGCACTTGAAGCGATCCGCGGCA
>JANOEC010000032.1:0-85063 GCA_031412995.1 Geobacteraceae bacterium
TCATCAGCCAAAAGTGGCACTATTTGGCTTGGCGGCAAATCTGCAAATTTCTGCTGATTGGCTGTTTCAATAATACCCATCCGTTCTTTTTCTGAAAGCTTGTTGGCAGGGGATCTGCCTATTGCCGCATTCTTTCGCCCATCTGGCTTGATTTCTACCGATTGACGGTAGCGCTGCACTGTCCGTTCGGATATGCCGACCATCACGCAGGCCGGTGCAAGCCGGGCACCGGCAGTGCAGGCAACTTCTATCATAATAATCAGCTGTTGGCGCTCCAGGAGATCGATCTTTCGTCCCCTTATTCTTCCCAGAGCGCCGCGGCCTTTTTTCCAAGGATCAGCAATGCCGCGGCCTCGGCGAGGGCTTTCTCTTTACGATTCAAATCCTGATGTAACTGTTTGATCGTTTTTGCCTGCTGCTGGAGTTGTTCACGCTCTACCTTGTTGGGAACAGAGGACAACCCTTGAACGATGGAGGCTCTCCATCCGGCTATCTGCTCGGGATAATACCCCTTGCGCCGGCAGTACTCGCCCAATTCTATCTCACTGAGGCTGGCAGTCTCTATTACCGCCATCAACTTATCTTCGCTCTCGTAATTTCGGGGAGTGCGGATCTCTTTGGTTGCCGGCAAGCGCTGATCGTTTCGATATTTAAGTCGCCAGGTATAGAGAGTGTCTACTGAAATACCGGTTTCTCTCGATATGTTTGTAACGCTCTCATTCCGGGGAGGCAACAATCTCGCGATGATGCTCTCTTTCAATTCTGCTGCATATTTCTTGGCCATCGTCGCTCTCTTTCCTTGCCCCACAAGTTAACACTTTTCTCTCACAGAGAGGCGACAACTATCCTGACACAGGGCAATCAGCAGTGCCACCGGGAGCGCTGGTTTTGCCTTGCGCAACCGGGTTAGTGCCAGCACGGTATCCTCATCAACCTGGCGACTTTGGCCGATGTCGTTTCTGGGAGCCGGCCGCAGTGATTGCAGTCGCCTGCCACTTTTGTCATACAAGGTGACCCAGCGCCGAATAGTGCTGGGGGAAAGCCTGGTCCGGCCGGAATACGGGATGTTCCAGCGCTGCCGGCTCTTCTCCTGCACCAGTCGACCGAATTCACCATGGTCAAGGCGGGTTGCCCCCACCAGGTCACTGATGACCCCGAAGCGAAACAGGGCCACCTCCTCTCGTTCTTTGTCCGTCATGTTGATCTCCTTGGGGTGAAATGGGAATCCATCAAGATTCCCGTATCATCAGCAGGAGATGTGCGGCAGAGGGACACTACGGTAGGGTGGTGGCCCGGTCTCTGATTATCACGAAAAAAGGATGTGCTGACCGGGATAAAACCCCGCTCAAGCAAAGCCAGAAACAAAGAGATGGCGCATCCGGTAAAGGCCAGCCCCAGCACGGTCGCCGCCATTTTGCGCAGACGGCGCCACCATTGCCGCTGCCGATCACGAGGGTAGTCGCGCAACCATCGTCCGGATACGACTCGGTGCTCTATGCAGTGCTGGATATCAGCAACAGCAGAACGAAAGCGCTGCCAATAACCTTGGGGTTTCAATCGATGGACCGCCTTGCAGCAAGAACACCGCAGACGGCGCAGGAAAACAGCAGAGGCTTGGGGGGCAAAATAGGCGAGAACGAAACCGTGCCACCAGAGGGGTTGCTGGCAGCGCGGGCAACAGGAGGGCTTTACCCAGGGAAAATGTTTGCCAAGACGGGCAATCTCATTGACGTCGGCTGCAACAAGAAGTACCAATAGAGTAACTACTGCCGGGAGGTTCGGTCCCTGCATGGAGGGGGCGGTGGGCCTGTGTTCGAGACCCACCGCCCTACCTCAACTCAATCATGATCTCTGTTTCAATATAATCTGGCTTCGCTCTCCTTCTCTGTAACATATTCTGAAAATATTACACCCGGATTTGCTCAATTATTGTGGGAGCTAACAATGGCGCACATCCGCAGTCGCTTTACCTGGTTGCCCGGCAGAAGAACGGTATTCACTACCTCGAAATCAGCCTGATCGAGAAAGGCAAGACTGCCAACAATATTTATCTGAGCGGCCAGGAGGTGATCATGCTGGATATCGCCATCGGCAAGGCGATCAACCTGTTGACGCCTGAAACGATTTACCTTGAATACTGAAGAACCGGGAAGTCTCTATGTCGGATACTATCAAATACTATGACGCTCAGCAATGGCTCAGGGAGCGGCAGCCGAAACGGGCAAAGTTACCGGCGGTACTGGTTGCCATATTCGTTACCCTGCTCACCTGCGCGGTTGCCGGTCTGCTGGTCGGACTCTGTTTCCTCGGGACATTCTGGTACTGGGCCATCGGCATTGCCTGTATCTCGCTGCCGTATATTCTGATGGACCGGGTGCAGGTGCGGCTCTTCCACGGCTATGTAAAGGGGAAACCGTTCTGGGCGCTGCTCAAGTACGCCTTCTCCAGCACGGATTACCGCCCCTGCTATTTGCCATGGTGGTACTGGGGCTGGTACTACTGGTGGTAGGAGAATTATGGTGGCTGTTTTGGATGCCAATTTGGTACCAAAAATGGGGAACTTTTTGCCACCTTCCGTTAATGCCGCATTTTTGGGTACAAAAATGGTACCTTCGATGACGCCATTGTCGAATGAATAGGCCCGTTCAACATTATTGGCGTTTTCAGCGAATGCTGAAAGGCTGGATAATAATGAAATACTGTGAGAAGGACATATTGAAATCAAACGAAAGCGCTCTACATATGGTCGGTCCGCATTGACGGTGGATGATGGGCTGATAATTTTGCTTGAAATGAATATTGTTCGCGTTATAATACGAACAATATAAGTTTAGTTCGGAGTGAGATATGTTTGAGTCGGTAATTGTTGACCAGAATCCCCATTGGGATGGGACCCTCTACCAGGAAGGAGTGTCACGCGGTATTCTCGGTAAGGTAAAAGGTTATCTGGATCTACCCCACATTATCGCGCTGGTAGGTGTGCGTCGGTCAGGCAAGAGCACGCTGGTGCGGCAAACGATCAACCACCTGATACGCGACAAGGGGGTACCCCCCCGGAACATACTCTTCCTTAATCTCGAAAACCCGCAATTCAGCCGTCACCGTAGCGATGTTTCCTATCTTGAGCGGGCCTATGACGATTACCTGAAGCTGGTTGCGCCGGTGGGACCGGTTTACTGCTGCCTCGATGAGGTGCACTTCTTTCCAGAATGGCAGGTATTCGTTAAGGCAAAGTACGAGCAGAAGGGGATAAAGTTTATTGTCACCGGATCCAATTCTCATCTGCTCACATCAGAGTTCATCACGCTTCTTTCCGGGCGGGCGATGCCGGTGGAGGTGTATCCGTTTTCTTTCCCGGAGTTTATTGCTGCAAACGGGCTGAGTATCAGTGACGCAGTTGCCGTGACCAGGCAGCGTAACCGGCTGCGCAAACTTCTTGACGACTACCTTCGCTTTGGCGGGTTCCCGGAAACCAGCGCAGTGGACCTGCCGGAAACAAAAAAAGAGCTTCTGGTGATGTACGCCAGAAACATCCTCTACCAGGACATAGCCCCCCGGTTCAACATCAAAAAGGCCGTTGATCTGGAGAATCTCTTCTTTTACCTGGCGTCGAATATCTCCTCGCTCTACAGTTTCAACAAGCTGGCGGCGCTGGTCGGTCTCAACGATAAGACCGTGAAGGAGTACCTGGGCTATTTCAGCGATGCCTATCTGCTGTTCACTCTCGACTCCTTTGCATTTTCCGTCAAGGAGCAGATCAAAAGCCCGAAAAAGGTCTACGCGATTGACACAGGGATGGCGGGTGCCGTTGGATTCAGCTTCAGCGAAAATCTGGGGCATCTCCTGGAGAATCAAGTTTATCTGGAGCTGAAGCGCCGAGGTCATGAGCTTTACTACTACAAGACCGGCAATGGCCTTGAGGTTGATTTTGCCTGCTGTACCGGCGGCAAGATCACGCAATTGATCCAGGTAGTGCATACCCTGGGTGATGAGGGGACACGCAACCGCGAATTGCGATCTCTGATTAAGGCACTGGAAGAGACCGGATTGGAGCGGGGTGAGATCATCACCTATGAAGAAGAGGAAGAGCTTTCAGTTGACGGTAAGATTATACGGCTGATCCCAGCTTTCAAATATCTGCTAACGATTAAGAGTTTATGCGGCAGCGTAGCGCAGCGGAGCCGCCGTATAAACTTGTGTTGAACTAAACTGCTTCATCCTCGATGCTATGGATATTTATCACGGTTTTTGACTTTTGGTGAGAGGACAATACGTCCTTTATGAGGAGTTTTCAATAGAAACAGCTGCAGAATTGCTCGTTACCAGACCGATATTTCGGGTATCAGCCAGAATAATTACCGACCTTCCTGTCTTGCCCGAACGCATTTACATAATGCGGACGCAGCTATAGTGCAATGTGTGTGATACGCACCGGTCGTGTCGCTATTTTCTTCTGCTAAGCCGTTGCCTAAACCCCCCTGTGGGCTGCGCGGTTTCTTTGGCAGCAACGAGATATTCAGCATCATCCCTTCATTGCAGCAAGGGCAGATGTTTTTGTTTTTGGCCGCGGTTTCATGGACTTCCTGTTTCTCCTCCTCCTTGTTCTTTTGCCATTTTAGAGGGTTGACCGGTGTCTGACTTGGCAAGTGCAGTGTAACGTCCTGTTTTGCCCTAGCTATTTGGCTGCAGTCATCTTGTAACACGGCACGAGAAGTCTTACTTCGACTCCGCCCCGGATTAGCCTTACGCCACTCCCTGACCCGGTCTACGTGGATCGGCCCTTTGAAATAGGAAGGATTATTTTTAGCCCATCGCTTCTGGCTGGCACCTTTACTTGCCTGGCGGCACTCTGGCTTATATCTTCATTAAAGTTCGTATTTTGACTACCAACTCCTCCGAGTCAATAGCGTATACCGGCTTGCCATCAACAAGGGCAAATGGTGATTTCTTACAGAAACCACATTTTTCTATACAATCCTTACGCTTAATATTCGTTTCAGGGAATTCTTCCTTCAATTTCTTCAACGCCTTCCCTACTCCTTTATTATGCTCACAAAAACGAATTTTCATGTTTGCCTCTTTCAGACTCATTTATTGTCAATTGTTACATTCACGTTAAATCTTGCTTGATTAGCAAATAAAACCCGAAATGAATTTGCCTATCCCATGTAAGTACGCTAACTTTTGATGAAGGGACAACGTCAGAAATGATTGTACATTTTATCAGACATGCACAAGCTATCAAACGCTCGACAAGTATAGCTGACGAGCACCGTTTTCTTAGCTGCCGCGGACGAAAACGGTTCAGGCGGGTTGCAACTACCCTGCGAAAACTCAATATCGATCCTACCTATATTTTCTCTAGCCCCAAAATTAGAGCCGTTCAAACTGCTGATATTTTGGCTGAAAAGCTGCTTTTCACTGGAGATGTAATCATTACCCCTATCCTTTTGGATTTTACCATGCAATCACTTGCCGATCTTCTGCAACTTTACCCTCTACCAGTAGAAATAGCGATAGTCGGCCACGACCCTGACTTCAGTGATGTTGTCAGTCAATTGCTGAACATTTCCTGCTCATTAACTAAAGGGTGCGTCGTTACCCTTGATATCTCAAACGGCTTATCGAAACCTACCAAGATCATCCAGTTCATTACCGGCGGCGGAAAGCACTTCAGCACCTGGAACAAAGTAATTAATAGACTGCAAACCAAAACAGTATTTCCCGAGGAGGAACAGATCTCATGACCACAGCAATAAAAAACCTGCAACAAATTAAAGGCGTTGGCGAAGTATTAGCAAAAAGACTTTGCGAGGGTGGGATTGACACTTACGCCGCCATCACCAAAGCAGGAGCGACCGGATTAAAAGCTGTTAAAGGGATTAACCAGCGGGCCATTCAGTCAATCCTCGAACAAGCTGCCAACTTGCAAAAGGAATCAGGAACCAACAAACAGGACCGCATCGCTAAAGTAAAAGACAATTGCTCAACACTCCGCACCTCTATTCAAACCATTGCAGAATCTGCTCGTCAGCGTCTTGCCGAAAGCCTGAATGGGAAACCAGGGGAAAAACTTACTGCGACTTTAGTCAGGCTTATAGACACTCTCGACAAGGTTGAAATAAATGCCCACAAGCGGGTCAAGCTTGCGGGCAAAGCCATTAGCAAGGCCGAACGGCGCATTGAAAAACTGGCTGAAGCCGGGCACAAGGATCTACGCAAGGGACTTAAAAAAGCCCGGAAATCACTGCGTAGAGCCCTGGCATGATTGTTCATCCACATCATGAACACTACCTTGGGCGCCTTATTGCTGTAGAAGGACTTGATGGTTCAGGAAAATCTACGCAAATTTACCTACTCAAGCGTTGGCTTGAAATGAAGGGGTTGAAAGTATTCTTTTCCGAGTGGAACTCTTCTCTATTAGTTAAAAAGGCAACTAGTAAAGGGAAGAAGCGTCAGCTCTTGACCCCAACTACTTTCAGCCTGATTCATTGCACCGACTTTGCGGATCGCTACGAACGCCAGATTCTGCCTCTGCTCAAAGCCGGATTTATTGTCCTCTGCGATCGATACATCTATACCGCATTTGCCAGAGATGCAGTTCGTGGCTGCTCCAAACCTTGGCTGCACAAGCTCTACAGCTTTGCCTGTCACCCGGATATAACCTTATTTTTTAATACGCCTTTGCCTGTTGCCCTCAGCCGTATACTTGGTGGACGTCCACAACTCAAGTATCATGAAGCTGGTATGGACCTTGGACTTTCAAATGATCCCTATGAAAGCTTCAAGCTTTTTCAGGGGAAAATTTACGATGAGTATCTTGCCATGAAGTCACGTTTCAACTTTATCGAAATTGACGGCACATTGGCGATCGAAGAGCAACAAAACAAAGTGCGTGATTTAATTTCAACCTCCATAGATCTGCCGCGTTACCGCAGTAGAACATTAGGATAGGATCACCTATGAAGTTTTATGCCGAAGGAATCCCCGGTGTCAACCCTGATGAATTAACTGGACGTCTGATTGTTATTGAAGGTGCAGATGGCTCGGGCCGGTCAACCCAGATTGATATCTTGCGTGACTATCTGGAAAACAAAGGGCATGCCACGGTAAATATGGGCTTACGGCGCTCATCCTTGGTCTCGGAAGAGCTCAAGCAGGCAAAACAAGGAAACGTCCTGGGTGAAATCACCCGCAGTCTGTTTTACGCCACTGACTTTGCCGACCAGCTTGAAAACCGAATTATTCCAGCCCTGAAAGCAGGCTTTATTGTCCTGGCAGACCGATACATTTATACCCTCATGGCAAGAGATATTGTCCGTGGTTCAGATCATGAATGGGTCCGCTCGCTTTACGGCATGGCTCCGGTTCCTGATCTGGTCATTTACCTCAAAGTAAGCCCGGCGCAGCTGGTCGAAAGAAATCTCTGCAAGAACTCTACTCTTGATTACTGGGAATCAGGCATGGATCTTGGACTCTCTCGTGACAGTTTTGACAGCTTCATCCGCTATCAGAAACTTATTCAGCGGGAATTTTCGCTGCTGCAAAAGGAATACGGCTTTATCACTATTAACGGCAACCTTTCATCCCGTGCCGTCGCTAAAGAAATCTGCACGAAAGTTACCGGGGTCATAGGGGATTGAACAAATGGAGAAAATAAGCGACAGCGAAAACCAGGAAAAACTCTTAGCCGAACTAAAATACTTACGAGTGACGTTAAAAGAAATTGGAGAAGCCTTCATCTTGCGCTCTGAAGGCGAAATTGAAACCATTGCCGGTTATCTTACCGGCATGACACCAAAAAATACGCGTCAAATAGCAAAAGTTTGGCTAAAAGAAGCACGGAGCACTAATTTCAAACCAACGAAAGGTCGCTTCAAGGACTTGAAGAAAATCGACCACCTGCTGGAGGATTTACTTCATTTGATCATCGAATACCAAGCCATACCAGATAAGCAACCAGCAAAAAGGAAGCAACCAGTCAAATCCATTCGTTCTGCTTCCAAGGCATCAGAATCATGATGCACATTACTGCCGATGCTCCACTCTGGATCGTATCGAGGGTTATGATCAATTCCAGATCAGCAGAACTTATTTCTCTCCTGGAAAAAACGAAAAAAACATATGCTCCGGAAGACATTCATGACCTTCGGGTAGCTTCACGCCGCCTGCGCGAAGCCATTACCCTGTTCAGCCCTTGCTTCCCGGCAAAGAAACTCTCCCGCATCAAAGCTGAAGCCAAACAACTGACAGATCTTCTGGGGGCCATGCGGAATACGGACGAAGCAGTTGCCTATTTCCTAACCATCACTTCATCACTGCCCGACACCGTGACCGCATGCCATACTCATTTCCTGGAATTATTACAGATAAAACGCACCAAAGAACTCAAACATCTTACGAATCAGCTCAAAAGAACCGATCTTGCCCTGGTCAGGTACGAACTGCAGCGGGCACTGAAACGACCGTTATTATTCACCGATGCGCTTTACGACCCATTCCTCCCGATTAATCAATTTTTCAAGGACAAGATCCTTGAGCGGGAGACAGTCTTGCAGCAACTCCTTCCCGATTCACTCATTGAACAGAACAGTTCCCCACTGCATCGGTTGCGGATAGCGATGAAAAAATTTCGCTATGCCTTCGAGCTTACAGCACCCATCATCCTTGATGGCTATAAACAGCTTTTGACTGTGATAAAAGACTATCAGGAAGTTCTCGGCAAAATACATGATTTGGACGTTTTCTTTGAACACGTTCAGAAACTGGAATTTGATCAAGATTATGCCACGGCCCTGACCAATCACATCATTTCTTGTCGCACGGCACTGTTTGCCAACTACCTAACTCTACACGCCAAACATCCCATAGACAAACTGGGAGAATGTGCCAGGAAACTCTTGTGAATAAAAATCGGCTAGCAGCCATTGATATCGGTACAAACTCGATCCGGAGCATTGTTGTTGAAGTCAATGCAAATGGCGAGTTTCGCATCCTCGATGATGAGAAAGTAGCCGTTCGTCTCGGCGAGGGTCTCAATGAACTAGGTTCAATCTCGCTTGACGCCCAGGACAGAGCCATTGACGCCCTTATCCGCTTAAAGAAAATAATTGATGGCTATGGCGTATTGGCTATTGAAGCCGTAGCTACCAGCGCTGTGCGAAAAGCGGCAAATGGCCGTGAGTTCGTGCAAAAAATTGAGGAAAGCGTTGGTCTTACCGTGACAGTCATCTCGGGTGAATCCGAAGCAGAACTTGCTGCACTGAGCGCCTTCAATAATTTCGATGTGGAAAATTCTCGACTGCTGCTGGCTGACATCGGTGGGGGTAGCCTCGAACTGGTTTCTACCGTTGGCCATCTGACCGAACATGTCGTTTCTTTGGATTTAGGCGCCGTATACCTGACTGAAGCATTCATTAAGAACGACTTAACAAACCAAGCTATTCAATGCCTCAGAAAACATATTCGCAAGACACTGAAAACTGCTTTTCAAGCTGACCAACCAACTATTCAGGGATTAATCGGTTCGGGCGGGACTATTACCGCGATTGCGGCCATGACCATGGCTGTACGCAAGGAAGGATATGAATCCGTACACGGGTATGAAGTTCTGCGCTCTGATGTTGTTCATCTCCAGGCCATGCTCACCAGAAAGACTGTGAAGGAACGACGGGAGGTCCCTGGACTTAATCCTGAACGGGCGGATATCATCGTTGCCGGCATTACGGTAATCGACGAGATCATGGAGTATTTTCAGACAAATTTGCTACGGGTCAACGAGCGGGGTATTCGGGAGGGATTGATCCTTCGCGCCATCAAAAAAAACAACTTAATCAAAGGTCAAAAAACATCGCGGTCTTGGAAGTCTTCAGTCCTTGATTTTGCCAAAGCATGTCATTTCGACGAACAGCACTCACTCCATGTTGCCAGATTGTCTATTGAAATCAGCAAAGCACTGGGAACAGTCTATAAAATGGGAACCAATGAACTACGTTTGCTGGAATCAGCCGCAATTCTGCATGATATTGGTTACTTCATAAACTATTCAAGCCATCATAAGCACTCTTATCATCTGATTCGTCATGCTGACCTCATCGGCTTTACGCCACGTGAAAGAGAGCTGATTGCCCAGATTGCCCGCTACCATCGCAAGTCACTTCCCAAGAAAAAACATGAGCAGTACATGCGGCTCTCACCGGATGATCGCCTGTTAGTATCCCGTTTGGGAGGAATCCTCCGCCTGGCTGACGGACTGGACCGACGACGTAATTCGCTCGTGTGCGAAATAGAATGCCTGCTTTCCCCCTCCAAATTCATTCTTCGCCTGCCAAGCACCAATGATCTTTCGGTAGAACTATTTGGTGCGAAAGCTAAGGGCGATCTCTTCCAGAGTGCATTCCAATTGAAACTCATGGTGGAATCGGCCTGAAAACATTGCTTCGCTTCTTGAAGATTCACTCCGTCAGGAAAATTTTCTCACCTTTAGCAAGACCGCCACACGACTGCAATAATAGTCAGTTAGTATTGCCACACTAGCAATACTACAAGGAGGTTCTCGCAATGAACATGATGCCAAAAGGTGATTTTTATGTTTGGTACTGTGACTGGTGTGATAGCAGGAATATGACCATCTGGACAAAAGTTGACACGGATCGTTTTTGTTGTAACGCCTGCCAGAAAGTGAATACCATCGAGACAGACGCTAATTCTCATTTAGGATTCGACAACTATTTACTGCAACAGGTAGTTTAACGCAGACTCTCCATACAAAACAGAGCCAGCAGGCAAGGGTAATTTAAAAGTCACCCTTGCCTGCCATCTAATTTATCGTCGTATGGCGTATATCCTTGCCATTCACCATGAAAATTACCATTTCTGCAATATTGGTTGCATGGTCGGCAATCCGCTCCAGGCATTTTGAAATATAATTGATGTTAATTGACCGTGTAATGGTCTTAGGATCCTCGATCATGAACGACAACAGTTCCCGCTGAACCTGTTCGTTTAATTCATCAATGAAAGCATCATCCCGACAAACCTTGAGTGCCAGTTCCACGTTTCCCTCAACGAAAGCGTCGAGTGATTCCTTAACCATCACCCCAGCCCAGTGCGCCATCCGGGGAATATCGATATATGGCTTAAGCGGCGGCTCATCATTTAACTCCTTCGTTCGCTTGCCGATATTGCGACACTGATCGCCGATCCGCTCCAGATCAGTAACAATCTTCAATGCCAGCGTTATAAAGCGGAGATCGCGGGCTGCGGGCTGTCGCATTGCCAGGACCTCAAGGCATTTTTCGTCGATCTCTATCTCCATCCGGTTCACTTCATGATCATAGGCAATCACTTGATCGGCAAGAGACGAATTACGATCCAGGAGTGCTTTAATCGAATCGCTGATCATTTTTTCAACTTTGCCGCCCATTTCAAGCAGTTTTGAACGGATTTCATTCAGATCATTATCAAACTGCCGTAACATATGTTGTTTGTCCATTCGGGCTCCTCAGTAAACATCACGCAGTAAATTGAAAGCAATGTACCGCTCTCAAATGATTCCGCTTGCAAGTATTTAACCAAATCTACCGGTAATATAATCTTCGGTCTGGCTTTTATCCGGATTGGTGAATATCCGCCGGGTGGTGTTAAATTCAACCAGCTCGCCCATATACAAAAATGCCGTGTGATCAGAGACTCGAGCGGCCTGCTGCATATTGTGAGTAACAATTACCACCGTGAAGCGTTCTTTGAGTTCGTTGATCAACTCCTCAATCTTGGCGGTGGCAATCGGGTCGAGGGCTGAACAGGGTTCGTCCATCAGAATGATTTCCGGGTTGACCGCTATTGCCCGAGCAATGCATACGCGCTGTGCCTGGCCACCGGAAAGCCCCAACGCCGACTCCTGCAATCGATCCTTTACTTCCTCCCAGATAGCAGCCGCCCGCAAACTCTTTTCAACGGTTTCATCAAGGGTCGCTTTATCTTTGATGCCGGCGATCCGCAACCCGAAAATAATGTTTTCATAGATTGATTTCGGAAATGGGTTGGATTGTTGAAACACCATCCCTACCCTTCTCCGGAGATTAATAACATCCATCTCGGTGGAGTTGATCTCTTCATTATCCAGTTGGATGCTCCCCTCAACCCGCACCGTATCAATCAGGTCATTCATCCGGTTGAGACAGCGCAGTAGAGTCGATTTGCCACATCCGGACGGGCCGATAAATGCCGTGACCTGCTTGCGGGGGATATTGAGATTGATACTCTTCAGAGCTTGGGCAGCGCCATAATAAAGGTCCAGATTACTGATTTTCAGGACATGATCAATGGTGGTAGGTGTGGCTTTTTCTTCCATAAATGAACGTCTCCAGGCAATTGCCGTTAAAATGTCCGTGTTGTGTACCGCTTCTTCATTTGTGTCCGCAGGTATATTGCTGCGCTGGACGCAACGATAACAATCGCCAATAACAACAGAGTAGTAACAAAGACCATCGGTTTTGCTGCTTCAACGTTCGGTGATTGGAAACCGACATCGTAAATGTGAAACCCTAAGTGCATGAATTTCCGATCAACATGAAAAAATGGGAACTGTCCATCAATCGGCAAGGATGGAGCTAGCTTGACGACGCCGACGAGCATCAGTGGGGCAACTTCACCGGCTGCGCGCGCCATGGATAGAATCATGCCGGTCATGATCCCCGGCGTTGCCATGGGCAGCAGGATCCGGGTCAAGGTCTGAAACTTGGTTGCCCCCAGAGCCAGCGATCCTTCACGAATCCCTTTGGGGATAGATGCCAGGGATTCTTCTGAAGCAACGATCACCACCGGCACCGTCAATAGCGCAAGAGTAAGACTGGCCCAGAGGATTCCACCCGTACCGAAAGTGGGGGTCGGCAGGCGCTCAGGATACAACAGCCGATCCAAACCTGCGCCGAGGCCATAGACGAAAAAACCGAGACCAAATACCCCGTAAACGATGGAAGGAACACCGGCCAGATTATTGACCGCAATCCGCACCAATCTAACAAGCAGACCGTCTCTAGCATACTCCCGCAGATAAATTGCCGCGATAACGCCAAACGGCAGTGAAAACAGACTCATCAGCAGGACCATCAGCACGGTGCCGAAAATAGCCGGAAACAGCCCACCCTCGGTATTTGATTCACGCGGCTCGTCAAATAGAAGTTCCCACACCTTGCCCAGATAATATCCGGCCTTGGACCAGATTGACATGGTATTGGGCTGATAACTTCGGATGATATTGATCAGCGGAATTTCCATTTCCGTGCCGCTAACATCAGTAAACGTCGCAGTATGGCGTTGCTGATCGGCAACCTGTGCCGTCAATTTTTCGGACAGTGCGGTAAATGATTGCATGACCTCCTGCCTTTGGGCAGTAAGGGTCGCTATTTCTGCCACACTAGACGCCTTGTTGCGATGGGCAAGCTTCTCAATCTGCAAACGCATGCGCTCGGCCCGATAATTAAGGGCAGACATCTCCTTCTCAAGCGCACGATTTTGCTGAGCAACTTCCAGGACCCGTTCATTCGCTGCCGTGAACTGCGTCCAGAGGTTGTTACTCCCAGCAACTTTCAGACCTTCGATTGAGAGTTTTTCGAGGAACCCAAAGAAATTCCCGTGCTCACTCCGTTCCAGGACAATTGCGCTGGCGGGATACGAAAGCGACTTCAGCTCATCGCGATCAAGCCAGCGAAAATCCTGGCCATAGAGATCACGATTACCCACCTTTAACTGTACTCGGGGGAGCTGTCCTTTTTCCTTTGCCGAGATTTCACCAAGGACAAAAGTGCCATCCTTCAGCTCCCCCTTGACAACATTTGCTGGCCAGAAAAAGCCAAGTCCATTGACCATCACCACGCCAACCAGGATCAATGTCATAAGCAGCGTGACCGCAAGGGCAGCAGCCGTCACAAATACCTGAGGTTCACCTTTTTTCCAGAAATTGTTCATGGTCTATCCTCAGTAACGGCCATATTTCTTACGAAACCGTTGACGATAAATTTCCGCCACGGTGTTAACGACAAAGGTAAAAGCAAAGAGCAGAACCGCCGACAGGAACAGCACCCGATAGAGCGTTCCGGCAAGTGGCGCCTCGGGAATCTCCACGGCAATGTTGGCCGACAGGGAGCGGAACCCGTCAAACATGCTCAGGTTAATGATTGGCGTGTTGCCGGTGGCCATCAGCACAATCATTGTTTCGCCTACGGCCCGGCCGAAACCAATCATAATTGCCGAAAAGATGCCCGGCACTGCCGAGGGGAGCACGACCCGCCAGGCGGTTTGCCACCTGCTTGCCCCCAGGGCCAAAGACGCTGCCGAGAGGCTTTTCGGCACATTGGACAAGGCATCTTCGGCAATGGTAAAAATGATCGGAATGACCGCGAACCCGAGCGCCAGTGAGATGACCATCGAGTTCCGCTGGTCGGCGCGGACACCTAGTCGCTCAAAAAGCCAGAGTTTGAAGTCACTGCCAAACAGCGCCACCTCGGCAATCCCCCCGAGATAAAAGGCGAGAGCCCCACCCAGCATGATCGCCGGAATAATAATGATGAATTCATGACCATAGCCAGCCCGGTCAAGACGAGATGCTGGTTTGAGCCGCTGCCAGAATAGGATGACAATCAAAATGGCAACCGGGATAACGGCCATGCTGAGGAAAAAACCAACAATAGTCTTGTCCAGCAGTGGTGCCAACCAGAGACCGCCGAGAAAACCGATAACCACCGACGGGATTGCCGCCATGATTTCCACCGATGGCTTGATGATGTTCTTGATTCGTGGGTTCAGGAACTGACTGGTATAGATCGCACCCAGCAGTGCCAGGGGGATCGCGAAAATCATGGCGTAGAAGGTACCTTTAAGCGTACCGAAAATCAGCGGCGTCAATGAGAGCTTCGGCTCAAAATCATCATTCGCTGCTGAAGACTGCCAGACATAAGCCGGCTCGTTATACCCTTCATACCAGACCTTGCCAAACAGGGTCTTAAAGCTCACTTCCGGGTGCGGAATATTCAATTGCCAAACGGATATGTTCCCGGCGGTATCGACGCCGATCAAACCGTTACCCTTGGCGGCCAACCCGGCCCGAGCGATGGGATGGGCCGCTTTCAGCGTCAACAGGTGCCGCTCGGAAGTCATGTGATCAAGATGCATGGCGCCGGCTGCATCGATACTCAGGAGCGACTTGTCCCGCAACGATGGTATAATCTCAACCACCTGCTGTGAATGGTTGGACAATTGATGAATCCGGTGCAACTGCTTTTTATTCAAACCTTCTTTAGAGGTTGCGGTCCAAGTACTGACCCCACCCCGCTCATCGGCAACCGCCAGCGACGCATCACCAATCACAAAACCCAGGGTTGCAATTGCCCGCCCATCGGTAAACGCGGGGAATGAATCAAGGAGCTGCGGTGACCCGGCACTGCCGAGATCCCAGCGTAACAGCGTACCGCGATCAGTACCCACATAGAGATAGATTCCCTTTTGATCAAGGACTGCAGCAGTAATCCGACCGGCAATGGCATCAGTCAGGGTAGTGCTGGCGGTTTTACTGGCTTCAGCGCCAAACAGATCCTTAGTGATTTCTTGTTGCGTGACCGTTATCCGGTCATCCGCGGCAATATCTACCCTGACCGTACCCTTATCGGCATTTTGCCGGACCAGAATCCTGGCAGACAGGGTTGCCAGCCCATTGGGAGTGGCAAATGCAGTCGAGACCAGCTCATGATTGATCGTGCGCTTCCCTTGCCCGTCAAATCCGGGGGCAAACTTGACCTGGTGTTCGGTAAAGACGCCATCATCCCAGGTGAGCCCGTAATCGAAACGTCCAACCCGGTCAAGATATGCCACGCGGTGCCCACCACCGCCATCACGTTGCGCAGGAAGCCGATCCATGACTTTCCCCGAACGGAGATCAATGAACGTGAACACGCCCTGTTCATCGAGCAGAAAACCGCTCTCCAGGTAGTCATCCAGACCAGCCGCAATGATTTTCCGGCCGGCCAGCTCAGCAGGGCTGGCAAATGAAGAGACCACCTTGGCTGACGGCGGATAAAACAGTGGTAAGGCTACATTGGTAATCAGTGCCAGAATGCCGATTACGCAGACGATTACCAGAAAACCGACACACTGAATCGCTTTGCCGGCTAACCGGTCACGTCGTTTAATTCTCTCTATCAGACCTTTTTTCATATCCGCAATCTTCCCGGTAACACGAAGCGGCCGGAGTAACCCGGCCGCTTCTGTCGTCTCACGTTTAAAGGTCTTGTTACAGGTTCTTCAACTGTTGATCGGCAATTTTCTTCGGCAGGGGCAGGAATCCGTCCTTGACCACAACCTCCTGGCCTTCCTTGGAGAGGATGAACTTGATAAACTCTTCCTGAAGTTTCGGCAATGGCTTGTTCGGCTCTTTCACCACATAGATGTACAACATCCGACCAAGCGGGTACTTGCCGGACAACACATTGTCATAGGTAGGCTCAAAAACTTCAGCCCCGTCCTTTTCCGCCAAAGCAATCGCCTTCACCCCGGAAGTCTTGTAGCCGATTCCTGAGTACCCCATGCCGTTCTTGTCCTTGGTTATCCCCTGGACCACGGAAGCCGAGCCTGGTTGTTCCTTGACCGTGTCCTTGAAATCACCCTTGCTCAGGGCATGCTCCTTGAAATAGCCATAGGTGCCCGAAGCTGAGTTACGTCCATAGAGGCTGATCGGCTGACTGGCGAGTTTACCGGTTACGTCAAGCTGGCCCCATGTGGTGATATCGGATTGATAGCCACGCTTGCGGGTCTTGGAAAATGCCGCATCAACCTTATCGAGAGAGAGTGATTTAACCGGATTGTCCTTATTAACGAAAACTGCGAGAGAATCGAGGGCAACCCCGATTTTGGTCGGTTTGAAGCCGTATTTTTTCTCAAAAGCATCAATTTCAGTACTCTTCATCTCCCGCGACATCGGGCCAAACTGGGCGGATCCAGCAACCAAAGCCGGCGGAGCAGTACTTGACCCTTTTCCCTCGATCTGAATGTTCACATTCGGATACTTTTTGCGAAAGCCTTCTGCCCACATGGTCATCAGGTTATTCAAGGTGTCCGAGCCAATACTGTTCACATTACCGGATACACCAGCTCCGGCCTTGTATTTGGGCAGCTTCGCGTCGACTTTTAACGCTTCTGCCGATGCCATGGTTGCGGTTGCCATCAAGCAAGCTCCCACCAGAATGCCAACTCTTTTAATCATAAATGTCTCCTTTTTCTCGTGTTTTATCGGCGTCTATATACATGCCGATCTTGGTTACAGAAATATTGTCACTGTTGGTCTGTCTACCAGATGTCTAATAAATTACTTTGCGATTTCGGCTTTTTTCAAGGTGAAGTGAAACGTAGTTCCCTTGCCATAGTTACTCTCAACCGAAATACTGCCACCGTGTAACTGGACGATATGTTTAACAATCGACAGTCCCAGCCCAGTCCCCCCCTCGCCACGACTGCGGCCGGCGTCTACCCGATAAAACCGTTCAAAGATCCGGGGCAGACTCTGCGGTGGAATACCTGGACCAGTATCGGTGACCAACACCTTGAGAAACGCACCTTGGTCTTCAACTCTGACCGTTATCATGCTTTTGTTCGGCGAATACTTGATGGCATTATCTATCAGGTTAACGAATACCTGTTCGAGTCGTCCCGATTCAGCCAGGACTAGCGTCCCATCAGAAAGACCTTCGGAACTGATGGTTATCGCTTTTGCCGTTGCCTTTGCCTCCAGGAGCAGACAGGCCTGTCTGAAAACACTGCTCAGGGACATCGGTTGCAACTGTAGAATAAATTCTTCTGATTCCATTTCCGACAGGCTCAACAGATCGCGGAGCAGATTGGCCAAACGATCAGAATGGCTATAAATAATCTCGACAAACTTAAGCGCACTCGCTGGGTTATCTTTAATTGCCCCACCGAGTAGCGTCTCGGCATACCCTTTTATAATGGTGACCGGTGTGCGTAATTCATGGGAGACATTTGCCACGAAATCCTTACGGATATTTTCGAGTCGCTTCAGATCGCTGATATCGTGAAAAACCGCAATAATCCCCTGCAGACGGTT
Source organism: Geobacteraceae bacterium (assembly GCA_031412995.1). Taxonomy (GTDB): domain Bacteria; phylum Desulfobacterota; class Desulfuromonadia; order Geobacterales; family DSM-12255; genus JANOEC01. The sequence goes on from JANOEC010000032.1 coordinate 18,113, forward strand.
TTCATCAAGCAATGGAACCCAATGCACCCGCACCACCCGCTCCCGCTCGGCATTGATGACAATTTCCTCGGTATATTCACGTTTGTACTGAATAATTGCCTTGAATGATTCATGCAGTGACGGGTGCCGGGAGATGGAAATCAAAGATCGGCCGACAATGTTCTCCTTCACTTCAAACAGCTCACAGAATGCAGCATTAACCATCTGCACGGTACCATTCGCATCCCCAACCAAAAGACCTTCGCCCAGACCGCTCAAGATCGCCTGCAATTGGCTCCGCTCAGCCCCGAGATTGATAACCTGTTCCTCAATTCTTTCAGCCATTTCATTAATTGTTTTTGCCATATTGCCAAGTTCATCATGCTCGTTAATCGGCAACCGGCGTGCATAATTCCCTCGACCGATATCACCGACAACTGCGGCAATGCGCTGCAATGGTCGCATATTCAGGCGTGAGAGCAGGACGCTCAACAACAGGGCAAGGGTGAATGCCAGACAAAAACTTTGCCCCAGAGTTGTATTGACAATTGAATGAATAGTGCCAACTGAGGTAAGGGGTAATGCCAGCCGTACGACGGCCAGGTCATGCTGCCGGTCCTGGAATTGGACGGCGGCATAGACCATCATGGTCTGCAGTGTTGCTGAATAGCGCGTTGAGACTGCTTGACCAAGGCGGAACGCCTCTTTGATCTCTGGACGATCAGCATGGTTCTCCAGATTCTTTATTTGGGATAGTACTACTTCAGAGTCCGCCAGAACCGAACCATCTCTATACACAACCGTAACCCTGGAACCAGTCAATCGAGCTAGCGTTGAGGCTAACAATTGGGAATCTGTATGCAAGTCCACTACTTCCAGGGCAGCGACCTTGGCAGCGATGTTGGTCTGCGTAAGCAAGCTGTCGCGACTGTTGGTCTGAACTAACGCCCCCAATTTTTCGCTGAGAAAGAAATAGAGAAAGCCGCCAGTGATAGCCAGCAACAACAGGTAGGAAAGACCCAGCTTGGTCCTGAATGACAACTTCACTTGGGCTCCATCTTGTAACCGAAACCACGCACGGTTTTAACCAGATCCCCGGCAGGACCCAGCTTGTTCCTGAGGCGGGTGATATGGGTATCAACTGTTCTGGTATCTGAGGTGTGGTTATAGCCCCAGACGTTACGGAGCAGGAATTCGCGACTTAACATTCTCTCCAACCGTTCCGCAAGGGTCTGAAGCAGTTTGAACTCCGTGGTGGTAAGGATGATTGCCTCGCCGTTAACGGAGACCAGATGGCGAACTGGATCGATACAAATCGGACCGACATTAATTGTATCATTGGCCTCGCTCTCAAGTGAACCTGGTGCAGAGCGGCGCAAAATGGCCTTGATCCTGAGCTGCAGTTCCCGGTTTGAGAACGGCTTGATCATGTAATCGTCAGCCCCTACTTCGAAACCGACAACCCGATCAATTTCTTCACTGCGGGCAGTCACCATGATGATCGGAATCGCTGCGGTATCCGGGTTTTTCTTCAGCAGCTTGCAGACATCAATGCCATTCATCTCCGGCAACATGAGATCGAGAATAATCAGTGCGGGAATTTCGCTGACCGCCTTTTCGTAGCCAGTCTTACCGTCATTGGCGATCAGGATCTCAAAGCCCTCTTTACCCAGATTGTAAGCCAGCAATTCAGCCAGATCCTGTTCATCCTCAACAATTAATATCGTCACGACGTTGCTCCCTGAGCAATCTGAATTCACTATGGACGGAACAATACCGTATCAATGTTACATTGGTGTTAAGGACAGGAATATGTTTTGAAACAATTCGTCCGATCCATACCTCCCCATTACCACCTATTACCTGTGCAACACGCCATGAAACATAATTGCCACGAACAGTTTTCCTCCCAGCCATCAGGCTGTAACCATCTCCTGCAATACTGGCTGAAAACTAGCTGGAGGTGAGTATGAGACAGGCATTCCTGCCATTGGTTGGACGTACCATCCGCAACAATCCGACACTGCTGCAAGTAACCGGCAAAGCCACCGCCATGGTCCGGAACCTGAACATCAAGCCTTACCAGCCAGCTCGCAGACAGCGGGAACAGAACATATGCAATGCGATGCAACGTGGTCTGCATATCAGCCGGAATCAGATCTATCGTGAAAAAGGCCATGGTGCGCATCCAACCATCATCTTGGCCGGATTTGTGCCAGATGCCACGGAAGTTATCGAGTTCCAGCGACCGATCCTTAAAAACCGCGGGGCAATTTACTATGTAAACTATGCCCGCACCGGGTTTGATCAGCAGTTGTTCTATGCCCAGCTGGCAGACCTTATTGACGATATCAATGCCCGTGGCGAGACCCCGAGCCTGCTGGGTATCAGCTTCGGTGCCGGCCTGGTGGTTGATTTTCTGCGCCAGCAGCTGATCAAGCAACACAACCTCAGCGAACTTCTCCTGATCAGTCCGGTGCTCTGTATGAATGATCTGGTGCGCGACGGAAAGGAACGGGATGGTGGCGTGCGAATGCTGGAAAGCTGTCTGAAAAGGATCATCAAGGCGAGCGACGATGGGAAAGCCGACCTGGAACGTCAGGTTGAGCGGGCAAGGCGCTGCTTCCAGGCGCTGTTCGAAGCTGGTGCTGAAAACCGCCATCTTACCAGCAGGCATCTGGGGATCCGTAAAAAAATCATGGATGTGATTGAAAGCACCACGGCAAAGGGCGGCTATGAGCGTTTGCTGGCCATGAGGACCTTCCAGGCACCGACTGCAGGAGAAAAACTGTACAGCGGCCCGACCCTGCTCCTGTTTGCCGAAGCCGAAGAAAGTATTCTGGTCGCAAATTCGCCAACCTTGAAGCAATTGCGTGACCCAGTCGAGGTAAAGAATATATTTCCGCTCGCGAAATGCCGGGAAATAAGTTCAGGCAACTCCGCTGATCCAGTACCCCATGCATCATTGATCTTTCACCATGAACATTACAACCAGGCACTGGCCGAATGGTTCTGCCGCCAGCACGAGCTGACCAGGATGGCGGTATAATATGAGTACCGTCCAGCATGTAGCGGCAAAAATGTTCCCACTGGTGTCGCCTCTCATCAATATGGGCGCCACCGTGGCAACGGAGCGATTTCTGAAGCGCGACCCAATAGCTGAACAGCGACAGAAATTTTATTTCCTGCTGCGCCGGGCAGCAGCCACAAAGTTTGGCAAGGATTACGGGTTTGCCGACATTGCCCAGCTTCCGTTTGAAGCCGCCTATGAACGATATCGTACAACTGTGCCAATCAGGTCCTATGCCGATTTCTGGCGTGATTACTTCAGCACCTGCTGCAATGAAGACACGACCGGCAAACAGATCACCCTGCGTAATGTTACGTGGCCAGGGCTTATCACCCTCTTTTGTGAAACATCAGGTACGACCGCACCGACCAAACACATTCCGTTCTCGTCTGACATGTTCCATGCCAACCAGCGGGCAGCATTCGATCTGCTGGCGTGCTATCTGCATCAACATCCCCGGAGTCGGCTCCTGGGTGGTAAGTTTCTCTACATGTCCGGGAGCACGGCCCTTTCTTCAATGGGTAACGGTATCCAGAGCGGTGATATGAGCGCCATTACCCTGCGCTTTGCCCCCGCATACCTGAAACCGTTCGTAGCCCCTTCCCCGGAAATATCCGCCCTGCCCTGGGAGGATAAACTGGAAGCACTTGCGCGCCTGCTGCTCATGGATCGTGACATCACCGGAATCTCCGGAGTGCCACCATGGATCCTGCTCCTGCTGAAACGTTGCACAGAACTGGGGAAGGCCCCCCTGGCGAAACTACTCCCCCGGCTTGAACTGATTATCCATGGCGGCACCAGCCTCAAACCATACCGACAAGAATTTACCGAACTGTTTGGTAAACGAACACCCAATTTTCTGGAAGTCCTGCCCTCGTCGGAAGCTTTCATGGGTTTCCAGGTTGCCGGTGAAACAACCATGCGCCTAACCCCCTATTACGGGACTTTTTTCGAGTTTGTCCCATTCAATCAACTTGGCGAGCAGGGTCAGCCCAGCCCGGATGCCAAGGCTATTCCCCTGGAGGAGGTGGTTGAAGGTGAGCGGTATGCCGTCATCCTTTCGACCTGTGCCGGGCTCTGGCGCTATCACCTTGGTGACACCCTGCGCATCATGTCTAAAACGTCATTAGCCATTGAGTTTACCGGTCGCGATAAAATTCTTGATCGGTTTGAGGAAAAGGTAACCCAGTCGGAAGTCGAGCAGGCGGTAGTTGCTATTTCGCGCAGCACACAGACTGAAATCCGCGAGTTCATGGTTGGACCGGACATAGGCGCCAGACGGCACATCTGGGTACTGGCAGTCAAAAACGATGCCGCTAAACAGAGTGATGCTCTTCTTGCCGGCTTGCTCGATGACAGCCTGAAAAAACAAAATGCAGATTATGCCACCTTCCGCCAACAGGAACGGATCAAACTGCCTTCCGTTATCATCGTCGACGAAGACCTCATATACAGTTGGTCCAGGGACATACGCGGCAAACTCGGCGGCCAGAGTAAAATTCCGCATATCGATCCAACCTTGGAAGGGGATCTACTGAAAAGCCTTATCGTCTATGCCAACCATTAACTTTCATTCAGAACATTGAGTTTCAACAGATACGAACCAGCCGCGCCTTTGCCCTCTTGGCGGACGATAAGTACGCCCTTATCGTCTTGGGTAATCCAGCGTCGACAGCGATTGTCCTGATCTTCGAAATCAATTACCCGACAGCGAATAATTTTCCCGCCGACGGTCATCTCTTCACTCTTGCGCCAGACATATTTCCTGGTCACTATTTTACCATTCTCCAGATCAAGAAGACGAATTTCCTTCCGGTCACCTTCCTTTGCCAGTGACATTTCCGCGCAATCCATAGTAGTAGAATCGTATCGATCACGTGAAAACGATACTTCCCGTGACGTACCCGCTTCCCTGATTTCAAGCCTGACCTGACCGGCCGTAAATGTTGCCACAACCTCGCGCACCCGACCATCTTCGTGATTACTATGGCGGTATTCAAGGGGACCATTATCACCGACCATAGTTTCATCCTGGCTTCTGCTCTGCTTGGCAAAGAATAGAAATCTAGCATCGATTGCGGTTGTCGACTTGAAATGAATGATCCGCCGACCATCACGCACCAGCGGCTGAGACGTAGTCTTCATCTCGCCAACCCGAAAACCTCTGCTCGTAATCTGGTAGCGAGATTCACGACCAGGAACGGATACAGCGGCTGGATAGACTTCAGCGGCAATGGCAACGATTAACAGGGGGATACTCAAGGGAAGAAGCCACACTTTTTTCGCAGCAGGTAGACGGGATTGGGTCACGGGGATACGGACTCCAATTTGTAGCCAAAACCTCTGATAGTCTGCACCATATCACCCACCGTACCCAGTTTTGTCCGTAACCGGGTCACATAGGAATCAATAGTCCGGTGATCTATTTCGCAATTATTCCCCCAGACATCGTTCAACAGGGTATCCCGGCTGAGCACCCGCCCCGCGGACTTAACAAGACAAGTCAACAGCTTGAATTCCGTAATGGTGAGACTAATCTCCCGGTTATCGGCAACAATCTGATGCCGCTCCATGTCCAGAGTAAGCGAACCGATATGGTAACGCGTCAGGTCTTTTGTTTCCTTTTGTTCGATCTGCAGCTTGGCCCGGATGCGCAGCATTAATTCCCGCACTGAAAATGGTTTCACCACATAATCATCGGCACCAGCTTCCAGACCAGTAACCCGGTCTGCCTCGCTGCTGCGGGCGGTGACCATGATTACCGGCGTCCGTTGCGTTTTTTCAGCGCGACGCAGTTGGCGACAGACCTCAAAGCCGTTCAAGCCCGGCATCATCAGATCAAGGATTATCAGGTCAAAAGAATTATCGCGCAATTTTTCAAGCCCCTCTTCGCCGGAATTGGCAATAGAGGCCTGGTGACCTTCCTGAGTTACATTTATTGCCAGCAGTTCTGCAATATCAAAGTCGTCTTCAATTATCAGGATGTTCGCCATTGAGGCCCTCTGGATTCATATAAATTCTGATCACGCGCCTGCAAAGATCGGGAACACAAATTCCCCAAACCCTTATCAAACAAGCGTTCTCCAAAGCTGGAGCGCGGCAACCGTATTATGCTGCCTTTTTATTTTTCAGCTGCATTTCCCATTCATACGCGGTGCTGATGATATACGCGAGGTTGCCGAATTCCGGTGCCCAGTCGGTCATCTGACGCAACCGGCGGCTGTCGGCGACAAGAGCAGGTGCATCACCCGGGCGGCGAGGAGCCATCAGGACAGCGAAATCGATACCCGTTACTTCTTTGACAGTGCTTACTACCTCATGCACTGAAAAACCAAACCCGTAGCCACAGTTGAATACATTGCTATCGCCGGTTTCAACCAGATAATCGAGAGCACGTAAATGGGCCATTGCCAGGTCATCCACATGAATATAGTCCCGAATGCAGCTGCCATCTGGAGTTGAATAGTCAGTTCCGTAGATTGACAAGTAGGGGTATTCACCCATGGCCGTCTTTAACGCTCTGGTAATTAAATGGGTCGGCGTACGATATGCCTGGCCGAGAAGGCCCTCCTGATCCGCACCTGCCACATTAAAATAGCGCAGGGCGACATACCGAAAATCCGAAGAAGCGGCCAGATCCTGCATAATGGACTCGCCCATGACCTTGGTGGCCCCATAGGGGTTGATGGGCCGCAGCGGGGTCATTTCATCGACCGGAATCCGGTCAGGTTCGCCGTAAACCGCAGCAGTTGAAGAGTAGATAAGGTTCTTGATGTTGTACTTCTGCATGCTGTCCAGCAGATTAAGCGTCGTTGCCACGTTATTCGTATAGTAAAGAAGAGGTTTCCGCACCGACTCCTCAACCTGGATTGAAGCGGCGAAGTGCATCACCGCGTCTGGCCTGAACTCATTCATCACCAGATCCAGCAGTGGTTTATCAATCAAGTCACCAGCAACCAAATTGCCGTAGAGAACTGCCCAGGCATGGCCGGACGACAGGTTGTCATAGACGACAATTTCATGACCCTGCTCACCAAGGTGTTTAACCACATGACTGCCGATATAGCCAGCACCGCCGGTTACCAGTATTTTCATGACGTATCTCCGTTCTTCTTCAGCGTTCTGATGCTATGCGCGGAACCATACCAATGAATTATTACAGCCGTGAGGCATTCCCAATAAATGTTTGCAACAGGGGATACTCATCGTGAAGAAACTTTCTCCGTAGTGGGCCCACCGGTAATCCCCCCCTGGGCTGACAACTCATTTTTGCTCCAGAGAACAAAAATAGTGAGCAATCCCAGGACAAGAAACGCCACAAACTTCCATAGATCCTCTCGCATTAATGATTCCTCCATCTTGAGCCCAGCATTACCCATACCCGCTCACATCCTGTATAGCAGCTGTTCATTTCAGCCAGGTGGACAGTACGTAACAATTTCGTTGTCATGTGTTTTTTTTTGGGGGGGCCTGCGGTGCATAGCTGCTGAACAGACAATAATGAGCTGTTCCAAACTTTTTACCTGACCATCTAACGGCTGTAACAGACAGCTGTTACTGTCCTGCACAAAAATCTGAAACTGAAGGTACCGTAAGGGTACTCTCTGACCTGTCGTGACAGGGACCAGAAAGCCCGAAACTCCGAGTGCATAGCACTTTGTTGTTTCGGGCTTTTTAATTTTCAGCACAGAAACAGATTAAGAGCCAAACCCGTCGCAAGGCGGGGACGGAAAGCCACGGATCCCAAGCGGACAGCCGGGTTGCCTTTCAATGATGAAAGTCGACCCGGCTTTATATTTTAATGTGATCGAAAGGAGGGAGTAGAAAAACCGATTGCAGGACGACCGGCGAAGAGCAATTGCTGAAAAACGCGGGCATTAGCCAAACCAGGCAGCCCGACCCGACCTGATCGGTCAAACTGTTCAGGCAACGCTCTACCAGCTGCGATTATGGACAATTAAATAATGAAAGACCGAAACGGCAGAACCTATCAAACAAGGAAGAAAAGGAGAAACACACCATGAAAAGAATTAAAAAAATATTTACCGGGGTAGCCGCAGGTACACTGATTCTGGCATCCGCCCAGATGGCCATGGCCGCCGGCCAGGCTAAGAACGTCATCCTGATGATCAGCGACGGTATGGGTTTTAACACCGTCAAGGCCACCGATTACTACCTTGGCGGCCAAGGAATCTATGAAGGATGGACTGTCAAAGGCTCCATGAATACCAGCTCGGCTGGAGCATCAGGCGGGTATGTAGGCGCAGCATACAACCCGACAAAAATGTGGGCAGACTTCAATTATCAAAAGTCAGGCGCTACCGACTCAGCCTCTGCCGGCACCGCCATGTTCACCGGTGTTAAAAACTACGACAACCAGATCAACAAAACCACCACCGGCGCCAACCTGACCACCTACTTCGAGCAGGCCGCCCTTCAGGGCAAGGCAACCGGCGCCGTGTCCACGGTCAATTTTGACCATGCCACCCCGGCCGCCGTTGTGGCCAAAACCACCAACCGGAACGACTACGCCACCATTGCCAGCCAGATGATCAACAGCAATCTCGACGTGATCATGGGTGCGGGCAACCCGAACTACAACAACAACGGTGTTGCTCAGGCTGCCAACTACGCCATCGTCGGCAATCAGGCCAACTGGAATGCCATCACCACAGGCGCCAATGGCCGCACCTTCATCGATAGCAAGGCTCAATTCGAGGCCCTGGCCCTCGGCACCGCTAACTACAACAAGGTCTTCGGTGTCGCCCAGGTCAAGGACACGATCCAGGATTCCCGCACCAATGCAGCTACCGCACCCCTCAATACCAACGTGCCAGACCTGGTCACCATGACCAAGGGGGCGCTTAACGTGCTGGACAACAACAGCAAGGGCTTTGCCGTCATGATCGAAGGTGGCGCTATCGACTGGGCCAATCATGCCAACGGCCTGCAGCGCTCCATTAACGAGCAGATCGACTTTAATAAGTCTGTCAGCTACGTGTCTGCTTACCTTGATGCCAATACCAACGGTAACAACTGGAGCAACACCCTGCTGATTGTCACTGCCGACCACGAGACCGGCGGACTCTGGGGCGCAGCCGGCAGCTTTACCCAGATTGGTGACAACGGTGTAGGGGTTCTCCCAACAGCAGTCTATAACTCAGGCGGCCACACAACCGGTCTCGTACCTTTCTATGCAAAGGGGGCCGATGCCGAACTGTTCAATGCCTACCTGAACGGCACAGATACTCAGGTAGCTTCACGATACGGTGTTGATGCGTCTTTCAACAAGTACATCGACAACACGAACATCTTCAGTGTCATGAACGAAGCCAATGCCACCCCCACTCCGATCCCTGCCGCAGCATGGCTGCTCGGCTCCGGCCTGGCCGGCCTGGCCGGCGTTCGCCGCCGGATGCAAAAATAACCATATCCCTTGGCTGGCAGACACTTCCTGTCGGCCAAGACTAGTCATTCAAGGAGAAACAATCGTGAAAATCACAAAACTACCAATTTACAAGGGTCTGCTCTGCGGAGCGCTTTTGACCGCTGCTTTGGCAGCTGGCACAGGAACTGCCCATGCTGCGTTGGGGGTCGATTTTAATGCGCCTACGCTGGATTATCTGGTATCCGGCACCAACGGCATTGCCGGGTGGAGCTTCACCGCCACTCAGGATCTCTATGTAACGGCACTCGGCATCTATGACCATGATCCTGACAAAAAACTTGAAGGGACCCATTCGGTGGGCCTATGGACGGCGGACGGCACACTCGTGACATCGGTGGCATTTACCGAACCGACAGTCCCACACAAAGATCTGCTTACAAAAGGCAAATACCACATGATAAACGCCAGCGCTACTCTCGTAGCCGGCCAGAAATATGTCATCGCCGCAACTATGGGCATCTCTGATCCCTATGCATCATTCGATACTGCTTCTGCAGCTACACACAATGTGCAGTTCAATCAGTACCTCACATATGGCGGAGCAGTCTATTCCGACAGCCTCATCGGCATGCCGGGTTCCGATGTTCAGACTGCCTATGGCAACTTCGGCGCAAACATCGACGTCACCCCTACCCCCATCCCTGCCGCAGTTTGGCTGATGGGTTCAGGATTAATGGGACTGGTCGGCATCAGAAGAAGAACTGAGAAGTAATCGTAGGGCCCCTTCCCCGGGCCGGAGTCTTACCGCCGGTCCGGGTCTTTTTGTTTCCAGCGACTCATTTATGAAAAGGAGCACCGCGTGAATAAAATTACTTTTTACAACGTACTTTCAGTCTGTGCAATCTCCCTGATTGCAAGTGCCAGGGGTACGTCAAAGTCTTAAGCTTATAAGTCAGATAAATCAGTCAATAGTCGGCTGCATACTCATTGACGCAAAGGAGCCACACTGGAAAAGAGCCTTTGCAGAACAAATGTAAACGTATTTACCCCTTAGAAGATGGAAATATTCGAGTTTGGGAAAAGAGCTACAGGCCGACCAATGCGAGCGTGGGGGGGTTGTGACAATTCAATGAATTCGCGCCGCCCATTGCGGTTCGGCGACAGTCACTTCGGAGCCGGCCTAATCATTTCAGCACCAGCAGCACGGAGCAGTTGTCAGGAAGATTTTTTGTGTGCGGTCCGCTGCTCAAAATGTTTCAAAATCACAAAGGTAATCCAGGCCATCAAAATAAGGCCGACTGTAAAAATGGCATAGGATAGCGGCCAGGGGATACCTTGCGTCATCATGGAGAATTCGGACATGCCGCCAATGCCGGCCACCACGTTGAGCGGCATGAAAATAACGCTGAGCACCGTCAACCGATATATGACTCGGTTCTGATTTACATTGACAAAACCAACCGTCGCCGCCATCAGGAAGTTGATCTTGTCAAACAGAAAAGCCGTGTGCCCATCCAGCGATTCGATATCCCGCAGGATCTGCTGGGCGTCCTCTAGCTGCGACGCCGACAGCAGTTTGCGTCGAACCAGAAAGGTCACTGCCCGGCGGGTGTCAAGCACGTTCCGACGGATGCGGCCATTCAGGTCTTCCTCTTCGGCAATCGCGGCCAGGGCCTTGGCCGCTTCCGTATCGGTCATGGTCTCCTTGAGTACCTGCTTACCCACCTCACCAAGATCAGTGTAGATATCTTCAAGCGAATCCGCTGAATACTCGGCATCAGCAGCATAAAGATCCAGAAGCATGTCCGTTCCGTCAGTTACATACCCTTTCTGGGTCCGGGCTCGCAGTCGCTGCAAACGGAAGACAGGTAGTTCTTCGCTCCTTACGGAAAATAGAATATCCCGGTGCAGGATGAAGGCGACGGCAATGTTACGGGAGTCCCCCTCACGATCAAGCAGAAAATCAGAATGAAGATGAATCTCGCCGTTGTCTTCGACATAGAACCGGGCGCTGGCTTCAAGGTCAGTCAGATCTTCCGGGTCAGGTATTTCCAGGCCGAAATAGTGGCCAATCCATTTCCGGTCAGATTTTGTCGGATCAACCAGATCAACCCAGATCGGCTTGATCCGATCAAGATCTTCAATGGAGTTGATCGCTACCTGCTGCAAGCGTCCATCGGCGAGTTCGAACGCATTCAAACTGAGAGATCGGTGCTGTTCAGCAAGAATTCCTCTGAGGTTTTCGGTAACTTCATCAAGGACATCGTCTGCAAGCTTTTCTGGTACCTGGCCCCAGACCATTAAAGCTTCTTCCAAGGGGAGAGCTTCAAGAATCTTCGCAACTTCCTGCAATTCAAGGCGGGAAAGTAATGAGCGCAATCCCCCCAGGTGCTGCTTGTGCACCAATGATTCCACCAAGTCATGTCGTTGCATGGGCTGTCGATGCACCATCCCCTCGACAATACGCTGTTTTTCCAGCAACTCTTTCACTGTTTGCAGTGACATCCCCTACCCCTTGATGTTTGACAATTAGAAACCGGCACAGTCTGTACTTGAGCAAGCCCTTGTATCACCGGGCAGGAAACATCGTCAATAGCAATGCTGCACTTAAACCATCATGGCATAAAGGCAACGCCATTAAACCATCATTTCAGCAGCATATTGGTTGCCCAATCGCTACCCGATGCCAAGCTTGTTGTCAAACTCTGATGCTATTCTTTACGGGAGGACCACAAAGAGGAGAAGTCTGAGATAAAAGCTACCTTTGTCGAAGTGCAGCAACAACAAAACGGCTAATTGAGTTCATCGTTCAGTATTATTCCAACGGCTTGAGCAGTTGAGCCGTTCGGGCAGCATTTATGCCCGACCGGCGCCGGACTGCCTGGTTGCCAAGGGAAAGACAAACAAATTGCAACCACCTTCCCTCGGTTCAACTTCTGTTCAGCTTTTCCTCTACCGCCAACACGATATATTCATTCATGCTGACACCAACCTCTGCAGCCTCTTTCTTGACACTCTTGCGCACCGACTTTTTCATGCTGACGAGAAACTTGGTCACTTTGTCTTCCTTCGGAGCCTTCTGTTCCTTTGGCTCTGTCGCTTTCTTTACTACCTTTGCAGATTTCGATTTTTTGATTTTGGTCGCTTCGACCGGCTCCGCATCAACCTTCTTGATTTTCTTTTGTTTCTTCGGTGGATCAATCTTTTCGGCTGCCTGCTCTTCAACGGAATCACTCAGTTCTTTTACGTCGGATTGCTTTTTTTCTTTTTTCATTTTCATCTCCCTGTGGACAATATAAGATGCTGCCGTGAAGGCAGTTCTACAGCGTAAAATTCAGATTTGGCAAGAGTGCTCTTGTCGATGACAAAATGTAACTATGCAGACGGTTGAAATCATGACTACCACCTCAATAGACAAATTATATTTATTATCTTTATAATACTTACTATAACTCTATGCTAATAAAGTTCTTTGTCAACCAGGGAAACTCCAGAGAAGCGGTCTTTTGTCAAAACGGTCTTTACGATGCAACTTTTTCAATTCAAGTGGGTGAAGCGTTTTGAGGAGAGTAAGAACGGGGAGACCTGCAGAATGACAAACAGCAGCAGCAAGAGTTATACAAAGTGCTCTCTTACAAAATACTGCAGCGTTAGAGAAAGCCTATAATTTACTCCTTCTTGCTGCGGTTACGCCCTTGTCCAAAATCAGTCGTATGGTGAAAGTATATGACCCAGCAAAGAAAAACAATGATGCCACCAACTCCAACGTAAAACGTCATAACGCTCACCTCAAAAATGCAAGTCTCTGTTCACGATTAAAAAGCCGCACTGTTACCAGCACGGTTCTTATGTTACTTCCATTCCCAATCATCCAGATCCGCATCATCGTACCAATCGGTCCGCATTTTAGACAGGAGTGGTTCCCACTCTGCAATTGAGACCCCAAGAAGCTCCTGATTGTCAATTTCTCCCATGCGCAATTTCATGATGTACTCCTCTGAGGACGCTAGTACCTTGTAACTCTTATTCTTTCGCAGCAAACCCCTCAAAATCTCCCCTTAACAGGGGAGACTTCAAGGCTTCCCCCCTGTCAAGGGGGGATTGAGGGGGGTTGATTTTAGCTGTTCCATGGCACTAGACGTTTACCGTTATCTATCTTGGCGATGACGGTTAAGAATCAGCCCCAGCAGTTTCCCTTCCGGAAGCATGGCGATCGATTTTTTAATGTCATTAATGGATGTTTTCCCTTCTTCAACCACCAACAACACATGGTCAACCATTGGCGCAAATACCAGGGCATCTGCTCCGGATTGGATTGACGGGACATCGAAAAATACATAACGCTCCGGATAGCGGAATTTCATATTATCAATCAGCTCACGCATCCGTGGCGCGCCAAGGATCTCGCTGCTCTCGTTGAATGTCCGCCCCCCGGAAACGAGGGTGATCTTTTCAATGCCAGGCCAGGTAAAGAGCTCATTAACCGGGCAGTCATCCAGCAGGTAGTTGATCAGACCCTTGTCACTTTCATAACCCAGATACTGATGAATCCGCTGCTGCTGCAGATCACAATCAACCAGCAGTACTGTTTGCTGAAACTCCTTGGCAAAGGTAAAGGCCAGATTGATGGCCGTAACCGTCTTCCCTTCTCCCGGCACAGCACTGGTGATCATGACGGTTCTGCCGTTGGTCTGCTGCAAACGCTGCAGAATCTGGGTCCGCAACATCTTGTAGGCATCGACCGTTGCTGATTCGGCTTCGAAGATGATGCCGCGATTCGCCAGCACAACTGACGGTGACAGCTGCACTTCCCGCGAGCTGGTATAATTCGGTGAGACCCAGCCCGGTATCTGGCGAGGCGCAACTTCCTGTCGCCCATTTACTGCAAGCGGCGTCCGTTCCTGATTCTCATTACCTGTCTGTTCAGTTTTCACGGACTGCCCGGGCAATTCAGAGGAATGTTGCCTGTCTGTTTTTCTAAAAGAGCAACGGGCTGCCACTGCGGCCAGAAATGATTTTCGCCGCGGTTTTCCATCGTTACGTTGCTTCTGGACAGCGTCATTACTGTTACGCAAATGTGGTGACTGAACCGGCAGCGACATTTTTGCCGCGATTGAACTGGCACTAAATGCGGCTGGCGTGATCGTGTCCTCTGCAGACCCGGTGCATAGTTCTTCGTTGCCGATACACGCCGGATCAGCTTTGGTTATATTCCCTCTAAGTTGCGCTAATCTATCAATAGGGGTCATCCGTATATCCTCCTCTGGTCAGTCATGAACAATTGTACTCGTGCCTTAAATCATCAAGCGCCGTAACAGCTTGGCCCAAAACACGTTTAAATCCATGATGAAAAAGTGAAACAGTAGCACGCCGACGAGACAGGAAACCGCACTGCTTGCGCAGGCAAAACGGCGGCGTTTGGTGGCAACAGCCTGATCCTGGGGGGTCGCAATAACCGGAATTGCGCCAAGCACCGGTATTCTGAGCGCACGGGTCAATGATTCGGCGTTGTAAACCGCACTGTCCATATTCTCCCGTAAAGCAGCCATGCCGATACCGGAGCCGATGCCCAGGACGATGCCAATCAGCAGGATCGCCGGGATGTTCGGACTCACCGGTCTCTCCGGCAGTCGGGCCGCATCGATCAAAGTAAACCGCTCGCCCATCTGCTCCTTTTCGAGGCCGTGGGCCACCCGCGATTCCATGAATTTCTTGTTCAAATCATCATGTTTCAGTTGCAGGTTATTCCGGTCGCCGATCAGCTTCTTGTAGCCTTCTTCGACCCGGGGGCCTGATTCAAGACGACGACGGTAACTTTCCCGCTTCTGGTTCAGGTCTGTCACCTGGCGCTTCACTGATTCGATATCTGTGCGGGTCGAGGCCAACTGGTTATCGAGATTGATGTAGGAAGGATTATCCGGCTTGGCATCTGACGTTTCCTGGCCGCCTGAACGGAGCTGTTTGGTCAGCTCGGCAATTTCGACTTTGGTCTTGATCACATCCGGGTGGCGGTCGGAAAAACGGCTTTTCAGATCCACCATCCGCACCCGCAGTTCATTCAGCCGTGATTTGTCCTGATTGGCCGCGTCGGTCGGGATCGAATGCAGCTGCGACTGCAGATAACTCTCTTTTTCCCGCAGCGAGCGGAGTTGCTCATTTGCCGAACGGAGGTCACGATCAATATTATCAAAAAGTTGCAGATTCAACTGACCCAGTTCCGGCAGGGAATTGACGTTGCGCTGTTTATACTCGGCGATCGTTGAGTCGACCTTTGACAGTTCCACCTGCACCGCGCGCATCTCTTCTTCCATGAACCGCGTCGTGCCAAGGGACTGCTTTTCGCGCACCTTGATATTTTCGTTCAGATAGAGCGACGCCAGTTCGTTGGCCACCTGCTGGACCAGCTTCGGATTCTCGCCATCATAGGAAACCGTGAAGGCAATGGTTGCCTGGGCTGGCCGACCGGTGCGGGGATCGATGACATCGGCGCTGATGGTGTTGAACTTGATGTCCTTCTTCATCTTGGCCACAATCTCTTCCGTCGTCTTGGTCCGTTTCAGTTCGGTATAGAGATTAAAGCGATTGACAATATCCAGCAGTTGGTTCGAGCCCATGATCCGCTGGTTGATTGACTGCAGCCGCTGATCGGCGAAGGTGGTAACGTTGGCCGAAACATATTCACGCGGCACCTCCTGCTCCTCGATCAGAACGGTTGAGGACGACCGGTACTTGGCCGGAATCATCACCACTGCGATAATCGCCAGCAGCATGACCGACAGCGCCGGAATAACAATGCTCCATTTCCGCCGCTTGACGATTGCCAAAATATCCTGAAAATTCTGTATTTCCTTATCCATGCTCTGCCTCACTTGTGCTCAATAAAGACTGGTTTGTCGATGGGGTAATGCCACTGCACCTGCACCACCAATTTGTTCTGTTCCGCCTGCTGCTTGCTGGGGCTGTAATCAATCCGGCTATAGAAATAATTCAGCCCGACGGTGAAATTGCGGTTTAGCTCATAATCAATGCCGGCACTGCCGCGCAGGGCCACATCACGGCTCTGCTGGGCGGAAAAGCTGGCTTCGTTCAAGGTGTACCTGGCCGAGATCTGACCGGTCATTTTTTCCAGCAGTTGCCGCGACAGCGTCAATCCGACCTGGGTCCGTTCCGTCGCCCCGGTCTGACCGGAACCAGCGGCGAAATCCCGGACAAACGACAGTGACGATCGGCTTGCTTCACCGGCATAGGATGCGGTAAGCGAACCGATAATCCCCCAGTTGTCATTGCTCCCCTCACCGCCACTGGCCAGTAAGAACTGCGAGTGGGTCAACCGCCCCCCGACCGAACCGTTTAGCGACAGCTTTTCCTGCGGCTGCCAGCTCAAGCCAGTACTGAACGAATAATCGTCACTGCTGGAGATCCGATACGTCGTGTGGCTGTAACCGGCGCTCAGCAAGCCTTTCATCAGATTGCCGAGATCACGGGTAACGGCAAGACCGGCGTTATGCAGCTCATTCCCCTGCTGCAAAGGGTTCTCATAGGTCGCTTTGCCAAACGCATAGGAAAAGGTGCTGGCGGTCAACGGATTAAACTTGTGGCCGATCCGGAGCGAATAATTCTGTTGATCGCCACCGGAACCGGCTGAGAGATCGGTCCGCTGATTGACCGTGTCCGGCCGGGAATTCTGCACATACGCCCCGGAAACCCCCAGGTCGGTCAATGGGGTCCAGCGGTAACCGGCCTGCCCCTGCAGCAGAAAATCCAGCGCATTCTGACCCGTGGTCCGGGCATAGTTCAACCAGTTCAGACCACCACTTAGCGAACTGTTAAGCCGTTCCGAAGCCTGCGTCAGCGCCAGATTCGGGGAAACGGTGGTCAGGAAATCGCTCCGCCGGCTGACCGTGGAAAACAGCACGTTATCGTTATATTCTTCCCGAACAGCGCATGACGGGGTGAGCTTGATATCGTCAGCGGAGACCTTGGCCGGAACCGAGGTCAACGAAAGGCTCACCGCAACAAGAATCCGAACCACTGCGCCCCATGACGGAGTCAGTTGCTTATAATTAGAAGGCGGCATAGATATCGCTTATGGTACGACAATCACATCGCCCCGTTTGAGCCAGATGTTTTCTTCCAGATTGCTCCCTGCGGCCACCAGTGAATAGCGGAACGGGTAGATCAGGGTCCGCTCCCCTTCCTGACGGATGATTTTGATGTCGTCCTTGTCGGCAAAAGGATTAAGCCCACCAGCCGTGGCCAGGGCCTGCAGCACGTTGGTATTGGCCACCAGCATCTGCCGACCGGGCGCATTAACCTTGCCGATCAGATAGACGAACATGCTGCTTGATTGCCGCACCTCGACGGACAGACCGGAATCCACCACAAAGCCTGACAATTTATCTTCAATTTCTTTTTTCAGTTGGGCCACAGTCTTGCCGCCGGCAACCAGTTCACCAATCAGCGGAAACTGGATTTTACCGTCGGGCAGCACCACCACTACCCTGGTCAGCGCATCGTCACGCCAGACCGAGATGCCCAGCTGATCGCCGGGGCCAATGATATAATCCTGCGCCGGGGTCACTGGTGCACCGGCAATATGGTCAGGTTTGAACGGTTTTTCTTCGTGCAGGCCAACAACCGACAGCACCTTGTCCCAGAACAGGACACCGCGCCGCGCCTCAGCGCTGGGCTCTGCAGCCTGGTCTGTCGTCGTAGCGGAACTATTTTCCGGGACAGTTCCGTTGGCAACTGACGCCACGTCAATATCCGGTACCGTCTCAACCGCCTCACTTGGTGTTTCCACAGCAGCCAGAGCCTGACCACTGAGCGTTCCGATCGTCAGCAGCGCCACCAAAGCGGCTATTCCTATTTTTGCGCCAGATTTCAGCATGGTTCTCCTCAATGTTTTTTTGAAAGTATGGCAACGTTGACCAGATATCGTACCAACGCCTCGTTACAATCGGATGGCAATTACCCAAACATTTCATGACAGCCCAGGACAGGACTCAGGTTTAGAGCGACTTGAAAGTCTGCTCCGCTTCGCTGCGACCGGGGAAATTACCCTTTTCCGCCAACGCCTTTTTCAGACTCTCCTTTGCCTGAGCCTGGTTCCCGGCCTTAAACTGCGCCATGCCAAGGTGATAATTGAACACCGGGTTGGTGGGGGCAGAAGCCTGCACCTTGCTGACCAGTTCAACCGCCTGTTTGTAATCACCTTTTTTATAATAGATCCACCCCAGGGTATCGGCGATGGCCAGCCCTTCCGGTTGCAGTGTTTGTGCCTTTTTAGCCATCTCCAGCGCCCGGTCGAGATCCTTGGCCGATTTCTTCTCACTCAACAGATACGCCAGGTCATTGGCCACCCGCCATGAATTAGGGTTACGCTTGTAGGCCTGCTCCAGCTCGGCTTCGGCCCGGTCCATTTTCCCCTGCATGATATAGAGCTCACTGAATTTCACATAACCGATCGGCAATTGCGGCACCTTTCGCTTCAGTTCGGCAAAGCGGGCTTCGGCCCGCTTCAGATCTCCAGTGCGCAGATACATATCGCCCAGATCACTCACCAGTTCCAGATCCTCCGGATGCTTGGCAATCATTTTGGTCAGGATTTCCTCGGCCTGTTTCACATCCTTCTGGGCCAGAAACACCTTGGCCATTGCCCGCTGCAGCTCAACGGCATCCGGTTGCGCCTTGCTGGCAGTCTTCAGCACATCCAGGGCCAGTGCCGGTGCCTTGTTCAGCAGATGGGCCTCGGCCAGGCGAATGTGCCCCTGGGTAAATTTGTCATTTTCCGTTACCACACTGCGGAATTCGGTGACGGCATTAGCCCCCTCCCCCTTCAGCATATGAATCTCGCCCTTGGTAAAGCGGGCATCGACATTTTTCGGGCTATCCTTGATCACTTCGTCCGCATATTTGGCCGCGGTCGGCAGATCACGCCGCACCAGATAGATTTTTGCCAGCGTACTCCGGGCCTTGATCAAATCCGGTTTATTGAAATCCTTTTCCCGGGCCAGCACCTGTTTCAGGATCTCAATCGCCTGATCCGGCTTATTGATATTGGCGTAGAGCTCACTGAGGGCAAACTGGATCTTGAAGCTCTTGGGGATCTGGCTGGCACCCTCCTTCAGCTCCCGCTCCGCATCCTCGACCTTGTTCCGGGCGAGATAAAAACCGGTGGTCTGCAACCGCCGCTCATCATCCTGCGGGGCCGCGGCAACATACGCCTTCAGGGTTTCAATGGCCTTGGCCGGTTGATCCGATCCCCAGTAGAGATTGGCCAGGGTCATGGTATGCCGTGACTCCTTGGGCTCCAGGGCAATGACTTGCTGCAGCAGGGTAACCGCCTCGGCAATTTTGCCGGTATTCGCCTTCAACTCGGCCAACAGCAGGATGGTGCTGGAGGATTTCGGGTTGGCTGCCATCCCTTTGATCAGCGTGCTTTCAGCGGTGGCAACATCCTTTTTCTGCAGGTAGCACGAGGCAAGCAGCTGATAAGCATCGGGGCTGGTTATCCCCTTGGCCAGCAGCCCTTCCAGGTACAGAATCGCCTTGCCCGGTTCTTTCTGGGCGACAAACACCGCCCCCTTGAGCAGCTGCCCCTCAACATGTTTCGGGTCCTGCTGCAGAATCGTCTCCGCCTTTTCCAGTGCTTTATCCGGGGCATTGGCGGCGAGGAATATCTTGCCGACCTGATAGTGGGCATCCAGATCAGCCGGATTCAGTTCCGCCGCCTTATTGAAACTGCCAAACGCCGCCTTCAGGTCACCCTCCTTGAGGGCCACCATGCCGGTCATCCGGTAAGCGTCGGCAAACTTGGGATCGATCTGAATTGCATTTTTGAACTCCAGCTTGGCTTTGACAAAATCCCCTTTGTCATACAGCTCTTTCCCTTTGGCAAAGAACTTCGCCTTCTTGGCATCAGGCCCGCTGCAACCGGTGGCCAACAGAGTAAGGGTCAGCAGCAGTCCCCAGAGTGTCAGTATTCTTCGCATGTACATGTC
This sequence comes from Geobacteraceae bacterium, assembly GCA_031412995.1. Classification (GTDB taxonomy): domain Bacteria; phylum Desulfobacterota; class Desulfuromonadia; order Geobacterales; family DSM-12255; genus JANOEC01. The sequence continues at coordinate 38,553 of JANOEC010000032.1, forward strand.
TCCTGTATTTTTTTGGTCAGTGAATAGCCAGCAGCAGCAACGAAGCAACCGTACCGCCCGCAATGATCGTGTAACGGCCGCGCAGCTCGGACAGCAGCACTTCAAAACTGAAATAGAGCATGATGACTTTCGCCGCCACCAGGCCGATCTGATATTCGTGATTAGGCTGACTGGAAAGGTTGGGCACCGCCACCGCCAGAATAATGATGAGAAAATCCATCGGTGAACTTTTGAAACCGTTCTGGCGCCGGGAAAATTTTGAAATTAGCAGAATCAGTACGGCAAACAGGCCGAACATCATGGTCAGCGGCGTGCTGAGTAAACTGGCGTGCATCTGGGTGTTCGTTTCAAACAGGTAGACCGCAAACGGGATCAGCAGGTAGAGGGTAAAACGAAGCGCGCCGCTGAGAAACCGCTTGGCCCAGACCCAGGTCGCCCCGATGACCAGGGCAAAGAACAGGGCGGCATAGATCACATAATCGGGCGCCTTGGTGGAAAAACCGCAGGTAATCAGCAACAACAGGGGAATACCGATCTCAAACAGCGGGAAGGTCCGTTTGATCACGATCCCTTGCTGCCGGAAGCGTTGCAGTCGCCCGGTAATCTGGGTATCGATAAAACTGAACCGTTGCGGGTGCCAGTCGGCCCGGCGGGCCCGGGAAAAAAACAGCAGTACCAGCAGTGAGAAACAGAGGTAACAGGCCAGCAGAAACCAGTCAGGATAATAACGGAGCAGAATTGCCGACAGCACCAGCATGGTCTGCAGCACATAAATCACCAGCACCGATTCAGACTGGCGCAACCCCAAGCCGAGCAGATGGTGATGGAAATGATTCTTGTCGGCGCTGAAGGGTGAACGACCCTTGGCGATGCGGGTCACCATGACGGTCAGAGTATCGAGAATCGGGAAACCGAGGAGAATCAGCGGCAGGACCGGGCTCAAGGTCGGGGTCGACTGAGTCAGGGCAATGGACAGGGTAGCGGCCGTAAAGCCGAGAAACTGGCTGCCGGCATCGCCCATGAATATCGTGGCCGGATGGGTATTGAAGCGCAAAAAACCGAACAGCACCCCGCCGAGCGCCAGGGAAATCAGGCCAATGATCTGATTTCCCACCAGATAGGCCAGATAGCCGATGGCAGTGAAGATGAGCAGACACATGCCGCCGGCCAGACCGTCAAGACCATCAGAAAGATTAATGGCATTGGTTGCCCCGACAATCGCCACCAGAGTCAGCGGAATGGCAATCGCCGCCGGCAGGTGCAGGTTGGGCGCCAGGCTGCCAAGGGAAGTGATCTGCACCCCGCCACCCAGAATTACCACCAGCGCGGCAATGACCTGGCCGAAAAACTTGGCCTTGGGCGGCAGATCCTGCAGATCGTCCAGCAAGCCGAAGAAGATCAGCACCGCGGCACCGGCCAGAAAGGCCACCACAAACCGGTCGGCATGATACCAGAACAGCAGCGGGGCAAACGCGCCACAGGCCATGGCAATGCCGCCGATCCGCGGAATCGGCCGGGTATGCACTTTGCGGTCGCTGGGAATATCCACCAGATTGTGGCGGATCGCCAGCGAACTGAGCATGGGGGTCATGCCAATGGTGATGAGAACCGCCAGCAGCAGGGTTGACAGAAAGATCATTAAATATCTTTCCCGGGGATAAATTGCCCCAAGACCGGCGAAATATCCCGCACAAAGGCGGCCAGTCGCGCATCGGCATCCTTGGCCGATTCACTGACCGCCAGCGGCGTCATGATCCTTACCAGTGCGCCATCGGTCCGTTGTTTGGTCAGGGCATCCCAGAAAGCGTACAGCTTGAGTTCAAACAGGTTATGCAGCACCCGGCCCCGCTGCGGGAACCAGTAATAGGTCAGCTGTCGTTCCGCATTCTTTTCGACCATCGCCCGGTTGACGGTCAGAGTCGCACCATTGGCGAGCGGAATGGCGATTTTGGTCGACTCCTTAAATTCCCAGCCATTGCCGGGGAGGCAGCTCATTGGCGAATGGGTTGACTTCCCCTTGCTCTGGCTGGCGTTGTAGGCAGTGTAGAAATTGATCTGGCGGCCGGCAGTGTTGCGGTAATCCAGGATTACATAGTCGGACAGCCCCAGTTCATCGATATAGATCTTCTCCATCACCTGCCGGGAACCGCGCCACTCGGCCATCTGCTCGGGAAAGGAAGCAAAAGTAGCCTTAAGAGGAACCTTTTCCCGGAAATCAACCTTCGCCGACACGGCAATAGTACTGGCCAGGAGCAGAACCGGCACCACCAACGCATAGGAAAAGCTCTTACCGACCGGCTTGGCCGGCGTGCTGCCACTGGCAGCAGGCGATGCAGTGGGTTCGTCAGTCTTCAATTTGCCCGGAAGCCGTTTGAGCAGCACCATGAACAGCAGCAGCATTGCCAGGCTGGCCATAAAGATCAGCCAGCCGGAAAAATCGTGAAAAAACCCCTCGGCGGCCTTGGCCCCCATATACTGGTAAAGTACGCCAACTGAGGCAATGCGCAGGCTGTTGGTAATGATCGAAACCGGCACTGCCGCCAGCACCAGCAGCAGCCGCTTCCACCAGGGGGCCTTGAAGAAATAGGCCAGGATAATGCCCAGGACGATCAGCGGCAGGAAGTAACGAAGACCGCTGCAAGCATCCACCACCTGCAGTTGGGTAAAACCGAGATCGATCACATTCCCTTCACGGTAGGCGCTCAAACCGTACAACTGCAGCATCTGCACCCCGAGCTGGGAAGATACGAGCTTGAGCTTGAAGGTCAGATTGTTGTTGATGAAATTCGGAAACGGGAACATGGCGATCAGGAAAACCAGCGGAAAGAGAATAACCTTCAGCTTACGCCACCCCAGGTAGATCAGGGTCGCCCCAAACATCACCAGCCAGGAAGAGAGGTAAATGACATAGAACTCGCCACCCAGTTCACCGAGCCAGTAACAGGCAATGCCCAGGAATAGCGGCACCGCGCCCAGCCAGGAGCGACAGGATGGCAACCGCCCCAATTCGGTCCGTTTTTCCCAGATCAGGTAGAGCACAATCATTGGCACGAACATGCAGTGGTTATAATCGTCCCGCTGCCACCATTGCCACATCACGCCATACACCGGTTGGTACAGGATGACAAACAACAGGGTACAAAGTGCTCCATAGACGCCTGCCTGTAGCGAAAAGTTCACGGGTCCTGAACTGCTGCTGGGCAGCACGGTTGACTGACTGTTATCCATTAAAGGTATCGCTCCTTAGGGTTGGCAATGCCGGCATTGTATTCGGTGGTGTTTTGATCGTGCCTGTAGACGTGACTATCAACCTGCTTTCCAGCAGGCACTGGTACTCATCAATGATGGTAGTGCGGGAGAACCTTTCCAGCGCCGCTTTCGCCGCCCTGTCCCCCATTGCCGCCAGACGTTCGGGGTCAGAGAAAGCAGCAAGGATAGCCAGCACCAAGGCATCAGCCGAGTCCGGCGACGCGACCCAGCCAATCTGTAACTCCTGCACCAACAGCGATACTTCTGAATCCGCACCGGTCAGGGCAATGATCGGTTTGCCCGCCGCCATGATGTTATAGGTCCGGCTGGGCACACCGGCACCGGTCATGCCCGGCAGCAGCGAGATGATCGACAGGTCACAGGCATTGAGAAAGATGACCTGCTCAGTTCGGGGACGGTGATTCAGGATGGTAACATTGGTCAACTGCCGGGTTACTACTTCCTGCTGCAACCAGGCTTTTTTAGCCCCGGAGCCGATGAACAGAAAATGAATCCCTGGATTGTCCCGTAACCTGCTGACCGCTGCCAGCATCTGTTCCACCGCTTGGGCACGCCCCATGTTCCCCACACAGGAAACCACGAATTTGTCCGTGAGCCCCAGTTCCTGCAGGAGCTGGTTCTCGGCTCTGGGTTGTGGCGACACGATATCCGTATCGGCCCAGCTGCGAATAATCCGCACATGGTCGCTCCTGGCGCCGATCTTTTTCTCCGCCAGGGCCTTCATGTCCCGGCCCAGTACCGATATCAGATCCACCTGACGATAAAGCATCCTGGTCAGCAAGGCCAGCAGGCGGGTGATCGGGCTCCTGGGGGACAGCATACCGGTGGCCACGAGAATCTCGGGATAGACATCCTCCAGGCGGAGCACGCATTTCGCCCCCCGCAGCCAGCAGATGAATCGCGCAATAAACGGCACCGACGGCGGACTGGTAACCGCAATGACCAGGTCGTTTTTTTTAACCAGCTGCAAACCACTGACAATCAACGCCAGGCTGTAGGTAAGAATATTAACGATCCGCAACAGCAGATTGTCCTTATTAAAGGTTGTTCCCCGGCAGCGGCTGATTCGAACCCCGTTGCGCATTTCCTCCCGGGGTACTTTGGTCCCGCGGGCCGTTACCGTCGGATCACTGCAGAGCACGCCAACCCGATGATGGCGGGCGAGTCCTTCTGCCAGGCCGGTCGTGTAAAACGCGGTCCCCTGCTCGTCGGGATAATAGACCTCAGAGATAAACCAGATTTTTTGCGTAGTTTTCATGATTTACTCCGCGCATTCCGTGCGGTTGCGAAACCTGCCAAGTAATAGCGACCCAATATTGTCCGCATACTACGCGCGTTATTTTAAGTCTGGTACACAGGTAGGTGCCAATTTTGTGAATTTTATAGTGAGGTGACCGGTGGGGGTAACAGGTGAGAAATATTACCGGGGCCAGATGCAGTTTAGGGAAATAGCCGTTGGTGATGGGTCATCTTGCAGACCTCCAAGGTTTTAAAACCTCGGAGGTCTTTTAGCATGTCCTTTTATTGCAAAGTAAAACCCAACGGACTCAGCTCAAGGTATCATTTGTGCCAGACCGTGCGGTTTACATAATCGGTATAACTCAGGATAACCCGGATGATCTTTTCCGACACATTCGGCACGCTGTAATCCGCCACCAGTTCGAGCGTCCGCTCGTCGCCCCGCTCCTGGGTCTGCAGGATATTCAGCGCCTGACGGATGGTCTGCCACTCCAGGCCGGTCATCATCACCGCCGCTTCCTCCATCCCCTCCGGCCGTTCATGGGCTTCGCGGATATTCAGCGCCGGGAAATTGAGCACCGACGATTCTTCATTAATGGTGCCGCTGTCCGACAGTACCGCCTGGGCGTGCATCTGCAGCTTCACATAGTCGGTCAGACCGAACGGTTTATGCAGCTCAATCCGTGGATCAAGTGCGGTACCACGGGCTTCCAGCCGCTTGCGCATACGTGGATGGGTGGTGACGATAATGCGCTTGCCGTACTCGGCCGCCAGGTTCTGCAGCGTGTCCAGAAACCGGTCCAGATTCCGCTCCGAATCCACATTCTCTTCCCGGTGGCAGCTGACGACAAAGTATTCCCCAGGCTGCAGATCAAGTTGCGAAAGGATCGTTGCAGCATTGATCTTGGGGAGATAATAGTGCAGCACCTCGAACATCGGGCTGCCGGTCTTGATGACCCGGTCCGGCGGCAACCCCTCCCGCAGCAGGTACTCGCGGGAAATGGTGCTGTAGGGGAGATTGATATCACTGATATGGTCAACGATCTTCCGGTTGATCTCCTCCGGCACCCGTTGATCGAAACAGCGGTTGCCCGCCTCCATATGGAAAACCGGGATCTTCCGCCGCTTGGCCGGGATGGCGGACAGACAACTGTTGGTGTCACCCAGGATCAGCAGGGCGTCGGGGCGCTCTTTTTCCAGGATCGGATCCAGCTTAATGATGGTCTGGCCGATGGTTTCAGCGGCATTGGCCCCGGCGGCCTCCAGAAAATAGTCCGGCTTGCGGATTTCCAGATCGTTAAAGAAGATTTCGTTCAACTCGTAATCATAATTCTGGCCGGTATGCACCAGCACGTGGTCCATATGCTTGTCCAGTTTGGCCAGCACCCGCGACAGGCGAATAATTTCCGGCCGGGTACCGACTACGGTCATGACTTTCAAATTTTTCATGGCAGCTCCGCGTAAAATATTTGGTAATGGATCGGCATTGTCCGGTTAGGTAATTGCTTTAAGCCTCCCCTCCCTGGACGGGAGGGGATTGAGGGGTGGGTGAAGTAATCAACGGAGGCAAATGTGGCAAGCTCCCCCACCCCCTAACCCCCTCCCGCAAGGGGCGGGGGGACTTTTAAGACATTTGCATAAACTTAACCAATGAGTAGTGGCTATCCTTAATGCACATCAACTGCTTCAAAAAACGTATCTGGCCGGGCGGGATCGAGCTGCTCATTACACCACATGACCGTCACCAAGTCGGACGTGCCGGTATTGGTGATGTCGTGGGTGTACCCGGTCGGGATATCCACCACCTCCAGCTTGCCGCCGGAAACCGGGTAGTTGATAATTTCACTGCTGCCGACCTGCCTGAAACGGATGATCCCCTGGCCACTGACCACCAGGAACTTCTCGTTCTTGGTGTGGTGCCAGTGCTTCCCCTTGGTGATCCCCGGCTTGGTGATGTTCACCGACACCTGGCCCCGGTCAACCGTCTTGATGAATTCAGTAAACGAACCGCGCTCGTCGCAATGCATCTGCAACGGATAACTGAAACTGTCGTGGGGGAGATAGCTGAGATAGGTGCTGTAGAGTTTTTTGCTGAACGGATCGGCCAGGTCGGGAATGGACAGATCCACCCTGCTCTTTTTGAAGGACTGGATCAGCTCGACGATCCCGCCCAGCGCGATGCAATGCACCGGCTGCACGTGGCAATAAGGATCGACACCACGGGGAATACCATCCATGGCGGCCATAAAATCGCTCACCACATCATCGATATAGACCATAGTCATGATAACTGAAGGGTCGTTGACCTGGATCGGCAGATCAGCAGCAATATTGTGGCAAAACGTGGCTACCGCGCTGTTGTAGTTCGGTCGGCACCACTTGCCAAAGACATTGGGCAGGCGGTAGACATAGACCGGTGCCCCGCTGGTCTCTCCATAGGCGAAGACTGCATCCTCAGCCTGACGCTTGCTGACCCCGTACGGATTATCCTGGGCCGCCTGGGTGGACGAAGAAAGCAATAGCGGCGTGGCCTTGCCCTGGGCGAGCAGGCAGTCGATCACCGTCTGGGTCAGGCCGGCATTGCCGGTGATAAACTCGTCAGCATGCTGCGGGCGATTGACCCCGGCCAGATGAAAGATGAAGTCCGCATCCTGCACCAGAGCAGGCAGCGTGTGCGGATCGTCAGCAAGGTCAAAGCCGGTCACCGTAATGGCAGTTCGCTCGGCCAGAGTCGCTATCAGATTCTTGCCGACAAACCCGTTGCAGCCGGTCACCAGCACCGTCAGCTTAGCTGGCATAGCGATAAACCCGCTCTTCCTTCAGGGCATCCTGAATAATGTCCAGCTTCAGCAGCAGTTTCATCATGCCGTCAACATCGAGACGGGTCGTATTATGGGAGTTGTAATCCTCAATCTGCGACAGATCTTCCTGCCCTTCGACAAAGTAACAGTTATAATTCAGATTCCGCACATCAGCCGGCACCCGGAAATAGCCGCCCATATCCTCGGCCTTGGCCATCTCTTCCCGGTTCAGCAGCGTTTCATAAAGCTTCTCGCCATGGCGCGTGCCGATGACTTTAACGTCGCTCTTAATCTGAAAGAGCCGCTGCATCGCTTCGGCCAGGGTCAGGATGGTGGCGGCCGGCGCCTTCTGCACAAAGATGTCACCCGGGTTGCCATGCTCGAACGCATACAGCACCAGATCCACCGCATCGTCGATGGTCATCATGAAGCGGGTCATGTTCGGGTCAGTCACGGTCAACGGCGTCCCTTCCTGGATCTGCTTGAGGAAGAGCGGAATCACCGAGCCGCGGGAAGCCATCACATTGCCGTAGCGGGTGCCGCAGAAAACCGTGCCAGTATCACCGTACATCCGCGCCTTGGCCACCATCAGCTTCTCCATCATCGCCTTGCTGATCCCCATGGCATTGATCGGATAAACCGCCTTGTCGGTGCTGAGCACGATCAGGTTTTCCACCTGGCAGGCAAACGCCGCATTCATCACGTTCTCGGCCCCCAGGTTATTGGTCCGCAGCGCCTCCATGGGGAAAAACTCGCAGGACGGCACCTGCTTCAGCGCTGCAGCATGGAACACATAATCCACCCCCTGCATGGCCGGCAGCACGCTGTCGTAATTGCGGACGTCGCCGATATAGAACTTCACCTTCTGATTGGCCAGTTCGATCCGCAGATCTTCCTGTTTCTTCTCGTCCCGGCTGAAAATCCGGATCTCTTTAATTTCCGTGTCCAGAAACCGCCTGAGCACCGCCGTGCCAAACGATCCGGTCCCGCCGGTAATCAATAATGTCTTGCCAGCAAACATGGCATTCCCTCCAAATATCCCGATTACTCGGGGCAGCAGTCTAAGGTCCAGGATGTGACCATACAGGACGCAGGTGTAGCTGGTGTTACAGAAGGGAAATAGTTGGGTTAAAACTGGGGGGGACTTGCCTAACGAAGAATCACCATGTATGATCATATCAACCATACTGGTCATAGGAGGCAACCCATGCTCAAAACAGTTTCCGCCATCAAAGCCCGTCAGAACCTGGGACAGGTCATGAATGAGGTCGTGCTCAAGTCCGACGAGTATATCATCGAACGGGCCGGCAAGCCGCTGGTCGCGATGATCCCCATAGAAAAATACCTCAGCATGAAGAACGAACGGGATGAGTTTTTCCGCCTGTATGAAACACTACAGGGGAATGTCAGCGGTGATGCGGCCACAATTGATGAAGATCTGGTCGAGGCGCTAAAGGCAGCCAGGCAATGATCCGGGCAGTACTCGATGCAAACCAGTTTATCAGTGCCCTGCTCAAGCCAGGCTCAACGCCGGACATCATTATGCAGCTGGTTCGGGATGAGAAACTGCTGTTGGTCATTTCAGAAAAAATCTGCAACGAAATCATGCGGGTTCTTGCTTATCCCAAGATCAGCAGCCGTATTCAAGCCTCAGCAGAAGATTTGCGCCATTTCATGGCAAAGATCCGGGCAGTGGCACTGTTTCCCTCTGGAAATCTGCCCATTGAACCGCTTGCCTCCGACCCCGACGACACCAAATACCTGATCTGTGCGGTTGAAGGGCGGGCTGATTACATCATTTCCGGCGACCACCACCTGACCGACCTGAAGAGCTTCCGCGGCAGCAGAATTGTTACCCCGGCAGAATTTCTTGCCCAGACGAAACTGGACTCTCATAAGATTGATGGTTAGTAGACGGCGCAGGATAAAAAAAGCCGCTGAGTGAGCGGCTTTCGGAGGCATTACATCAGGCGGTTTTTCTTCGCCGTTCTTCTTCCCAGCCAATACAGGCAAGTTGAACTGTACGCGGTACGGGGCGGGCTCCTGAACCATAGGCGCTTACCGTGCGAACAGTGACACCAAGTTCACGACTTGCAGCAGCAAGAGAGAGGCCATTTCTGATTCGCCATACTGTAAAACGGTCTGCTGGAGTTTCCGAACGCTGATCGAGCATATCGGCAAAGAGCGTATCAGCGCCAATCTGAATATCATGATGAGGCCATTCTGCTTCCCAACCGTATTCGCCCAAGACAGCACCGGAGAAGACAGCAGGATCACGAAGAGGAACAAGGCCCGGCAAAGAAAAGATGGAATCCTTAACGCTTACCGTGCCGCTGGAGCCGTCAACGAAACGAACATTGAGACAATAATCTGCGGCAGGAGTTACAGCCGTTAATCTTGGGCGGGTTATCCGTGTAGCATGTGCCATTGTTGTACCAACTCCTCTCTGTTGTCAGCGATCCATTTCAGGGCGTGACGCAGAACTTTTGCAGGTGCTGAGCCATCCATAATGTCCAGCGTTACAAGATTTATTACCGCTTCAAAATCAGGACCCATAAGATGCACATGAGGAGGATTGTGATCTTTCTCCCTCAGCGTAATTCTGAAGTTTGAAAAGCGGTACTTTGTCGTCATGGATTAAAAATATAGAAATAATTTCTACATGTCAAGACAGTTGCAGCAATATACCTCGATCTTAGCGAATCTGAGTTGTGGCTAAATGGGAAGGTTGAATTGTCCAGCTAGCAGTTACTTCGATACTGCCCCCATTTGCCCCGCGTCTGCCCCATTGCTCAGCTCGCCCAGTATCTTTCGCCGCACGGCATCAGCCTGCGTCACATCGTCTGTCCGCTCCAGCACCCGTTTTGCCAAATCCTTGGCCGCCGCCTCGCCTTTCGCTTTCGCATACATGGTCAGCAGCTCGTAATCCTCGATCCCCATGCGCCAGGCTTCCCAACGGCGACTGGAGATGATGCTGTTGTTCGGGCCGTCGTAGATAACGGCGAAATCAGGATATTTGCCATCAAAGTCGTCCCAGGCGCTGCTGGGATGATCTGCCCAACCTGTATCGGCATAGGCCCAGAAGCCGATCCCCTTGTACCCTCGCAGAAAGGCTTTCCAGGCCAGCAACCGGTAGTAGGCGTATGGCGAGAGCGACTTGGCCGGCCCTTTGGCATCGTACAGCCACAATTCGGCAGATCCGGGGGCGAACTTCTTCAGCACCGCATCATCATTGATCACCTGGGCAATGTCCAGATACGGCAGCGCCTTCTCCGACTCCTTCCTGCCAAGCGTCGCATACAGCCTGACGTCGGGTATCTCCTGCCGCACCCACTTGGCAAAGGCAATAAACTGGTCTATCTCCTTTTCATCGATCTCATCATAGGGGTAGAGATAGATCTTCTCCCGTCTGACCCCGGCAGCGACCGCCATTTTCATTGTCCGGTCATACCAGGTGCGAAACCACTTCTTCCAGTCATCGCTCAAAAACTGATATTTGCCGCGGGAGGTCCTGACCCATTCCTCGCGAAAGGCCAGCATCAGCAAGATTTTGTCTGCCCCCTGCTGCCGCTCGAACGCCTGTTTCATCCGGAATAAATCTGGCAAAGCCGTGTCGGTGAGCGCCAGGCTATTTGAAGCGAGTACGCTAACGTATGCATGATGGGCGAAGAGATCATTCATTGCCACGGCCTTACGGTCCCGGGTAGGTTCAAAATCCAGGTAATTCCAGGTCACCGAGTTGAGTGCAAGGCGCTTCGACAAGGCGACCGGCACCACCTTACTTTCTATCGGGATTATGACCTTGGTGCCATCAACGGCAATGGTCAAGCTATTTCGCCAGTTGCCGGGCTTGTTCCCCTGCGCCGACACGAAGATCATTTTCGACTCGCCCGAGCGTAACGGGAAGCTGCCAGCAAGCGGCACCAGCGGATCAGGTACGTACTCCATGGCAGCGCTCTGCACAAAGGGAATCTGGTAAAGCGACACGAGTGGACTTTCGGCAGTCCCGGCCGCCAAAGTTATTGAAACCTGCCGTTCAGCATCGGCCAGGTTGGTGATGACAAAAGAGGCGTGGTCATAGCCACCCTGTGGCAGGGAGAGTGCAATTTCCTGCAAAGGCACTCCATTAGAGGCTGAAACAGGAGAAAAGACGCCCCAGGGTGCAACCGGTTCCAGCAGAAATGCTTTCCCGGGGAATTGTGCCCGCAACAGTTCGCCCCGCAATGTCAGCAACTCCGCCTCAACTGCACGCGTATCATCCCGCGAAGCATCGGCAGCCCGTAACCGCTGCGTGATTTCGGCAAGACGACTATTGAACCCTATATTGCCGGATAACTGCGGTTGCATCTGTTCCACCCATCCCTGCAGAACATTCCGGTCCACTTGCAGTCGCAGCGCTTCTTCGGGACTCAGCCTCCCCACCCGGCCCCGGTCCTGCTTCCCTGCAAACACTTCAATTTCATCGCAGAAAAGATAGCGCCCGTTAAGTTCTACATTGAGCAGAACAAATCGACCCTTCGCCCCAATATCCTGCAAGCTGAACCTGTTCGTCTGATACTTTACCGGCGCCTGATCGACAGTGGCCGCCAGGTCTCCCACATACCGCAGGTGTTCCTCATCCGGTCCGACAAAAGCACCGATTCTAGCCGGATAATTCACATCCCCGAAGTTACCCTTGGCCGTGCTGAAGGTAATTCCATCAATGACCGCGACCTTTTTCAGGTCGATGGTAATTTTGACGATGCCTGTTTCCTGCCAGCCGACCGTCGTCTTCTGGGTCCAGATGATTCCCGCGTCGGTATAAACGCCGTCGGTAAGCGCGGTTCTGTCAGTCGGTGCTGCAGTCAACGGGTAGTTTGGAGGGGGAAATACTGTATATGACTTGCCAATGGCAAGATTGGATGCCGAGTTACCTTGAGGGACAAAAGCACAGAGACTGATCACAACAAATAGCAACAGACAAAAGATTAATTTATGTTGGCCACACATAGACTATCTCTAAGCCTCTTGCAACGACCGCCATAGAGCAACATACTGCTCCATGACATTCTTCATGGCATAGAGCGATAGCGCCTTCCGCCTGGCCCGCTCACCATACACTATGGCTTCTTCAGGATTTGTCAGCATTTGCCTGATGGCTTCACGCAGCTCGTTTACACTCTGTGGTGCTATGAGTATGCCACACTCTTCACCCGTGCCATCACCCAGCATATCGGGAATCGCTCCGACCCTGGTGGCTATTATCGGTCTCCCCAACACCATCGCCTCTGACACGACATTGGGAAAGCCCTCCGTATAGCTGGGGAGGACAAACAGGTCCGCATTGCCGATAGCGGCAAACGCCTCCGTTCGCCCCAACATGCCGTGGAACCTCAGCCATTTCCCGTCATTGCGTTGGGCGGCGATGCGTTCCAGTTCGCTACGAAAATCAGTCAGCACGTTCCCGACCAGATTCAATTCAAAAGAGACATCTCCGATCGCAAGGCAAGCTTCAACCAGCTCCCGCACCCCTTTTGTCGGAACCACCCAACCGGCAAAGACAATCTGCGCCGGCGCGTGTGCCTGACTCTTTCTTTCACCAAGGGAAGCCACCGCCTGATACATCTCCGCATCAATCGGATTGGGAATCCGTTGTACCCGGATGCCATGAAGCACGGCTTTTACAGATTCCTCGGATGTCCGGTCCAGCAGCAGAACCGTATCCGCCAGCAGCATCCCTTGCCGGATCAGTTTCCACTCCCAGGTGTTAGCGGGAATGATATCAGGCAAGCGGCCAAACCGGTAATGCACGACGCTCCGCACCCCCAGCATCCTGGCAAGGCCGAGAATCAGGATATCCTTGGGGGCTGATAAGGATGCGCTCGTGCAGAGATGTAGCACAGTCGGTCGGTGTACCCTGATAGCGCGGTAGACGCGGAAGGTATCGTTCAATGCTTGCCATGCACCGCCAAGCAGACGACTCAATATCTTTGGATTGTTCGTGGATCGCCAGCGTACTGCCGTATCCAGATGCACGACCTCAACATCACTTCTTGAATGCGCTTCCTGTAAAACAGCAGCGCTCCAATTGGCAATGCCTCCGGCAGGGGGCGGGAGAGGTGAAACGAGGAGAACTTTCAAGCTGATATTTTCCCTTGGCTGGCTTGCTTTACAACGGTATCGATGAACTCTCCCAACGGCTTTACCCAATTTCGATAATCAAAAGACTGCACTGCACAGTTTCTGGCATCGCGGCGCATTGCATTCCTTTCTCCCTCCGCAAGGGCAAGAGCACGACGAAGGCCATCGGCAAAGGCCTCAGGAGAGCAATCCCGCACCACAATTCCCTCATGGCCATCGCGCACATAGAGCCCGATGTCGCCGGTGAAATTGCAAATCACCGGAACCCCCATGGAAAGGCTTTCCACAAGTTTCGTCGGAAACCCGGCATGGGCAAAGCGCGCATCAGGACGAAGCAGAATTGAGAAATCTGCCTGCGCCAGCCGTTGCAGCGCCTCTCGATGTGGCAATCTCCCTGCGAAATGCAAGCTGTCAGCGAGTATATCCAGCAAACCTGCATCCGTCCCAAGGTTTGTTCGAACCTCCTCGCGAGAAGGTCCAACCATTTCTATCTCGCAATCTTTGGCGCTGTCTTTCAGCATTGCAAGCCCGCGAATCGCGTTTATGAGTAGATCCTTTTGACCGGCATTACCGACAAACGACAATCTCAGTCTGGGATTATCTGATGATAACGTACATTCAAACCACTTAGCATCAGTTAAATCAACAAGAGGAGGTGTGCTTATTGTGGCCATACGGTACTTTTCAAAATGGGCAGCAAGAAACTGACTGATAACTATCAAGCCGTCAGCCTTTTTCAGCAAATAGCGCATCCTAAACTCAGAATCCCAAAAAAATAGGCCTAGTCGGCCCATTGCAAGTTGGCGCGCATCGTACCACTCCACAATGTCGCCGATCATTGGGATACGTCTTTTCCTACAGATACTTACAAGCCGCAAAAGCAGCAGAGACTGAGGTTGATAGGCAATGATCGCGTCAAACTGGCCGTTTTCTAACTCTTCAGTTTTGAGCCGATCGACAATTGAAGAGCCGGTCAATATCGATAACTGGCGACAAATTTTCCCCCAGATACCCGCTCTTGCCAGCGCCGGGGAACGGTATTTAAATCCTTGGAATTCTGCAATAGTGCCTTCGCGATCAGTTCGCGAATTCTGATAAGGATGCGGTGTCTTCTCAATGCCCAAAAAAACAACCGTATGCCCCAGTTCACGCAGAACCATTGCGTTGCCCAGAACGCGGGCGGCACTGGCATCTCCCTCGGGAAACTGAAATGTACCTAAATACGCAATTTTCACGTTTGAATACCCATTGCAAAACCGATTCTTGCCGATGCCTGCTCTACCGGAAACCGGATAATGCAGGTCAACTGTTTACTGAACGTGCACTTCGGCGCTGTTCGACAGAACATCCTTGAATCTTTTGCGTTCAATGCTCGCATCATGAAGTTTTATTGCAACCTGGCGACAGTTCCCTCCGAGCCGCTGCCTTAATTCCGGGGAACATGCCAATCTGCGCAATGAATCTTTGATCAAAACAAGATTTCTCTCAGTTACTGTAATCCCACAATCATGATTGCTAATATACTTAATGGAACCGGAAGAATCAGGACCATATGCAAATATCGGTAACCCTGCAGAAAGATATAATGGTAACTTTGCAGATAAAGACAATCTGAAGTACTGCATATTGATAGCTGAAAAATCATCTACATGGATAAACCCATCTGCAAATTTTCTAACTGATTTTAAATGTTCATCAGTGAAATCAGCTTCAACTGACATGACCGGAGGAATGACCAATTCGTCGTGAATTTGCCTTGAAACAACTCCAGCAAATACTTTTATTTTTATACGTATCCCCTCTTTGTACAAATTTAATGCTGATTCAGCTATATCCTTCAGCAAATTGCTGCGACAGTTATTTACATTGCCCACATACCATAAAACCAGCGTATCAGTGTTATTACTCAATGATTGATCAACAATAGTTGTATCAATACAGTTCATAAATGCTGAAAACCGGGGGCCGAAGCGTTGATTGTATTCCTTTGCCATTAATTCGCTAATTGCCATGCGATATGGTGATCTTTTCAAAACAGACCTGAGTTTTGACGTAAGAAGTATTCGAGGGAAAAATTGGCCAAGAGAGTTTTGATAGGTGGTGCTTGGCCAATCATCCATAAAATGAGGGACTACCGGAACTGACAGCTTCTTTGACACTGTTAGAACAATGTCCAGTATCCGAATACTGCCTAGAACAGAATAAATAACTTCCGGGTCATATTCAGTTACCCATTGCCAGAATTGAGGGGACAATCTGATAGGGATTGTATCTGCCCAAGCGGCCGCATTACCGGGCAAAAACGTAGGCTTATTCTGAATGCCTTGAATATTATTTGCATTTGCTGCTTTCACATTAGGTACAGATGACCGCCTAAACTCCGATCCTTTTACGATTCGTCGAACAATATTGACGAACGGCACATCTTTATTTGAAAACTGCATGTAGTTAGTGCAGATTTTGTGGTCAGGCGGTGTTTCTTCACAGTACACCTGTGCAATTTTGTCCAACGGCCAACCTTTGTAAAGATTTACCAGCGTGATCCCTGTAGCGGAATGACTATTAAGGGATGCAGCGCTGATTACCAGAACCCTCGGGTATTTTTTTTGATCATTACTTTCCATTCTTCGCAACCGACCCAATTATGTTTCTGAATTTCTCCCGTTCTATTAAAGAATTATGCTTTTCCAAGGCTAATGCTTTGCCACAACGACCCAGTTTATTCCGTAAACCTGAATCTTTAGCCATGCTTTCCAATACTTGAAGCATTAATTCTTTGTCTCGTCTTCCAACGACCAGACCACAACCCTGGTCCTCTATGTATCGGCACGAAGCAACATCATCAGGACCATAGGCAAGGATCGGCCTTCCAGATGCCATATACTGAGGAATTTTTGTTGAAACAGATAATCGTGTATACTTGCGATCTTCTTCATCAAATGACTCAATATGAATAAGCACATCTGCTGATTGCAGCACCGACATTACCTCATTAGGTTGCAACGACCCCTTTATCCGCAATACCGTTCCCATCTCGATAATTTGACCATACCGCTCAATATCGGCCAGGGGCGCATAGACTTCTCCCAGAACATCAACACCGTTATTCTTCAGTTCCTGCAAGGTCTCTCCTACCTGCTTTAGCGACTGCCAGCGGTTAAGATGTAACCCCCCCACGTAGGTAAAAATAACCGCCGATCCCTCTTCGGATGCTCTTTGGGGCAAAGGGTCCGCAGGTATGTCAACACAATTCATGAAGGCATCAAACCGACCACCATACCGTTGCTCATACTCTCTCGCCATCATTTCACTGATAGTCATGCCCCTTGACGATTTTTTCAGAACTGCGCGAATTCTCGACTGCATGAGGTAATAAGGTAGCAAGGAAAATGTATTGTTTTTGTATCGTGTCGATGGCCAATCATCCATGAAATGCGGGACGACAGGTATGGAAAAACGGTTGGCTATTTTCAGGACAAGATCCATCAGCCGAATATTGACAAGTTGGGTATAGATGACCTCCGGCTTGAATTCCTCTACCCATTGCCAAAACTCATTGGTCAGCTTGAATGGGATAACATCCGCCCAGGCATCAGCGGCTTCCTTTAACACTATTCGCGCTTTACTCGGCGCAGAAACTATTCCTTGAGCAGCTTCAGCCGTCTTGATTGCTGCTGCAGATGAACTTAGCTTTTTACTTGAATGGTTACGCAACAGCGCAACAATAGGAATACTGGATTTGGAAAGATGATAATATCGTCGACAGATATCGGTTTCGGGCTTCACGTCGAACATGTAAGTCTGGGCTATCCGTTCCGGGTCCCATCCGCGAAAGAGGTTGGTCATGGTTATGCCGGTCGCGCTGCGATTGTTGAATGGGTCGCCATTCACGATCAAAACCCTCGGCATGCTGAGCACCTTTGATTGTTCCATTTTCATGACAGGGCCAATCCTTCATAAAGCGAACGAATAACGTGAAAGTTGTCGTCGACACAACAAGTTGCCAACTGGCTCTTTATCGCGTCGTTGTCCCTGAGCGCACGCTTAACTTCCCTAAGAAGTGATTCAGCATCTCGACTTCTGAAAAGGATTACACCCTCCGGCCTAGGGGAGGCATCACTGGCCACCACCGGGACTACAAGGCTCAGCGCTTCCCTGATTGCCAACGCATCACCATCGGTATTTGTCGCTCTAATATACAGGTCACTCGCCTGCCAAAGAGGGTACCCCTCTTCAAGCGGGCTAGTGACAAATACGACATTGCTTTCCAGGCCATACAGCATGACTCGGGACTTCAGCTCTGCAAAATAGTCATGTAATTGAATGTCAGGGATGCAAACAACCAATCCGATGCGGGGGAATTCGACTTTCAGCTCTCGAATCAGTTCAATACACATATCAATGCCATACACATCGATTCCCTGATCATCCAACCAGAGGCGAAACCCGTATGAAGACAAGACAGGAGAGTGCTCAGCAATAAAAATTGAAACGTCCTCGGGTAGTTTCTGCTTGCTTTCTTCAGTTACTTCAGGTGGCAGGAAAGCAGGAAGGACCGTTATCTTGTTATCCGGCACTCCTCGGGCCAACAACTGAGACCTGACATATTCGCTAACAGCAATCCAATGGACATTTTTACTTTTTACAACCAATTGCTGCGCAATCCTTGTAAATGGACTTGCGTTCCAACGCATCGCCTCGTCCATCTGGTTATGCACGGTGATTACAATTTTTTTACCTCTGCACAACATTGCTAATACTGACGGGGCAAGCGCTCCCCAGGAATAATGCAGATGAACGATCTCAGCCACGATGTTGTAGCCGGGTTCAAACATCCAGCTGAAATAGCACCAAGGCTTTCTGCAAATCGGTTTTCGCGGGAATATAGCAAGTTCTGAATTAACGACTCCATTCGGATCGCAATACACCTGACTGTGAATTCCGTCTTGTATAAGTCGCCGATGCAGACGTTTGATATGCACCGATACTCCACCATAAGGAGGCGGATACGGGCCAATCTGTGCTACTGAAAATGACGATTTGTTACGCATAATTCTCTCTTATTGCCGGTGCCGCCAGGGCGAATCCAAAAACCACCCAGGGCAACACGTACATCAGCGGTGTGAGCGACATAAAACCAACCAACATGAACAGGACAAGGGCGGCGCGCATATCCCCCACATACCCCGGCACCTTCAACGACTGCCTGAACCCGCTGTATATCAACCCCAGCAGAGACAGCAGCCCGAGCAGTCCGTAATCCATGGCCGTTTCCAGATACTGGTTGTGCGGTGAGAGCGGCACGTTGGCGCGAAACGCCTGTTTCAGGGCTATTTTCCCGGCCCCGCCCCCCCCGCCAAAAACGATCTCCCAGGGGGATGAACTGACGATGTGCTGCAACGATTTAATCCACAGGGGCATTCGGCGACTTGCCGTGGCAATGTCCTTATCCTTGAAGCGATCCTTCATCATCTCCATTCCCGGCAACTGGGTAATAATAACGACAAGCATGGCGGCCAACATGATACTGACCAGCGTCTGCGAGATATTCTTGCTGTTGCGGAGAACCATCCAGACCGTGGCCAGCGCCAGGGCAATGACAATCCCACGGGAACCGAGCCGCAAAATCGCCATCCAGTTCAGAAAATAGATCCCTATAAAAGCCAGTTGCAGCGGCCTCGTTAACGATGCCCGGTGACACAGGAGAAAACTCGTCAAGACCACAATGCCCAACCCAACAAAGAGCGAGAGATAGTTCTGGTCGAAACCTACTTCATAGCGATCGCCAACCACGTTGACTTTGCCCGCCAAGAACAGCGTCCAGCACGACAGGACCACGCTCGTCACCACGAACGTCATCAGCACGACATCTTCATCGCGACTGTCTTTGACCAGCAAAACTCCGAACAACCCGAGCATCAGACTGATCGCATTGTTGACGGTAAGAGCAGAACCCCCGCCGAAGGCATAAGCAGCCAACTCGGAAATGATTACCACCAAAATGAAAAGAATATAAAAAACAAGCACCTTAGCTTTACGGCCACCACCAGCCGTCGTTGTTTCCACCTTCCCGCTAAATAATGTACAAACAAGCGCAAACACTAACATCGCTAGGTAGTAATAGAAGTTCGCCGGCAACAATGTCATCTTTGCCGAGGTAATGATCGGCACAAAATAGCCTAAAACCACTATCGCCATCGACGTTACGGGAACGAAAACGACAAAAACGAACATTACTGCGGTTATTGCGCTGCGGATGGCAAATGACGACAGGACTGCATCACTGCTCTGCCCGGCAACAATAATGGCCGCAATAACCAGGACAATATAGAGTGCCTTCGTGTTCAGAACCCGGTTACTTCCGGTCATCATGCGACCTGACCATTATTGGGCTTGGTGTATATAGCCATCGCATAAGCGCTCCAGCGGGCGGAATTCCGCGACGACAACTTTTCCAACCATGGGGCATGGCGATATAGCCTCCGCCGCACCCTGGCAAAATTGTCGAGTGCCCAGATAATTGAGCTATCCACCTTGCCTGGTCTTTTGCCATGCAGTTCTATTTCTTCATTCACAATAGCTTTGATCAACATCGGCTCAAACCCGCCCAGATAGCCTTTGAACCTTACTTGTAGGCGGTGCTTTTCTTCAAAACACGCCCAGTTACGGAGATCAATAGCAGCAAGGTTGTGCCCGGCCATGGTCTTCGGCGCTACCTGAGCAAGCAGAGGTGCAAACACCTTGACGAAATGAGGTACACCAATAACCATCACACCACCCGGTTTGAGAAGTTCGAGATGTTTTTCGATAACTCGGTCGAGGTCAGAAAAATGCTCGACTACCCCGAGCGAGTAGACCAGATCGAATTGCGGCAGTCTGCCGTCGAGGGCAAACAGATCCTGGTGGTAAATCGTCACATCAATGCCAAGATGCGCAAAATTTCTTCTGGTAACATCGCAACCTATTGCCGAATAGTCCAGCGCTGCCACTCTGTAGCCAAATTTCTTAGCGAAATAAGCCAGGTACTGCCCCGGAGCGCCACCGATTTCCAGGGCAGTACCTCCTACAATCGGGGAGATAAAGGCATTGATCGTATCCAGTTGATCCTGCAGCAGGGCGTTGCCGGAATTGTCCGCGACAACAGCCGGAATACTGATTCTCGACCAATACCTGTCCCAATAATCATCATGGGTTAAATCTGAATCATTCATTATTACAACTACTCCACTGATCGAAATTTTCCGGTATGGGCCATGGAAGCAATCCCTGAGAAAAGCGGCCGCAGGCTTACCGCTTGAAAAATGGCTATTGTTTGCATTCTGAAAACGATACGCGTTCG
This sequence comes from Geobacteraceae bacterium, assembly GCA_031412995.1. GTDB lineage: Bacteria > Desulfobacterota > Desulfuromonadia > Geobacterales > DSM-12255 > JANOEC01. The sequence goes on from JANOEC010000032.1 coordinate 59,322, forward strand.
CCGACTGAACGCATTTGAAAGATAGGAGACAACGATCTGGGTGACCAGTGTTGCGATTGCCGCACCAGCTGCGCCAAACTTTGGAATCAGCAGGAAGTTCAGGCCGATATTTGCGACTACGCCATACAGTGTCCGCATGAATACTAGTCGCTGTTGATTCTCGACCAGAAACCAGTTACTGGCAGCGACCCCCAGAAAATAAAACACCGCCGACCAGATATGAATTGCGAGTATCAGTCCCGCTCCCAGGAATTGGTCACCATACAACAGGTTGATCAGGCTGGATGAGCAGAGAGAAACGATTAGTGCGATGCCCAGGCTCATAATCGTCATCAGATTGTACAACTTCTGCAAACGAGCAAGGTACTGCTCCTCAGACACCTTCTTCGCATTGATGATGGTCGGTGCAACGGAGCTTGAGATAATCAACGGGATGAAATACCAGGTTTCGGAAAGTCGCAAGGCAGCTGAATAGGTCCCGACAGCTTTATTGCCCAGCATTTCGCCGATCATGACCTGGTCAATGCGCATATAGATCATGATCACAATGCCCGACAAGACCAGCGGCCAACTATCTTTGAGCAGCCGACGCATCGTACCAGCATTGCATTTCCAGTTTATTATGCTGTTCCCCTGGCGTTGATAAAGCACCAGCATCAGGAACGCACCAAAAACGGATTCTAACAGGCTCGCCACAACGAATGCCTGCAAGCCGGCATGTGTTGTCAGCAACCAGACCCGCACCAAGATGAATACGATGAAGGCAGCATCCTTGGCCAGGATCGGGTATTTTGATTTGACTTCTGAGCGATAGTGAAATTCAACGGCATCAAATGCCTGCAAAATAAGGCCGAGTGAGGTCAGTGAAACGATCAGACGGATGTAATCATCATTTCGCTTAAGAAAATAGATGACCAATAAAATGCCGACAGTAGTGAGCAACCCGCCGATCAGTTTCAGTACGAAAGAACTCCCCAGTAATTCATTTCTTCTGGCCGGTTCTTTGACAATATCCCTGACCACTATCCCATCAAGCCCAAGGGTGGCAAATGCCCCGAACAAGGCAACAAATGCGGTTGCATAGTTCAACAGACCGTACTGCTCCGGCCCCAGATAGCGCGCGATCAGTACCCCGAGCAGCAGGCCTCCTGCCATGCGGAGAATTTTGTCAAAGAACAGCCAACCGGTATTATCAATGACGTTTTGGACGTTATGCCGCCCTTCCAGCCGCCGGCGCAGAAAATTGGGCAGATATTTAAACCAAAATGGGCTCATTATGTTCCTGATCCGGAATTCCGGTCACTCAACCGACAACATTTGCCTTGTACCAGCCCAGTGCTTTATCCAACCCCTGTTCGATCGTATGGGTCGGTTGATACCCCAGCAACTGCTCCGCCTTGCTGATATCCGCCTGCGAATGCATGACATCGCCAGCGCGGAAATCCCGATAGACCGGTTTGAACTCCTGCAGATGGGCGTAGTCAGGCGCCAGCCGCGACCGCAGCATTTCAATGAGTTGATTCAGGTCGGTACGTTGATCCAGGGCGACGTTGTAGATCTGATTGACGGCCGCCGGGTTCTCGGTAACCGCCGCCAGGATGTTCATCTGCACCACATTGGCGACAAAGCAGAAATCGCGGCTGGTCTCGCCGCTGCCGTTGATATAGACCTGCTCGCCCTTGATCAGCTCGGCAATCCATTTGGGGATCACGGCCGCATAGGCACCGTCCGGATCCTGCCGTGGACCGAACACATTGAAATAGCGCAAACCGGCTGTTTCCAGGCCGTAATGATTGGCAAACTGGTGGGCATAGAGTTCGGCGATATATTTGGACACCGCATAGGGGGAAAGCTGCTTACCGATGTTTTCCTCGATTTTGGGCAGTGCCGGATGATCACCATAGACTGAGCTGCTGGAGGCATAGACAAACCGCCGGACCTTGGCATCACGCGCCGCAATCAGCATGTTCAGGGTGCCGCTCACGTTGTTTTCGTTGGTGTTCAGGGGATTGTCGATTGATCGCGGCACTGAACCGAGCGCCGCCTGATGCAGCACGTAATCAACCCCCTCACAAGCCAGTTGACAATCATGGCTTGACCGGATGTCCCGCTCGACAAAACTGAACCGGCGCCACTGTTCCTTGCTGACCACCGTTTTGACCTCATCAAGATTCTTCTGCTTGCCGGTTGAGAAGTTATCCAGACCAACCACCGTCTGGTCAAGCTGTAGCAACTGCTCCAGCAGATTGGAGCCGATGAATCCGGCCACCCCGGTTACCAGCCACTTTTTTGGGTTTGCGCGCAGACATTCCTGAATCCGTTCATAGCTGATCATTGGCTACAGCCTCCACAATCTGATACCGGCAGCTGCCAGTGCCTGTTGATCGTATAACCCCTTCACATCGATCAGCACCGGCGCCAAGCGCATGAAGGACCGCAGATCGTCAACTGCCAGCTCTCGATACTGCTGGTGAGCAACGGCAACGACCAGGGCATCTGCTTTGCGTAGTTCGGCATATGGGGTGAGAGTGATTCCGTATTCATGTGCGGCCTCCGCCGGATCGGCCAGGGGGTCGCAGACCTGCACCGTGATGCCGTAATCTTCCAGTTCGCGGATGATATCGATGACCTTGGAATTGCGCAGATCCGGGCAGTCTTCCTTGAAGGTCAGGCCGAGGACCGTTACGATGGAACCGAGGATGTTGTGCCCGGAGTGGATCATCTCTTTGACCGTGCGCTGGGCAATGAATTTGCCCATGCCGTCGTTGATCCGGCGGCCGGCCAGGATCACTTGGGGGATATAACCGAGCTTCTCCGCCTTGTGGGTCAGGTAGTAGGGATCAACGCCGATGCAGTGGCCGCCCACCAGACCGGGACTGAACTTGAGGAAGTTCCACTTGGTGCCGGCGGCCTCCAGCACTTCGTTGGTGTCGATGCCCAGCCGGTCGAAGATCAGCGCCAGTTCGTTCATCAGGGCGATGTTCAGGTCGCGCTGGGTGTTTTCAATAACCTTGGCCGCTTCGGCCACCTTGATACTTGACGCCCGGTGCACCCCGGCGGTGACCACCGATTCGTAGACCGCCGCCACGATGTCCAGGGTCTCGGCATCCTGCCCGGAGACAACTTTGGTGATGCGGGTAAAGGTGTGTTCCTTATCACCCGGATTGATCCGCTCCGGGCTGTACCCGACGGTGAAGTCGAGACCGCAGGTCAGGCCAGAGATCCGCTCCAAAATCGGCACGCACTCTTCTTCGGTTACGCCGGGGTAGACCGTCGATTCATAGACAACAATGTCACCCTTTTTCAACGCCTGGCCGACCGTTTCCGATGCCTTGAACATCGGGGTCAGGTCAGGCTGATTGGCATCGCTGATCGGGGTCGGCACGGCGACAATATGAAAATCCGCCTGGCAGAGCTCCTCAATATCATCGGTAAAGAGGATGTCGGCAGCAATCAGGTCATCACTGGTGACTTCGCCGGTCCGATCATGACCCTCTTTCAGTTCGGCAATCCGTTGACGGTTGATATCAAAGCCGACCGTCCGGCGCACCTTGCCAAAGGCGACTGCCACCGGCAGCCCGACATAGCCGAGGCCTACAACTGAGATGATTCGTTTATGCATCGCTTCTCCCGACAATGGTGTGGGGTCTGAGGTAGATAGGCTTATGCCGCCCGCCGGTTGGTCTGCTGCGCCAGGTACCACTGGTAGGTTTCCCTGACCCCTGCTGCCAAACCGATCTGATGCCTCCAGCCAAGCCCGTGCAGACGTGACACATCCGATAGTTTGCGCGGTGTGCCGTCCGGCTTGCCGGCATCGAAGACCACTTCACCGGCATAACCGACAACTTCCTTGATCAGCAGCGCCAGCTCCTTGATGGATATCTCCTCACCGCTGCCGATGTTGACAATGTCATTCCCCTCATGCTGCTCCATCAGAAACAGACAGGCAGCAGCCACGTCATCCACATGAACAAATTCGCGATAGGGTGCCCCGCTCCCCCAGACCGTGACGGTCGGCGCCCCGGCTTCCTTAGCCTCGTGGAACTTGCGCAGCAAGGCCGGCAGCACGTGGGAGGTCTCCAGATCAAAACTATCGTTGGGGCCATAGAGATTGGTCGGCATGGCAGCAATAAGCCGGGTGCCATGCTGGCGATTGTAGGATTTGCACATGATCAGTCCGGCAATCTTGGCTATGGCATAGGGCTCATTGGTCGGTTCGAGCTGACCCGTAAGCAGGTACTCTTCCCGGATCGGCTGCGGCGCCAGTTTGGGATAGATACAGGTACTGCCGAGAAAGAGGAGCTTTTTGACCCCATAGCGATAGGACTGATGGATGACATTGCTCTGGATCATCAGGTTGTCGTAGATGAAATCCGCCGGGTAGCTGTTGTTGGCGATGATCCCCCCGACTTTGGCTGCGGCCAGAAATACATAGGAGGGACGTTCACTGGAGAAGTACTCCGCAACCTCAACCTGGTTGCGCAGGTCCACTTCCGCGCTGGTGCAGAGGATGAGATTGTCGAACCCATCAGCCCGCAATCGCCTGACCAGAGCCGAACCAACCAGACCACGATGGCCGGCGACAAAGATGCGTGCACTCTTATCCATTGGCCCGTTGCTCCCGTTCCGCCAACTCCAGGTCGGCATCAGTCATCATGGTGACCAACCGGGTAAAGCTGGTGCGCAGTTCCCAGCCCATTACCTCCCTGGCTTTGCTTGGATCGCCCAACAGCAGGTCCACCTCGGCCGGACGGAAATACTTCGGATCAATGCGGATCACAGTCTTGCCTGTCAGGCTATCCAGACCTTCCTCCTGCACCCCGGTGCCGCGCCAGATCAGCGGCATACCCAGGCGGGCAAAGACCATCTCGGCAAAGGTGCGGACCATGTAGGTCTCACCGGTTGCGATGACGTAATCATCCGCCGTATCTTGCTGCAGCATCAGCCACATTGCCTCGACGTAGTCACCGGCAAAGCCCCAATCCCGCTTGGCATCAATGTTCCCCAGATAGAGACAATCCTGCAGCCCCAGCTTGATCCGCGCTGCCGCCCGGGTGATCTTGCGGGTAACAAAGGTCTCGCCCCGCCGCGGTGACTCGTGGTTAAAGAGGATGCCGTTGCTGGCGTGCATACCGTAGCTTTCGCGATAGTTCATGGTGATATAAAAGGCGTAGGCCTTGGCGCAGGCGTAGGGAGATCGGGGATAAAATGGTGTCGTTTCCCGCTGCGGCGTCTCCACTACCTTGCCGTACAGTTCGGAAGATGAGGCCTGGTAGAAGCGGGTGTTCAGGCCAGTTTCGCGAATACCTTCCAGAATTCTGACCGCACCCAGGGCATCCACTTCACCGGTATATTCCGGTACATCGAAGGAGACTCTGACGTGGCTTTGGGCGCCAAGGTTGTAGATCTCATCAGGCTGGATATTGCGCAGCAGCATGTTGATGGAGCTGGCGTCGTTGAGATCGCCGTAATGGAGGAACAGCCGCACATCTGTTTCGTGGGGATCGCGATAGATATGGTTGATGCGCCCGGTGTTGAACGACGAGGAACGGCGGATCATCCCGTGAACTTCATATCCCTTTGCCAGCAACAGTTCTGCCAGGTATGAGCCATCCTGACCGGTGATGCCGGTGATCAGTGCTTTTTTCATGTTCTTTATCTCGCTAAGCTGCCGACTACACAGCTTCTGAATTCTAATCTTGCTCCGACTTTAACCGCTCCTGCAGAAACCGCCGAAACTCGCCATTGAACTCCGGCCGCTTCAGTGCCAGGTCAACCGTGGCCTTGAGGAACCCCATCTTGTCGCCGCAATCGTGCCGCTTGCCGGCAAACAGGCAACCATAAATTGCCTCTTCCGCCGCCAGTTTCATGATGGCGTCGGTCAGCTGGATCTCGCCACCTTTGCCCGGCTCCTGTCGTTCGAGGATCGGAAAAATCTCCGGGGTCAGCACGTAGCGACCGATGATCGCCAGGTCGGACGGGGCTTCTTCCGGCTTCGGCTTTTCCACCAGGGCGGTCACTTCATAAACCCGCTCGGAGATCTGATTGGCCTTGACGCAACCGTAGGCGGAAATATTGGCCAGCTGCACCTGTTCCAACGCCAGCACCGGGCCGCGATATTTACGGTACACATCCAGCAGCTGCGCCAGACAGGGTTGCGGGGCATCGATGATGTCGTCACCGAGCAGCACGGCAAACGGTTCATTGCCGACAAAATCCTTGGCGCAGAGCACGGCATGGCCCAGACCAAGGGCCTGCTTCTGCCGCACGTAGAAGATGTCGACCAGGTCGGCAATCTCCCGCATCTGGGTGAGTTCGGCGTTCTTCCCCTTGTCGGTGAGCAACATCTCCAGCTCGAACGAGATATCAAAGTGGTCTTCGATGGAGCGCTTGTTCCGGCCGGTGACAAAGAGGATCTGCTCGATACCGGCGGCCACCGCTTCTTCCACCACGTACTGCACCAGTGGTTTATCGATCAGCGGCAGCATCTCCTTGGGCGACGCCTTGGTGGCCGGGAGAAAGCGGGTACCGAGACCGGCAACCGGAAATATGGCTTTTTTTACCTGCATCTACTCAACTCCTTCTTGACCGTTATTCTACCGTCACACTCTTCGCCAGATTCCGTGGCTGATCCACATCGTTCCCCTTGAGCACGGACACGTGATAGGCCAGCATCTGCAGCGGGATGGAGAGCAGCAGCGGCGTCAGGTCGCCGGCATAGAAAGGAATATCGATGGTCGATTCAGCCTTGGCATGCATTTCTTTATCGCCTGCAGTACAGATCGCAATGATCCGCCCCCCGCGCGCCTTGACCTCCTCCAGGTTGGAGATAACCTTCTCATAGTGCCGGTCCTGCGGGGCCAGTACCACCACCGGCAGTTCTTCGTCGATCAGGGCAATGGGGCCATGTTTCATTTCACCGGCCGGGTACCCTTCGGCATGAATATAGGAAATCTCCTTCAGCTTCAGCGCCCCTTCCAGAGCAATCGGATAGCTGGTGCCCCGGCCCAGATAGAGGAAATCCCGGGCATGACTGTAGCGACGGGCAATGGCTTCCACTTCCGGCTCCAGTTCCAGCGTTTCCTTCATCAATTGCGGCAGGTGCGCCAGGGTAGCCATCATGCTGCGGGCATCGTCAGCGGAAATGGCACCGGTTGCCCGACCCAGGCGGATGGTCAGCAGATAAAGGGCCACCAGTTGGGTGACAAAGGCCTTGGTGGAAGCAACGCCGATTTCCGGCCCGGCGTGGGTGTAGATGACGCCGTCAGCTTCGCGGGGAATGGAGGCATCGAGGGCATTACAGATGGCGATGGCCTTGGCGCCCCGGCTGCGGGCTTCCCGCATGGCAGCCAGGGTGTCGGCGGTTTCGCCCGACTGGGAGATGACGATTAGCAACGTCTCGGGACCGATGACCGGATTGCGGTAGCGAAATTCGGAGGCAATATCCACTTCGGTGGCGATGCGACAGCGCTCTTCGAGAAAGAATTTGCCCACCAGACCGGCGTGCCAGGAAGTACCGCAAGCAACGATGCAGATCCGTTTGAATTGACTCAGTTCCAGATCGCTCAGGCCCAGGTCTTCCAGATAGACATCACCCTCTTCTTCCAGCAACCGGCCGGCCAGGGTATCCTGCACCGCCCGGGGCTGCTCGAAGATCTCCTTGAGCATGAAGTGGCGATAACCCCCCTTTTCGGCCATGACCGGCGACCAGTCGATATGCTTGGGCTTCTTGACCACCGGCTCGCCGCTAAACGTTGAAAAGTCTGCTTCACCGCCAGCAAAACGGACCATTTCCCCATCATCGAGAAAGACCATCTCCCGGGTATAGGCCAGGATCGCCGGGACATCTGAAGCGACAAAGAACTCGTCATCACCCAGGCCTACCACCAGCGGTGAGCCCTGCTTCGCCGCCAGCAATACATTCGGCTCTTCAGAACAGACCAGGCAAAGGGCAAAAGCCCCCTTGAGCTCCTGGATGGTTGCCCGCACGGCCGCTTCGAAGAAGAGACCATCTTTCATATGTTGTTCAATGACGTGGGCGATGACTTCGGTGTCGGTTTCGCTGCGGAAAGTATGGCCGTTCTCACTCAACTGTTTTTTCAGGGCCAGATGATTTTCAATGATTCCGTTATGCACCAGCACCACCGATCCTGCCTGGTGAGGGTGGGCATTGATGGTTGTTGGCTTGCCATGGGTTGCCCATCGGGTATGGCCGATGCCGATGCCACCGGTCAACGGCACCTCTGCCACCAGGCGTGCCAGATTCGCCAGCTTGCCTTCGCTGCGCATGATGAATGCCTTGCCTTGGTCGATACAACAGATGCCGGCCGAGTCATACCCACGGTATTCCAGCTTTTCCAGCCCGGCCAGAATAATCGGTTGCGCCTGCCGATGGCCGCTATATCCTACGATGCCGCACATGTCTGATCCCGATGAAGCGTTGAAATATTTGTCGGCTTGATGCAGCCGATCGAAGCGCTACTCTAACAGACAATTGTTACAGTCTCTGGTCAGCTGTCTGAACATTGGCAAAAGAATTATGATCCTATTGCGGAGCTGGTCGGCGCTGTTGCCGGCACTGCTTGTCGGATGCTTCACTCGGCTGTGATCGACTCAATTTCTGTCTCAGCAATGTTTTCAGCACCAGCCAGACAAAAACCGGCGCAGAGATGACGGTCCGCTCCCATAGCCTGGCTGGCTCGCGGCAGAGACGGTACAGCCATTCCAGGCCAATCCGTTGCCAGAACAGCGGCGGTCGGTGCTTTATCCCGGAATAGAAGTCGAACACCGCCCCGATGGCGCCGATACAGGGAACCTGCAGCAGGTGCCGGTGCTGTTGCACCCATTTTTCCTGCTTCGGGGCGGTCATGCCGACCCAGAGCACGTCCGGCTCTGCTCGGTTGATAGCCTCAACCATGCTCTTATTTTCATCGGCGCTGAATTCACAGTTAAACGATGGGGCGAGTTTGCCACAGATGGTAATGGCAGGATATTCCCGGGCCATGCGCCGGGAAATGAGCTGCAATGCCTTTGTTGAGGCGCCAAGAAAAAAATAGCGCCCGCCGCCAGTGGCAGCCATCTGCTCGGTGAACCTGATAAAGAAGTCATAGCCGATGACCCGCCCTGGCACGGGACAGCCGAACATTCGAGACGCATGCACCACCCCCACCCCGTCCGGCAGCAGGAGATCAGCAGACAGGAGCGCCAGCCTGGTGAGGGGGTCCCGGTTGGCAACCACCAGCGAATGGGGATTGGCACAGGCCATAAATCCACCCTGTTCTCGGGACTTCAGCCAGCCCAAAGCCGTCGATACATCCCCATCCAGCCCCCGACTGCTAATCTCAAATCCTAACAATGAACTGGAGTCCGCCATGCTCTTCCTTGTGTGCAAATTGACCGTATCGAAAAAGTACGATAGCAGACCGATGTTACAGACAGAAAACAGCTGTCCAACAATTGGCGAAAGATTTGGGTCAGGGGGATAATTGATGGGTAAAGAAGTGAGTTGCGACCAGCTTCGCGCCGGACGACAGTATAGCTGACGATCCACATGCAGCTGCTGACGGCGGGAGTCAGCAGGTCCGGATCGCCCGATTGTAGATTCTTGACAGACTGAACCCACAATGTTACATGTAACGAAAGAAGGGAGGTATTTTATGCAGACAAACTCAATCAAAAATCGCGTTAAGAGCCACCGAGACCGATTACGGGCAGCAGGCCTCAAACCGATTCAAATGTGGGTTCCTGACCCAAAAGCGACCGGTTTTGCCGCTGAATGCCGCCGCCAATCACTCATTATTCAAAATGACCCGGCAGAAATGGACGATCTGCAAATTTTAGCTGAAATAGCTGATTGGGGTGAAGAATGAAACGGGGCGATCTGGTTTCTGTTGCAACACCCGGCGACTATGGTAAGCCCCGTCCGGCCCTGATCATTCAGAGCAGACTGTTTGCAGAGCATCCAAGTTTGACAATCTGCCTATTAACCAGCCACGCCACGCAAACGCCATTGTTCCGCTATAGTCTGGAACCAGACCCTGAAAATGGACTCACCGGTACGTCCCAAGTGCAGATCGACAAGATCATGACCGTCCCACGCGATAAAATTGGCACTGTCATCGGCCAGCTCACCGACAAGCAGATGAGCGAGATTACCAGACTGCTTGCGCTATGGATTGGTATTGCCGAATAAACTTCAACGGGTAGATTTTCGCCGATATTCCTGGCAGACAGCGGTATAGATTTCGATCAGGGCAGTGCGGGCATGATCGGCAGTATAGTTTTGGTCAAAACGCGCTCGGCACCGCTGCCGCATGGCGCTGAGCACCAGACGATCAGAGCGTAATTGATTGACGGCCCCGGCAAGATCAACCGGATCGCCGGCAGTAAAGTGAACCCCAGTTATCCCCTCCACTACCACTTCAGAGAGGCTGCCCAGTCGCGAGGCCACCACCGGCGTGCCACAGGCCAGCGCTTCCAGCACCACCATGGGAAACCCCTCGTACCACTCGGAAGGCACCACCATCAATTCAGCCCGACCAACAATGTCGTAAATATCGGCCCGACCCCGATAGCCAAGGAATTCAACCGGGAGTCGCTCCGCCAGAGCCGTTCGCCGCAACTCCTCCTCAAGGGGGCCGGTGCCGACGATCTTTAATGGCAACGCGGGGTTCAGCCTCCAGGCCGCAAGCAGGGTCCGCAGCCCCTTTTCCGGGCTCAATCGACCGACAAATACCGCATAGCCCCCCTCGCCATTACCAGGGAGCGGCGGATCATTAAGGAAATTGGGCTTCACCGTCAGTTTCCTGGCCGGGAAGCCCCCATCCATAAGTTTTCGTGAAGCAACCCGCGTCAGGGCGAGATAACGGTTTACCAGACCATAGGAACCGCGCCAGCGATTGAATGTAATGGTGCATACCTGCGCCAGGGTTGCGGCTAAAGAGCCACGGTAACAGCGGTGCCGCAGGGCCGGCAACACGCTCCCCCCCAAGCAGTCCTCGCAGGGGCTTCCGTTCCGCAACAGCATGGCCTGAGGACAGACGTAGCGGAAATTGTGCAGGGTCTGCACCACCGGCACCCCGTTGTCCCGGCAGGCAGCGTAAGCGCTGGGCGAAATCTGGGGGAAGGTATTGTGGAAGTGAGCCAGGTCCGGCCGCTCGCAGCGGATGAGGTCAGAGACCTCCCGGTAGGTCCGGCGGGACCAGATGCCGTTAATGGCCAGCCGGAGCTGCTTCGCCAGGGTCGACTCGTCAATGTCATCGTTATGGCGTTCGTAGGGAATGACCGTGAACACGTCGCTTTGTTCCAGCAGAGCCCGCTCGTTGCGATAGACCATGTCTTCACCGCTGGGGGCGGAGGAACGGTAGAAATTATGGGCGAGAAGGATTTTCATTGGGCTGAACGATCTATGATCGCTGATGCAGGAACTATCGAGATCATATCAGGGATGTTTGGCAAGAAACCTGGCTAATGCCGCATGATAAACTGCCATATCTTCGCGCCGATCAATAGCGAGCACCAACACGACCAGAATATCATCTTCAACCATGTAGACCAGACGATATCCCTGCTTACGAAGTTTGATCTTATAGCAACCATACAGATCGCCAGACAGTTGCGAACCTGGCACGTGCGGCTGCTCCAAACGTTTCTTGAGCGCCTTGCGTAACGGTTCCCTGACGCTGCCATCCAAATCCTGCCATTCCTTGAGAGCGGCAGGAATGAACTTGAGTCGATATCTGGCGTCGCTATCGGCATCAGACGGTATCAATGTCAACCTCTAGTGCCTGATCCTTCAGGGAAAGGCGATGGCGGATCAAATCTGTCAACTCTCGGTCTGCAAGGGCATCAACAAACGCCTCGAAGATTTTCGGTGTCACCATGTAGAATACTGGCCGATTATGGTTGAGCACGGCAACCGGCTTTTCCCCGGCAGTGCGAAGCACCTGGGCAGGATTTTTCTTAAATTCAGACATGCTGATGGAAAGGTCGGCGTAAATCGTATCCATATTTGAACCTCCTAGTTATAGCTCTAAATATAGCTCCTATTATGGAGTTTTTTCAAGCCCAACTTGGAATTTCCTCCTCACATGGACTGGGAAATGGAAGGAATTATTAGTGGGGATGATTTTCTTAAGTCAGAATCAGAATTAGGGACTTCCCGTATTTCGCGGCATGGAGTTTCGGGATGTGACAAATAAACCGGGAAGTGTCCCAAGTATTTCTGCTTCACAGGAACACCCCTTCGGCTCTGATGTTCGCCGCAAGCAGGGATTGGCTCTCAATACCTTCCCATTCGGAGCGTGAATAAGATAACGGCACAACTACTATGCCGCTGCCAAAGCTGGATTCCCAGGCGCAATCGCTGATGAATGCTGTGGTAGCCGAATCCAGTCGGTCTACGACCACCAGAACATCCATGTCGGAATAACGACCAGCATCTCCCCTGGCACGTGAACCAAAAAGAGCGAAAGTATGCAGATTGATCTTTTGCTCCAAGAGATGTTTAAAAGTTTCAAGTATGCGCTTCTCTTTTGGTTTCATGGGCTTACTATACCAAAACTATTGATATGAACAAGCATCATCACTGCTAACTGATCAGCGACAATTATAACTCCCGGCCGGGAAATATAGTTGACGTTGTTTAGATGACGTTTTCAAGCTCAGCTTGGATATATTCTCTACACATGGACAGGGTGAAACCGCTCAGCTCCAGCAGCGCCCGCTCTTTGCAGTATCGGCTTCCACTACTTGACCGCCTCCACGTAAAGAGATTCATCCGGCCGATTGTCAAGCAGTTCGATATCGGGACATTGTCCTTGTTGGAAGGTGCGCGTTGCAGCGGTTGAAAACCCGGCCGCAGTAAACATCCCAACCAATGATGATCCGGTAAACGCTGAGTGGTGGGCAGCCTTGGCCTGTTTACGCGACGAGGCCTCAAACAATTTATCAATAAACGGACGAGGATCATTGGATTCGTACAGAGCAATCAACTTGTCGAGATCTGGCACGACGACTCGGCAGATCCCGCCAGTGACGAGACAGCGTTGCATTTCCCTGATGAGCGCTTCAACTTCAGCAAAATAGAGATGTTCAAGTACGTGAGAGCTGAAAAATGCCTGTACAGAGCCGTCGTTGAATGGCAGGGGCCGCGTGAGATCAACATAACGGAGCTTTCTGAAGATTCCTTCCCGATGCTGGACGTAACGCTCCCAGGGCAAGACACCGACTGCATACAACAAGTGGTGCAGTAACGGAACCCTGGCAATGAACAAATGCCGGGAGATGTCGGTATTCACCCACCCGGCAACTGATTGATCAAATGCACCCAACTGGACTTTCACCAGATCACCATCAGTCTGCCTGTTGACCCTGAGTTAAGATTTCCGGCAACATGCGGGCTTTAGCATTTCGCCAAAAGGCAATTCCGATTCCGGCCCCCGGATACCAATGGTTCGCGGGTTTCTCGCTAAAAAAAACAAATTGCCGGTCCGTTTCCTGACTGAACTGCAACAGTTTGTCCGTACAATGGGCATTGTCACCCAGAATAATGGCGTGCAAACTAAGCTTGTTCATTACTGTTTGGTATTCCCGCTCCTCATATTGGGCGGAGTGGTCGCTGTCATTGATAAACAGATCAATGACCTGGTCCAGTTTATTAAGGGAGGCGATGGAATCTCCATAGATAATTGAGCCGCATTGGCTGTAGCTGCCGCTGAAGAAAAGCCCAGCCTGTGGATTAAGGTCAGTACCGTAGTAACGGCCCGGGTGCCCGTCTAGTTCATTACGCATCAAAGCTGCGGCCAGGACACAACTCCCCAACCCCTTGTCAATCCCGGTTTCCACAACGACCTTTGGCTTGGTTGCTCTCACGAATGCGTACCAGCCCAGACGACGGCCATAGTGGACTTCCGGATCTACATTACGTCTGCCACTGGCCTTACTTGCAGTACGGATATGCTCGCGCAACCCACGATCATTTTCCAGTTCAATAATATACCCCCTGATCTCAGCGAAACGGGCACCGGTTACATCGGCAATCATTGCCGCAAGATACGCCTTGTTAGTTGCTGTCAGGTCATAAGTAAAATTCGTCGTCTCTTTTGACCGGATCAGCCAAACCAGCACCTGACGAAGTTGCGCGCTGAAAAAAGGTAATACTGAAACCAGGCGGTAGAGAAACAACAGCGCCCCACGGATCATCGGCATGCGGCCAACCAGATTCTTCAGCGCTGCCAGCAATGGTAACGTGTTGATACTCACTGCGCTGGGGGGAAACTATCGATAAACTGCTTATGGGTAATAGCATCGATCTGGCCTTGCTGCACTTTCTCCTGAATGTATGCGCAAAGAAGAATGAAATCATTGCGGTCCCATTGCAGGGCTTGCGAGGAGCCACCGTCACCGGTGCCGAACAGGTGGGAATGGAAGGTAACCGTTGTCCCGGCAGTGATCGCGCGGTCGACGTACCCCTTTGCCGTGGCCAGGGTTACGGGATAGTTCAGGGCAATCGAATTGATCACCCAGGGGTTAACTATGCCCAGAACCGTCACCTCAAACGGATTAGCGGTTACGCCCCGAGCGCTGGCAATCCCCACAGACTTTGCCGCGTCAATGGTCCGGTCGTTAAATCGTCCCATGGGCCAGGCCAGCATGGTTTGCGCCCTGGTAAAGCCATGGTCAATCAGCCATTTTCGACTTTCCCCAAGTGCGGCAGCGCCAGCATCATTCATCACCGTAAGATCTTTCTCATGATGAACGGCAAGGTCATTACCAACGGCATACAAAGTCTGTAACTGGTCTAATGTCATGACGTTTGCAGATACATTAACCAGATTAGGAATGACATACAACGTCACGGGAATGCGGTAGGAGTTGGCGATTTTAGCGGCCTCGAATTGTGAGACGGCCCCATCATCCATGGTCATAATAACTTTGGCCCGTGAACTGCCACCGACGAACAGACTGTCGATATTTACTTCATCTGCAGCAGAACTGGTCTGTAATTTAAACATCAGCGTCTTGACGCTTCCCCAGTTGAGCGTACCCTTCTCACTCCGGAAGTCTGCCTTGGAGAATTCCCACAAATTCCATCCCTTTTTCTGCCAGCCAGTAGTGTTCTGGTCGAAAACCACATAGCTGACATTGGCAAAACTGCCGGCGTCGGATGAGAGGTAGACAATCAACCGACTGCCGAAGGCGTTACCGTTTGGCCAGTAAGTCCAGAGATAGAATTTATCAGTTGCAGTAAAGTCCTGCGGAATTGCATACACCTTATAGCGACTGACAACGAAATTCCCACTGCTGTCCTTTTGCAGGAATTTAAGCGAGCTGGATCCAGTTTTAGCGATTGCTGCGTCTTCAGCGAAAGCCGGTTGCCCACTGCTGTGATAATCCTGCCAACCGGCTGTGCTGGTGAAATTTTCAACCAGCACCCCTGCCGGACTCTTTGCAACGGCTGCTGACTTACCGTTGCTATTGCTGTCGTTACTGCCACAGGCAACAAGAATGATCAAGATCAACAGTGAACTGAAATAATGGAGAACTTTTTTCATTGGAGGTCAACCATTTCTACGGATGTTGGGAACGGTATGAGGTCAAACATTCTAGAGTGTGAATGTTACAGCTTCAGGTGGAATGGGTAGCAGTTCAGTCAACTCGTCCCTTGTCTTGGAAATGTCTGTCAACTGCTTCTGGCTTTCTCGCCACCCATTGCACACCGCCACTTAACAGTGATGGATACAGGTTATGGAGAAAAAGGAACGGTCCATAACCGACTGTTTTTTGCAGCTGAAAACCGGCCCGTTGCAAAAGTTTGCCAAGAGAACGAAACGTAAAGTAATGCAGATGACCGCCATCAAACAGGAGGCTGTCGCCAAGACCTTCATTTGGTTGCGAAGTGGCCGGAAATCGGCCGAGACAAAGGAGCAGCCGCTTCTTGATGAAGGCAATGTTAGGCGTATTGATTACCAGCACCCCGCCCGGCTTTAAGACCCGAAACATCTCATTCACTGCCGCATAGACGTCAGGTATATGTTCAATGGTATCGGCAGAGATGATCCGGTCTATGCTTGCTGTAGCAATCTCCGGCATTTGCTCGGCACTGCCCTGAACCGGGAGGAAATTGAACTCCGTTAGGTTTCTTTGCGCCTGGGTCAGTCTTTCAGGTGAAAATTCGAGACCAATTAACCGGGCATAGGAATGTCTAAACTGATAAAGCAGATAGCCGTTGCCGCAGCCGATATCGAGAATCGTTTCACCTTCGCCGCCCATAGCCACGATCGCCTGGAACCGGTTCCTGGGCCAGACCGCGGGATGTGCATTTGTAAAGGTTTCTTTCTCTGCTGCGAGTGCATAGATTTCATCATACTTCCGGCTGATGGCCTGCTGGCTCATGGTCATATGGTTTTCACCTTTACCAGCGGCGGCGCCTCAAGACAATTCTGAATGCCATCAGCAAATTTCGCGATCATGCTTGCCATGGAATATCGACACGCACTTACGCTGCAGCCCGACCGTAACTGTTGCTGCTGCTCCGTTGATCCGAAGTATTCTGCTACGGCGCCAACATACGCATCCAGGTTATTGGCAGTCATCACTCCATTGCTGCCGTTTTCCAGATACGCTATTTCCGGAGAATGCACAGGAATAGATGTCGTAAACAGCGGCACCCCCATGGTAAATGCATCGATAATCGCTAGGCCAACCAACCCTGGCATCAACAGCACTTTACTCAGCTTGAAATAAGGGAACCGGTCACTGAATCTAGGGCCAACATAATGAATCCAGCAGTATTTTTGGACCGCCTGTTCCACCTTGGATTGTTCCGGCCCGCTACCGATAAATATCATCTCAAAATCAGGCAAGATCTTCCGCAATGCCAGACAGGCATCCAGGAGAAAATCAAGCCGCTTGTCCACGTACATTCCCCCGCAAAAGACCGCCACGTTTTCACTGACCAGACCAAGGTCAGCCCGGAGCGCAGCCAGGTCATCCTGGCTGATCGCAGCCATTTGATCCTTACAATCCCGGGTATCGATCGTATTCTGCACTACCGTAATTCGTTCACGAGGAAATCCGCCAGCCGCAACCAGCTTGCCGGTCAAATCAGTGTACGCAAACCACCAATCCACTTTAGCCAGAAAAAAACCTTTGCAGCGCTCGCGCCAACTGGCGGGCTGTAGACTCTGCATGTTCCGACCATGGCCGAAATAGGCAACCTTCAACAACTTCCGTGAGCGCATGAGCTGAAACAGATAGTTGACCAGAAGACGATTGGCCTGCTCGACAATGACTAAATTCGCATTGGCAACGGCATGCACACATGGTTGCCAAACCAGCTCCGCGCCAAAAAACATGGAGTAGCGGTTGACGATCTGCTCTGCCCACGGCTGGTCCAACAGCTCAGTACGGGGCACGGTTCCGGGTAACTCCTGCCCGTACACCAGCTTGAGATCAATGCCCCTGGCCGCAAGATACTCATGAAGCCCGACAAAAAAAGGTATCCGGTAATGGGGCATCACTCGCTGAATAAAGGTCACTTGCGGCATTTAACTGGTGTCGATCAATCGCCAACCGGCAGCGGTGGTCTCTTTGCCTGACTCAAGAGAATCAAATATGTGTAGAGCAGGGTAAAAACCAGCCAAAAAAAGGAAGGTGCCCGCCCGAATGAGGGCTCAGTAATGTTATGCACCAAGAGGACCAGCAACATCATCGATAATCCGACAAACAACATCGCATTACGGGTAAGCAGTTTGCCCAGATTGAAGACCATCTGCACCAGAATGCCCAACATCAGGAGCAGGCCCAGCAAGCCGCCATAGACCATGAGTTCCAGATAGCCGTTATGCATGTGAGCACCCTTGATCAGAAATCGATCCGACACCGAATAGAGCGCATCGAACCCCCAGCCAAGGAGCGGTTTTTCCTGAATCGCCTGAAGCGCTATTTTCCAAAGTGAGGTCCGACCGGTAAAGGTTGCTGACCTGCCGATCATGGTCAATTTGTTCAGCAAGTTGTCCGGCTCGAAGAAATCAGGCACAAAAGCGATAATCAACAAAGGGCCAACCATCGCGACCATGACCAGTACAGCCAGTGACACTTTGGCCTTTACTGGTTCCATTTTGCTGATGGTCAGCAATACCGGCATTGATACAATCAGCATTACCGACAGCAGGATTGAAGTCATGCTGTCTGAACCGTACAAAGCAATCCCTGTTGCTCCCAGCAGAAGAAACAAAAAGACCTTGGAGACTATCGATTGGGAATAGTAAAGGAAAACAATTGTGCCCCAAACCGAGAACAGCAAAGTCATCCCCAGGTGGTTGGCATTCAGGGTCAAACCAACCCAGCGCTGCTTTTCACTCACCACCATAATGCCCCGACCAGGGAAAAACAGGACTAAAACATAGGTAACGGTAACGGTAATCACCGCATACAGCACAATCATTTTGAAAAAAAACAGCGTATTTCGCCCTTGCAAACCGATCATGGCCGCCAGGGCAATCAGATAAAATCCGACAAAATGACCCCAGGTAACAAAGACCTTTACAGGGTAGTTCGACCACTCGGCAGTGATAATGATAAATGCCAGAAAAAGCAGATAGGGCCAGTGTTGCAGCATCATCTTCAGTGAGGTGACCCCTTTGGTGAGCACCAGAATCAGCGCCAACAGGTAAAAAGCGCCATACATATAGGTACGATAGCCTTCGGCTTCAAGGATCATCCCGACCTGCATCCCGGTTACCGGTTTATGGGGAGAGACCACTGTCCCGAATAGAGCGAGAAACAACGGCAGGAGATAAATTAACCCTTTCCAGTCAGTGCGCTCCTTGTCGAGGCAGGAGGTATCGTCTGTACAGTTATTGCGCATAGCGTTTATACCAACATTTCCTTAATGCCGACAGTTGTCCATAGTTGGAGCAGACCTTCTGTAACACCCTGATTCCCCAGCAACGACTAAGAGCCCAGCTAAAGGGCAGAGCAACCAGCGCAGTAACCAGGAGTGTGGTGCGGTAACCAATTCGCATCAACTTGGCGCCAATGTTCTGGTTCCGTTGATTAATCGTCGCGAAAGCAACCCCAAGATTATAACAGCGGCAGTTCCAGTATTTGATCGTGAGACGGTCAGGGGGCACCGTTTCATGAACCAGAGCTGTGTCACACCAGACATACGTATTTTGCATACTGAACATCCGCCCGAAAAAATCGTAATCCTCACCTTTAATGATTCCGAATTTTGGATCGAACAGATTCGTCATACCGCGAACAGATGAGACCTTCACCAACGCATTGTTAGTAAATCCATCCTTGAGAAATGTTCCGCTTGAATACCGCGGCCGCTCGTAAAAGCGCCCCTGCACGGCCCAGGAAGGCGCATTATCCGGCAATACCGGCAACACCGGGCCGAAAACTGCGTCCGCTGAGTAACGATGCATGGCCGAGAACAGCTCTGCCAGCCAGTTTTCGTCAGCTCGCTCATCATCATCAATGAAGGCGATGTAGTCACCGGAGACATGAGAAAGACACCTGTTTCGGGCAAGGGAGATATTCTGCACCGTCTCGTGATCGTAGGTAATTGGGAACGAAGCCTTATTTTTGAATCCGGCTACGACCTCTTGTGCTGAACCTGCAGCATCGTTATCGACAACAATGGCCCGCAGCGTAACTTCCGGCGGCAGTTTCTGTTTTTCAAGACTCTCCAGCAGTTCAAGTAGCAAAACCGGTCTTTTGTAGGTAGCAATGCAGACATCAACCGTCGATGTTTCAGGCAGTTCTGGCATAAGCCTTCCATAATAAGGTTACGAAGAGCGCTTCTCCGATAATCATCGCCACAATGCTTCCGGCTGCACCATATTTCGTAATCAGTAGTAGACCTGAGACCACAACCACTGCCGCACTCACTCCATTGGCCAGAGTTATCTGCCGAAACTGCGAAAAAACCTGCAGTGCCCAGGAATAGTTCGCGCGCACCGCTTGCAGAATTAACAGCATCCCCCAGAGAAGTAAAAGGCTGGCGGCCCCCTTGTATTCAGCCGTCAGCATTTTTTGTTGCAGGGGCTCGCGCGCCAGATAGACCACCAACAGATACACAACTATAATTGCCGTAAGAATCAGTGATGACTTGTTCAGCATTTGTCTGATCTGATCAGTATTGCCGGCATGACGCATGGTCGCCCAGCGTGGCATCAGGGTTCTGGCAAAACTGGCGGTAATTAACGCTATTGGGGCCAGGAAAAGTCGTGCTGCGCTTGTTTCAGCAGTACTTGCAGCACCCGCAAGCAGCGTCAGCAGATAAATATAACTCTGGTCCTGCAACCAGGTAACCGTTACCCCGGCCATCGCCCAACGGCCATGTTGCCAGGTTTCAGCCAAAGTCTGATAAAGAGCCGTAACCGACATTACCAACGGCAATCGAGAATGATACCAACCCACAAATCCAGTTAGTAGCGCTGCAGCTGCCATGATCAGAATCGCGGCCAACGGAAGCTGTTGCCAGGTGAACATAAATCCGCTGGCAACAATTGCCACGTAGACGATATCTAGAACAAGAACTGTCTGCGGTTGCAATCGCTGAAAAAACAGCCCACGGAAAAACTCCCGCAGCGCTACACCTTGTACAGCGATTGCCACCGCTGCCAGCAGCAGTGCCTGTTCGCGGTTAATTGCCCCGCCGTAGTCCAGGGCAGCGGTCACGATGAGAGAAATGATCCCCAGCGGGATAAAGAGCAGGTACTGGCCAGTCGCCAAACGACTGCAAAAGTAAACGCTTTCCAGTTCTGTTTTGCCCGGAGCAAGCACGGTCATTGGAATTGTGACTAAAGCATTCTGGATTCCGGTGCTGAAAAGAATAAAGGCAAATGCCAGCACATACTGCCCATAATCTGCTTTCCCGGTATGCCGGATCAAATAAATGCCAATCGCAAAATTTGCTATGCTCAATAACGCTTGATCCAGAAAACTTATCGCCATCCCTTGACGAAGACGCATTTACTTGTGGGGAGATGTGGCAGTAGCAGGCCAGGCAGCGGTCACGATATCACGGTAAACAGACTGCCGCAGTGCATCCCGCTGGAAATCAGCCAGAAACTTCTCCAGATAAAACGCCAAGCCACTACCGGGCAATTCGCGACGCGATGCCAACACATACCCAACCAGTGTCTCCGGTGAACGGGCGATGACCGTCTTACCGTGAGCAACGCCTATCACCCTCTCCTGCTCCGGTCGGCGAACCTGGTCCACAAGATCATAGGTCTTGACCAGCAAAGTGAATTTGTCCGGTTGCTGCAATTGCTGGCGCAGCCTTTTGGCCCGGTTCAAGTCGAGATCTTCGGCATAATCCATACAGTAGATGACATCGACCTGACCGTCATTGGCCCAACTGATAGCATCATGCCCCTGAGCCCGAACATATTCCTGATCGGGGAAGGAATCCACGCTGATCACCAGACCAGGTTTCAACTTTCTGCCCCTGGCCGACACTTCTCGCACAATCTCTGACACCACCTCGCCATGCCACTGATCAAGGGTCGGCACCGGCTGACGGGCCTTTTTCGCTGCAATGTCCGCCACCAGCTCCCGGCCAAACCGCTTGCGGTAGTCAATCACACATTGCCCGCAAGCGCAGTCACCCATACTCCGGATATAATCGAGATTGATGCCGTCCACCGGGTAGCGCTGCACCACGTCCAGCATCAGTTCGACGATAAACTGCCGGAACGCCCGGTTATGGACGTCAAAGGCATCTTTCGGCGTCGCGGCGTCGTAGAACTGGCGATAGATATTGTCATCACGGCGCACCACCGTAAACCAGGGGTGCACCTCAATACCGGCGGCATGGGCCTTTTCCAGCAGATATGCCAGTGGGTCATGACCACTCCAGCTCAGTTGCGGCAGCCGGCTGTCGGCATAGGCCAGTTTGGACGGCCAGGTAGTGCCGCGCCCATGCCAGACGCAGGGCACATACACGTTAAACCCGGCTGACTTGAGCCGGTCAATGACCTTGTCGGTTGCGGCTTTCGAGGTCGCCCACTCATGCCCTTCATCAAACATCACCCGCCGTTCCGCCGCTATTGCCGGCTGGCCTGGCACTGTTGCAGCAAATGGCAGCGGTCTGCTGCCTGAAGCCGACGTGGCCGTACCGGCAAAACACCAGAACAGGCCGGCGCACAAAACCGTGATCCCCAGCAGGGTAAGCCGCACCGCATTTCGGCCTTTAACGGTCATGTCATGCCGAAGATGTCTCATTCCGATTCCAGATCAAGGATGATATCAAGGCGGCGAGGAATGAGGCGACGAGGCGTACACACAGTACGTTGCGGAGCCGAAGACGAGCTTGTCCTGAGCATAGTCGAAGGGCCAACAAAGATAGCGCCTTGATCTGGAATCGGCATCACTCGTCAGCACCCTGCAGGTATAGCTCTACCTTCGCCCCATCCCGCAGCTTCTTTACCAGCGGTTGCAGCTCTTTTTGGCCCTTTTCCTGTTTCAGCTGAGCCTTTACCTTATCCTTGACCGTGGCGAGCGGCGGCAGCACTGCCTCTTTCCGTTCGGTCACCTTGATGATATGCAGGCCGAAGCGGTCTTCGACAATGTCGGTCAATTCCCCAACCTTGAGCAACGCCACGGCCTTGTCAATCGTCGGTGAAACCTGTCCAGGGGTGAACCAGCCGATGTCCCCACCCTTGGTCTTGCTTTGACAATCGGAAGCTTCCTGGGCAAGTTGGCCGAATTCCTCACCTTTCATCAGCCGCTCCCGCAGCATTGCCATTTTCTGGCGTTGGAGTCGTTTCCGCTCCGGGGTAAATTCCTTTTCATCGACCAGCAGAATATGACTGAGCCGCACTTGAGATGGTTCGGTAAAGCTTTCCGGATGTTGGCTATAATAGATCTGCAACTCGGCATCGGTCGCGGTCAATCTGCTGCCGATCAGTTCATCGGTCAACCGCTGGATCGCCAGCCCGCGCGTGACCTGTTCCCGCACCAGCTCCTCGTTCATTTTCAGCTTGGCCAGGGTCGTTGCATACTGACCTTCATTGGCAAACTGTCCCTTCAGCTGCTGCAGCTGGCGGTCAACCTCGGCCACCGGCACATCGATCGAGCGGCGCCGGCTCTCCTGATACAGCAACTCCCGGACCACCAGATTCTCCAACGCCTCCCGTTTGAGCTGGGCCAGGGTACCTTCACCTGCCAGCTTGGCACTGGTTCCATGCTGCCGTTGCACCCGGTCAAGCTCCAGTTGAAACTCGGAATGATAAATTTTAGTGCCATTCACCATGGCCGCCGGAATATCGATGCCCACACCTGTTGCGGCCTGAGCAATCCCTCCGGCAGCAACCAGCAGAATCATGATCAGGGAGCAGAGCAGTTGCCGCAGCATGCCGCCCAGTGCCGCCTTCAGTTCATGGGGACAACTGAATTCCACCCCCATGCGATCCTGATGAACCGGCAACGGACGACGGTTCGGACAATGAGGATCGTTAAGCCGGGTCGGATAGTTCTTGTCCGGACAAAACCCGGCCATGGTGCAGCGGGAAATCCAGCGACAGCAGCGCCACGTTGTGGTAGCCATTAAAACCTCGCATTAACATTGAACTGAAAAACATCAATCCCCAACGGCGGACCGGATATTTCATTGGCAGTCAGCCAGCGGGACGACAGCCAGACATTTTTACCCACTCCATAGTCAAGGCCGGTGATCCACCCCTTGGCATTGGTGCCGCCGAGATGAAAGTCGGAATCGGTAAAGGCATCCATAACCGCATCCGCTTCCAAGTGCTTGTAGAACAGATATGCCTTCCATAGACCAAATGCCCGCGTATCAGGGTGACCTACCGTCACGCCAATCTGGTAGCCTTGGGTCTCTTTGGTCTGCGCCTGGCCGGTCAGGGCCTCCACGTCTTCCTTGATATAGCCGATGTTATTGACATATTCGGCAGCCAACACTACATGCACCGGATTCCAGTAGCCAAGGTCCAGAGCGCCGGTGAAGCTCAATTCGCGATAGGCCGCAGCCAGGGCGTTTTTCTTCTTGGATAGGTCTTTTGTATTATTATTCGGGTTCAGCAGAAAGCCGATATCCACATAAGTATTACCCTTTTGCAGATTCAGCGGCGCGGTGTAATCGTTGGCGGTATCACCGTAAAAACTGTTTTGGCGACCCACAGTGTTCTCGAAATCGTAGAATGCCGCTGCAAGCCGGGCCGAAACGTGTTCATTTTTCTGATACTGCAGACCGAGCTGACCACCAAGCAACCACTTGTCACGGCTCGACAGTTCGACTTCCTGGATGGGGAAGGCGCCAGCAGTCATAAACAGAGTGGTCTGTGGGGTCAATTGCGGTCGATACGAAACCGCCACGCCATCGAAATTGATATCCGCATCCCAGATCAGATCCGTGCAGAACCAGGGATTGGCAAACCGCCCTCCCCACAGGGTGGTATTTGGCGACGGCATCCATTTCAGGTACGCCGTGTCCAGCAGAATACTCTTTTTGTTCAAAGAATCGCCGAGGGTCTGATTGGTCGAAACCGGGTTGGTTGTATTACCAGTAGCAAAGCTCATCCCGACCTCAGTTTCGTCATTCACCTTGGCCGTGAGGCCGAAACGGGCGCGGATGCGCATCATCTGCCGGTCAGTGGTGACATTTAAAAGTTCAAGCGGCTTATCGCTCTTGAACATTTCAATAGTATTGCCGCTGTCAAAAAACTCTCCCTGATAGCGCAACCGCAGATCACCGCTGAACTTGATCCGCTGGGTCCATTCCGGCAGATTCGGTACCCGGCTTTCCACCTGGCTCTTGATCTCCCGTTTCGCCTCCTCGCCAATGTCGGCGGTTACCCGTTCCAGGGACAGTTTCTGCTGAAACCGCTTTTTGATCCGCTCTTCCTCTTCGCTAGTGATCAGCCCGATGGCCAGCAGTGAATGAATATCCGCCAACAGGCCTTCCCGCGGCAGGGTGGTTCGGCTGAATTCAATCTCCTGGTCCGATGCGGCAATCTGGTCATCCTCGTCGGCCGCAGACCATTTCTTGCCGATCCGCTCGATAATCTGGGCCGTCTCATCAACACCGAGCACCCCCTGCTCCCGCAGCACTTCAAGGGCCGGCTTGAGCTCCTCTGCCGGCGGCTGTGCCTTGAGGTCAACAGGCGGCGTTGCTACGGTACCCGCCGGAGACACAGCGTTTGAACCGGCTGGTGTGATCGGTTTTTTGCCCGCAGTGACCGACAACTGCTGCATCAGCGTTGCTGCCTCTTCACCGGTGATGGCCCCCTTGGTGCGGAGCAGGTCGACAATCACCTGCAAATTAACGCCAGCAGCATTGTCAGGGCGGGCAAACGCGGTCCGCTCATCTGCCGTTACCACTCCTTTTTTCTGGAGCAGATCCAGCAGGCCAGCCAGACCTGATGCCGAAGGCTCGGCGGCAACTACCGCGCTGACACCAAGCTGGAGCAGACCAGCCACCAGAACAGCTTTACCTAATTGCTTCATGTAGATATGTCTCCATGTTGAATTCTTTGAAAATTGTACCTATTCTTCGGCCGTTAAAGTCCCCCCGCCCCTTGCGGGAGGGGGTTAGGGGGTGGGGGTAATTGCAACATCTGCAGCCATTGGCAGCTTCACCCACCCCACAAAACCCACCCCGCAAGGGAGGGGAAGCAAAAAAGTGAAAAAGGCGTGTAAAAAAAAATTGCATATTGTAAAGATAACAAACCCACCGAGCTAAAACCGAACATCAAGACCCG
>JANOEC010000033.1:0-92032 GCA_031412995.1 Geobacteraceae bacterium
GCTGCGATGGCCGGGGCGGGGCTGTCCTCCTCCTGCTTGGGGGCCGTTTTCCTGAGCCCCATGATGCGATCGACCTCGGCCATGATCTCGGCCGACAGATAGCCTCCACGGTCTCCTGTGGCGATTCAGATAACAGGAGCAGAGCCGACGTATCGGCCAGAATCTTAAGCCGTTCTTCGGCAAATTTACGTTCAGATATGTCGAGACAGATGCCGGACATCTGGAGCGGTTTACCGTCAGCGTCAAAAACAGTATCGCCAAGAGCGGCAATCCAGCGAATCTCGCCGGTAGGGGTCAGGATGCGGTATTCATTTGATAACCGCTCCCGCTTTTCCAGGGCATAATTGACTTGGATGTCGGCAACCGACAGATCGTCGGGATGCAACAGCTGCCGCCACAAAGCAAAACTGGCCGGATTTGACTGCGGATCAAGACCGAACAGGTTAAAAAGCTCAGGCGACCATGTGATTTCGTTCCTCTGGATATCCCAGGCCCACAAACCGGCCTTGGCCGATAACTGGGCCTGAGACAACCGGCTCAAAACCAACTGCATTGCCGCTTCGGTTTCCTTTTTTGCGGTAAAATCACGCATCACGCCAAAATTATTGAGTGGCAAACCGCCATCATCATAGGTAAATCTGCCCCGCGCCTCCAGCCAGCGAATCGTGCCATCCGACCAGAGGCTGCGGAACTCGGCACTGTAGATTAAATTTTGTTCCATGCATTCCTTGATGCGGCTGCAGACTGCAGCACGGTCATCCGGATGAATCCGCTCAGCCCACGCAGCGTAGGAAGGCTGCACCTCACCCGGCGTATAGCCCATCATGATAAAATGTTCGTCATTCCAGGTAACCGCGCCACTCTGGATATTCCATTCCCAGGTCGCCATGTTCCCGGCGGCAAGCACCATGCGGAGTTTCGTTTCACTTTCCTGCAACTGACTGTTGCTCAGCATCAATTCATTGTACTGACGCTGCAGCGCCCCCCGGGTGATACTAAAATTATTGATCAAATCGGCAATTTCCAGCAAGGAACTGTCAGGCAGAATATCTGATTGATTTTTAGCAATATCCTCAGGCAGGGTGCGGGTGAATTGTTGTAATTGTTCCAATGACCTGGAGAGCAAACGACTGAGCAGGGTGGCAATCGGCGCTACCAATAGTGACAAAAGGACCAGTCCGGCAAGAGCATTCGTAGCATTTTCGCGCAAATCTGCCAAAAGTGGCGCATAGGCACTTTCGACAATTACCTTCCAGTGACTGACACTGCTGACGGTATCTTCAGTAACATAAAAAGATGATCCCCAACGCTGCATCAAATTTCTCCCTTTAAGCGGAGGAGGAATCCGATGTTCGACCCTGATATTTATCGGCTTTATGGTCCATTTCTCTGGTGTGGGATACGGTTTCATTACCGCCAGATCACTCCGGGTACTGAACACGACCTGGCCGTGCTGATCAAGAATCGTGACCTGCAGATCACTATAACTGGTAACAAACTTGATATGCTTCAGCAGGGTCTCCGTCTGCAACACCCCGGAACAGAACCCTTTGAATACGCCGTCGACCAGAATGGGGGCAACAAGCGGAACAACCGGCAACTTATTACCGAACTTACTGGGCACCACGCCGACAATAATTGGCTGTTTGTCGCGCTGCAACTGCTCGAAGTAGGCTCGATCGGCGACGTTAATGCCGACAGTTGTATTTCCCCGGTCATCAGTTGTTGGTGAATAGGCTACCACTGTTGCCTTGCTGTCGAATACCCCTATACGAAAAATCTCCGGTGAGCCATCGTTGACCGTCTCGATAAGTTCCTGCATCTCACGGTTGGTTCTACGACCTGGATCGCCGATCCGTTTAGCCAACGCATTCACCGTCTGTTGATTATTTTCGAGCCAGCCGGCAACAATTGTGGCAATGCTTGCGGAAAAGCGTTCCGTTTGTACGGCTAACTGCTGACTGCGTGCAGCAGACAGCGACCTGAGATCAAAGAAAATATAGAGAAATGCGGGAATGAGCACCAGACCAACCATGATGGTGTAAACCAGCTGGCGAAACGAAGGGAGACTTTCTCCAGATCGTGCCCGGAACAAGTAAATCTGATAAACAACAGAAGCCAGCAAGGCATTGAAAATTCCGTTCATCGTCTGCTTGAGGACAATCAGCAGAACAGACGCATGGGTGTCATGCAACAGATGATGGTAGCAGAACCAGCCCAGTGGCCCGCCGATCATTACCCAATAGACCAGGTTATGCAGCAGAATATCGGCCTTGGTGCGCCGGCGGTTGAGCAGACCGACGACAGCTGTTTCAGCGGTGAAGATGATCAGTGCATACGGATGATGCCACATGATCCAGGTACAGGAACTGGCAATGATGCTCGCCGTAATCCCTGCACCAGGGCCATAACGCAACAGCGCCAGCATGACAAAGAAAGAGCCGAACAGAAAATCAATGTTCAGAAACAACGGATAGTTAAACCAATTACCGGCGAATCCGGCTACTCCACATAAAAGTCCAGCCATGACCTGTTTTTTTGTCAGCATAGTCTACCCGGATAAAGCTGTTGATTAACGGTAAATAGCATCGCCATTCCGTGAAGGTTTTCGGCTATGACGCACTGCCGTCATGAGTCCCCACCTATGGGTAACGGGGAACCTGCAACATTTATTGCTGGTGAAATACCCTTTGCCGGCAGCTGTAGCAGGCCAGCTGGCACGTAGACGTGACGACCAGGGATGCTCTGCCACAATTATTGCTACTACTGCAAAAAAATGAACACCTATTGAATTATAGCAATTGACCGGCCAAGATCTGCAGGTGTCCCAAGCCAACAGGCTCAATGACATGATGCAACGATTATTGCCTGATCATTTTTCCATAACCTGCGTCAAGGAAGCCATACAAACCGTATTCGTCATTGGTTACCATTTCACGCGCAATAAAAATTGCAGAAAACCAGATGCACACTTCACGCTAACCATCTGATTTTTTTCAATAGTATCATGAGTTGCGTCAGGCATTATTACTGCTTTTACCCATCCAGATACGATGTATTCCGTTCACCTCTTTCAGCAAGTGGAGATAGTGCATGAAATTTCCTGCCAGGCACGAAATGGTGGTGACCGCGCTGTATGTTGAAGACAATGAACCAACCAGAAATGTTCTGAGCTCGCTCATCAGGGCACAGTTCCCCATTTTAAAACTGTACACTGCCGAAAACGGTCAGGAAGGGTTAGAAATTGCTGCTGCGGCCAAACCGGACATAATCATCACCGACATTTGCATGCCACAAATGAGCGGTCTGGAAATGGCCCGCACGATCAAGACAGACAACCCGGAAGTAAGCATCATCGTGCTGTCGGCAATGGACAACACCAAGTATCTGCTTGAGTCAATTGATCTGGGGGTTAAGCACTACGTCTTGAAACCTGTTGAACAGCATGACCTTTACCTGGCTATCGAGAAGTGCATTGAAGCCATATACCTGCGCTGTCTGGTGCACGAGCAGGATACTCACATCAGAAAACTGGGGAAAGCCGTTGAAAGAAGTCCAAGCATGGTCATGATCACAGATGTCAATGGCCTGATCGAGTATGTAAACCCGAAGTTCTGTGAAGTAACCGGTTATACCGCAGCCGAAGTTGTGGGGCAAAATCCGCGCATGTTCAAAGGTGGTCTGACGGCGGCCAGCACGTACCAGAAACTTTGGCACACCATTTTGTCCGGCAAGGAATGGCACGGTCTGTTTTCTAATCGAAAAAAAAATGGGGAGCTTTACTGGGAGCAGGCGGCAATCTCACCGATTCCGGATGAAGATAACCGGATTACCCACTTCGTTGCTTCCAAGGAGGATATCACGAAGCGGATACAGGCGGAGAAGGAGATAGAATGCCTTACTACAACCCTGAGAGAACGGGCTATGGAACTGGAGGCAGTTAACCAGGAACTTGAGGCATTCAGTTATTCCGTATCACACGACCTGCGCGCCCCACTGACGGTCATTAATGGTTACAGTCAACTGGTGAAAGAAATCGCCGGAGACAAACTGGATGAAGAGTGCCGGCAATTTCTGGCGGAAATATCGGAACGGGTGGCCACCATGAACGGCATGATTGAATCGTTGCTCAATTTTGCGCGGGTCAACCGCTCTGAGATCTGCTGGGATGTTGTCGACTTGAGCCAGAAGGCGACTGAAATCACCAAAAACCTGAAAATGATGGACAAATCTGGTCGAAACGTTGAATGCCGCGTTACTGAAGGTATTGAGGCTTTTGGCGACCACCATCTGTTGCGCGTGGTTCTCGATAATCTACTCGGTAACGCCTGGAAATATTCCAGCAGGCAGGATCCTGCCGTGATTGAATTTGGCGTCAAAGAAAACACTGGAAAGCCGGTATTTTATGTTCGTGATACCGGAGCCGGCTTTGATGAAAAACTTGCCGACAAGCTCTTCATCCCTTTCCAGCGACTGCACAGTGACGACCAATTCCCCGGCAATGGCATCGGTCTTGCCACGGTGAAGCGCATAATTCAACGGCATCGCGGACAAATCTGGGCAGAAAGCGAAATCGGCAAAGGGGCAACGTTCTATTTCACCCTGAACGTGAATGAGGAAACCAGATACATATTCACATAATACATCCGCACCCCACCTATCGAATCGTTGCTTGATTCCACCGTCAACCGTCAACAGGCAACTTCCACCCGGTTGCGGCCGTTTTTCTTGGCCTGGTACAGCGCATCATCGGCAGCCTTGACGAGAGAATCGGCATCACTTAACCGCTGCGGGCTGCTCGCCGTCACCCCGAGACTGATGGTGACCGGAATCATCCCTTCCGGGGTATCGACAGAGTCGGTGCAGACGCAGAGCCGGAGCCGGTCGGCAAATGCAGCAGCACACGCCGAGCAGCATTCGGGCAGAATAACCAGAAACTCTTCGCCGCCATAACGTCCGATAAAATCATAGGAACGCATCAAGGCCTGCATCTTGACGGCAGACTCGCGGAGCACCACATCGCCTGCCATATGGCCGTAGCTATCATTGATCTTCTTGAAAAAATCGATATCGGCCATAATCACACCGATGCATTTATTTTCCCGCTCGGCCCGCGACAGTTCATGGGCCAAAATCTGCAGGATCTCCTCATGGTTCCAGAGACCGGTCAGCGAATCATGGGATGCTTTTGAGCGAAAGGTATCGCGGGCCGCGATCAGTTCATTCTGCAGCTCGATGATGCGCCTTCCGGCCCGCAGACGGAGTCGCAACTCGTTGTGTTTGAATGGCTTGGTAATGTAATCGTCTGCGCCGGCTTCCAAGCCGGTAACGAGATCTTCATCGCGCTGCTGGGAGGTCAGGAGGATTATGTACGTATATGGTTCATCCCCCCCTGCCCTGACTTTCCGGCAGACCTCCACCCCATCCATACCCGGCATCATCCAGTCAAGCATCGCTAGTCTCGGGGGGTCGTCGCCCTGCAGAATCTGCAGTGCGGCATGGCCGTTTTCAGCGACCACGACATCGTATTCCCACCTGGCCAGCTTTTCTTCCAGAAGGCGCCGGAAACTCGGTTCATCGTCCGCTATCAAAATCCTCATGGTCTTTCTCCCCATTAATTACAATTTACGCGGCATTGCCGTCAACCAAACCGGTAAACAGACTCCCCATTTTCATACAGCTCAATCGGCCCGTCTTCGGATACCTTGATAACCTTGCCATACAGTGAGGCAGCAGTCGCCGCCGTTGTCCGTCCTCCCCCCGCCACTACCCCGGGAGTCGTGCAGGTATTGATGATGATTCCCGCGTCGATCAGTACGCCGTCATTATTGAACAATGTCATGCCATCTGCAGAAAGGATGCTGATCAGTTCTCCCGTATGTTTCAGGTCCGAAATCGTTTTGTCCTTGAAAAAACTGATGATCAACTGACTGAGGGAATCATTGCCGCTGGTCGTGCCTTTTTGCAATTCTCCTGAAACAAGGACATTCTCGTCGGCGATGAGGACAATCATTCCGAGCCGTAGCTTTGACATGGAATACAAGGTGATGATTAATGCTTCCATTTCTCTTGCAGCCAGATGTCCCGCCAGAAAACTTCGGTAAATATCCGGATCGAACAGGCTCCAGTTACCTTTTCTCCAGACGAGTATATTATCCGGACAGGTCATTATTTCCAATTCTGAGGCAGGGGTAATACTCACGGCAAACGCCCCTTCTCCGGCTTTGTTGATCAGGGAAAGAGTATCACGGTGGCTGAGTCGTTCAATGGCATCCCGGTTACCGTAGTTCATGAACTTGAGCATCCCGGTAGCCTGCATGCTGATGTTGCAGGCGTAATACGTTCCCAGACCGTTCACCAACCGGTATGTCAATGGGCTTTTGTAGAAATTGGCCGAGATGCCGATGCCGGGATTAAAATCATGCCGTAAACAGTCCGACATGCTGCAAGCCACATTGAACTCCTCGATCTGATTACGGTAGACAATGAATCCGCTGGTGGCTGGTACCCCTTCATGCCGCTGAAACGAGAGATTTTTCAGAATCTGCAGCAGTTTTTGGATTGACCAGAAGGCCCGGTGGCGATTAAACCGCAGATAACGTGAGACGGCAACATCCAATAGCGAGGAGAGCAGTGCCGTGCGAAAGTAGATGATGTCGCCCCCCTTTTTCCTGCTTAACAGAAGAATATGAATGGCATCTGCTACTTCATCGGCGATATTTCTTTCAGTATCTGTGAACGGCAAGCCGCTTCGCTGCAGTAAAAAGCGATACGTGCCCAGCTCTGTCGTAATCTTCTTGACGACGACGGTATCTCCATGTTCAGCCTTCCCATGCGTTGCATCTTCCCTGGCAATGGTAAAGGTTGCCCCGCCAAAAAAATCTTCCACGATCTTTCTTATTGCTTCCAAGACCTTGATCGGCATCAAACCTTCTCCCGGCGAAAACAGATGGCTTCGCCATCAAGCAGACTAAATCACGCTCTGGCCTGATGGCCTTACCATTGGTCATACTCGGTCATCTCGGTAATGTTCCGCTAGTTCTGCCAGCCGATGAACGCCAGAATCGCCAGGGCCAGTAATAATCCGCCGTTGATGATCACGTTTCTCATGTTTCCGCATGTTCCCGTAACTGCGGCTGTAACGTGAACCAGAACGTTGCCCCCTGGCCCAGTTCCCCTTCGGCCCAGACCCTGCCGCCATGGCACCGGATAATTCGCTCCACTGTGGCCAGGCCGATACCGAAGCCGCGGCACTCCTCAGCGCCGGCGAGGCGCTTGAAAGGAATAAAGAGATTGTTCGCATCTGCCATGGCAAACCCTGCTCCGTTGTCGCGGATGAACCAGGCAGGCAGGCCATCAACCTCCGTTGTGCCGAATTCGATGATCCCTTCCTGTCGCGGGCCGGTATATTTCCAGGCATTGTCGAGGAGGTTAACCAGGACTACCCGCAAAAGGGTGGCATCCCCGTTGGCACTAAGCCCGTCGGCGATACGTACCGTGACCCGGCGCTCCGGCGCGGTCTGCTTCAGTTCCGTGGCAACCTCATGTGCCATGGCGGAGAGATCAACCTTGTCCCGGCGCGTTTCGACATGGGCCAGACTGGAAAAGTTGAGCAGAGCCTCAATCAGCCGGTTCATACGCAATGTGCCGTCGTAAATCTCTTTGATGTAACGGCGGCACTGCTCATTGATGGTATCGTCGCACATTTCCTTGAACGCCTGACAATAGCTGCTGATGACATTCAACGGATTGCGCAGGTCATGGGCAACCGTGTAATTGAACGCCTCCAGTTCCCGATTGGCTTCTTCCAGTAACAGGTTCGTTGCGTCAAGCTCGACAGCGGATGCCTTCAGTTCCAGGTTGGCAACCGCCTGTTCCGCAGCCCGCGCCGACAGGTCGATGTTCAGTATGCTTATCTCCTCCTCTGCCCGCTTGCGCTCGGAAATATCGGTAAGTGTCACTACACAACCGATGATATGGTCCTGAACGATTAAAAGCGGCCGCGCGTTGAGGAGCAGCGTAAATATCTGCTCGTCGCTCCGCATGAATTCGACCTCAACGTTTTCAAAACAATCGCCATGCAGAGGTGACAAAACGGAAAAAAGACGATCTGATTCAATAATCCGTAACTTGAACAGTTCGTTGAATGGTTGCAGCAGCGGGTTTCCGTTGCAAAGCTGATGGACGAGCCGGCTGGCCCGGGTGATCCTCCCTCCTTCGTCGCAGACAACTATCGCCTCCCCCGCCTGCTCGATGATGGAACGGGCAAGCTTCTCCGCGGCCATGTTCTCCTCGTTGCGCTTTTGCTGCGTGAGGTCGGTGACCACCATGCTTATCCCATGACTGCCGGAAAGGTCTACTGCGCAGTAGGAAATGATCACCGCCACGGCATTACCTGTCCCGGAGATCATTCTGATTTCATCTTTGTCGCACCCATCAGTGAACTTTCCCATCCGGGCCAGAAACAGGGTCTGGTCGGCTGGGGCCACATATGCGGCGAGCTGCGTCCCGAGGAGCTTTTCCAGGGGGACCTGGAGCATGTCTGCCAGCCGTTTGTTGCAATAGAGGATAGATCCGTCGGCGGCCAGGGTGGCGGCCCCTTCGTTCATCGTCTCCACCAGGATGCGGTACGGTTTTTCCGCCCCTTTCAGGGTAAAGACCTGATCCCCCTCCGGCCCGGAGACCACAAAAGCATCCACTTCACCGCTGCGGGTGGCGCGCAGGGTATCTTCCGCCTCTTCCAGGCGTAAACGCAGGTCTATATTCTCAGCCAGGAGATCTTTATGGGTGCTGTGTGCGGTTGTCATTTACGTCTCCTTCCGCAACCTGATGTCCAGTCCCACGAGGATCCGCTCCGTCTGCGACATGTCACCGATGAATTTGCGCAAAGGCTCCGGCAGTTCCTTGACCAGGGTGGGGGTCGCGACGATCTGCCCCTCTTTGGCAAAGAACGGTTGTTGGTAGATGTCGATGATTTCCAGTTGATAGCGTCCTTCCAGGTGTTCAGCACAGATCTTTCGCACATTTTCTATCGCCCGCTGAGAATTGAAAGTCATGCCGCTCACGTAGAGACGAAGAACGTAGTTACCTTTATCCGTCCCATGGAGCGCCATTTCGAAGGCCCCGGCTGCATCCTGATGCGGGGCGGTTATTTCAGTTTTTTTCTTGTGCATTTTTTTCTCCTGAGATTTAACTCCCCCCGACCCCCTCTTATCTTAAGAGGGGGAGTAATGCTCCTCCCCTAAAGATAAGGGTGTGGAGTTATGAGAGCGGCTTTATGTCAAGTCCCACCAGCACCCGCTCGGTATTGGAAAGGTCACCGATGATTTTTTTTATCGGTGACGGGAGCTTTCGCACCAGGGTCGGCAGGGCCAGAATCTGGTCTCCCATTGCCAGTTGCGGGTTCACCAGCAAGTCGATCACTTCTATCTGGTATTTCCCTTCCAGGTGTTCTTCGCAGATCCGCTTCAGGTTGGCGAACGCGGCAATGGAATTGGGTGTCTGCCCCGCCACATACAGCCTCAGCTGCCAACTCTCTTCAGCTTTTACGGTTTTGCTTTTCCTCGGCGCCTTTGTCTTGGTTTCACTGGTCATGTGCGACCTACCTTCCCGGTCTTTGCGGCATTCTCCTTTATGGGAGCGAGCTTGTCCGATGTTCGCGCTCGTGCCATTGCCTGGGTCTCTTCGGTGAGAACCTCCTGGTAAAGTTTTTCCCTGGCGATTGACCGCTCCAGTTCATCCTTTTCGGCCTCGAAGCTGGTGCGAAGCACCACAATCTGCGCCTCGATTACCGCTTTCTTTCGTTCAATGTCGCGTTGTTTGCGCTCAAGTTCCTGGCGGCGTACCAGGTTCTCCGACTTTTGCCCTGACTCCTGGGCTACTCTGGCCGAACCGGTCAGCACCCCGCCGGAACCGATGTAGACATCCTCCAGCTTGGCGCCGCTGTTGGTGAGGATGAACTCCCTGATCTGGTTGGAATGCTCCATACCGCGGGACTTGAGGATGTACAGACCGCGGTTGCGCTCGCCGAACGACTCCATTACCTGCAGCAGGAGCCAGGTGTCCATGAGTGACGATATTCCTACATCCGTTTGATGCTCCAGGTACCTTGTGCCGGAGTTCAGGTCGGTACAGAAGGCGGTGATTCCCTTCATCTTCATGTAATCGATCAGCCTGGAGAGCATCGACCTGACCTCCATCTCGCTCGCCGCAGCAACCAGATTGGAAATGGGGTCGATGACGACGTTGGCCGGATCGAACCATTCTATCGCCTTGTGCATGGTCACCAGGTGCATCTCCAGCCCGTACAGGGTCGGGCGGGAGTTGCGGAATTCCAGCAGTCCCTTGTTCACCCACTGCTCCAGGTCGATGCCGATGGAGCGCATGTTGCGGATGATCTGGTTGCGGGATTCCTCGAAGGCGAAATAGAGGCAGCGTTCGCCGCGTCGGCAGGCGGCATCGACGAAGTGGGCAGCCGCGCTCGATTTGCCGGTACCGGCGGTGCCGGTGACGAGGACGCTGCTCCCCCGGTAGTATCCTTTCTCCCCGAGCATGGTGTCGAGGCGCGGGATGCCGGTGGAGACCCGTTCGGTGGAGGCCGGGTGGTCGAGGCCGATGGAGGAGATCGGCATGACGGAAAAGCCCTGTTCGTCGATCAGGAACGGATACTCGTTAGTGCCGTGGGCGGAGCCGCGATATTTGACGATCCGCAATCGCCGCGTGGCAACCTGTTCGGCCACCTTATGGTTGAGGAAAATCACGCAGTCGGCGACGTATTCTTCCAGGCCAAAGCGTGTCAGGTCTTGCTCTCCCTGCTCACCGGTGATGACAGCGGTGACACCCCTGTCTTTCAGGAAGCTGAACAGGCGTTTCAGCTCCGAACGCAGGAGCATTTCGTTGGAAAATCCGGAAAAGAGTGTCTCGATGGTGTCGAGCACCACCCGTTTTGCACCGATGACATCAATGGCGTACCCGATGCGGATGAATAGCCCTTCCAGGTCGTATATGCCTGTTTCTTCTATTTCGCTCCGCTCGATGTGCACGTAGTCAAGAGCGAGCTTTTTGCGGGATACAAGCTCGTTCAGGTCGAAGCCGAGAGAGGCGAAGTTTGTCACCAGCTCCTCGGACTTCTCTTCAAACGACATGTAGACACCCGGTTCGCCATACTCTGTTGCCCCGCGGATCAGGAACTCCATGGCCAGCAGGGTCTTGCCGCAGCCGGTGCCGCCGCAGACCAGAGTCGGACGCCCCTGGGGGAGACCACCGCCGGTTATCTCGTCCAACCCCTTGATGCCGGTCGGGCATTTTTGTAATATTTCCAGTGGCGGTTTTGTGTTTTTGGTCATGTGAGTCCTCCTGAAATGTTTTCCCCGGTCCGCTTCCTCATGGGTGCAACGTGAAGGAGAAGCACGCCCCCTTGCCCGGTTCTCCTACCGCCCAGACCTTGCCACCATGGCGACGGATGATCCGCGCCACCGTGGCCAGGCCGATGCCATCTGCGGTATATCCTTCAGTACCCGGCAATGGCTGGAATGGTTTGAATAGCCTGTCCAGATGCGCCATATCAAAGCCGGTGCCATTATCCTGAACAGAATAGACCGCGCCCCCGGCGTCGTCTTGTAACCCGATTTCAATAACCGCTTCCTTCTGTTGGTCAGTATGTTTCCAGGCGTTACCCATGAGATTGGTCAAAACTATCTGCAACAGGTTTTTGTCCGCATTGACCGTGATGCCTGCGGTAATTTTGCAGGTAACCTGGCGATCGGGAGTCGAAAGTTGCAGGTGTACTGCAACCTGATTGGCCATTTCGCTCAGATCGATGGTTTCCCGCCGGAGCTCAGTCCGCATCGGCATGAAGAAGTCATGCATGGTGCCTATGAGCTCACCAATCTGCCTGGTTTTGTCATAAATCCGCTTTGCATAGGAGTGACACTGTTCATCCCCGCTTTTACAGATAATTTCCTCAATTTTTCGGGCATTACTGCCAATGGACATCAGTGATTTAAGCAGGTTATTGGCAACGGTATAGCTGAAAGCCTCCAGGTCCCCGTTGGCGACGTCCAGTTCAGCGGCGTGGGCGGCGAGTTCTTGCTGCAGTTTGACAATTCG
This sequence comes from Geobacteraceae bacterium, assembly GCA_031412995.1. GTDB lineage: Bacteria > Desulfobacterota > Desulfuromonadia > Geobacterales > DSM-12255 > JANOEC01. Next base: position 12,109 of record JANOEC010000033.1, read on the forward strand.
TCTGCCGGCGTTCAGGCGCACCTTCAGTTCGTTCGTCCTGAACGGCTTGGTCAGATAATCGTCGGCACCTGCTTCCATGCCGGCGATCAAGTCCGCCTCCTCCTGCTGTGCCGTCAGGAGAATGATGTAGACGTATGGGCCGAGCGCCTCCGCCCTGATTTTCCGACACAATTCCACGCCATTCATCCCGGGCATGATCCAGTCAAGAATAACCAGCCGCGGCGCATCCGGGGCTTGCAGTATCTGCCAGGCTTCGGTGCCATCCTTGGCAGCGACTACTGTGTACTCCCATCTGGTTACGGTATCTACCAGCAGATTACGGAAGGCGGGGTCATCATCTGCAATCATGATTTTCATATAATTTGTTCTCCAGAACTGTCCGATTGGCGTTTAAATGGTGAAGTAAAAACATGCCCCCATGCCAGGTTCTCCTTCGGCCCAGACCCGCCCGCCATGGCGGCGGACGACGCTCAACCGTTGCCAGACAGATACGGAACATATTGCGGGAGTCAAGGCACCAGTCTCTCGCACAATAGTCGTTAACGAACGCTATCCACGATCGTGCACAGTTCTTCTCTCCGGGCCAGTGACAATCCTATGTTGCTTGTGCAAGCGAATCGGTTCTTCCCCTACGGTGACCCAGCCGCCGGAGCGTCTGAAACGAACAATGCTGTGCGAATCAATCAGTCGATCAAGCATGAAATCCTTTACATAATCATACTGGTCATTGGTTCGGATCACGTGAATAAGCATGGAAATTTCCTCCCGTTGGTTGATAACGAATATTTGAGCAACAGCATGATAACTTCACGCCTGACATGAATAAACGCAACAACCGCGCCAGAGGATATTAATTAGCTCAATCAGCACAAACATTCGATTGTATTAAGTAAATAACCAGATAGGCGACGGAGGATGACCATCAAATACTGCAACATTTGTTGCTTCAGTAACATACCGACGAGGGTTATTCAGGAGTATATAGGCACCGATCAATCGCCGCAAACAGATCCTGAAATACGACCGGCTTCATAATTTTAACGGCGAACGGAAACTCATCCTCGGGTGAATCATGAAGCGAGAGCTTATTGCTGTTCCCGGTCAGGGCAATGATCTGTGCGTCAGGCGTCAGTGCCCTGATCTTTTCTGCCAATTGGAGCCCATTCATGCCGGACATATTGATGTCGGTTATGACTATTTTTGGCGCATGCTGGGTAAAAAGCTCCAGGGCTGTCATGCCATTATTGGCAGAATGGATCACTACCATGGGATATTTAAGCGTCAGGATTGAGATCAGCAGATCAAGGGTAGATCTCTCATCCTCCACCACTAAGAACGATTTAGTGGCAGAGTGAACGACTTCAGGACTCATTGCAGACCTCGATTCTGAATTCGGCACCCTCGTCATTATTGCGCACGGTCAGTTTGCCGCCCATATTCTTTTCGATAATGGATTTGGTCATGAACAGGCCAACACCAGTCCCATGCTGTGGGCCCTTGGTAGTGAAATATGGGTCAAATATCTTGGTCATAATCTCCTCGGGAATGCCACCGCCGTTGTCAGCAATGGTCACCACCGCACAATCGCCCTCCAAGCAGATGGTAACAGTCACCCGAGGGTGAGCGACATTCCTTTCAGTCAATATATCCTTGGCATTGTGCAGAATATTCAGGACCGCCTGGGAAAATTCATTCCGGTAGCCAACAATAACCGGGTCAGCAAGGGCGATCAGTTCGGTACTAATATTGTGTGCGGTGAGAGTGTCCCCGATAAGCGTTACCGTTGACTGTAGTGCCTCTTGCATTTTAAACGTTACTTTTTCCTTATCCGGTTTGAAATAGTTACGGAAATCATCAATGGTGTGAGACATGTGCTGGATAAGATCCATTGACCGGTTCACACTCTGCGCCATAAATTCCCGGTCGACTTTACCCAGCTCATAAAACAGCTGCAGTTGCTGTACCGTCAGACCCAAGGTATTCAATGGCTGACGCCACTGGTGGGCGATATTGCCAATCATCTCCCCCATGGCCGCCTGACGGCTCTGCTGGATGAGCAGCTGTTCGTTTGCACGCAGACGTTTTGCGGTCTGCAGTCGCTCCAGCGTCTCTTGCTGTAAAGCCTGTTCTGCTGCCTGACGCACTGTCTCGCGGGACAGGTTATCAAGGGCAAAGGAGATATCCAGCCCCATCTGTACCAACAGTTCCACTTGCTGCTCGTCAAAGTAATCCGTTTCGTCGGCGTACAGGGCAAGTGCCCCAATAACTCGATCATTTTCCTTGATGGCAATGGAAGCAGAAGAAAAAATGCCATGGGCTTTAGCCAGGTCATGCCAGGGGAGAGTCGTCGGGTCATTCTGGAAATCGTTGCAAATGAAATACGTCCCGCTACGGATAGCCATCCCGGTCGGTCCTGCTCCCATCGGTTCCAGGTTAGCCGTTACCCGGATAGTCTCCAGATAGGCCATATCCCCGCTCGCATGAGCGATCCGCACCTCACCGTTCGCAGGGTCCAACAGCCCCACCCACGCCAGAATATAGCCGCCATAGTCCACCGCGATCCGACAAAAATCGCTGAACAGGGCATCGCGATCCTGATTTTTAATGATTGCGTGGTTGGTCTCACTCAACGCTGCATACAGGCGATTGAGCCGTAGCAGACTTTTTTGCGCCACTTCACGTTCATAAATTTCTCCTGATAGTATATCTATGGTTTTATCCAGCTCTGCCGTCCGCGCTAAAACTCGCTGCTCAAGTTCCTGATTAATCGCTCGGAGCCCTTCTTCAGCCTGTTTGCGCGTGGTGATGTCGGCTGAAACTCCGACCAGCTGCCGCAACACGCCGCCAGCGTCAAAGGTAGCCTGACCGGTCTCTTCCAGCACAATCTCAACGCCATCATTACAGACGTAGCGGTATTCGGTCAGGTAGCTGTTTGATTCAGGTGACAGACCCTTTAATATCTGCACAAATCGCGCGCGGTCGTCAGGATGAACTGACTGGAAATAATGGGTGCCCGTGTCGCTGACCGCATCATCGCCAGTAAGGTGGAGAATTGGCCCGCAACTGGCAGAGCGCTTCACCTCGTCGGTCTCCGGTGTCCATGCAAAGGTAAAGGAGCGACTGACCTGGAGCGCCTGCTGTATCCTCTGTTCGCGTGCCTGCAACTCCTCCGCTATCGTTTTACGTTCGGTGAAATCCTGGGTAATTCCAAAGCCACCTATGAGCGAGCCATCTTTTTCAAATTCCAGATATGCTTTCTCCCGTACCCATTTGATCTGACCATTCACCACCAGCCGATGCTCGATATCATACGGCGCACCGCGTAGCGCTGCCTGCCACTGGCTATCAACGGCATGGCGATCGTCGGGATGAATGGTTGCAAGGAATGATTCATACGTCATCGGCTCACCCTGGGGAATACCGAAAATACGATGATTTTCAGCGGACCAGCTAAGCACGTTGCTGCGGACATCGAGGCGCCAACTGCCAATGCTCCCCACCTGCTGTGCGCGATCAAGATCAGAGGTGAGCTGCTGCAACGCCTCATCGGCCTGTTTTAAACGATCGATATCAAGATTAATCCCGGCCCAACTGGTAATTTCCCCGTGCTCGTCCCTGACCGGCACCCCCCGAGCCAGAACATGATGCCAGTGACCATCCACCCCCTTGAACCGGTGCTCGATGTCCCACTTCCCACCAATGCGGACACATTCCTGCCACGCAGCGATAGTGCGCTCAGCATCGTCCGGATGAAGCAGATCTCCCCAGCCAAAATCCGAACATTGCTGCTGCGTGATCCCGACCATCTTGAGAAAACTTTCACTGGCATAGACGTTCCGCCCATCGGGTGCACAGACCCAGACACCGTAGTTAATCGTTTCGCCAATGGCACGATACAGCGCTTCACTTTTGCGCAGATCAGCTTCTGCCTGTTTGTGACTCGTAATGTCACTCAGGGCAATGCGGCAATCCTGCCCGGAATTGACAACAATGGCATTGAGCTGCACAAAGACCGGCGAACTCACCGCATTGTGCAGAACCATCTCGCAGGCGCTTGTTCCCTGATTGGTGAAAACGGTTTCCAGAAAATCGGTGAACCGCGCACCATATTCATTCGTGATAAACTGCCCGAAACGCTTGCCAATAATCCGCGAGCGCTCGCAGCCGAGAAGGTTAGAGCCGGCAAAATTTACAGCACTGATGACACCCTGGCGATCACAGATCACGTAGCCAACCGGGGCAAAATCGTAGAGGTCGGTATATTTCTCCAGGGATGATTCCAGTTCGCACTGGGTCCGCTTGAGCTCGTCATTTTGCATTTCCAGTTCAATCTGGTGAACCTGCAGCTCATGCAGAAGGCGTTGCACCTCAGTATTTGCGTGCGGCTGCGGGAAGTCTGCAGTTCTTTGCTGCAGCTGCGCTTCGGCATTGGCGCGCAATGTTGCTGCCGTGGCTCGATCCGTTTTTTTGCTGTTTCCCATTACCGCCCCCAGAATATCTGTTACCTGTCTCTTGGCCCACAAAATTTCGATGGCCAATCCTGCAACATATATTGCGCAGCAAACAGAGTTAATTCAGGCACCTATGTTTTGTGCGCACAAAGAACTGCAACAACCATGCGCGCATACGTGCAATATTTGTTGCACAACGTATCAGTTTTTCTCCGTTATTTCAGCAAGTTACAAGTAAGTAGAACAGGTTTTTCGATTTTGTAAAGAATATTTGCTTCGGTACAGGAAGGGTTTTAGGCGGGCACTCATGAATTGTGACATGCATATAGGTTCCGTTATATGCATTCATTTTGTTTCCCTCACGTATCGTGCTGTCGAAAAATGCAACATTTGTTGCTCAATGATTTTTCTGGTACCATCAAGTAACAGCATACTTTATAGTGGTGCTGAAGAATATTGCGTCGGCGCGCCTGCAACAATTATTGCCATTTTAGGGAATCGTGACCCGTACTTTTTAAAAAGCAATTGGCGAGCCAAAAATTATTGTTTGGTGTCTGCCCGTACCCCGCACATCAAAATATGCCGATAACCATCTAATTTTGCTTAACTTTAATCCAAATTCTCTTTAAATACGTAACGTAGCGTACCGCAGTAAAAATGCAAGTAACTGGCTAGACCAGCAGTCAATGGCTGCAACATTTTCGGCACACTTACTGCTGAATATCTTGCTTGATTGCCGATTAATCAATATCAACACAACCAAGGCAGGTACCCATGCTCTTAAAGCAAACCGACGCAAAGATTGTTCTCGTTGATGACGACCTCCAGGCACTAAGCCTCCTGCAATCGATCCTGCAGCATGAAGGGTATACCAACGTCACCACTTTCAATGACGGCCATGATCTTTTACGACATCTGGAAAGCAATTCAGCTGATGTCGTTGTGCTTGACTTGATGATGCCGAATATTTCAGGCATTGCTCTGTTGCGCGAAATAGATGCGGAGAAATCAGGGATTACCGTAATTGTCGCCACTGCTGAGCAACAAATCGAAACGGCGATTGAATGTATGAAACTCGGGGCGGTCGATTACCTGACCAAGCCAATTATCGTCAAGCGGTTCATGTCCAGTATTCAACGAGCAATCGAACTGTTTATGTTGCAGGAAGAAATTGATGCCCACCAGAAAGCACATGCAATTGATGCCTCGGTGACCATGCTTGTTCCGGCAATCATCACCCAGAATAAGGACATGCTGGCCCTGCTCAAATATGTGGAAATCGTTGCCCAGTCATTCCAGCCCATCCTCGTCACCGGCGAAACCGGCGTAGGAAAGGAGCTTTTTGCCCAGGCCATCCATACCCTGAGCAAGAGAAATGGCTTGTTTGTGAGTGTCAATGTTGCTGGACTTGATGACACCCTGTTTTCCGACACCCTGTTTGGCCACAAGAAGGGGTCGTATACCGGTGCATTTACTGATCGGGACGGTTTGATTAAAAAAGCGGCAAAAGGCACGCTATTTCTCGATGAAATAGGCGATTTGAATGAGCTTTCGCAGATAAAATTATTACGCCTGCTGCAAGAAAATGAATACTATCCGCTGGGCTCTGACATCCCGATGCAGAACACCGCCCGCTTGGTTGTCGCCACTAATCGCAACTTAAAACAACAAATGATTGACGGCAAATTCCGCAAGGATCTCTATTATCGACTCTGTTCACATCAGGTAATCATCCCGCAACTCCGTAATCGTCGTGACGATATCCCGCTGCTACTGAATCATTTCCTGGTTGAATCAGCGAAAACTGTCGGCAAGCGCCAGCTCACGTATCGCAAAGAACTTATCGATCTATTGAGTACGTATGACTTCCCGGGGAATATACGTGAATTGCACGCCATGGTCCTTGATGTTGTGACCAGAGCAACAACGGCCAAAATTCACGTTTCCGCATTCAAGGAGCTAATTTTACGGGAAAAAGGCGGCGAGATTACTCACTTCGATCAAAGCACTGGAGAAGAGAATGACAAGATTGTTTTCCATCGATTCCCTACCCTGAAACAGGCAGAAAATGAATTAATTAGACGGGCCATGGAAATTACCAACAACAACCAGGGGCTTGCGGCCCAAAAACTCGGCGTCACCCGTCAGGCCCTCAACAACCGACTGCGCAGAAGCAAGAAAGAATGAACCACATTCGTCGATAGATAGTAATTTTAGCTGGATATTATAATAATCGAAACGGAATAATAAAGTGTGGCGCGTAGAAACTAAAAGGGGCTAGCCAAACGGCTAACCCCTTGATTTTATGGTGGGCGCAGTAGGGATTGAACCTACGACCCCTGCCGTGTGAAGGCAGTGCTCTCCCGCTGAGCTATGCGCCCTTAGATGTCTGATTTTAATAGCAAATTCGGTACTCAGTTGTCAAGAACGGAATACCAGCAATGAGAAATGATACCAATGGGAAGTGGTTCTGCGGCCCCGTCTGGGGAGATAGGACGATTCAACTACCAACACCGCATTGCTGGTAAAGCTCAGAAAATGGATAGTTCAGTTTTTAAGAAGGCCCCCAGAACTGGCGGGCCTTTCATGTTGCTTATTCGGCAATTTCGATCCGGGACCCTGCAGAAATGACCCCGCCCTGTAATACTTTGGCAAAGATCCCTTCCTTGGGCATGACACAATCACCGGCCTGGTAGAAAATGGCGCAGCGCGTGTGGCATTCCTTGCCGATCTGCGTCACTTCCAGCAGGGTATCACCAATTGCCAGCAGAGTCCCCACGGGCAAGGCAACCAGGTTGATCCCGATAGTCGTGATGTTTTCGGCGAAATCTCCCGCTGAAACTTCGAGCCCCAGCGCCTGCATCTTGGCAATGCTCTCGCTGGCCAAGAGGCTTACCTGGCGGTGCCACTCGCCGGCATGGGCATCACCGACGATCCCATGATTCTTGCGCAGTTCAATCGAATCGACCGGCGTCTTTCTTTCACCCTTATTTTGACTGATACAAACCGCAACTACTCTGGCTGCCATGCGTCCTCCCTGACTCAATAGAGCAAGCTGATAGCAACGACAATTACTGCCGCTTAACCCGGAAAATAGCGGTAAATGTCGCCACCTTGGTCTCGCCGTTATATACCTCGGCAAGACCGTCAATGGTCCGTTCATCCCGCCATTCCATACGGGCTTCGGCACGCACGTCACCACCAGTGACCGGGGCATGAAACTTCAGATTCAGTTCCGTGGTGACAAAGTGAGTCCCCTCCGGCAACAGGCTCTTGATGGCCATGGCCACCGCCGTATCCGCCAGGGCCGTCACCGCCCCGCCATGCATCAACCCCTTGCCCTGGGCATGTTTGACTTTGAATGGCATGGTCAGGAGCGCCCGACCTTCGCGCGCTTCAACGATGGTCATCTCAAGAAACTCCTCGAACGGGGCACAGGCGATCCATTGCGGGAGCGTAAAGGGTGGTGGTGTTCCCGCAATCATTGACTGTTCAAGCAACGCTGTATCCATAGGTATCTCCAATAAATCAGGTTTCGTTGCAACATAACAGATACCAGGCAGCAACATACTCTTCTGCCTTTTGCCGCTCAGCTGACGATAACATTGATACCGGCACCGGCTGGCGAAATCGTCGAAGGAACCGACTAGTTATCGAGTCAATTGCCAGATTTTCCAGACCCAAGCGTGCCATCGGCCGCACTGGACTCAGTCGCCACGGGGCCAATGCCGTCAGCAGCATCGGATTGAGCCGCAGCGTTGAGCCATCAACAACCGGCGTAGCGTCTTGGGCATCCCGCCCCAAATAACAGATGATATTGGAGAGGGTTGCGCGCCGGCGGTCCAGCTCCCGCAATCGCTCAATCTCGGCCAGCGGATCAACCAAAGCATCAGTATGGGTAAAGCGAAGCGGTTTAAGGCCAGTCTGCGCGATGATCGCCAGGAACTCATCAATCCGGTAGGTATGAACACAAGGGTGCAGGAATAGATCTGCCAGGCCGGTATCGGTACGGGACTCCCATGAAGCATCCAGGTATTCGCGAATGCGGCTTCCATGCGGCGCCCGGTTCAGCAGCCGCTTAAGGGTCAGCACATCCGTGATCCCCAGCAGGCGGCAGGCACGGCGGATCGACTCGGCCTCCTGGCGGGCATAACGGCCATAGACCATGACCCGCAAAATACCACAGGGGGCCAAGCGCTGTTCCAAGGCCCGGAAACCGGCCAAGGGTTCGTCCAGATGGTGTAGCACCCCAAAGGCATCAATGAAGTGGTACGGCCCCGGCACCTGGCCCGGTTCAAGAAAGTTTCCCTGGCTGAAACGCACCCCGCCACAGCGATGCACCAGACAGTGCAACCGGGCCCGCCGCAGATTCGCCTCGGCCAGGTCTACGGCATCAATCGTCGCTTCCGGGTTGGCCAGCCGAAGCGGATACGGGGCAAAGGCGCCGCAGCCGGCGAGCAGAATCTGCCCTTGCCCTGGCGGCAGCCAACTGCCATTACCTGCCGCCCAGATCGCCTGCAAATTCAGGGCATAGGTGTCACACCGCGGCACACTCGCCAACAGCGGGTAGTGCGGATAGGGGTGGCGTTCATAGTGGCCGCGCACCGATTGGAACCAGGAAGCATATGACATCCTTCAACACTCGACAGACATCACGTAATCTGCACCGCCTTGATGATATTTCCCCCTTCGGTTATGGCCAGTTGCAAGCATTCATCCGCCTTGTCCAGCAACATCTGCATGGTGAAGCCATCCTTCTGCGCACTGGGGATAAAACCGACCACCCCGAAACTGGCCGTTACCTTGAACTGCTCCTGATTATGGGTCAGTGCCAGCGAGGCAATTCTGAACCGTAGCCGCTTGGCCAGAATCGTTGCCCCTGCCGCATCGGTCTCCGGCAGAACCATAACAAAAATTTCCTCGCCGTAGCGGGCCAGCCAGTCAATTTCCTTACGTATGGACTCAGCGAGACTGTCAGCACACTGCTTCAGCACCAGATCACCCGTATAATGGCCATGGGTGACCACAATCTCTTTGAACCAATCAATTGATCCCATGATTACCGTTAGTGAGCGACCATAGCGATAGGCCCGCTTAATCTCCTGCGGCAGCCGTTCTTCCATTTGCCGTCGGTTACCCACACCAGTCAGCGGATCCACCAGCGTAAGAGTGGCAACCTCCTTGGCGTAGCGGTTCAACGCACTTTCCAGTTCGATGATGCGGCGGGCGGTCTTCAAGCGGGTCAACAGTTCATTTTGGTGGGGAGGCTTGACGAGGTATTCGTCCGCACCCGCCTCCAGTCCGGCAATGATATCATTTTTGGACGATTGGGAGGTCAGAAGGATAATGTACGTGTAGCGACCAGAATCATCACTGCGGATTGCCCGGCACAATTCCAGTCCATCCATTTCCGGCATTATCCAGTCGGTCATCACAATGGGGAAATAACCGGAACGAAAGATCTGCAGCGCTTCCTTCCCGGTAGCGGCGGAAACGACATCGTAGCCAGCTGCCCGTAGATTCCCTTCCATGACGGTCCGGATCAACCGATCATCGTCAACGACGAGAATCGGCTGGGGGAAGACAAATTTTACGGTAGATTCTGCCATACTTCTCCTCGCAACGACACTGGTTGGCAACGAATTTGCTCGTCAAACATACAGCAGCTTTGGCCGGACACAAATGTTCCTTCAGAGGAAGTGCCGCATTTCATCGGCCGCAAAGAGTTTAATCACCCCATACTCGCCATCAAAACCGGGCTGACGGATTACCCGCCCCTGCCGCATCCGGTCAATGGCTTCACCGAGCAGGGGCCAGATCGATGAAATCTCGGCAATCGGGGCGTCCAACAGCAACCCCAGTTCAGAGCCAAACCGGGCAATCACCTCAGCATAGCCGCCCATGACTTTTTTAGAGGTGGGACCAACGCCCAGCAGTTCGCCCAGCACCTCAGGCAATGGAATCAGACTGAAAACCTCCGGCGCATCCGCCGGGAAATGCGGTTCGGCCCGATCCGCCAACTCCAGCACCCGATACTTCACCCCCACGGTCAGCGGTTTATTGCAGACCGGACATTGCCCCGCCAGCCGTCGTGTCTCGGTCGACTCAAGACAGATGGCACAATCCCGGTGGCCATCGGCATGGTACTTCCCTTCTTCCGGAAAAAATTCCACCGTCCCGCGGAACCGGTCGCGGCGATTGGCCTTAAGGGCATCCCGCAGGGCAAAGTAGTCAAATTCGGTACGGAATAGATTGGCTTCGCGCCCCATTTTCTGCGGTGAATGGCTGTCGGAATTGGAGATCAGGGCAAAGCGATCAAGTGCCGAAATCATTCGATTCATCGCCGGATCGGATGACAGGCCGGTCTCCAGAGCAAAGATCTGCGGGGTAAGGTCGGCAAAGCAGTCTGCAATGTCGTCAAAGCCGGATCTGGAGCCAAACAGGGAGAACCAGGGGGTCCAGATATGGGCTGGGACCAGAAACCCCTCTGGCGCTTCCTCCAGCATGATTTCCAGTAAATCACGACTGTCCAGGCCGAGAATCGGTCGGCCATCGGATTTCAGATTACCTATGGCCCCCAAGCGGGCATTCACCCGCGCCGCACTGGCAAAGTCCGGCACGTAGAGCAGATTGTGGACCTTGCGCACCTTGCCGCCCCGCTTATAGATGCTGCTGACTTCGGCCGAGAGCAGAAAACGGACCGGCGCATCCACCAGGGTTACCCCGGGCAATGGCGAAACCATGGCCCGCTCATCCCGCAAGCGAAAGAGGCCCGGTTCGGCCGGTAGCAGGTCGTCCTGCAGGGTCTGGAACCAACGGGGATGGGTGAAGTCGCCGGTGGCAACAACATTGATTCCCTTCACCCGCGCCCAGGACGCCAGCCCAGCCAGGGTACTATCCTTGCTGGTGGCCCGGGAATATGGGGAATGGATATGGAGATCGGCGCTGAAGTTCATCCGGTCAGAAGGTCATGCAGGCAGCGTTGATAATCCCGGCGGCCAGAGATAATACCGCCAGCAACACTGCCGGCGCCGGCTGGTCATTGGCGATATCCTGGGCCAGGTCGCCGATAAACAGGCGCAGACCGAGAAAAACCAGCACCTGCACCACCAACGCCACCAGCGCCCAGACGATCATATCCAGCAGGGCAATGCTGTGGGAAATAACGCTGGCCAGCGGGATGACAAAACCGAGCAGCGCTCCGCTGAAACTGATGGCCGGCGCCACCTTCCCCGCCTTGATCAGCTTGAACTCCGGATAGGGAGTGACCCAGCTGTAGACCAGGCAGAACAAGATCAGAAGTGCAGCGGCGATACCGAAATAGGCAATGAAGCTGCCCAGGCCTGCCAGTGATTCGGCGATAGTAAGTTGTTCCATAAATCAACTCTCCTCAAAATAGTGCGGAATAAAGCGACTGGTGTTGGTGGTGATCTCGGTGGCATCTTCGCGGATGCCGATGCCGGCAGGCTCGCCGGCAATGACCCAGGAGCCGATCACCGGGAAGTTACCGCCGTAGTTGGGTAGCCGGCAATAGCGCTGAAAGATATAACCTTCAGCACCGTAACTACCCGGGGTTTCCGTTATCTCGCCAGCGCGGCAGATGGTGATATTCTCACCCTCCCGTGAAAAGAGAGGTTTGCGCACGTAATCCCCAGCTAGTTCGTTGAAAGATGCCTCCAGCAGGTTCGGGTGGTTTGGTGCCAGCTCCCAAAGGATAGGGAGGATTCCCTTGCTGCTCAGAATCAGCTTCCAGACCGGCTCGATCCAATTGACGGCCGCACGGGCAAGATGGCTGGCAAAATCCTCATGCAGTAGCCATTCCCAGGGGTAGAGCTTGAACAGCCGTTCGATGGGCCGATCCGCCAGATCGACAAAACGGCCCAGCGCCGCATCCCACCCCTGATCCCCCATGTAAAACCGTTCGGTGGTGTAACCGGCCTGCAGCGCCGTATCCCGCAGATACTCCAGGGTCCCGAGATCTTCGTTGCTATCCGCGACACAGGCAAAATGGATCAGACTGCCAGGCGCCGCCGGCCAGCTGCGCCACCCCGCCAGCAGTTTTTCATGAATCGAGTTGAACTGATCCTCATCCGGGAAGCGATCCTTGAGCCAGAACCACTGGATCACCGCCGCTTCCAGCAGCGCCGTCGGCGTATCCGCATTGTACTCCAGCAGTTTCGGCGCCCCGCTACCGTTCCAGGCCAGGTCAAAGCGGCCATAGATGGTCGGTTCATCACGCTCCCATGAATCGATAATGAACGGGACATGCCGTTCGGTGATACCAAGCTGCGCAAACCGATTTCGCCGGATCACCTCATCCACCGCGGCAATGCAGAGCTCCTGCAACTCGGCCGTCGCCAGATCCAGACAATCGATTTCAGCGGCAGTAAAGCGATAGCAGGCGGTTTCATCCCAATAGGGTTCGCCATCAATGGTATGAAAGGTCAAGCCCTGGGCTGCAACCAGCCCAGGCCAGCCGGCACGGGGAATGATCGGGAGACGCTGCATCCTTTAGCCGCCGGAAGAGAAGAAATGGCCGATGGAGCCGAATCCCCCGCGGCTGACACTGGTAACGCCAACGGAGCGGCTTGGCCGATAGGCTCCACCATAGTTGGGCCCATAATAATAGCCGGTGCGGTAATGCTGGCTCCCCTGTTGTGGCTCCTGACAATCCTTATCATTGCCGCCCCAGTCGTCGAGACAATCCTGACGATTCTTGTACACCGAACGCTGCTGTTTTTCCCCGCAGCCAGCTACGGTTACCAGCCCAATCAGCACCAGCGATATCTGTAGGGTTGCCCGGCGGCGCATAGCTATCCTTTCTTCTCCGGCAGTTGGAGTCCGAGCCGCTGCATCACCAGTTGCATATCCTCCCAGACCGGACGTTTCAAGGTCTCATCCCGCAGCAGCGCACTGGGGTGAAAGGTCGGCATGAGCGGGATGCCGTGATAGTCGTGAAACTGCCCTCGCAGCTTACTGATGGGGGTTTGGTTCTGCAGCAGGGTCTGAGCGGCGAACTTACCCAGGGCGACGAGGACTACCGGACCTATTGCTTGAATCTGCCGCAGCATGAAACCTGAACAGGCCTCGACCTCTTCGGGCTGCGGATCCCGATTCTGCGGCGGACGGCATTTAAGAACATTGCAGATATAGACATCTCCACGCTGCAAGCCCATGGCTTGGATGATCTTGGTGAGCAGTTGGCCGGCAGCACCAACAAATGGTTCCCCCTGCAGGTCCTCGTCCCGTCCCGGAGCTTCGCCGACAAAGACCAATTTTGCCTGCGGATTGCCAACCCCAAAAACCAAGGTCGTTCGGCCATCGCCCAGCGCACAGCGATGGCAATCACCCAGATCATTGCGAATATCTACCAGCGTCTCGACGAGCGCTGCCGATTGATCAACTGTTGATTCGGCCACGATAGGCGCCGCTTCGGCAGTTACCGGCCGAACATGCTGCGGCTGTCCCGACAGATATTCAGCACCGGTTTCCCGCAACTCTTCCAGATAGGCCCGGAGATAACTGGATGTATCTTGGTCGGTCATCACGGCTCTCCTTTACATCGCGCCAGCAATCTTCTATGCTTAGCAGTAATGATGCTCTTTGTTGCAACACTTGCACTGCTATTTTTTCTGCCCGATCTGGCCCTGGCCTGGGGTCCGGGAACCCACCTGCAGTTGGGATTGAGCGTTCTGGAAAGCGTTTCCAGCCTGCCGCCGACAATTGCCGCCATTCTGGGCGGTGCCCCGCGGGATTTCCTCTACGGCTGCATTGCCGCAGACATTATTGTCGGCAAAAAATTCACCCACTATCTGCTGCACTGCCATCGCTGGCAAATTGGCCGCACCGTGTTACTCCGGGCGCAGACCCCAGCCCAGCAGGCCTGTGCCTACGGCTACCTTGCTCATCTCGCCGCCGATACCATCGCCCACAATTACTACGTACCGTTCAAGCTGATGAAGAGCTATCCCACCCTGGCGTTGAAACATGCGTACTGGGAAGCCCGTTTTGACTGCTATGTCCCGAAAGAGGTCTGGGATGTAGCCCAGCTTGTTGCCCAGGAAAACTATAAGGAGAATGACACGCTGCTCCGCGGGGTCCTGGCCGATACCATTTTTTCCTTTGGCACCAATAAACGGATCTTCAATTCGATTCTGGTGTTGAGCCGGCTCGAGAAGTGGCAGCAATTTCAGCGAACCATCAACGAAACGTCCCGCTACCCCCTGGAGGATCAGGACCGGGAGGAATATCTGGAGTTGGCCCGGGAATCAATCCTGGAAACCCTTTGCTCCCCGGAAAAAAACCAGGCCTACCTGGCTGATCCGACCGGAGAACAGGCATTGGCCGCAGCAGAAAAAGTGCGGAAGAATCTGCGCCTGCTCTACCGGAGCGGCAAGCTGAACGACCGGCAATCCCGGGCCATCTTTGACCCGATCAAGGAAACACTACGAAGCGCCATTTGGGATGCCGGCAAGCTGACCAGCATCGCTGAACGTTAATTGCCAATGTTCAGCAGCGGACCGATTCGATCCAGGATCTGCCGCGCCACCTCGCCCTTATCCGCCAGCGGCAACTCCTCGTCGCGACCATCCCGAAACAGCAGCCGCACCCGATTGGTATCCACATTGAAGCCGGCATCCGTGGCCGAAACATCATTGGCCACGATCAGATCCAGATTCTTGGCCTGAAGCTTGGCCAAAGCATACTCCCGCAGATTCGTCGTCTCAGCGGCAAAGCCGACCAGCACTTGACCGGCCGTCTTCAACTGACCCAGTTCACTGAGAATGTCAGGGTTTTTCGTCAATGCCAGGGTCAACCGTTCGGTACCCTTCTTCATTTTATCCGTGGCCCGGTCGACGGGCCGGTAATCGGCAACCGCCGCCGCCTTGATGATAATATCGCTCTCGGCCCGCACCGCTAACACCGCCGCCTGCATCTCCTTGGCGCTCTCCACGGGCACCAGCGTTACCCCCCACGGCGCGGTCAACGCCGTTGGGCCGCTCACTAAGGTAACGTGGGCGCCGCGTCGCCAGGCCTCAGTGGCAATCGCGTACCCCATCTTGCCCGACGAATGGTTGCTGATGAAACGTACCGGGTCGATTTCTTCCCGGGTCGGCCCGGCCGGCCGTCACCAGCACCCGCCGGCCCGCCAACGATTGGGTGGTCAACAAACGGATCGCCTCGGCAACAATGACTGCCGGCTCCTGAAACTTCCCCTCACCTTCCCAGCCGCATGCCAATGCCCCTTTCACCGGGGCAACGAAGTGATAGCCGTAGCGCCGCAGTTTCTCCTCGTTTTCCTGGTATATCGGATTCTGATACATGTTGCAGTTCATGGCCGGAGCAACCAGCACCGGCGCCTTGGTGGCCATGGTCGTGGTAGTCAGCAGATCGTCAGCGATCCCGTTGGCAATCTTGCCGATAACATTGGCCGTTGCCGGGGCGACAATAAAGAGGTCAGCCCGGTCAGCCAGGGAAATATGGCCAATTTCCTGCTCGGCAATGAGATTGAACAGTTCACCATGTACCGGATTACCGGAAAGGGTCTGGAACGTCAATGGCGTCACAAATTCCTGGGCGGCCCGAGTCATGATCACCTGCACCTGGGCACCGGCCTTGACCAGCAGGCGCAGCAGTTCCACCGCCTTATACCCGGCAATCCCGCCGGTCACCCCCAATACAATCTGTTTTCCCTGCAACATCGCACCCTCCACCGACGAACCTACCAGCCTACCGCCCAATACCTAGCGCACATACGGGTTGTTCTGTTTTTCATGGCCGATGGTCGTACTTGGCCCATGGCCCGGATAGGCCACCGTTGCCTCCGGCAG
The DNA here is from genome assembly GCA_031412995.1 of Geobacteraceae bacterium. GTDB lineage: Bacteria > Desulfobacterota > Desulfuromonadia > Geobacterales > DSM-12255 > JANOEC01. The sequence goes on from JANOEC010000033.1 coordinate 28,391, forward strand.
GGTAAAGAGCTTGGCCTTGATGCCGGCCGCCAGATCTTCATAGGAACTGCCGGGAAAATCGGTGCGCCCCACCCCGTCGGCAAAAAGCGTATCGCCGGTAATTACCTGCCCCGAGGCCTGATGGTAGAGACAGCACCCTCCGGGCGTGTGCCCGGGGGTATGCAACACTTTGAGCTGTTGCTGGCCAAAGCTGATGAGTTGGCCGTCGGCCAGAAACTCATCGGGCTCCGGCGAGTTCTCCGTTACCAGACCATACATGGCTGCTGACTTGGCCGCCCGGCCCAGGAACGGTACATCGGCCTCATGGATCAGTAGCTTGGCGCCCGTCGCCGCCAGCAACTCCTTGTTGGCCCCCACATGGTCAAAGTGCCCATGGGTATTGATGACATATTTAACTGTCAGCCCCAACTCCTTGACCTTGGCCAAGATCCGTGGCCCATCTGCCCCGGGGTCGATCACCACCCCTTCTTTGGTTTCCGCACAGCCAAGAATAGTGCAATTGACCCCCAGAGGGCCGACAACAACCGTCGCAAACAACATGGGTATTTTTCCTTTTCCTTTTCCTCCCTGACTCCCCGGACAGCCGAGCATGACAGCCAACAGCAGAGACAACGACAGCCAACGGCAGGTCCGGAGTAGGTCAGGAATGCGCATTTTGTTAAAAGAGATCCATATTTTCATTCTTCAATGTAGCAAAGGGGGAATTACGGAAATCTTCCTTTTTCCCCTGGCCAGCGGGTAGCGTGGCAGGTGTCGAGGGCGCCGGCGGTGCCTGCTCCTCGGCCATTCGTTCAATCTCCGGCTCAGCCGGTCCACCGGTATAAAAATAACGATCATACAGGCGGTGATAGGAGGTCCAGTTACCGGGAATGCCGCTGTCTTTCGTCATGTGGGCCGCGATGCCGTTTATTTTGGAATCAAGGTCATCCAGATAATTCAGCACCGTCGCCTCCAGGGTTTTGGGGCGCTTGGGAGAGCCGTATTCGTATTGACCGTGGTGCGATAGGATCAGATGTTTGATCAGCATCGCCAGTTCGCCCGGGAAACCGGCCAACTGGGCAACTTTTTCGCTGATCATCTCCACCCCGATGGTGATGTGGCCAATCAATTTGCCTTCATCGGTGTAATCAAAGGCCCGAGTATAGGACATTTCCCGCACCTTACCGATATCATGCAACAGGGCGCCGACGGTCAGCAGATCGCGATCCAGAACCGGATAGAGCGGGGCCACCCGGTCCACCAGCGTGGCTACCGCCAGGGAGTGCTCCAGCAAGCCACCCAGGTAGACATGATGCATCCCCTTGGCAGCCGGCGCCACCCGGTAGGCGGCCAGGAAAGCGGCATCCGCCAGAAACAGCTCCATCAGTGCCCGCAGTTGGCCATTGTTCACTGACGCCACGGTCTGCCGGAGTTCGGCCTCCATCTCAGCAATATCCCGGGCGGTCTCGGGGAGAAAATCCGCCAGGTTCACCGAGCTTTCCGGTACCCGGAACAGTTCAGCCACCACCAGCTGCATTTTCCCCAGATAGGTGGAAGCCTTGGCGGTCACCTGGACAAAGTCATCCTTGGCAAAGTGTTCACTCAGCCGGTCCACGTCGTCCCAGATCTTGCAATCAATATCGCCGGTCTTGTCCATCAGCCGGAGATTCATGTAGGGTTTGCCATTTTTCGCCATGGCCATGATCTTGTCTTTGACCAGGAAAACTGCCTGCACATGATCCCGATCACGTATTTCCGCCACAAATTTTTTATTCAAGGGAGACTCCTTTTCAACTCGCTGCCAGTTGCTGTGCAATGGCATCGGCAACACGCATGCCATCAAGAGCGGCGCTCATGATCCCGCCCGCATAGCCGGCCCCTTCGCCGGTCGGGTACAATCCGGCAAGCCCGGTAGACTGGCAATCTTCGCCACGAACTATCCGTACGGGTGCGGAGGTCCTGCTCTCGACCCCGATCAGGGTCGCCTCACCGGTAACAAAGCCACGCAGCTGTCGGTCAAAGGCCCGCATAGCGTCGCGCAACATTTCCGAAACATAGGATGGTAGCAGTTCCCGCAGGTCATAAGGGGTGATCCCCGGCCGATACGAAGAGCGCGGCTCCGGGGCCCCAAGCTGACCGAGAAACGCCAGCAGATTCTGGGCCGGGGCCCGGTAATTGCCACCACCAGCAGCAAATGCACGTTGTTCCAAGTCGCGCTGGAAGGCAATCCCTGCCAATGGCGAGCGGTCAGGAAAGTCCTCCGGACGCACCGACACCACCAGGGCACTATTGGCCGATGGGGCATTGCGGGCATGTAGACTCATTCCGTTAGTCACGACGCCTCCCGCTTCCGACGCACTGCCAATCACCACCCCACCAGGGCACATGCAAAACGAATAGGCGCCACGACCGCTCGCCGGGTCATTATAGGTTACCGCATAATCGGCCGCCGGCAGTTGCGCATGGCCGACCATGCCAAACTGGATCCGGTTGATCAGTGCCTGGGGATGTTCGACCCGGACCCCGACCGCGAAAGGTTTGGCTTCCAGAGCGACACCACGCTGCTGCAACATGGCATAGGTATCGCGGGCACTATGCCCTGGCGCCAAGATCAACTGGTCAACCAGTAGCTCTTCTGCATCATTCACCACCACGCCCTGCAACCGGCCATCCTGCACCAGCAGATCAGTCACCCGGCTCTGAAAACGAATCTGGGTGCCGTTCTGCTCCAGTTCACGGCGCAACGCAGTGATGACCGAACGCAAACGATCAGTACCAATGTGCGGTTTGGCCAGATAACGGATGTCAACCGGCGCACCACCACGAATGAGAATGTCCAGCACCTGGGCAATGCGGACATCACGCACCCGGGTCGTCAGTTTGCCATCGGAGAAGGTACCGGCGCCGCCTTCTCCAAACTGCACATTGCTTTCCAGGTCGAGTTCACCCCGCGCCCAGAAACGCTGCACATCCGGTAATCGCTCCGCAATAGGTCGGCCCCGTTCCAGTACCAGCGGGGTGAGGCCATAGCTTTGCAGCCGCAATGCGGCAAAAAGACCGGCTGGCCCCAGGCCAACCACGGCAATCCGCGCAGAGGAATGAAGTTTCGGGACGACGGTGGTCGCCACCGGAGCAGTGCGCTCAAGTCCGGCGCTGCCGCTGCACCGCTGCCAGAAATCCTCCTCATCAGCTACGGAGAAACTGACCGTATAGACGAATTTTATGCGGGGTTTTTGCCGGGCGTCAATCCCTTTACGCACAATCTGCAGATCAGCTATGACGTAAACCGCCGGTGCAAAGCGTTCAGTAAGCAGCTCAATAAGCCGTGTTTCCGGCTCACCAAGAGCGAGGATAAGATTGCGAAACAGAAAAGGCATGGGGTTACGGCAATGGCAATGGGACTACTTGGCTTTGCCGTTTACGCTCCAGGAGTTGCTCAACGATGATCACCACGTCCATTGGCTTCGTTGACTTGGGCAGGTGCACCCTGGCGCCCATATCGGGAATCGGGTGCTCATGAGGCGGTTCCTGAAACATTGAGGTGAGTAAAATCATAATGGGATCCCGCTCAAGACTGGCGGCCAGCCGGGATATTTCCATACAGGTACTTACCCCGCCCATCCCCGGCATGATTAAATCAGAAATAACCACTTCCGGATCAATATCAAGGTAGGTCTGCACCCCGCTTGCCCCGTCCTTGGCAGCAAACACCGTATACCCCGCCTGCTCGAAGCTGTCAGTCAGGATTTTGAGGAAGAATTTATCATCATCGATCAATAAAACCTTGGTGCCCATGGCTCTCCTCATTGTAAATGTCGGTCTCAATCGTAAGACAAGCCAGCGTTATTGTACGGTATCTTCCTCTAATTGCAAACAAAACGGTGCACAATGTTTACCTATGTTCGCCATTCGCCACCAACAAACAGCTGCTGATAACGACGGGATCTAGGCCGCCAAGGGCAAACGAATCGCAAAAACAGTGCCGGTTGCATCGCTCTTTTCAACAGAGATCTTTCCCTTGTAGGTTTTAACAATGCGCAGAACAACGGATAACCCCAGACCGCTCCCTTTACTTTTCGTGGTAAAGAATGGGTCAAAGATCTTGATCAGATGATCTTCGGGGATACCATTCCCCGTATCGCTCACCCGAATGAATATATCCCGTTCGTCATGATCAAGCTCAACGGATAATGCCCCGCCCTTGGGCATTTCATGAATAGCGTTCAGGAACAGGTTGGTAAATATCTGTTCCAATTCGGAAGGATCCGCCTCCAGCATTGGCGGGATACGACGGAAATCACGCCGGACCTCGATACCGTGCAACGTAATTTGCGGGAGAAATACCTCAAGCGTGTTGTCGATAATGGTGTCGAGACTTACTTCCTTCAGGGTATAACGTGGACGATTTGACGCATCCAGCAGTTTACGCAGAATGCCGTCAATTCGGTCTACTTCTTTCAGGATCTTTTCAATGTAATCAACCTTATCCGGTTCATCCGCACCACCCTTGATCAACTGGACAAACAGGGCGATCGAATTCAGCGGATTGCGGATTTCATGGGCCATGCCTGCCGATAAATAGCCAAGGGTCGCCAGCTTCTCGGTCTGGACAATTTCCGCCTGCACCCGATCCAGCTCGGCACTTTTCTCCTGGACCCTTGATTCAAGATCCTTATTCCAGGCCTCAATTTCTTTCAGCAAGCGCTCCTGTTCCTTGACCAACTCCTGGTTTTTCAACTCGACCAGGCGAATCCGCAGGACCCGCTCAATCCTTTCCGCCAAATCATGGTTATTAAACGGCTTGAGGATATAATCATAGGCGCCGGCCTTCATCAGCTCAACGGCAATCTCCTCACTCCCCTTGCCGGTAAACATGATGACATAAGTATCGGGATAATGTTCGCGGATCTCCCGCAGCGCCGTCAGGCCATCCATGCCGGGCATCATATAATCAAGCAGGACCAGTTCGGGGTTTTCTCGACCGACAATCTCCAACCCGATCCGTGCATCAGCTGCCGTCAGCACATGAAAACCGCGATTTTTCAGGATGATTGAGGTCAAATCAAGGATCACCCGCTCATCATCGATAATCAAGATTGTGCCTTTAATCTTCTTCACGGCCTTATCCATCCGCCGAACCTCCATTCTCCCTGCAGATATCTTCTCCAGCAATCAAGCACGCAAAAAGGGCGGCTGACGCCGCCCTCGGACATTATCTAAAATCAGGATCGATTTCCAGAGAAATGATCTATCCAGGCAATCTGACCGTCAACACCGGGCAACTTGCTTGACGCACCACGCGCTCAGCAGTACTGCCAAACAGCAAGCGGTCGAGGCCACTCCGCCCATGGGTGCCGATAACTATCAACGAAGCCCCCAATTCCTCAGCCTTGCTCAGAATCTCTTCGTACGGGACTCCCGTACAGATATGAGTACCAAAGTTAGTGAAATCAGCCATTTTGGTCTGGCAAAACTTATCCATCAATAGCCGGGCGCCGTCCTCAATTTCCTTCTCCAAATTATCAAAGGAAACATGGGGCACATAAAAGCCGCGTAAATCCACGGGTTCATTGATAACATGAACCAACTCAATTCTTGCTGAAGACTGCTGGGCAAGGGTGATGGCATAGTCGAATGCCAATTCGGAATTTTCGGAAAAGTCGGTGGCAAATAGAATGGTACTGAATGTTTTCATAGTCGCTCCAGGCGGGATCAATGTGTCGTCGGTTCCTTGAAAACCTTCTTGAGAATTGACTTGAGTTCCTCAATTTTTACCGGCTTGTTGATATATTCGAAAGCCCCGAGATTCATGGCTTCGATGTATGACTCCACCCCACCATACGCCGTAATCATAATGACATTCGTATTGGGAAAACTCTTGTTCAACTCCCGCAGGAAGGCAATGCCATTCATTTCCGGCATATTGATATCGGTCACCACCAGGTTGACTTCCTGTTGCTGCAGATAGTTCAGCGCCTCAAAACCGTTCGCCACACTATCGACAACAAAACCTTCTTTGGCTAACAGGCGAGATAAACCAATACGCGCGTTCTCCTCGTCATCAACCACCAGTATTCGCTTTTGATCTTTTACTAATGACAACATTCAACTCCCTACTTTTCAAACATGACTTGTGGTTGCAGTCTAACAAAGAGTTGATTGCTGTCAAGGAACGGGGTGTTATTAGATTGGGATCAACAGGGCGTTTCCATAATGCGCCCAGACTGGCAACAACCCACTATATGGGGCAAAGCAACAACTTCTAGGGTTTTTCAACAAACCCATCCTTGGGATTCTCAGACTTCAGCATAACGTGTGCAACCTTACCCGGTTCGCCGAAAGAGTCGAGCGGCTTGCCGTTAAATATTCCTTCCACCCCTCCAGCATTCCCCAAATCAAGCGCAATGGACTCTTTGGCTTTCCATTCGATCAGATCACCGGACTTAAGGTCATACTGCTGCGAAACAGCGCCATCGATGGTGATATTCAACCAGCAGTCCTGATTCACCTTCAGTTTAAGGATGGCTCCCTCCGTCACCGGCGGTAACGGCTCTATCAACGACTTTTCACCCAGCGACTGGCTGGCGATTACGGGATGCTGCTGTGTGGAGCTAATCAGTTGCAACACCGCTGTTTTAGGTAATTCTGCACTGCTGGATGGAACTGCAGGAGGTTGCTGCATCGGAATGATCCGACTATCCGGTTGATAGATATAGGCAAGAACCAGTACGCTGATCCCGAGGATTATCGGCGCAAACCACCGCTTTCCCCACTTGATTTTTCCGTTACGGACTATTTGCGTAGCATCATCCGCAGTACGAGAACAACTATCCTCCGGCAACACCTCCGGCTGCAAATCACCGGGTGAAACACCGAGGAAACTTGCATAGACCCGGACAAAACCGCGAACATATGCCAGTGCCGGCAAACGGGCAATATCCCCTTCCTCAATAGCTGCCAGTTGGCTCTTGCTGATCTTGGTTGTGGCCGCAACAGTTTCGAGCGATATCCCCTGCTCAAGTCGGCGTTCACGCAACAGGCTTCCCACAACCGTCAGCCATTTAGTTTTGTCTGATGTAACCGACACCAACAACCTCGTTTATTTAAGCGTGTCCAGATATTCACGACAAAGATGCCCGATTTCCGTATCCGGGGCGATTTTGATCGCTACTTTAAAAGATTCAATCGCAGCAGCAGTATTCTTGTTCTTCAATTGAGCAAGGGCAAGATGATAATGGGCATTGGCATAATCCGGCACGATCTCAATGGCCTTTTTGTACTCGCCGATAGCCAGATCGGTCTTATCCATGGCAAAATAGACTTTCCCCAAGTGCAGCCGTGCCCGCGGATCCCCCGGGGTGTTGACGACAATGGTGCGCAACAGATTCAAAGCCTTCGGGAAGTCTGCTTTACCGTAATAGGCTAACCCCAGGTTAATGGTTGCGGCAATTTGATCCTGGAAGAAAATATCGTCAGAAACCACCTTTAGCTGATTGATGGCATCGTCCCACCGCCGCATTTCCAGGTAGTTTACCCCGAGTTCATTGCGCACCGCAGTTAAATCAGGCTTTATCTGCAGGGCTTTCAGATACTTCTCCTCGGCGATCTCGAACTTCCCCTTCCGGAAATAGGCCAATCCCAGGTAATGGAGGAGTTCAGGATTGCTGGGGTCAAGTCGCTCCGCCTTTGCCAACTCGATCAGGGCGCTGGTCGTATTATTTTCCGCCAGATAGGAAAGTCCCATCTGGTAGTGATACGATGCTTCGTTCTTAGCGGTCGGGGCAATGGTTGAACAGCCAACTAACGGCAACAGGAGTAACAGACAGAAAATTCGCACGATCATAAAACTCCAATGCTTTTGATCAGAGAGAGAACTTGCCATATACGCCGCAAAACTAGCAAAGGGGCTCTCTTTTGTCAATGAAGCCAGATCATGTCAGCCCTTGAAAATGGGTGAGTGATTTGAACGAGCGATACCGTGCTTCAATTTCCTGATAAGTCAGCTTTTTCAAGCGGTTCAGGCTGAAGTCCTCAACATTGTATGATGCCATGACTGTGCCCATGACGACAGCCTGCCGGATACCGTCTTCGCTCAGATCACCCGTATTGGCCAGATAGCCGACAAAACCACCGGCAAAGGTATCGCCGGCACCGGTCGGATCATAGACCGCTTCCAGCGGATAGGCCGGGGCCGCAAAGATTGAATCAGCGGTAAACATCAGCACCCCGTACTCTCCCCGCTTGACCACCAGACGACGACAGCCCAAAGCAAGAATCTGGCGGGCTGCCTTGACCAGGTTGGCTTCACCGGTAAACTGCCGTGCCTCACCCTCGTTAATGATCACGATATCGACCCGCCGCAAAACTTCCCGCAGCGCTTCCGGCTTGGACGCGATCCAGAAGTTCATGGTGTCACAAGCGATCAGTTTCGGCTTGGTCACCTGATCCAACACCTGCAGTTGCAGTTCGGGATCAATATTGGCGAGAAAAAGCACCTCGGTAGCGCGATAGGCAGCCGGCAGTTCCGGCTTGAAATCGAGCAGCACGTTCAATTGGGTATCGAGGGTCTGCGCTTCATTCAGGTCATACCCATACCGCCCGGTCCAGTGAAAGGTCTTGCCGGGGATGGTCTGCAGCCCCTGCAGATCAATCTCGCGGCTTTTGAGAAACTCAACATGTTCAGCGGGAAAATCTTCACCAACCACCGCCACCAGCGAAACATCGGTAAAAAAACTGGCTGAGGTAGAAAAATACGTCGCCGATCCCCCCAGAACATTCTCACCACGCCCAAAAGGGGTCTCAATCGTGTCAAAAGCTACCGTGCCAACAACAACAATCCCCATATTCCCTCCTAACTTCAGATCAATTCAACAAATTCAGGGCAGATACTTACCAATCAGCGGGGCCAGCCGCTCCTTTGTTGCTGCCGGTATGACCGCCGGATTGGTAATCACCGCATACTGCATGGCCGACGCACACGGACAGCTGCGCTCAGGTGCTACCTTGGCTACGGCATGGCGGATGATGTCCTTGGCCATGGTCACATTCTGGTGAATGATCTTGATGATCGCCTCTACCGTGACATCGTCATGGGAATCGTGCCAGCAGTCATAATCAGTGGACAGGGCAATAATTCCGTAACAAATCTCCGCTTCCCGCGCCAGTTTCGCCTCAGTCAGATTGGTCATGCCAATGACTGAAGCGCCGAGGCCAAGGTAGGAAAAGGATTCGGCGCGGGTGGAAAAAGCGGGCCCTTCCATACAGATATAGGTGCCACCTTTATGCACCGTGGCCCCGGCTGCCTGGGCCGCACCATACAGAGTATCCGACAGGCAGCTGCAGACCGGATCGGCAAAGCCGACATGGGCCACCACGCCGTCGCCAAAAAAGGTGTCCTGACGAATCCCTTTGGTCCGATCGTAAAACTGGTCGGGAATGACCATGTGACCAGGAGCAATAGCTTCTTTCAGGCTGCCAACCGCAGAAACCGAGATGATTCGTTGCACCCCGAGCTGCTTCATCCCATAAATATTGGCGCGATAATTCACCTCGGAAGGGAGCAACCGGTGGCCCTTGCCATGACGCGGCAGGAAAACCATCCTGACCCCATTTAACTCACCAGTAATAAACTCGTCGGACGGATCACCAAAAGGTGTTGCCAGCCGAACCGTTTCAATCTTGGTCAAATCTTCCATTTCATACAGACCGCTACCACCAATTACCCCAATGGATGTCATACGTAATCTCCGCAGATAAAGTCAGGTTCGGGTTATTCCGAAACGCCGACAACTTTAGCCTAAAATCAACTAATTTGTCACCAAGATTGCAATAGTTGGTCACAGCTGACACTGAATAAAACCGGTGGAATGGCAGTATGGGTGAATATCTCTTGAAAGGCCCTATTATAAACATTGAAGCAGTATATAAACGCCTGCAATCAGGTGGATTCCATTCCCTGAGGCCGCAACTTCCCCTTGAGTTGACCACACGCCGCCGAAATATCTCCACCGCGACTGTCCCGGGTAATAACCGTTACATTTCGATCGATCAGAAAGCTATGGAATGCGTCAATGGCGGCCCGGGTCGGGGCGCGGAAATCGCACCCAGAATGCTCATTGTAGGGGATGAGATTGACTTTATTGGGGATATGGGCAATGAGCCGAAGCAGGCGCTTGGCATCATCTAGGGAATCATTAACATCACGAATCATTACATACTCAAAAGTAATCTTGCGCCGACCAGGCAGGGGAAATTGCCGACAGGCTTCCAGCAATCTGGCCAAAGGGTAGGTATGGTTCACCGGCATCAGCAGGTCCCGTTGTTCATCAGTCGTGGCATTCAGCGACACCGCCATGTTTACCGTGACGCGCCGGCCGAGTTCAGCCATCTCTGGCACCAGACCACTGGTAGAGACCGTCACCCGCCGATTGGATAGCTGCAGGCCATTGCCGTCGAGCATAATTTCAACTGCCCGACAGACATTATCCAGGTTATGCAGCGGTTCACCCATCCCCATGAAGACAACATTCCGCACTTCCATATCCCGGTTAATGGCACAGATCTGATTAATGATCTCAGCGGTGGTCAGGTTGCGGGACAGCTGAAAGGTGCCGGTCAGACAGAAGGCACAGCGCATGGCACAGCCGACCTGCGACGAAATACAGAGAGTGTTGCGCCCCTCATCCGGAATCAATACCGACTCCACTGCCTCGCCATCCTCAAGTGAGAACAAGTACTTGCGGGTACCGTCGCCCCCCACTTCCACCGCTTCCGGCTCCAGGTTACTGATACATGCCGTGGCTTCCAACTCGGTGCGCAGATCCTTGGAGAGATTGGTCATCTCGGCAAAGGTGCGGGCATCCATTTGATACAGCCACTTGAAAATCTGGGTGGCGCGAAATTTTTCCTTCCCCTGGCCGGAAAGGAATTGCTGCAGTTCGGGCAGGGAGAAGTTTTTCAGGTCGGTTTTAGGCATAAACGAAACAGTGTCCTTTGTTAGTATGCCAGCACTTCTTCCCACCGGGATAAGGGCAATATTCGCCCCAGCGCAGTAGCCTTGTGCAGATAGCGATTATCGGAGGTCACGAGAACGGCATTGGGGTGGGTAAGTGCTGCGGCATGGTACATGGCATCAAATAGATGATGCCCCAGAGCAACGGCTATTTGGACCGCCTTCAAGAAAACAGCTGGAGATTCTGCCTTTTCGAAATCAAATGAGAGAAAGCGCCAGGCATGACGCTCTACGGAAACAGGGGCAACCCGCGCCAGCACAGCCAGCACCTCCGATTGCCAGATTAACGGCTGGTAGAACTCGACTCGATCATCGGCATATGCCTGCAGCAAGGCCAGCGCTGCCGGGACATCATCCTCTTCGGGAGATTGCGGCACAAACCATTTGACGCTGACACTAGCATCAACCACCAGAGTAGCCTTCATTGCCGCAGTTCCTGCCGCGCATCATTTATCTGCTGTCCCGTGACCGATGCCTCTGTTGCCCGCCCCTGCAGAACCTCTGCAACGGCTTCCCGGCGTCGAAGCAGCCTGATCTCATGTTCAGCCGCACTCCGCATCAAATCCGCCACCACCGCACTCCGGTTCTTCCCGGCAAAAGCGGTATTGAACAGATCCTTCACCTCGTCAGGGACACTAAAGTTAACTGTTGCCATGCCGCACCCCATTCAACAATATTTTACATATATTTTTATACATCATTGTAAAAATGAATGCAACTGGCGAACCATCCTATTTGATGAGCTAATTGCTGCCTGCGGCCCATGTGGGTATGTAGCTGCTTGATCCTGGGGTGTATTCGGGAAATCTAGGTAATAACGGAGCGTTTATGTGAGCATGGCAGGGGCATTTTCGCAAATCAATAACAGCGTCCGAAAATGGCTGCTTTCAAGTGCCTGAAAAATGGAGTAATAACAGAGTGTCGCAACCAACAAGAACGGGGATGTCGAAAATCAATTTTCGACATCCCCGTCTGTCATTGTATCAATTTGATGTGACAATGTTTTTTTACTTACGGTATCTGGCAGGAATAAATTACTTCAATGATTGGCAGTAGTTCCTAGAATATTCATTCTGAGACCTATTGCTACTAAATTTATATTTCCAAGGGCTTTTTTTTGGTGTCCGTGCTTTTTTTAGAGCACTGTGACGGCTCCGGTTGTTGGGTTGAATTCCAACAAAACTGAATATGCTTCAGTCGACAATTCATTTATGGTTGCTCTTACTACTAGCTTCCCATTTGCAGCAATTTCTGCTGAATTCACATAATCAATGTTATCTGAGTCCGAAAACTTTCTGTATTGCGATGGCGATGGCCATAATCCTGTCGCCAGGGTCCTTAGAATACTTCATGACGTAGACCCTATCTCGCATTCCGTTTTCCGTTATCCGTCCAACCCAGTAGATGCCATCACCGGCAACAACTAGTGTGCGTAAGCCGTTCATATTGAAGCCATTGACAATGAGTCCTGTCTCTGGGTTAATCAAGATAGTAAACTCCCTACCCGAATCATTTCCGTAAGATGTGTAAATCATTCCGGTGGCACTGTCAACAACTGGAATTGATGTTGTGCCGAAGTTGAGCAGTTTTGTCTCCACGATTTTTGTTCCAGTGGAAGCATCGATACGCACAAACCACACAATTCCAGAATTGATAATTGGTCCCCATCTGGGATCATTGTTTTGGCTGCAAACAAAGTCAACGAAGCCGCCATTAACCACACCGTTGCACCTGTCGTAGTCCGCAGTTTCCAGTACTGGCTTGTCCCAAAGCAACGCATTGTTTGAATCGAATTTCTCCAGGTAAGCATTGTCATTGCGAAGTGCGACAACAAAGGTATCGGTTCCAGAATAAAATCTCTGGATTTCATAACCGTCCACTAGTATTTGTGGAGATGTGGATGCCACACCGTTTGAGTTGTTTGAAGCCGCACCTGTACCAACTGAATTGGTTGCTTTTACGGTGAAAGTGTAGATAGTTTTGCATATTAGTCCACCTATCGTGATTGGACTCGTGAGTCCAGTTGCAGTAAGGTTTCCCGGATATGATGTCACAGTGTAACCAGTGATCACACTTCCACCATCGAAAACAGGTGGAGTAAATGTCACGGTTGCCTGCGAGTTACCAGCCGTGGCTGTTCCAATTATGGGAGCGCCAGGGAGGGTAATTACGGGAGTATTAGTAAAGGGTGTCACAACATTTGAAGCTGCTGACTCCAAACCGGTTTTTTCAGCATTGGCCGCTTTTACCTTGAAGGTATAAGTAGTTCCATTGCTTAAATCACTAACAGTGATTGGGCTTACGAGCCCAACAGCGACAAGGTTGCCAGGATATGCGGTCACGATATAGCCTGTGATGTTGCCCCCACCGTTAAACTCGGGCGCATTAAATGTCACAGTCGCTTGCGTGTTGCCAGCGACTGCAACCACCGCTGTTGGAGCACTGGGCTCCGTAAATGGCAGACCACTATTACCAGTGGAGCTTCCGCTTTCGCCTCCACCGCCACATCCTGCAAAAATCAATGTGACTACTGCCAGGAAAATACGGTCAGCTTTTTAATTGTGTGCTCCTTTTTTCTGCCTTTTTTCAAGTTTAGGCTCATCTTCTACCAGACAATATGAAGGTCGGCGATATTTGCCAGTTTTCGATCAGATGTCACCAGTCTTGACATGTTGTGAAGCGTCGTTGCCGCAATTATCCTGTCTGCCGGATCACCATGAGGGCAAAAATCAGGCTGAGCACTCTTGGCGGCGATTTCTGATGTAATGGGCAATACCCTGATATCTCTTGCCGCCAGCACAAGATCAATGAACCGTTGCGCATCTGTGCCGGGATCAACGCGTTTCCTTGCAATCAGCATGGCAATTTCCCAGAGCGATATATCACAACATGCCAGCGCACCGGCATCATCAGCCTCAGCTATTGCTGTAACTGCTTTTTGTGTCAATCGAGCAGGATCGAGGGCATCAAAGACCAGGGCGCAGGTGTCAAGAATCAACACTGACAGCCTCCCACTCAACATCAATCGGTGAGAGTATGTCCCCAATGAAAATTGCTTTCCCGCGAAGCGCCGCCAGTTGCTCCCGCGCATTCGATCGTTCATCAACAGGCGGCACAATCCGGGCGATTACCTTGCCTCGGGAAGTCAGCGCAATATCTTCCCCCTCGCGAACCTTTCCAAGGTAATCAGGAATATGTTTACGGAATGTGGATACTGATACTTCGAGCATTTGCACTACCTCCATTCAAATTGTACAATTGAAGTGTACGTTTGCATAAATAAAAGGTCAAGCAATGCCGATGATCGGACAGGCATCATCCCTGTTTTCAGGGACTTAAATTACTCTTGCTCACCACACGTTCAACGCAACAACCGCTCCTGCAGCAGATCGACCAGATCGCGCCTGCCGTCCAGCACACAATGAACAAAAACATCCGGTCCAGAGACTTCATAAATTATGCGGTACGGCTTGAAAAATACTTCCCGAAACTCCAGTACCCCGATCCGTTCCAGCTCCGGGGGATAATGACCCCGGTTTGGCGGCACATCCAAGCTGACAATAACCTTTTCTATTTTGGCCAACAGGCGCAGAGCATTTGCCGGAGTGTCATTGAGCGCCACATACCGGTACAGACCCAGCAGATCCCGCTCTGCATCATCAGTCATCAGAACACTGAAGGTCATTTCTCGATAGCCTCAATCTGCCTTCGCACGGAAGCAAACGCCTCGTCGACAGGTCGGACGCTCCCTTCATTGGCGCTCTTTCTGCTCAAGGCCAGGATCTTCAGCAGGGCAAGGCTTTCCCGGTCTTTTTCGTATTCCCGGATATCCTGAATTATGGCTTTGGCCTCGCCGTTCAGGGTGATGACCACCGGATTGTGGGTCGCAACGATCTCGCGCACCACCTCGGATGCATGGGCTTTGAAATGGCTGATCGGTTTTACTGCTTCACTGAGTCTCATGGTGCTGCCTCCCGTACATGGTCTGAATTAAGTCTATATTCAGACCATGCATGATGCAAGCGGTTTATGGCAGGGTAATTGGAACCGGGAAGTTGAAACCGTACGTTACTACGGTAGGGTCCGTGTATGCGATTGCCAAAATGATGCGCACCTATAGCCTTAGCGCTATTCCCACTCACCATTAACCAGACGCCGCAACCCCAGCGGGTTGCCGTCCCTCAACGCATCAGGCAGCAAGGCATCCGGATACCCCTGATAGCAGACCGGTCGCAGAAAACGTTCGATGGCCAGGGTGCCGACCGATGTCCCGCGGCTGTCGGTGGTGGCAGGATAGGGACCGCCATGGATCATGGCGTCGCCGACCTCCACTCCGGTCGGGAACTCATTGTAAATGATCCGGCCAACCCGGGTTTCCAGTACGGGCAGGAGTTGGGTCACCGCTCCGGTATCGGTGGCGCTGGCAAAGATGCTGGCGGTGAGGTGCCCCTGTAACGTGGGCAGGAACGCCAACAGCTCCTGCTGATTTTTGAGCGCGACAACGACCGTGGCCGGGCCAAACAGCTCCTGCTCCAGCGGTTTGGCTGGATCAGCCAACAGTGCAGCATCAGCCCGAAACAGACAGGACGGGGCACGATGGGGAACAGTCTCGCCGCTGGCCAGGAGTTGCATCCCCGGCTGCTCACCCCAGTGCTTCACCCCCTGGAGGTAGTTCTCCAGAATCGCGCGGTTAAGCATGATTGCCGGCGGTTTGCTGGCCATCTCCATAGCGAGCTGCTCACAAAAAAGTTCTAGTCCTGGTCCGGCAAAGCCGATGATCAGTCCTGGTTTGGTACAAAACTGGCCGGCACCAAGGCAGACCGAAGCAGCCATACCGGCAGCAATGGCAGCGCTCCGCTTAGTCAACGCCCCCGGTAGCACTAGCACCGGGTTGATACTGGACATCTCGGCAAAGACCGGAATCGGCTCAGGACGGGCGGCAGCCAGATCAAACAGCGCCTTCCCCCCTCGTAAAGAACCGGTGAACGCTACTGCCTTGATTGCCGGATGCTGAACCAGCGGTGCCCCGACAGCTTCACCAAAGAGCAGACCAAAGACCCCCGCCGGCATACGACAATGGTTTACTGCCCGCATGATTGCCTGACCGATGAGCTCAGAGGTGGCCGGATGCGAGGAATGGGCCTTGACCACCACGGGACAGCCAGCCGCCAGCGCTGCAGCCGTATCCCCCCCAGCCACCGAGAAGGCGAGCGGGAAATTGCTGGCGCCAAAAATGGCCACCGGACCAATAGCGACACGGTACTGACGGATATCTGCTCGCGGCACCGGTGTCCGCTCCGGCAGAGCGGTGTCAATGCGCACAGAGAGAAAGTCACCGCAGCGCACGGTCGTTGCAAAGAGCCGCAGCTGGTTCGTGGTCCGCAGCCTCTCGCCACGAATGCGTACATCAGGCAGGCCACTTTCCGCCATGACGAGCTGGATGAAGGCATCGTCCAGCTCGTCGATTTCCCCGGCAATCGCCTCCAGGAAACTGGCTCGCTCTTGCAAACCACTATTCCGGTAGTAGGGAGCAACCGTGGCAGCGGCAGTGGCAGCGGCCGCAATCTCCGTTGCTGTTGCCGGGTAAAAACGCCACGGCAACGGCTCGCCGCTGGCAGCCGCAAAGGACGTGAACGTCTCGCTTGCGCCGGCAACCCGCTGGCCCGCAATAAATTGTCCGCCATGAATCTGTATACCGTCCACCATCAGCATTCCCCCATCAGTCGGGCAACAGCCCGGCCATCTCTGGCTTGAATACGCCCCAAACCTTTTCCCTCAGCTCAGCCAGGAATTGCGGGGTAATGAAATTCGGCAGGGTGATATTGGTATTTGGCCGCTCGAAGATTTGTGCGGGCAAGGTATATTCATCGTCGCAGAATCCCTGCCGCAGTTCCAGAGCAAGGCCCCGCAGATAGGCGCGGCGCACTGCCGCCACGATCTCGTCGGCAGTAAGCGTCAAACCGGTTGCTTCCTTGATGCCGTTGGCGATCAACTCGTGCCCCACACCAACACCAACAAATTTACACAGGCCCAGCATATCGTATCCAACCTGCAGCAGGCCGGTTGTGGTGATGACCTTGGCCCAGTCGTCAACGGTCTGCTTGCCTTCCTTGGCCAGCAGCATATGGGTCCCCATGGACATGTGGCCGCCGGCAATGGCAAAGACGTAGCCCGGATTGGTTTCCGGCAGATACGCGGGGAGTTCCAACCCCTTTACGTGCATGGCATAGTTTGTCTCGCCCAACCCTTCGGAAAGTCGCTTGACGCCCTGACCAACGGCTGGCAACTGTCCGCGTCCGGTCTGCTCCACAATCTCTCGAATGAGCGAAAACTCACCGAACGTCGCGCCATTGAGTAACGGCTGCTCCGGATGGCGCTCGTTATAGTCCAAGACATAGGAGATGGTGGTCCCCAGCGAAATGGCATCCATGCCGAGCAGATCGCAGAGATGAATCAGCTCAGTTGTTTTGACTGGATCGTGAATACCAAGGTTAGAGCCAAAGAGGACCAGCGGCTCGAAATCAAACTTGGCGGCAAATGTCCCCTGGCTCCCGTCCGCATTGCGATGATACAGGTTATTGTGGCAGCGGATACCGCAACGGTAACAGGCCTCGGCCACCACCGTGAAATCCTTTTCTACATTATCGCGGAAAAAACGCTCCACATCGTTGTTGCCCTTGGGGCTGAAATTATTGAGCGGCACGGCGTGGAACGCCTGCAACACCTCGATGTTGGCCCAGGTCCCCCCGCTCCCACCCTGGCTTTTAGGCTGGAAGCGGGCGGATCCGCCATTTTTCATGACTGCATGATTCACATCGCGCATGGCCGGAGTAACCTTGGGGATCTTGTCGCTGCTCTGGGCCACAATGGCCAGCAGATTCTTGTACCCCATCATGCTGCCCACGCCGCCCCGCCCGGCGAAGCGGCTCTTCGGCTCCCCGGTCTTCAGCTGGTTGTCAGTACTGATCACCACGCCAGCCATGTAGACATCGCGAAAATTCTCTCCGGCCGGACCAATGACCGCAAAATGGGCGTTGGCGTAATCTCGCTGCAGCGCCATGATCTTTTCGTGTCCAGTCAGCCCCAGAAGATGATCAGCCGGCTTCAACTCGACCACCGGCCCGGCTACCCCCTCACGAAACAGGGCATAGACCGGTCCAGGGGCGCAGTTTTCAAAGATCACCTCGTCAATGCCGGTCCATTTCAGCTTGATGCCAAAAGATCCACTACTGGCGGCCCACATCGCACCAGGCAGACCTGCTGTCGACTTTTTCAGTGGACTGTACGTTGAAAAGTAGGAACGTAACCCGGTCATCATGCTCGAACCGGTCAACAATCCGGTATTGACGATCAGCGGATTCTCTGGTGTGTAGGCCTGCGAAATCCGGCGCTGGGCAAGAAGTTGAAAAGACCGCCCAAATCCGCCCAAAACATCCTCCAGGTTGCCACATGGGATTTCGGCCAGGGCGATTTCCCCGCTCAAAAGATTTATCGTACAGCGATTATACAGAACCGACGACGGCTCGACGTTCTCACCTTGACTGGCAATCTTCATCCCCAACCTCCTGTCAACCAGAGTTAGCTGAATGAAAATGTATATACCATGAATCAGGTATTTTTCAGGCTGGAAATTGAGATACTGTAACCATAAAGAAAACCCTACTGGGAAGCAGGGCTCGAACAATACGGGCGGATTATTGAAGATGTTGTACTTAACATGGAGAGGGGACTATTTAAAGCCATAGCGTAATAATGACGCTGATCAGGTCACCCGGTGATCTGCAACCGTAGCTAAGCTAATTGAAGTGTTGCGATTTCATGCTATTCTCTGCTTCATGAAGATCCGTGATGCAATAAATCTGATCGAAGGAGACGGCTGGTATCTGGTTGCAACCCGTGGCAGCCATCGTCAGTACAAGCACCCGGAAAAGTCTGGTCGGGTAACGATTGCCGGTCATCCAAACGATGACCTTGCACCAGGCACTTTGAACAGTATATTGAAACAGGCGCAGGTAAATAAAGGAGATTGACCATGTACCGCTTTCTAGTAGTAGTCGAAAAAACCGACACCAACTACTCCGCATACTCTCCCGATCTGCCAGGGTGCGTTGCAACCGGTTCCACCAGAGATGAGACAGAAAATAACATGCATGCAGCGATTCAGTTCCACATCCAGGGGATGATCGAAGACAATCTGCCGATCCCTGAATCCCACTCATTTGCCGAATTCATGGCAGTCGCCTGATACTCACCAGAACCGTTGCTGGTATCTGCTGTATCCCAGGTACTATCGCCTTATAAACAACAATCGGCTTCATCAATCTTCAAAATAAAACAGGCGCCGTGGAGGTAATCCATGGCGCCTGTTTCGTACCTACCTGCTGAATTCAGATCTAAACCAGCTCAAACGCATTAAAGAAGTATGAGATTTCAAAAGCTGCCGTCTCCGGGGCATCAGAGCCGTGCGATGAATTTTCTTCAATATTCTTGGCAAATTCTTTCCGAATGGTACCAGCGTCGGCATTAGCCGGGTTAGTAGCGCCCATCAGGGTCCGCCAGGCGGCGATTGCGCCTTCCTTCTCCAGCACCATGACAATCACCGGGCTGCGGGACATGAACGAGCAGAGGTCGTTGAAAAACGGCCGCTCGTTATGCACGTAATAAAACCCTTCTGCCTGGGCTTTGGTCAACTGAATCTTCTTCATCCCGACAATCTTGAATCCGGCATCTTCGATCTTGGTGATGATCTTGCCGGCAAGGTTGCGCTCAACTGCATCCGGCTTAATAATAGCAAATGTTCTTTCCATGGTAATCCTCCAAAAAATGTCTATTTACCTATAAAAATAGCCTGCAGGCGATTGCCTGCAGGCTATTATACCGTTTAACACGGTATGCTTTTTAGTGCTTCTTCTCGCCAGCAGGAGCTGCAGCAGGAGCAGCTTCCGGGGCCTTCTGTGCAGAAGACATTGGCTTTTGCGGCTCAACAGGTGCAGCAGCAGGGGCCGGAGCCGGTGCCGGTGCTTCTTCTTTCTTCTTACAGCCAAATGCAACAGCGACGGAGAGGCAAAGTGCCAGGGTTACGAGCTTCTTCATGTGTTCTCATCCTTTCTTTCTTTGTTTTTGTGTTTCGTGCGCAGAGCGCATAGTTGGCTTGACAACAGACGAGGAATATACGCCCATCAGGAAATATGTCAACAATTAATTTCGCTTATGGTTGATATTAATATTTAAAATTCTTTTATCTGAAAAACTGTCTTGCCAAGTGCGCCGCAACGGTTAAAACCGCACCGGTTTTCATCCTAAGAGCCGGTTATAACTTGCCAATTCCTCGACAACTCTATACCATACGAAAAATTATCTATGGGGGAACAATGCGCCCGAAGTTACATAAGCCGGAAAGAAAACAGCTCCTGTCAATTGCCCGTCAAGCCATTGCCGCATTTCTTGAAACCGGCAAGCTACCAGACATTACACCAACCAACGAAGCGTTGCACGTTACCTGTGGCTGCTTTGTCAGCTTAAAACAGAATGGTTCACTCCGCGGCTGTATTGGCAACTTCGTCGGTGACCGCCCCCTGTATCGCCTGATTCAGGAAATGGCAATTGCCGCAGCCACCAAAGACCCCCGATTCTACCCCATAACCACTGCTGAACTTTCCTCGCTACCCATCGAGATATCGGTTCTCTCCCCACTCCAGCAAATTTCTTCGATCGATGAAATTATCATTGGTGTACACGGTATTTATATCGAGAAGAACAGCAATCGTGGCGTGCTGCTGCCTCAGGTAGCAACCGAGCATAAATGGGACCGTGAAACCTTTTTGCAGCAGACCTGTCTGAAGGCAGGTCTTAAAGAGGATGCCTGGAAGGATAATGTTACCATCTCTGTATTTTCGGCAGAGATATTCAGCGAAGTTGAGGTCAAAAGCTAAACTGAAGAAAGTGTCTGGTACGATACCTACCGCCGTGACTTTCAGCGCAAATCGAGTAGGGTGAGGTGAGCAGATCAATCTCACCTCATCCCTCTCACAGAACCTTACGTACGGGCCTCGTATATGTGCAGCTTACTTCCTATCGCTTCTTTCAGACCCTGCCGTTGCCAGCAACGCCCTTGCGATTCGGATTGTCTTCACCCTGGTCGGGGTGACGCCTGTTTCTTCCAACAGGCCGGGTTTGCCCGCTACGCTGGGCAAATAAAAAGGGCGGAGAAACATTCGTCTCCGCCCCAGGTACCCAGATAAACAGCCCACAACAAAGCGTTACTACCGGGTCAGCTGTCGATATTTGATGCGATGGGGCTGATCCGCCGCCGCGCCGAAGCGTTTGCGACGGTCTTCTTCATATTCGGAATAATTCCCTTCAAACCAGACCACCTTTGAGTCCCCTTCAAAGGCCAGGATATGGGTAGCAATCCGGTCCAGGAACCAGCGGTCGTGGGAAATAATCACCGCACAGCCGGCAAAATTTTCCAACGCCTCTTCCAGTGCCCGCATGGTGTTGACGTCCAGATCATTGGTCGGTTCGTCCAAGAGCAGGACATTGGCCCCTTCGCGCAGCACCTTGGCCAGGTGCACCCGGTTCCGCTCACCGCCGGACAACTGCCCCACCTTTTTTTGCTGATCACTGCCGGAAAAATTGAACCTGGAGACATAAGCCCGGGAATTAACGCTCAACTTCCCTAGCTGAATGGTTTCCTCGCCATTGGCTACCTCTTCCCAAATACTTTTATTGGCATCCAGTGACTCGCGACTCTGATCCACATAGGCAACCTGCACGGTTTCTCCAAGACGAAGAGTCCCGCTGTCAGGCTTTTCCTGATCGGCAATCATCCGGAACAGCGTGGTCTTGCCCGCACCGTTGGGGCCGATAACCCCGACAATCCCGCCCCGCGGCAAGCGGAAGTTCATACCCTCGAAAAGCAGCCGGTCGCCGAAAGACTTTGCCACCCCATCGGCTTCGATGACCACGTCACCCAAACGTGGTCCGGGCGGAATGTAGATTTCCAGATCCCGGGCATGCTTTTCCGACTCCTCGGACACCAACTGCTCATAGGCGCTGATCCTGGCCTGGGACTTTGCATGACGCCCCTTAGCCGACATGCTGATCCACTCAAGCTCCCGTTGCAGAGTCTTGCGCCGCTCACTCTCCTGCTTTTCCTCCGTGGCCAGGCGCTTTTCCTTCTGACCAAGCCAGGACGAATAGTTCCCCTTCCAGGGAATGCCCTCGCCACGGTCCAGCTCCAGAATCCACCCTGCCACGTTGTCGAGGAAATAGCGGTCATGGGTTACGGCAATGACCGTACCGGGATAGCTGGCAAGATGGTGCTCCAGCCAGGCCACCGTCTCCGCATCCAGATGATTGGTCGGTTCATCCAGCAGTAGAATATCCGGTTTCTGCAACAACAGCCGGCAGAGGGCTACCCGCCTTTTTTCGCCACCGGACAACACCTTGACCGGGATATCGCCATCAGGACAGCGCAGGGCATCCATGGCCATTTCCAGCCGGCTGTCCAGGTCCCAGGCATCCAGATGATCAAGCTTCTCCTGTACCGCAGCCTGCTGGTCACAGAGTTTTTCCATATCCGCATCCGGGTCGGAAAAGGCTTCCGTGATAGCGTTGAACTTCTGCAACAGGTCAACAGTTTGCTGGACCCCCTCCTCCACCACCTGGCGCACGGTCTTATTTTCATCCAGATTCGGCTCCTGCTCCAGGAAACCAACCGTATAGCCAGCAGAAAGCACGGCCTGACCATTGAAGTCCTTATCCACCCCGGCCATGATCCGCAGCAGTGACGACTTGCCCGAACCGTTCAGACCGAGCACCCCGATCTTGGCGCCATAGAAATAGGAAAGGGAAATGTCCTTGATCACCGGTTTCTTGTCATAAAACTTGGAAACCCGCATCATGGTATAAATGATTTTTGTGCTATCAATACTCATATCTGCCACCAACCTCCTTAAATTATTTTCGCTGGTTGTATCACGGCGCCCCATTGACGTGCAAGCCCTGCCGCAAACAGACAGTGGATCTGATCGATTGCGGTACGGGAAAGGTCAGAAATCGAGCTGGTTCCGCGCTTCCTTGATGGTCCGCACCGGGACACAGTGGGTGTAGATCATCGTCGTCTTCAGGCTGGAGTGACCGAGCATATTCTGGATAACGCGGATGTCATAGCCGGCCTGCAACAGATGGGTGGCGAAGGAATGACGAAAGGTGTGCGCCGTAACTTTTTTGGGAATTTTCGCCTTGCGGACAGCCAGGTATAGAGTTTCAGTTATCGCTGAAATGACTGAGACTCAACCATCGGGTGGTGCCTAAAACGTATGCGTCAGCAGCAGCACATAACTGGAGACCAAGCTCATTTAGGTGAGGGCGTAGCAACGAATATTTCTGCTGAAGCAGTGCATGCTCAATCATGCAAAAATTATGCGCTTGAAACCATTAAAACACAACTCAAATGTTCATGTTATTTTTGCTAGCATCCTGAGCGCAGCACCGGTCGGCAAAAAACCGCCGCCGGTCTGCTCTCAGCCGTAGCTGACTTGATGGCGCTTGCGCGCCAAGCGCTCTGCCGGGCGCACAATAAGTTAAGGGTTACAGATCGAAATCTGTAACCCTTTATATTGCGGTGCGGGTGAGCATCAAGCCCAGATGAAAAATATGCGACCTTACCTGGCGGGCTCAGTTATCGCGTTCATCTGAAGGGTCACCGCGGTCTGTGCCAACAGCCTGCCGTTAACCGATGCCCCTGTGTTCACGGCGATCATGGTTTTACCCAGTACGACGCCCTCAAAATGCGCATTGGTTCCAACAGTCGTCGCGCCGGCAACCTGCCAGAAGATGTTCTTGGCCTGGGCGCCATTGGCCAGGGTTACTCGAGTAGAGTTGGCCTGGTTCAGTGTTCCTGCCACCTGGAAGATCCAGACATCGTTTGGACCGCCCGAGAGCGTAACATCGGTGGTAATCTTAAGGTCAGTAGTCCATTTGTAGAGGCCGGGTTTGAGGGTCAGCCCGCCAATCTCACCAGCGCCCAGTTCAGTGAAGTCGGGTGAAAGTCTTCCAGCCGCATCGTTGTACGCGAATCCCATATCGCCAACAACTGTGGTCAGGAAGGTGGCGTCATTAATCGAGCAGGGAAGAGGACCAGCCACGTCGACGGTAAATATTTTCCCCGACACTTCCCCGCATGTGAGAAGGAGAGCCGCACCGGTAATGGGGCTTGTTCCGACATCCCCAACAATAGCGGATCGATAAACGTCAGTGATTCCACTCTGGCTCAGAATTGCGAAACTAGCTGCCTCGCCAAGGTTTACCGGTTTCGGACCTTTGCCGGTCTCAGCGCCTGCGCTACCGGCCACAATAATGCTGAGTAGTGCTCCCAAAATCAATTTTTTTGAAGATTTTTCTTTGCTGTTCATAATGTGTCCCCTCCTTGGGGACTTTCAAATCTGAAAAGGATTTTGTGGCAAGTGGCAAGCCTGATTGCACGCCACTCCTTTAAGGATTGGAGCAACTAGCATGCCGGAGGAGAACTTCGTTACTTGCGAGAGTAAGTGTCTGATTGTACGAGTGATTTTTTTATTCGCAAACAGGGTGAAGGGTAAACCGTTAAAATTAAACCGTCGTATTTGATAGAACAACCATATATGAAGGTATGCCTACTTCTTGCCAAGTTCCTCGAGTCCGGCGCGTTTCAAGATCTGGCCAGTAGTTGATTAGTGCGGAAAACCCAAAGAAAACCCAATCCGCTCCACCAAAAGAAATGGCCCCAAAGATTACTCCTCAGGGCCACTGTTCATTTATCCGTTAACCCTTTTCACATTATGCATACCGTACCGTCAATTGTTACACTCCCGCTCTGAATCGTCATGCTGCCCTGTATTGAGGTTACCCCAACCTGATTTCCCGAGGCATCATAACCACCTTTGATGGTTACCTGCAGGTTTTTATTAAACAATAGCGCTTCGGTCAGAGTGATCACCGGCAACTGGATCGAGGCATTTGCGCCATTGGTTATGTCACTATAGGCGGCGGAGAGGGTGTTGAAATATCTATCACTGCCGCCGTCATTCATTTTTATTCCCTGCTGAACTGAAATCACCGTCAATGTCTGGGGGACGGCAACGGCTGCATTGTGATTATCGTTACCCCACTGGCTGGCAATAATGGTGGCGGTTCCAGGACCAACAATTGTCACCCAGCTGCCATTTACTCTCGCCACAGCATTATCGCTGCTTGAGAAGCTAACCCCCAGACCGCTGATCGCTGTTGCGCTCAGTTCAAATGGGACATCGCCTGCCATTTTGTTTGGCAAGGGTGCAAAATTGATCGTTTGGTTCGCTTTGTTGACGATCTGGCTGACTCCGGCGGAAAGCGGACTCTGGTCGTGATTACTGTCACCCAGGTAACGAGCCGTGATGGTATTGCCGCCGGCCGGAAGTGTCGAACTGGTCACCGTCGCACTACCGTTGACGGCATTAACTGGACCTAACTGAACCCAACTCAGACCGTTACTGAACTCCACTTGACCAGTGCCACCTGCTGGTGAAACGACGGCGGTAATGGTCACGGCCTGACCATGGGCTGAGGGATTTGGTGAGGTTGTGGTTATATTCACCTGGGTTGTTGCCTTGGCAATATTCAGGGTACCCGTTGTGCTCCCCAGGTAATTGGCATTATTGATAGTACCCACCACGGCATAGCTACCGACATTGGTTGGTGCTCCGGACAAGGCGTCGTAGGTGAACTCCAGATTGAGGTCTGCAGGGGTTGTTGTCGCCGTTGCCGCTTTGGGGGTACCTGTATAGATGGCGGTCAGATTACCGAGGGTCACCGTTGCCGCTGCTTTATTCACGGTCAAGACCCAGGTGGCTGGCGAAGCAGCTTCGTAATTGCCATCCCCTAACTGGCTGGCGGTAATGGTGCTCGACCCGGCGCCGACAATGGTTATGGTCGCGCCATTAACCGTCGCCACTGCCTGATTGCTGCTGGCAAAACTTACCCCCCCCAATCCGCTGCTGGCAGTCGCATTCACCGCAAAGGCCGGGTCACCATATGTCTTCATGGGTAGTTCTGCGAACAAGATTGTCTGCCCAGCTTTGCCAATGACCAGAGTGGCGCTGGCGCTCCCCTGGAAAGTGGCCGTATTTACCGTCGCAACCACTGGGTAGCTCCCGACATTGGTCGGCGCCGTGGTTGATCCGTTGTAAGTGACCGCCACTGCCAACCCTTCCGGGGTGGTGATCGCAGTTACTGCCTTTTGCGTGCCGTCATAGGTGACTGCCAGGTTACCCAGGGTGATTATGGCTGTTGCCTTTTCGACAACAAGTGGCTGGGACACGAAGGCAGCGTCGGTATAGTTACTATCGCCAGACTGCCCGGCAATAATGGCGGTGGTGCCGAGGCCGACGATCGTGACGGTGCTGCCGCTAATCGTGGCAACCGCCGGGTTCGTACTGGTGTAGGAAATGGGAAGCCCGCTGCTGGCGATGGCGTCCAGCAGAAAGGGGGCGCCATTGACCGGTTTTGCTGCGATGGGCAGAAAGGTAATACTCTGATTTGCCTTGTTAATCGGCTGGGTAAGCCCGGTAGATGTTGATATCAGGTAATTGATGTTTCCCTGGTACTGGGCCGTGATGGTTTTGATCCCGGCCGGGATGGTGGTAGTAGTCAATTGAGCGCTGCCGCCAAGTACATCAACCAACTGACTCCACTGCCCACTGCTGAACTTAACCTTGCCAGAAGCAGTTGTCGGGTTGACAGTCGCTGATATGGTCAGCTGGTCGCCATAGGTGCTGGCGTTTGGGGTTATTGAGTTAAGGGTGATGCTGGAGGCGGCCTTGTTAACGGTAAAGAGCTGATCGACTTGAGTGGCAGCACTGTAGACGCTGTCGCCTTCCTGATATGCAGTGATGATGGTTGACCCGGCACCGACAATTTGCAGGACGTTGCCGCTGACTGTAGCGACGGCAGGATTGCTGCTGAAGTAGCTGACCGGCAGGCCGCTTGTTGCGGTGGCGTTGAGAGTGATGTTTGTGTCCCCGTAAGTCTTGGCGGTAAGAGGAGCAAATGAGACGCTCTGGTCCACCAGAATGGTATACCATTCAGCCTTTACAGGGGTTTCGCTGTTACCGGCGGCGTCTCTGGCGAAAAACTTAAGGATTGTTGATGAAGAAATAGTGATCGGTCCACCATATTCAGCTGAAAAGGTGGTTGGCTCCGTCCCGTCAGTGGTGAAGTAGATGGTTCCAGCCTTATTGGTGGTCAAGGTAACGGTTTGCGCCGTCGGATAGATACCACTGGCCGGAGATGCAGTGGTTATCGGCGGCGAGACATCAATAATCTGCGTGCCGATTTTGCCGCTCAATTCGGCCAATAACGGCTCCTGCACCTGGTAATTGAAGGGTGGATCACAGACCCATGTTGGCGTCATGATATCAGTATTATCCCAGTAGCAATTTTGAAAGGTCCGCGTGACGGTTGTGGTCAATGGCTGACGGGTGGCCTGGTCGCACTGCTGCAGTTGGGCAGCGTAATAACCCGACCCATTCCATGAGCCTGGATCAGCGTTGACATAATAGATCGTCCCGTCAATCTGCAGATAACTACCGTAAGGGAGCGCTTCATGTTGCGACTCGAGCCAGTCAATCCAGCTTGGATTTGCCTGATTCACGTCATGGACCTGCCAGACGGGAAGACCATTGATCAGGTAATTTTCCGTTTTCACCGACTCGCTGTTTCCCTCACCTGCTGTTGCGAAAAATCTAAGCGTGGTGGATTGGGAGATACTGATCGGCCCGTAATAAATGGATGAAGAGGTGGTAGGTTCAGTGCTGTTGACCGTGTAGTAGATGGTGGCAGGCCGGTTCGTGGTCAGGGTTACATTCTGCGCTGTGGGGTAGTAGCCTCCGGCAGGCATGGCGGTGGTGATAGGAGGTGTGGGGTCGACAGGTTGGTTGAACGTCACCTTCCGCACCCGGTTGTTGCCGATGTCGGCAAAATAGACGTTTCCACTTGAGTCTACGGATATACCTTTGGGAGCAGCAATCCCAGCAGAAGTGGCAACTCCGCCGTCCCCGGAAAAACTGCCAATACCGGTCCCGGCAACGGTTGTTATTAATCCGGTTCCACTGTCCACCTTCCGGATTCGGTTATTGGAACTATCCGATATATAGATATTACCAATGCCGTCAAGTACGACACGGTGCGGAAAATTAAGGCTTGCCGCGGTGGCCGCTCCGCCATCACCCGAATAGTTGCTTGTGCCATTACCTGCGACAATGGTTGTAGCACCAGTTATCTTGTCCATCTTGACAATGACGTTACTCCAGGTTTCCGCATAGTAGAGGTTACCGTTGCTGTCCAAGGTGACACCTTCAGGGTGATTGCCAAAAGCGACGGTGGTTATCAGACCGTTAGCCTGATCAACTTTCCTGATTCGATTGTGACCGCTATCAGCAATGTAAATATTGCCTTCGCTATCAACGGCTATACCACGAATGTCCCCGAGAGACGCTTCAATAGCGCTTCCTCCGTCGCCGGAGTAACCGTTAATACCGTTTCCGGCAATGGTGGTTATCATGCCGGTAATCTGGGTCACCTTGCGGACCCTGGCATTTGCAGTATCCGAAATGTAAATATTTCCGCTGTTGTCAATGGCAACGCCAAATGGTCTGTTCAAGCCAGCCATTTCAGCCGGACCGCCGTCGCCGCTATAACTTGCAACACCATTCCCCGCTACTGTGGAAATAGCCCCGGTGAATTTATCCACTTTCCTGATGCGATTATTTGCCGTGTCGGCAATGTAGATATTTCCACTGTTGTCCAGGGTAACGTCTTCGGGATAGTTCAGGGATGTTTGCGTGGCAGCAGCTCCGTCTCCAAAATATCCAGCAAGACCGTTTCCTGCCATGGTTGTAATGATTCCCTGATCAGGCAAGGCGCTGCCAAATTGCCAGGCCTCGTTGGCAATTCCTGGCGTAAAGGCTGCAGTTTCCCCTCCCATTACATACATGACGCCGTTCACCGCCTCGACCGTCGGAACATTGCGGAAGGTCGGGACAGTGGTAATGCTGTTCCAGCTGTTCATGGTGAGGTTGTACTCAAAAACATAATTGATATTCCCGTAGCCCCTTCCTTCAACCAGGTATAACCGGTCGTTGTTTACAATCAGGTTACGTGCTTCTGCGCTGGTCGGTAGGGGAGAGAGGAAAGTGAACATCCCTGATGCCGGGTCAAACGACCAGGTTTTAGTATTGCCGGTTCCCCCTGCGGCAATGATGATTTTCCCTTGATATGCTGCAACACCGGCCAGAGTTGTCGGCTCAGGCAGAGTAGCTGCAACTCTGCTGGTGTTTGTAACAAGGTCATACTCCTCGATGGTGTCCATTGCTCCGCTGCCGCCGACAACGTATATCTTGTTATTGAGCAGTGCTGCATTCATCCTGGCTCGTGGGTAAACAAGCGTTCCAACTGGTGTGCTATTCCCATTAATGGTGTTATAGGCGATGACGCTGTTAAGGTAATTCCCGTTTATATCCATTCCGCCTAAAAGGTAAATTATTGTTCCCTGGGCTACTGATGCGCCGCCAAACATAGGCATGGGCAAGGCCGTGTGATAACTCCAACTGTTGACAACTGGATCGTAACTAATTACTGAACTAGTTGGAGGCGCTCCGCCGAGGATGAAGATCTTACCATTTGAAACGGCTGAAAATGCTCTGGAAAGCCCGTACGGAAGTGGCGCTTTGGTGGACCAAGGAAACTGGCCCTGACCATAGATTCCATAGGATTGCGATTGGACTGCTTCGCTGTTACCAGCCATGTCCAAGGCAAAATACTTGAGGGTGGTTGAACTGGAGATTAATATCGGTGCTGAATATACAGATGAGCCTGTTGTCGGGATTGAACCATCAATGGTGAAGAAGATGGTTGAAGGCTCATTTGTGGTCAGGGTTACGTTCTGCGGAGATGCATGCATGCCGCCTGCCGGGGTGGCGGTGGTAACTGGGGGGACGACGTCGATAAAAGAAAAGCCAACCGTGCAGTCACCAACTATGGCACCGGTGCTATAGCTGTTGCCATTTAAGGAGCCTGACGCACAGCTACCGGAAACATTACTGCTGACTTGATACCCCGAATCAGGGGAAAGAGTAAATGAAGCAGTGGCACCGGTCGCCACCTGCACAGGGTTGGCGGAAATAATGCTGCCGTTTCCGCTAGTAACGGAGGCAGTTACGGAAAAAGGATTGCCGACCAGTGAGACATCAAGGTAGGGAGTGTTGACGGTACTATTGGTAATAGCTAAATGAGCCGCAACCGACCCAACTGTTACGGGGCTGAATGATACGCTGATGGTACAGGATGATCCGGCGTTGATGATTGGGGTCAGGCTGCCGCAACTGTTGCTGGAGCCGTCACCGACATCGATACTGAACTGAGCTGCCGCCCCACCATAAAGAAACATGGAACTGATCTGCAGTTTTCCGGCACCAACAGGTGCGTTATTGGCAATGGTAATAGTTCGGCTACCACTGGCACCGGGAGCAACTCCATCGATGAAGCCAATTGCTGGTTGCACTGCGATTGCCGCCGTGCCGAACTGCCCGCCACGCACCGGCCAGACAAAATCACTATTGGCGTCGGTCTTGCCATCCCAGTTGGCGGAACCGCTTTGCAGATTAACGTTATTAGCGATGTGATCGGCAAGATTAGTGGCGGTGGCAGTATTGGACGTCCAATAGTTCTCTGCCAGCACATTGACCAGCGGCGATGTGGTCGCCAGCCAGAGCGCGCTGTTCTGCTCGCCAAAGTTAACCAGAGAGAACAGCTCCCGTCGGGAGGGGAGGCGCCAGTCACTCGCCTGTGAACCGTCCGTAAGGCCACAAGCGCCAGTTGCGAGGCCATTGGCGATGGACAGGGCATCAATCCAGTTTTTAGTCGAATTAAAACAGTTTGCGTTCTTGAGCCAGATGAGTCCGGTCAGCGCATCAGTTACGGTGCCGTTACTGTTATCGACAAAGCGTGGTATGGGCCACTGAACCCCTGGCTCGAGAGCACCGTCATCACCGGCAGCGTAGCTGGTGACCTGGCCAGTCTTTGGCACAGCGGTTGTTGTACCCACTCGAACCGGCCACATATGCATATAAGTGCTATAGGTCTTTGGATACGCGACGATACCGGCATTTGCCATCTCCACTGACCAGGCATTACTGGTATCGCCTGCCACCGTAGTTGACGTCCAAAAGCGATGCGAAAGCGTGTAATAGTCCAACGCGATGAACGGATAAGGGGTCAGAGCTGGCCAGGTAACCTTTACCAGATACTCGATTTCGGTTGCCGTTGGTAAACGCCACTGACCGGCCGCTGAGCCGTCGTTCAGATCGCAAACACCACTAGCCAAGGCACTAGTGTTGGCAATTGCACCAAGCCAGTCGATCTGCCCATAGCAGTCGGTATTTTTCAACCAGATGAGACCGGTCAGGCTGTCGGTGACCGTGCCGTTGCCGGTATCGGTGAAACGGGGAGCAGGCCACGACTTGCCGGCCCGAGTGGCGCCATCCTGGCCACTGCCGGCACAAGTTATCTGGTTGCCGACGGCATCAAAGCAGTCATAGTCATAATCACTCTGACCTGATTGTGGCAATTGAATGGTGTTGGCGCGAAAATTTTCCGGATAGGTAATCGGCGCCACATCCTTGGCCGTAAAGCTCCAGCGGACTGGAGCGGCAAGTGGCAGCCCACCCTGACTCCGGACATCGGTTACAACGACATAATAGGTAGCGCCGCTTATTAGCGGAAACGAGGGGGTAACGGTCGCGGTATCTGTTCCTGAATCGTAAGTGAGCGTTGCGGGGATCGTCGGATCCGCTTCATTCATCCCCACCAGGGCGGAACCAACAGCTCCGGTATACCCGTTCCAAGCCACCACCTTGCCGTTTTTCAGGAGCGCCAGCATTTGACCTTGATCGTTAGCGATGGCGGCAACTCCGACCAGACCGGCCGGCACAACTTTGCTCGCCCATGGAACTACAGTGCCGTCGTTTTTCAGGGCAAGTGTGCCGCTTATGGCTACAATCCCGGAAAGCCCCGCCGGCGCCTGACCGGCCCCCTCTCCCCATGAAACCACAGTTCCGTCAGCCTTCAACGCATAGGAGTTGCCAAGCCCGGCAGCGATGGCCGTAACCGTAACACCGCTCAGACTAGCCGGAACGGTGGACATGCCGGCCCAGTTATAGCCCCAGGCGACCACGGTACCGTCACTCTTTAACGCCAGTGAGTGCATGCCCTTGGCAGCAATGGCGACAACTCCGGTGGCTGTTGCCGGAACATTGCTCTCGCCATAATTATTGCTGCCCCACGCGACCACTGTGCCATTGCTTTTCAGCGCCAGCGCGTGGTAGTCGCCAGCCGCTATGGCAATGACATCGGTAAGTCCTGCGGGTACGGTCGGGTTAGTTCCCCAGCCAACAACGGCGCCATCACCTTTCAGGGCCACAGAAGATTGCGCCCCGGCAGCAACGGCAACGACACCAGACAGCCCGGCAGGAACTGCTAGTTGTCCGTAATAATTATCCCCCCAGCCAACCACAGTGCCGTCGTTCATCACGGCAAGGGCATGGGAGCTCCCGGTAGCAATGGCCTTGGCCCCCATGAATCGTGACAGGGAAAAATTAGTTGCGGACAATGAAGCTGGGTCCATCGGTTCGCTGAAGGTGGCCTGCACTTTTGCCGATGGCGGAGCTATTGCTCCATTGCCTGGCTGGTAACCGGTGACCGTCGGCAATGCCCAGGTAACTGTCGCCATCGACAGCAGCACGAACGCCGCCAATAGACTTCCCATCACCACCCGCCAACTGAATAGCCCCATTTGACTTTTCACCATATCTCTCCTCAACCGATGTATTTAAATAAGCAGTAAAATTAATATGAATTTAATAAATTTACTTCAGATAACACCTGAAACTGAGTGAGTCAATTAAAAGTAACAAATATAATACAACTGAAGGCGGGCACTATGCTTGAGATTGGAAACTACGAGGGCAATTCAGGAGGCAACTGCTTGGAATTGGGAGAGAGAACATTCTATCCCTTGAGGATAAGCACCAAAAAGAAAGGCGACCGGTTTGTCCGGTCGCCCTGTGAGACTTAGCTGAAAAGGAAAATATCAGTGACGCAAAGTTTTGATAATGGCCGAGAAATCTTCTTCACCGCGGCCATCTTCCACCGCTTGCTCATAGAGTCGGCAGGCGCTTTCGGCCCCTGGTAGTTGCAGTTTAAGGGACCGGGCAGTTTCCAGCACCAGCTCAAGCTGCTCATGCACATACTTTAGGGCCAGGTTGCGGGTAAAATCACCCCGAGCCATGGTGCGTCCCTTGGAATGGAACAACGGTGATGCCACCCCGCCGGAATCAAGCACCTCCAGGATTTTGTCGGCAGCAAAGCCCATTTTTTCACCAAAAATGAGGCTTTCGGACAGTGCCTGCATCAATTCCGCCTGGACCAGATTGACAATAAACTTCATCCGGGTGCCGTCACCAATCCCGCCTACCGGAATCACATTAAGGCCGAAAAATGCGAATACTTCGCGGCAGCGGCCGATCAGGGACGAATCACCGCCAGCCAGAATGGTCAGCAAACCATTAGCTGCGTGCTCTTTCGTTCCCCAAACCGGGGCATCTAAAAAC
Organism: Geobacteraceae bacterium; assembly: GCA_031412995.1. GTDB lineage: Bacteria > Desulfobacterota > Desulfuromonadia > Geobacterales > DSM-12255 > JANOEC01. Next base: position 62,066 of record JANOEC010000033.1, read on the forward strand.
TGGCAGCGGTGGTTCAGCGCCTCTTCGGCCATTTCCAGCGTACTCTCCAGGGAATGAGTGCCCATGTCGACCAGGATCGTCCCGGCATCAATCCCGGCAAAAATGCCGTCCGGCCCGTAAATATCTGGACGCAACCGCTCTTTTTCCGGGCGGACATGGATTACCAGATCAACACCCTTGGCAGCTTCACGTGGCGTAGAAGCGGCAACAGCACCATGCTTGGCCACTTCTTCAACGATTGATGCATCAGAGTCATACACCTTAACTTTGTAGTTCCCTTTCAGCAGATTGGTAGCCATGTACCGACCAACTGTCCCCAAGCCGAGAAAACCGACATTTCTAATCATTGCAATCCCCCTTGTATGAAAATACTGCTTTAGAATCGTGTTTCAAAATCATATTTACTGCCTATAGTAGCGAAAAAATGACTGGCTGCAAGGGAAGAATTCACCCTGTCAACGAAATTTAGTAACTTCGTGCCTTTTGCAGTGAGCAGTCAAAGGGCAGCGGGAACAATGGGGAGATAACGGCGTGCAAAGATTCTGGCCAAAGGTGACCAATAGATCGTTAATGGATACCCAATACTCTGCCGGCAGACTGGCCCGGAGCGCCATTTCGGTCTGCTCAGGCGTTTTGGTTGCCACGTATCCCCAGCGATTGCAGATCCGGTGGACATGGGTGTCGACACAAATGCCCGGCTTGCCAAAACCGAGGGTCACCACCAGATTTGCCGTCTTGCGACCAACCCCGGTGAATTTCAGTAAGATATCGATCTCACCCGGCACTTTGCCGCCATACTCTTCAACCAGTTGTCTGGCTATCACTTTGAGTTGCCGGGCCTTGTTCCGGTAGAACCCAGCTGGATAAATTGCCTGCTCAATCACCGCCTCGTCCAAAGAAGCCAATGCTGCCGGCGTTGCCGCCAATGCAAACAGCCGTTCGGATGCCGGCCCGGTAACTCGATCATGGGTCCGTAAGGAAAGGATACAAGAGACCAGTACTTTAAACGGATTTCCTTCACGCTGAGAAACGATGGTAACCGCCGGTGACGGCCATTGCTGCACCGCCTCCTGCAGAATCGCCATCACTGCATGAATTGACGTGGAATTCACGCTAAACCGCGGTTACGGAATAACCGCATCAGCAGCACCCCGATGATTGACAGACAGACACCGACACAGAGGAACAGGTAGCCGATGGACTTTGCCTGCCCCCAACCAAAAAAATCCTGCTCTTTCAGGAAAAAAATCATGGCAATGCCGCCAAAGGAGCCGATACCACCAAGGATATAGAGCATCAGAGCAGCTATCCCTAACTTCAAACCAGATATTTTCACCACCACAACCTCCATAGACACCAATAATGGCGGTATTTTAGGGCTGTTCTCGCAACTTGGCAACTGCAAACTGAACTTCTGACAATGAACAGAGGTGAAGGTTTGACGCTCCTGTCAAATGTGGTATTCTTTTGCCACAAACATTCATTAAATCGAGTGCGTTCAAAGGTTATTTCAAAAATGGATGATATGACTGAAAGGAGTACGCCATGAGATCGATTAAAGTATGGGTCATGACCTTTCTTTTCGCGCTGGGGACACTATCTGCCTGGGCCGAAGAGCTGAAAACCGCAACCGTTACCGGTCGGGTAGCCGCCAAATCAGGGGCACCAATGGCCGACGCCTATATTTACATGTTTAATAATGCTCTGGGCCCACCACCGGATCAGCACAAATACTGGCGCCTGCCTGATGAGATCATCCAGGCTGACCAGAATGGCCGTTTTTCCGCCCAACTGCCTTATGGTACGTACTATCTCGGCGCGATCAAAAGAATCAACGGCTCGGATGTAGGACCTCCAGTTGCCGGTGATATTTTTCTCGACAGTGCACTGGAAAACGGCCAAGCCCGCAAATACCTTTTTAATCGCGAGAAAATCGACATTGGACTGATCGACCAGGGAGAGCCGTATAAATCGCCGGCTAATGATGCCCGTGAGGGTATTACCGCTATTGAGGGAAAGGTCCTCAATGCTGACGGGAAACCGGCAACCGGAGTTTCCGTCTTTGCCTTTCTTTCCCCCAACATGGTCGGTCGGCCCCTGTTCAGCTCAGAACGGACCGGGTCTGACGGCATGTTCCTCTTGCGGGTAGCCAAAGGCGGGTCCTACTTTCTGAAGGCACGGGAAGGCTATGGCGGTGGTCCACCGAAGCTCGGGGGGTTGATCGGTTATTATGGCGAACAGGCCGCTACGCCAATCAGTGTTACCAGTGGGAATATTGTCAAAGGAATCAAAGTCATTGTTTCACCATTAGCGGGCCAAGGTAGCCGACCGATCCAGGGAAAACATCCTGCAGCCGGAGCAACAGGCTACAAATAATCTGCGGCAAAACAGTTCACCTTTCTTTTCCCAACAACAGGGATAACCGGGCACCGCGCAAGCGGTGCCCATTGTGTGCCTACATGCCCAAAAAAGACATTTCTTTGCTGTGCTTGTTCTGCGGTCTCCTCCTGCTGCTCTCCCCCCTGCCGGTTCATGCCCTGGTGCTGGTTGCTGATACCACCTGGGAAGGAACAATTGAGCTGGCAGAAGATTTATTAGTCCCCGCCGGGATCACTCTGATCATTAAACCTGGCACCACGGTTATCGTTGCCAGCGCTGAAAACACCAAGACCGATCCCGAATATCTTTCTCCCCTGACGGAGATCACTGTGCGTGGCAAACTACTCGCCAATGGCACCAGTCAGAGCCCGATCCGCTTTATTGCCAAAGATCGGCAACTGCCAGGCAGTTGGGCCGGCATCCTGCTTGATGGCGGTGAAATTGCCCTCAACCATTCCTCAGTCGCTATGGCCGATACTGGCCTTTATCTGTTCAGCGGCAGCGCCCGACTGAGCGACTGCACGCTGCAGGGAAATCAGACCGGCATCGTCGCCAGCGGCACCACCAGCAAGCTGACCCTCGACCAGACCCTGATTGCGGAGAATGACTACGGCCTGGTGCAACTCAGTGCACCCCAGGTAATCCGCACGGCCCTGACCTTTTCTGGCAACCGCAAGGGAAATGAACGCCAAGCGGCCTTTGGGGTTTTTCCGCCTATCGCCTCGCCTGCAGAAACGCCGTTGCCTGTCGCCAAGGAGGTCAGCGATACCGCCCTCCTGGGTGATACCTTCTGGAGCGGCCGCATCATTGTCACCGGCCAAATTCGGGTACCAGAAGGAAGCCGACTGGTTATCGCTCCCGGGTCAGTCATCGAATTCAAGCGGAAGGATACCAATGGTGACGGACTTGGTGAAAATGGTCTCCTGATCCAGGGAACCCTGATCGCCAAAGGGACTGTGGCCAATCCGATCACCTTTCGCTCTGCCGAAACAGTCCGCCGCACCGGTGACTGGGACGCGGTCAATATCATGAACAGTGACGGCGTGCGCAATCTGCTGGAGCATTGCCGCTTTGAAGATGCGTACCGTGGCCTCCATTTCCACTTTACCCACGTATTGGTCAGCAACACCGCCTTCCGCAACAACTATCGCGCCATTCAGTTCCAGGAATCCAACGTCGAAATCGTCAACAGCACCTTTACCGCCAATCGCAGCGGAGTACAGGGGCGCGACTCAAAGGTCCGCTTCAGCGGCAACCGGCTGCTCGGCAACCATACCGGGGTGAATTTTTTCCGCTGTGACCTGACCTTCACCAACAATGCGCTATTGGCCAACCTGCGCGAAGGGGGTCGCATCCGTGAAGGCAATGCCGACATTCAGCGCAATCAGGCCATCGGCAACCGGATCGGACTCCAGGTAGCAGACCTCTTCCGGGGTGTCATCAGCGCCAATGACCTGTCCGGCAACACCGACAACGGTCTGATCATGAAGAATGTTGATAATCTGGAGATCAGCGGCAATCACCTGGGCAATAACGGCATCAATGGCCTCAATCTGCAGGATGTGCGCGCCACCATCCGTAACAACCTGTTGACCGGCAACCTGCAGCGGGGAATCGGCATCATCTCGTTCAGCGGCAGTATCAGTGGCAACACCTTTGCCAACAATGTCTTGTATGCTATTGAAAACGAAGGGAGCGACGAGGTTGATGCCCGTGAAAACTGGTGGGGAATTGCTACCCCGGCCACAGTTATCCGGGATAAAGCAACTGATCCCCGCCGCGGCAAGGTCATCAGTGACAACCCGTTGGCCATGGCACCTATCTTCACCTGGCCCCTGGCTCAGATCCATGCCGACACCCTCTGGTCCGGCCGGATTGCCCTGCCCGAACGGGCCACCCTGCGTCAGGGGGCAACGCTCACCATCAGACCAGGCACCATCGTCACCTTCGGCCCAGCCAGCGGTCTGACCATCTACGGCCGCATCCTGGCTAATGGCAGCAAAGAGCAACGCGTCACGTTTACCGCGAGCGGCAAGCAGGAAGCGGCAAGCTGGGATGAAATCATCCTGGAAAATGCCATTGACAGCCAGTTCACTTTTACTGACATTGAATATGCCACTTGGGGGATTCACAGCCATTTCACCAACCTGTTGGTCAGTGATGTCGGGCTCAGAAACAACTATGGCGGCATGCGCTTCCGTAGCGGTCCGGTCCAGATCCGCCGCGCCCGGGTTACCGGCAACACCATCGGCATCCGCTCCTATCTGGGCATGGGGGATATCAACGACTCCGTCATCAGCGGCAACTACAATGGTATTTTCGTGCGCGAAAAGGGTGGCAGTCTGAACATTCACGGCAATGTCTTTACCAATAACAGCAACTACAATATCCGTATTGGTGACTTCAACACGGAAGATGTACCGGCACAACGCAACTGGTGGGGAGAAGGCGATCCGGGGGAAACCATCTTCGACAGCCGACAGGAGCCTGGCATCGGCCGGGTACTGTATGAGCCCTACCTGACCAAGCCGCCCATCGAGGGAGGAACAGGGAAATGAACCGAATTGCGCCGGTACCCCCTTGGCTAAACCTGGTGGTGATGATTCTGATTATTGCGGCATGGTGGGCAACTCCGGCCAACGCTGAACCGACGTTCACCCTGCGCGGCACCATTACCGACATAGCCGAGGCACCAGTGGCCAATGCAGAGGTCTATCTCTACCGCACGGCCAATACCCGGCGCCCGGCTGATTTCATCTCAGCGAAAACCGGCGCTGATGGCGTATATCGTCTGGTCGTTCCTGCGGCCAGCTATTGGGGCGTGGCGCGCATCAAGCAGGGCGAGCGATTCGGGCCGCTGCAGCTCGGGCAACGTCACTCCGGCGATCCGATCCAGATCGCTATCGGCGAGGAACTGGTCACCACTGTCGATTTTGCCGTGGCCGACTTGCGGGAAATGGCGCAGAAACGACAGAAAGTAAATAGCGATGTCATTGCCGTCAGCGGGACGATTGTCGATCCAGCAGGGAAACCGGTAGCCAATGCCTGCGCCTTTGCCCGGGTTACCCAATTGCAGGAAACCCCGCCCGAATATGTCTCGGCCTGGACCGACGCCGATGGCCGCTTCACTCTCTTCCTCCCCCCCGGCACCTACTTCTGGGGAGCCAGCCGCGAATTCCCGCCGCCAGCTCTGACGAATCTCGTCAGTGCGCCGGCCACCGATGGCAAGACTGAACTCAAACTTGTTCTGAACGAATAAACCTGAAAAATGCATTTAACCGCAGATAAACGCAGATAAACGCAGATAAATCAAAGATACTCACCCATATTGGTTATAACCATGAATGTGAAGGTCATTTTCCTGAAAAGATTGATTTTATCCGTAGTTATCCGCCTTTATCTGCGGTTAACTGCTGGTTTTAGGATAAAACAAATCACAACCATGTCTGCAATTTATCCCGGCATGGCCACCACAACCTCAACACTTGACACTCACCTCTTTGGCGCATACTATTTAAGCATACCATGGAGGTGCACAACATGCGTGCGACACTAAACATCCCTGACAAGCTCATTGCCGAAGTTCAGCAGATATCCGGTCAGAAGTCCAAGACCCAGGCCATCATCATGGTCATGGAAGAGTACGTGCGCCGCCAGAAGATGCAGACACTGCTTGACCTGCGGGGCAAGATTCAGATCGACTACGATTGGGAGCAGGAAGAGGGATTGGAATTAAGGGCCGCCGAGGAACGGGAGCGGTATCGTGACCAGTAGCGTTCTCCCGGATACCTGCGCCTGGATCGATTTTTTCCGGGGTCGACCAACAAAACAGGCCGAACTGGTCGAAGCCGCAATTGTCCAGGGAGCAGTGGCCACCTGTGGGGTTGTGCTCTATGAATTGCTGCAGGGGATTAAGAACAGTGACGAAGCAGACTACGTTCAGCACGCATTCCAAGGCATTCCGTTTCTTGAGCTGTCCGCGCCGCTCTGGATCAAGGCCGGACAACTGTCAACGCAACTGCGCGGCAATGGTCAGACCATACCCATGTCCGATCTGATCATCGCCACCCTGGCGCTGGAGCATGACTGCTCATTGGTGACCGTTGACCAGCACTTTGTCGGTATTCCCGGAATCACGATTCTTTCGTGACCGGACATCAGTAACGCCCCCCCTCCCGGTTAATACGACCACACTTTTTATCCATACTGTTCAGCCAATTTCTTTGACAAGGCGGCAAACTCATTGCGCAAGGCTTTCGGTGAGAGAACATCCACTAGTTCGCCAAAACCGCGCAACCACCAATGCAGTTGCAAGGTATCCGCAACCGTTGCCGTCAACTCGAAACTGCCATCGCTTCGCCTGGCAATGGCCTGATCTGCAGCAACCGGCGCTTCTTCGAGGCGCTAAATATCGGTAGCATGCGAAAACAGCACCTTGAGGTAAATATTCCCACCAACCGGAAAGGTCAGCTCCCTGGCGATATACGCATCAAGATCAAAACCATCCGGCACCGTTGCCGGCTGATTCAGCAGCTCAACTTTCTGGATCCGATGGAGCAGCAACAGAACCGGATCGGCATGCTCATTAAGGGAAGCAATCAGGTACGTCAGCCCTTCGACAAAGACCAGCCCCAGCGGATTAACCTCGTAGCTTTTCAGCCGTGCAGCGACATTGCGATAGCTTGCCTTACTTATAATGTAATCCTATTTTCTCCTTCATATCTGCTGCCTGCTTACTGTCAGCAGATATGCCATAATCTGCAGTCACAGAGTCATTCACCACCCCGCCGGATGACGACCAAGAAGAGAAACCGGCTTCCTTGCCATGCTTGACAGCAATGATAAAGATGGTGTCACCCTGGATACGATAACGAAGGATATATCCGGAAACACCAAAAGGAATAACGAGGTCGAAATAGTCAGGCAGATCCTCCACCGGCTTTCCGATGTAGGGATTGCCTTCAAGGGGAACAACGGCAGTTTTGATTATTTTGCCGGCCCGTTGCGCTGCCTCCTGATTATGCGGAAGAATGAAATCTCTTAGCCGTTGCAGGTCAAAGATTGCCGTTTCAAGCCACTCTATTTGCATTTCGGCGCCACAAGTTCATTTTCAGTGCCCCAGGATTCAAGCCACTGCATAACGGCATCATGGGGAACAGATTTGCCGGTATGACAATATTCTTCCCACCTGGTTACGGTTTCTTTGTTAAAACATTCTGCAGCTTCTTCCCGATCGAGAAACTGGCTGATCGCCTCTTTTGCAAGCCAGTGAGCAGAGCGCTTTTTTGCCTCACCGAGTTTCTGTAACCGCTCCCTGTCCTGCTGCGGCAGCTTTATTGCCATCGGTTTCACTTGTCCCTGCATCGGTTCACCTCCGAGTATAACTTGGTAGTTAAAAGTATTACCCGCCATAAATATTTTGTCAACGCTGCGCTTATTGACAGCCAAGTTATGAGTTGAATTGAGCCAGAAACTCTTCTGCATTCATGACCGGAAGAGCTGCATTTTTTAAGTCACGGCTATTTCTGGTGATAATGACGCTTGCACCTGAAGGGAGTGCGGTATGGTATTGGAGCGCATCCTCAAAATCCGCGAAGGGAGAGGCAAGTGCTTTATCTTCCCGACTTCATCTCCGCCTGGACCGGTACAGATGGTCGGTTCACCCTCCACCTGCCGCTCGGCAATTACTTCTGGGTGGCAATCCGCGAATTCCCCACGCCGAAAGTGCTAAACATTGTCGGCAAACCTGCGGCGGAAAACCTTGAAATAAGGCTGGTCGCAGAATAAACATCTATATCCAGACAGCAGTGTCCGGTTAGGTTCTTGCTAAAAGTCAAAACCACCCCTCATCCGCCCTGTCGGGCACCTTCTCCCTAATGGTGAAGGGTTAACAATCATCCCCTCGCCCTGTGGGAGAGGGTGGCCGGAGGCAGGGTGAGGGTACAAGACAGGGTTTTAGAAGTATGCAAATACCTAACCGGACACTGCTGATTTTATAAGAACGACTGGCGGCAAGATGTTCATTTTTTTCGCTAATGATGCAAATTTCCGATCGAATGTAGCAAAGCCTGAAAGTTCAGTGCTACCAGAGAGGTGAAGAGCATCAGCGAAGTCCATGCCTTTGAAATACAAGTTGAGAGCTAAAGCAATATTGACAACATCTTCAACCTCAATACAAGACAAGCCAAGAACGTGAAGCAAGCGTTCATGCACAACGTTTCGGGAGAGGTTGTAGCCACTGGGCGACGAAAGCACCCAGACAACTTCCAGAAGTACGGTTTTCAGAATGAAGCATCGGTTATTTGCCAGAAAATTGGTTGCCTGAACCGTTTGGCCATGGTCGTCTTTAACCAGATATCGAACCAGTAGATTTGTATCGACAGCAATCATTGGTGCCTCGCGGCTTCGGCTAAAACTGCTCGATCCATATCTTCCAATGAAAGCGACTTGCCACTATAGATTGATGGAGTTTCGGGAGATTCCAGTTCTGTTACGGGAAAAACTCTGGATGGCTTGATAACAAGTTCTTCACCCCGATCAATGATTATAAATTCAGTGCCAGTTTCCCAGTGGTGCCGGTCACGGATCGCTTTCGGAAGGATAAATTGTCCCTTGCTTGACAGCTTTACGGTTTCCATGTATTTGGCCTCCAGGTAAGATTTATGTAAGAATATTATCGCAGATTATTGATAATTACAATTATTGCTAATCGAAAGAAACTTGAGCCAATAATCGGCTCGACCCCACTCCCTCTTCGGGGGTCAGCCTCAACCCCGTTAATATAACCCCTCCAGCGCCCCTCCCCGGGCCGCCAGGGCGTCCACCCGCCGTAGCACGGCCGGCTCCATCTCCAGCGGCGGTGCATGGTGTGGCTTGCGGCGGGCGTCGATCACCAGCGCACCGCGACACCCCCAATGCTTGGCCACCATCTCCGCACTAATGCCGTAAATATCGGCCGCCGGGTTGGAACGGGTAAAAGTCACCCAGAGGAAATTGTTCAACCTCGCCGCCGTAAATTCACTATCGTCAACGATCACCACCAGCGAGAAGAGATTGATGCTGCTTTCCGCCCCATAATTTGCGCAGAAGGCGGTCATCGCCGGGTCGTCACCACGTCGGCTTTCACTGCAGACCGGGCCGCTGATTGCCATGATGCCCGGCAGGCAGACCTGCGGCGCACTGAACCCGTCCGGCAGGGTCAGGTCTGCGGGAAGTATCGTTGGCAGATTCCGTCGTTTATTCCCCGCTGCCGCAATCGCCACCTTGGAACCGCGGTTGAAACCGTCGCCACTGTAATCAAGAGTATCAATCGTGGTACTGGTCTGAAAGTGCAGGTCCCGCCGCCAATCCACCCGCTCCAGCAGGTGCCGCAGAAACGACGGGATATCGTGAATATCCGGCGGGCTGTCTTCCTGGGCCGCAATGCAAAGGTATTTGGCCAAAGAGAGCTGCCCTTGCCCCAACACCGCATTGGCCTGGGTCAACAGCTCCCGGGGCTCCCGCTCACCAGCATACGGCACATAGCGCTCGCTCCCCACCGCCAGGAGCAGCGGATGCACCCCGGCCGCATCCACCGCATGCACTGCCTTGATCCCCGGCAGCACGGTCGGGATCAGATCGCCGGTCAAATCATGAATAAACGCGCCAAAAGAGGTATCCTCCTGGGGCGGTCGCCCCACTGTCGTAAAGGGCCAGATCGCCCCCTGCCGGTGATAAACCTTTTCGACCTGTAGCACCGGAAAGTTGTGGGCCAGACTATAATAGCCGAAATGATCGCCGAACGGCCCTTCGGGCTTGGTCTGGTGCGGATCGATAGTGCCGGTGATGACGAAATCGGCCTGGGCCGGCAGCGGCAGCGCGCCCGGTCGGCGCACCAACGGAATGCGATGGCCGGCCAGCAGCCCGGCAAATGACAGCTCCGGCAACCCCTCCGGCAACGGCATCACCGCCGCCACGGTGAGGGCCGGCGGGCCGCCGATAAAGATACTTACCTTGAGCGGCAACCCCTGGGCAATAGCCTCCCCGTGATGTACGCCAATTCCCCGGTGAATCTGATAGTGAATCCCCACCTCCCGGTTCAGCTCATACTGATTGCCGGCGAGTTGCACCCGGTACATGCCGAGATTCCCCTGGCGAAACCCCGGTTTTATCGGACTCTCTGAATAGACCTGCGGCAGGGTGACAAACGGCCCGCCATCCTTGGGCCAGGAGACCAGACCGGGCAGCTGGTCGATGGTTGTTTCATGATCAAGGATCGGCCCACCGGCCACAAAGCGGGGCAGCAGATGGAACGCTGCCGGCACCGCCCCCAGCAAGGCAGCCGGATTCCGTAGCGCCGAAGCCGGATCGAGTTTCAGAGCTACCAGCTTTTCCACCGCCGGCAGGGTATCGCGAAAGATGAAACGGGTCCGTTCCAGGGTGCCGAACAGGTTCCCCAGCATCGGAAAGCGGCTACCCTTTGGCCGAGTAAACATTAACGCCGGACCACCGGCCGCATAGACCCGTCGCTGAATCTCCCCCATCTCCAGATAGGGATCAATTTCCGTCTCGATCCGCCGCAACATTCCCTGCCCTGCCAGATCCGCCACGCACTCCTGCAGATTGCGATATCCCATTTTTATTCACCTCTCATCTGTTCACTCATGCATCCATAATCCAGCACTGGACAAGGAGTCAACAGTAAGTTGATAAAATATAACCGAATTCTTTCAACATCACCCCCTTGACTTATGGTGACGATTTGTTATCTGAATAAGACAACTATTATCCGATAGCGATACCCCAAACCAGTCGCGAGGCTGGGGCGGAAAGCCACGGGTCTCCTTTTGCACGATCGAGACAGCCGGGTTGCCGAACTATCATCTCTGGTAGCAAGCACCCGGTTTTTTCTTTTATTCGGTCCAACAGAAAGGAGCTCAGATGCGGCGATCGATTGTGTTTTTCCTCACCGCCCCCCTGCTTGTCCCAATGACTGCCCTGGCCGCCAGTACGGATCTGGGCAGCACCACCATCCTCAGGATTGAGCAGCAGACCGTTACCGGCCAACCCAAACAGACCCTTTTGCCGGCCACCCAATTCCTCAGCATTGACTCCAGTGACCTTGGCGACGGCAATCTTTCCCTGCATCTGGCCGGCTGGGGACGTGTTGACCTGGCCGACAAGAGCACCTACGCCGAAAACAGTGTTGACGGCAGCTTCACCTACGGTTATCTCCGCTACCGGTTGCGGCCAGCCAACACCGACCTGCGCGCCGGGCGATTTTTCGTCCGCGAAGGGATCATCAGCGAGCAGGTTGACGGGGTCAGCGCCCGCACCGATCTGCCCTACGGCTTCTCCCTGTCCGCCTTTGGCGGTGCCCCGGTCCATACCCGGCATCTGTATGGAACAAACACCGATGGCAAGGGAAACCTAATCTATGGCGGCAGAGCTGCTTATCGCTATTCAGGGCAGTTTGAGCTAGGTTTTTCAGGGTTACACGAGACAGATGCCCCTTCTTTGCCAAACGACATCAACGGCAATCCTCGACCGAATGAGGATCACCGCCTGGTTGGCGGCGATATCTGGCTCAGCCCGATCCGCTTTGTCGAGCTGTTCGGCCAGACCAGCTACAACACCGCCACCAGCAAGATCGCCGAGCAGACCTATCTGCTGAACCTTAAACCGGTCAAGCACCTGGTGCTGACCGGTGAATTCAATGAACACCGTGAACTCAGCTATCTGGGCGCCACCTGGGCCCGCTTCCCTGGCGTGTTGTCCATCGCGCCGAATGAAAAAACCCGCACCATCGGCACCAGCGCCTCCTATGCAATCACACCTGCGGTCGAGGTCGCGGTCGACTACAAAAACTACAAACGGGAATTCGGCTCGGCCAATCGGTATGGCGGCGACCTCAAGCTCAACTTCCAGAAGAACACCCTGAGCAGCGGTTTTGGCTTCCATCATCTGCAAGCTGGCGAAGGCTATGGCATCGGCTATCGCAGCGACGGCATCACCAAAATGTCCGGCTCCTACAACGAACTGCGGGCCTATGTCCTGCACGACGCCAAGGACCATTTCGTGGCCCTGGACGGCATCAGCTATATCTTCAAGGAAGCAGTGGACGGCGAAAAGAGCGCCTGGGAAGCCAAGCTCTCTGCCGGGTACTACCTGACCCCGACCCTGGTCCTTTCCGGCGACATCAGCTATGGCCGCAACCCTGAATCCCGCGACGAAACCAAAGGGTTGCTCCGCCTGACCTACAACACGACCTTTGACGGTAAAGGAGGGAAAAAATGAATCGATCCCCACTGACCTTCCCCCCAATGCTCTTCCTGTTCTTGCTGCTGGCCGGCCTGGCGCTGACCTTGGCGGCCTGTGCCCAGATGAAGACCGTCTCAACCCTGCCCGACCGGCACCCGGAATCTCTGACGGTCGGCCAGCAGGCGAATTGTCTCGAGTGCCATGAAGATCAGGGCAAGGGGACCATGAAGTCACTCGGCGCCTTCAGTCACTCACCAGCGTTCGTCAAGAATCATCGCTTTTACGCCGCCAGTGACGACCGGCTCTGCGCCACCTGCCACAAAGGGACCTTCTGCACCGACTGCCACACCAACAAGAGCGAGATCAAGCCGTCCACCCTGCACGGCAACCGCCCCGACCGGGAGATGCCCCATCGCGGCAATTTCCAGACCCTGCACAAGATCGAAGGAAAACTTGATCCGGCCAGCTGCTACCGCTGTCATGGCCGTGGCAACAATGACCGCTGCGTGGCCTGCCACCGGTAAGGGAGGAACGATCCATGAATTATCTCTTCAGGACCGCTGTTGCGGCCTTCATCTGTCTGTCTATCTTTGCGTGCTCCAAGGGGAATGACAGCGCAACGGCCATAGACCCCAGGACCGGCAAACACCCCAGTGACTGGGCTGTGGCCACCACCGGCGGCAACCACCCGGCAGTGGCTAGCGTCAGTCAAGAATCGTGTAAGGAGTGCCATGGTCAGGATCTGCGGGGAGGCATCAGTAAGGTCAGCTGCTTCACTGCTGGATACAACGGCATTGGCTGCCATCCCGGCGGTCCCGGACATCCAGCCGGTTTTGACGCGGCTGACATCCATGGCGCACGAGCCAAAGCCGTTTTGGGCGGTGTCAATGGCATGGCAACCTGTAAAGGGTGCCACGGCACTGATTATCGTGGTGCCGGCAACAGTGCAAAAAATTGCATCGGCTGTCACCAATTGACCACTTCCACCACCAATGCCCCCCATTCGCCAGCTCCGTGGCGTGGCGGTAACCGCTCCCATGCCACAGTGCATGAAAGTAACGCTGCCGCCTGTGCCCAGTGCCATACGGCTGGGGCTAATCTTGCGACCTCTTTTCAGCTAGCAAGCTATGCCACCGGCACTCCCGGATGTTTTAACAGCACCCTGTGCCACGGCATCGTCGGTCACAGCAACGAGTCCCGCCAACCATGGGATTCTGGAGACAACCATGGTGCGGCCGCCAAAGGGAGCCCGACTGCTGGTGACGGCATGGCCCTCTGTAAGTCGTGTCACGGTCTGGACCTAAAAGGGAAGAACACTGCGGTCAGCTGTTTCTCCTGCCATACTACGGCCCCCCATGCGCAATCTCCATGGCGGCGTTCCCTCGCCGTCACCACCGGTCGGATCCATACCGACACCAACCCAGCCAACGCTGTGGTCTGTGCCGGCTGTCACCTGAACAAGGCACGACTGACCACACCAGTGGCCATAACTGGCTCACCCGGCTGTTTTGACAACTCAATGTGTCACGGCACCACTGGCCATGCTGACACCAGCGTTTTCCCGGTGCAGGGCACGGCATGGAACCAACCGGTTAATCATGGTGCCAAAGCGAAAGGAAGCACTGCTATCGGGTCGAGTGGTTTTTCCAGCTGCAGAACCTGTCACGGTGATGGCAGCACGCAGTTTCCGCTGTTCCAGGGAGGAACTGCACTGACATCATGTATGACCCTTGGTTGCCACAGTAGCAATCCGCTGAAAAATGTTCCGCACCCGGTCGCACCATGGCGCGGCACCACTGCCAGCGGCAGTGTCGGTCACGCAACGACTGACACCTCAAATGCCGCCGTCTGCGCCGCCTGTCACACCAACGGGGCGCTTTCCAGCCGGCAACCAACAGCACTTGATGTTGCCGGTACCACCGGCTGTTTTAATGCCACCATGTGCCATGGCATCACCGGCCACACCGATACAACCGTCTACCCGGCACCATGGGGAGCGGCTACTAATCATGGGGCGTTTGCCCGCAGCGAGCCGGTCAGTAGCGGTGTGAAAGGATTGGCATATTGTCAGCACTGCCACAGTACCACCTTTAGCGGCGGCGTTGCCAACCAGTCATGCTATCCGTGCCATGGCGTATCAGCACCGCATCCGGCAAAGGCCAACTGGAACCTGGCTGCCGGCACCCTGAGCCACGTCAACACTGGCACCGGTAATGCCACGGTCTGCGACGACTGTCACAATGCGACCACTAAAAACCTAACCGCTAATTTCATCACCCTGTTTGCAAACTCGCCGGCTGGTTCATTCAAGGGCGGTACTGGCGGCTGCTACAATGCCTCCATGTGCCACGGCGATGTACGTAAAACAACAAATTGCGATGCGTGCCACATCACCGCAGCTACCACTGTCGGCGTTCATGGTGCTCATCTGAATGCAAGCATTAGCACTAATGTTGCCTGCAACGAGTGCCACACCGTACCGACAACGCCGGTAATTGCCGGCTTACACCGTAACGTGATAACTGAGGTTCCTCTGGCAGGCACACTGACCAGAACTGGCGGCAATCCTCTCCCGACCTACACAACTAGCACCTGCACTAACACCTACTGCCACGGGGCAAAAATGCCAGAGGGCGACGTTACCGGCAGTAATCAGTCCCCGGCTTGGGACAATACCAACTATCTGACCGGGACAATCGCCGATTGCGGCGTTTGCCACGGCTTTCCGCCTACCAGCGCCTCTGGTCACCTGTCAGTTGCGACACCAATAAGCTTTGCCCAGATCGGCACCCTGTGCGCTGGTTGTCACAGTGACCTCAATGCCTCGGCCAGCAGCTATGCCACTATTTTCTCGAACAAGGCACAGCATATTGATGGCAGCCTGCAAGCAGCAAGCAGTCATAATTTCCCCTATTCTGGCGCACTGCATAAAGCGGCGACAGGTGCGGCAAATGGAACCGGCTGCCTCAGCGCCAGTTGCCATGCACAGGGAACCAGTGCCAGTCCGTATCCAATCGCCGGAGCAGTTGGGACCAGAAAACCTGCATGTCGGTCCTGTCACCTGAATGCCAACCCGGGAACCGACCCGCAATGCTCGGATTGTCATGGTTTGGCAAATAATAATGGTATTGCATTAGATGCCGGTCGACCGAATGGCAGCACGTTCCCGAACCGAGCAGGCAGTATCGATGGTCATAACCGTGGAACCCATCGAGTTGCCTGTACAACCTGCCACCCATTTACCACAGGGAATCCTGCTCACGGTTGGTCAGGAGGAACAAAAAGCATTAGAGCGCAAGTTGGAGGGCCTGGGACCAACATTACGACATGGACCCCCCCTAGTGCGGCCAATAGTAATCGCGGGAGTTGTACGCCAACCTGTCACGGCTCAGAAGCCTGGTACTAGCCATCTAGAACGACTACATTGGAAATATCGTTTTTTTTACGGCGGCCTCAACTTTGGCCGCCGTATATTTCTTTAAACACCATAAAGTTGACAACAAACAAGGCATAACCCATCATGAACATTAGCTTTTCGTTGACTTTTGCCGCTTTTTCGTTAGAATGCGTAAAATTTACCTGTAGCCAGCTACACTTCTTGGAATATATTTGATTATCCTGTCACGGAGACCGTGCATGAAACGATTGCTTGCAAGTCTTGCCCTTCTTGTCCCCCTTGTCCCAGCGGCTGGTATGGCCTATGAACTGACGGCCGGGGGCACCACCATCATGCGGCTGGAACAGCGCGACCTGTCCGGCACCAAGCAGAACATCATGCCGCTGACCCAGTTTCTGCAGGTGGATGCCACGAAACTCGGCTACGATCGGCTCTCCTTCCACCTCTCCGGCTGGGGACGGGCTGACGCCGGGGATAAGAGCTACAATGATAACAAGCTGGGGGGCAATCTGGATGCCGCCTATTTTCGTTACTGGCACCCCACCGCCAATGCAGAAATGAAGCTGGGACGGATGTTCGTCTACGAATCCGGCGCCATTGAGCAGATTGACGGCGTTGCTGTCCGGGCTGACCTGCTGCCGGACTATGAAGGCATGGTCGGTACCCTGTTTGCCGGGTCGCCGGTGCGCCAGGGCAAGGGCGAGAACGTACGTGGTGATACCCTGATTGGCGGCCGCCTCAGTTACCGATTGGCCGGCAGGCTGGAGATTGGCGGTACTTTTTCCCAGGAAAACGGCATGCTCCGCACCGGGGCGGATGCCAACCTGAAGGATTATCGCCGTACCTTTGGCGCTGACCTCTGGCTGCAGCCTTTCAGCTCGCTGGAACTGACCGGGCGGACCGTGTTCGATACCGTCAACAGCGGCATGGCGGAAAACAACTACCGATTGGCATACCGACCGAACACGAAGCTGACAGTTGCCGGCGACTATCGGCAAAACAACCTTAAATCTTACTTTTCCGCCTCCAATATCCGTTCCCTGTTCAACCCGGACAATACGGAGAAGATGACCCGTTATGGCGGCAGCGCCACCTATACCTTTTCGCCAGCCATTGAACTGACAGCAGATGCCTATCTCTATAACCGGGATAACCGCAACGGCTCCAGCCGGTTTGGCATTGAAGCCCGCTCCACCCAGATGGACGGAGCACTGATCGCCGGCGGTGGCATACACCACCTGACCGCCGGCACGGCCAAAACTGCCCCGGCAACCGGGCAGATCGACCCACCCTCCTACAACGAAATCCGCGCCTTTGCCCTGTACCAAAAAGGGCATTACACCCTGAGCGGCGATGCCATTGCCAACCTGTATGATGCTGATTTCAACGGCAACGGCAAGAAAAGCGCCTATGAACTGCAGACTTCAGCCGGCTACCAACTCATGCCGACACTGAAGGTTTCGGTTGACCTCAGCTACGCCGATACCCCCGATGTTGACGGCGACGTCCGTGGCCTGCTCCGCCTGACCTTCAATTTTGATAAATCCACTACCGTAAAAGGAGCCGGCCAATGACCCCGCGCACCATTTTTGCTGCCCTGGCCCTGCTGATCGGCGTGCTGGTCATCTCTGCCTGCGGCCATATCCTCTCCCCGGAAAAAAGCCTGCGCACCTTCCACCCGGAAAAACTGCCAGCTGGCCGCCCGATCTGTTCCGAGTGTCACGATGCCAACATGAAGGGGTTGTTAAAGCCCTACAAGGTTGTTGACCATACACCACTCTTCATCAAGGATCACAAGACCGTGGCCGCCCGGGAAGAAACGGTCTGTTACGTCTGCCATACCCAGTCATTCTGTGCCGACTGCCATACCAACAAGCGTGAGATTAAACCTTCAGTCAAGCTGGGCGATCGGCCTGACCGTGAACTGGTACACCGCGGCGACTTCATGACCCGGCACAAAATTGAAGGCAAGATCGATCCGGTCAGCTGTTACCGCTGCCACGGCCGCTCCAATAACGGCCTCTGCATGGCGTGCCACAAATAATGCGCTCCGCTTCGAGAACGAGGATCCATATGCTCACCACACGCAAAGTTTTCGCCGCCATATTCCTGGTCAGCGGCCTGGCCACGTTAGCCGGCTGCGGCAAATCCGCCCCCGGCGCGCCTAATTTCGATCCGGCCACCGGCAAGCACACCCCGGTTGATTGGGCCACGAACCACGGCATTACCTTTTTAAGCAACCAGAAACAGTGCCAGAATTGCCACGGCAAGGATTTTCTGGGCGGAACCAGCAGTGTCAGTTGTAGCGTGTGCCACCTGCTGCCCCATGCAGTACCGTTCATTCACTTTTCCTCACACAACAGAGTCCAGTTCTATCAAAACAACACCAATCTCTGCACCCCGTGTCATGGCAGTGCATTCCAAGGTGGCAAGGTAGCCCCGGCCTGCGGCACTTGTCACACCAACCTGCAGATCGGCAGCGACCTCTCCAGTAGTATCCCAAAGCCGGGCGAGTGTATCTCCTGCCACGACAAGGTTACCGGCCCGGATGGGAACATCTTCCCAAATCGCTCCGGTGCCCATCAGCGCCACTTCAGCCGGACCAACGCTAATCTCTCCTGTCAGGACTGCCACCTGGGTGGTGGCCGCGACACCGCAAATCATGGCTCCATCCTGACGGTAATGTTCCCGACAACCCTAAACGTGCCGGGTACAGTCGCCGCATACAGCACCATCACCAAGCAGTGCAGCAATATTAGCTGCCACGGCGGCAACACTACGCCCGGCTGGGGTATCGGTCATTTCAACACCGCTTCGGCCTGCACCAACTGCCACGTGGACGGCAAAGGGAACACGTTGGCGCCCTACAACAGCTATTCGTCAGGCCAACATGGCATCCATGTAACCTTAGGCTGTACCGTCTGCCACGACATGACCTACGGTGTCCCTGGCCATTTCAGCAACATGACAACGCATAAGATGGAACTTTCGCCCGTCCTGACCCTGAAATCCGGCTTCAGCTATTCCAGCAGCGACCAAAGTTGTGCGGCCGGCACTGGCTGCCACGGCAAAACCGGCCATCTCTGGCGGCAATAGATCAGGAAATACCGAAGGAATCGACAGACCTGCCCGGAGGGCTTATGAAGAACCTTTTCCAGAAATTCTGCCTCGTTACCCTGCTGGCGCTGGCCATTGCCGGAATGGTGCCGGTGGCCCAGGCCGCAACCTCGCCGCAGATCACCATGCTGACGCCGATCGGCACCGGGCTAAAGTCTCCGGTGCGTCTAGCCACTGACCCGGCCGGCTTTATTTATGTGGCTGACCCTCGTGCTGGTGGCATCGTCAAACTGGCCCCGGATGGTTCGCGGGCCATCGACCTGAACGGCGCACCGGTTACCATCACTACCGATGCCCCCCCGCTGGGCGTGGCAGTCAAGGGCAATGGCGACCTGCTGGTCTCTCAGGGTACCTTTGTCCAGCTCTTCACCATGGTAAAACCAAGCGAAAGTACCGTGTCAGCCCCTGCATACACCTATCGCCGAGGCGCCACCCTGCAACCGGCTGGCGGCTTCCAACTGGCCAATGGCATAACTGTTGCGGCTGATGGGACCATCTTTGTCGTCGACAGCCTGGCAAACAAAGTCTACCGCTTCAACGGCACCACCAACAGTCTGATTGACAGTTTCGGCAGCAAAGGGAAACAAGTTGGCCAATTCGACGTCCCAACTGCCATTGCCTATGAAAAAGTCAGCAACCAGGTAGCCGTGGTCGACGTGGTCAACGGTCGGATCCAATTCTTTACCGCAACTGGCCTCTATGTCCGCGATATCGGTAGTCGCGGCACCGATCTGAACGGCAGCGATAGCGGAAACGATGCAAATATCAAATTTAACTATCCGCAAGGGGTTGCCTTTGAGTATAGCAAAAGTACCCCATCCACCCTCAACCGGATGTATGTGGTCGATACCTATCAAAGCCGGGTCCAAGTCATTGATCCAACTGGCAACGGTCAGCGGTTGCGCTATATCGGCACCTTCGGCATCACCAACTCAGGGGTTGTGACACCAACTACCACCGCCAGCGCCTTCAAAATGATTCAACCGGCCGACGTGCTCTTTGACCCGCTCAATAGCCGACTGTTGGTGGCGAATGGATTTGGCAATCTGGTAATCTTCGGAGTCGATGCAGGGACTAATCCCGCACCGATCAGCACCACCCCGACTGTGACCTATGTCACCCCAGCCAGCATCACGCGCACCGGCTCGTTTACCGTCACCGGCACCGTGGACCGTCCAGCCATCGTGACCCTGGACACCATTCAGGGTACTGCCTCACCTGCCTGCACCGCCACCTTCAGCGACACCAACACCAACAATTGGAGTTGCACCGTCACCATGACTCAGCAGAACAGCGCCACCTCGTTTTGGGTCAAGGCACGGCCGCTCGCGGTGAACGGTCAGACATTCACCGCAACCAACTCCTTCAGCGTTTCATTTGTACCGAGCGCACCACAGTTGACGGTTAACAGCTATGTCACCCCGATTGCGAGCGACACCATCACCCTGACCGGCACCAGCGACGCCACCTCGCTAACCATCTGTCCGGCCAACAGTTTTGTTTCCGGCAGTTGCACCACTACCGAGCTGAATGCGTCCAACCCGCTCAACTGGAGTGTCACGCTCCCGCTGCCGAGCCAAAGCAACGTTTTCCATATCACAGCCAGGGCAACCACTCAGGATGTCGTTATCGATAAAATCATCATAACCCCGGCAATGCTGGCCACCGGCAGCACCGTGACCAGCCCGGTCGCGCACGTTGGTGGGACGGTTAACGGGGTGAGTACGGTCCAGGTTATCCTGAACAGTGCCACCCAACCGTTGATCGTACCAGTAGCCAACGGCCAGTTCAGTACCGCCGTCACCCTGAAGAATGGCGCCAACTCCCTGGTACTCAGCGCCAAGGATCTGGCCGGCACCAGCCTGTCCACGTCACCAACCTTTGCCTACACCTTTGACCCGGCTGCACCGGCCGTAGCCATCACCAGCGCATCTGTAGGAGCGATTCCGGTTGATGACGGCGGCAGCATTCCGCCCGGTTTCCTCACCCTGAGCGGGACCGCTACCGCAGGAACAAACATTGCTCTCAGTATTGATGGGGGCACCGCAACTGCGCTGACCAATAATGCCGGCGCCTGGACGACATCGCCTGCGATCGACACCACCGCCTTCACACTGGCCCAGCATACCTTTACCGTCTCAGCCACCGGTAACAGCAAAACCAGCGCTGCCAATACTACCTTTACGGTTGTTGCGGCCAAGGTGCCACAAGTGACAGTCAAGGTTACTGACGCCCCGGTCGGGCAGACAGCAACCGTCAGCTACACCACCGATATGGCGACCAACCTGACAACCGTCTACATCAGCGGCAGCGCTGGAACCAACGATGCGACAAATCCAACCGTTGCCGTTGGCGTCAGCTTCAATGGCACCGCCCTGCCGGTCGCCTTCAACGCCAGCAATACACCGGATGGGGTAACGGGTCTCGCCGCTTGGAGCTACCTGGTTTCTACTCCCGTCAATTTGACTACCGAAGGTCCGCAGTCGTTCGAGGTTATCGCTTATGCGGCTGATGGCTCTTCATCCGCAGTCACCCGAACCCTGATCTTCACCCAGACCCCGCCACAGCTTGTCGGCAGCGTTACCCCTAACGGTAATAATTTCGACGTAACCGTCGGCAGCGGCGTTACTCGCGTTTGTGTTGATAACTGCCAGGGTGCCAATGACCTGACTGCATCTGCCAGCACCGCCACTGATGGCACAACCAAGTACACGGTCTCATCTACCCAATTGGCCACCCTCACCTTCTATGACGCCGCCGGCAACAGCAGCCGCAACGGCCGCGTTCTGGGAGGTAGCGGAGAACCGACCGTGGCAGATGTCATCTTGGCACTGCGCATTGCCGTTCATGCCACCAAGGCCAACATTGATGCGTTGTTGCACGGTGACATAGCACCGCTCACGAACCCAGTGACGCTGAGCAACGGCATGGTCAAATATACCCTTAACCCCGATGGCATAATCGACATCAATGATGCCCGGGCTTTATTCTATCGTGCCATTGGTCTAGCTACCTGGTAATTACAGAGGTTAATATGAAATTCTCACATCTTTGCATCGCATCATCAGTCTGCCTGGTTGCCGCCATTGGCGGTTGCGGGGGGAGTGGCACCCCGCTACCTGTGCAAAAAGTCGCTGTAGTGACCTTTACCGCCAGAACCACGGCGGCAATAACGCCAACGACAAATAAACGGATCAACGACTATGCAATTAACGGCTTCAACATCCCGGCTGGGCTCAGCGCCCCGGTGTACGGCACTCTTAACAAAGAAAAGCTGATCTTGGATAACTATCTTCTCAGTTTAAAGTTATCGGCCAATGCGTTCGGCTCTTACTCAGCGGGCACACCAAGTAAGAGTTATCTGTCTATTGTTCCATTGACCAATTCGACGAGTAATAATCTAGAATTTGGCAAACTTGCAGACCTTAGCTTGATCATGGGTAATCAAAACTTAACTAAAGGTGATATCACCGCGCTACTTGTTGCGGCCAATCCTTCCATGACAGCAAATGCCATGGTATGCCCACAAAGTGCAGCATGTGATTTGTCAACACCACCGATTCCCGTGTTCTACAACATCAGCGTCAGCATCCAGACGCGGTAATCAAGAACAAACCGTCTTAGCAATGATCAGGAGTTCGCATATGAAGAAAGCATTGGCATATAGTCTTGTGGGGGGGATGCTGCTGATTTCGGCGCTGGCGTTGGCCGTCAATCCGCCGGCACCGCACGATGCAACACGAGGGGTTACGTGCCTCGGCAGTTGCCACGTCAGCCACCGTGACGCCTTAGCTGGCAGTGAGAAGTTCAACAACACCTGCCTCAGCTGTCACCGCCCCGGCGATGCCCAGGGAGGCTCAAAGCCGCTGGCCCTGGCCGATGCTGCCAACCCTCATGCATTCAAGGGTTACACCGCGGCAACGCCCAAGCCTGGTTACCAGACCTCGCACCGCTGGGACGGGTTTTTGCGCAACTCCACTGCAGGAGCGGGTACCCCGACCAACCTGGCATTTGCCAACGTTCTGGCAACATCAGGGAACAACCTGGCCTGCTTTGTCTGTCACAATCAGCACGATAACACCAACGGCAAGTTTCTTCGCCTTGCTAACAGCCAGGACCAACTTTGCGTTGCCTGCCACGCCGCACGTAACACCACAACAGCGGCGAGCGGCAGCCACCCAATCATGGTGGGCTATTCAGTCAGCGTCAGACAGAACCCGACCGCCTTCCGCGCAACGCCGCTCAACGCCAACCCAGCCAACCCGAGTGCAAACCTCGGCAGCTTCCTGACCAGCGACAACAAGCTGATCTGCTCCACCTGCCACGGCGTCCATTACTCTGATTCTCGCAGTAGCACCGTTGACAACGCCGCCAATTTCACCAACCTGAGCAGCGGCGACGGTAATCTGTTGCGAACTGACCTGAAAGGACAAATAACCAACAGTACCACCGGCGACTACCTGAATATTTGTTCCAACTGTCACCAGGGTAAATTCAGCCATAATGACCTGGTCAGCACCACGCCACGACGCCAGAATGTCCAGTGTACCGATTGCCATGGTGGCCACGTCACCGACCCCCAGGAGCCGTCAGTTGCCGCCAACATTTCTCTGGTCCGTCGTTTCATGCTGATTTCCAGCCCTACTGGACGTGCCGGCAGCACCAAAAAAGCCTACTTTTATAATACCGTACAAAAGACCTTTGCCAGCGCAGACAGTAGCAAACCAGGGGTTTGCCAGGCATGCCACGACGTTCCGACCGGTTCCGGCTACCCCGATGAACATACCACCCTGACCAACTGCCTCAGCTGCCACAGCCATAATACTGATCTTGCCGATGGCGGGTCATTCGGCATCGCTAAAGGATGCGAGTCTTGCCATGGCTATCCGCCAATCAGCAATACCGTCGGCGGCCCAACTGGCTATGCCGCCGGTTCGCCATTCACTGCGGAAAACAGTGGCGGTCACTTTCAGCACGCTGACAAAAGTACCTATGCCAAGGCGTGCGTCGAATGCCACAAGGGAAATACCCACAACACGGGCAGCTTTATCGACGTGTTCAACAAAAACTCAAACAACCGGTTAATCGCCGGCCCCATCCTTGCGCTCTACAGCTCGCGTCTGCAACCGAGCTACAACAGTTCATCCTTCACCTGTACCAATGTCTATTGCCATAGTGACGGTGCCCCCCGCTTTACCACTGCCGGTGCAGCAACGACAAGCATTGCCCTGGCCATAATCCCGCCCTGGTCCGGCGGCAGAGGGACCATTGCCGGTCAAGCCACGGAATGTCAGTTCTGCCACAAAATGGCGACGACCCCAACCAGCCGCCATGCCACACACCTAGCCGGCGGCTACAGTTGCGAAACCTGCCACACCAACACTGCCGGCGGCAGCACCACCATCAAGACCATCAAGGACCCCAGCGGTAACCTGTACCATGTGAACGGTTTAAAGGACGTCGCCTTCAGCGGCATTGCCGCCAATGGCCAGTGGGTTGCGGCAACGGCCCAGTGCAGTGCGCTCTATTGCCACAGCAACGGACGGAGTGCCACAACTCCGGTGAATCCGGCCACCATTACCTGGAATGGCAACGCCGTCACCTGCACCAGTTGCCATGGCGACCGTGTTTCAACCGGTAACACTTTGTCAGCCCGCCATTATGCCCACTTGAATTACACCAGCACCGGCGGCCGCCCCCTGTATTGCACCAACTGTCATGCTGCTACTGTTGGCAGTGACTCAACCGTTATCAATACCCTAAATCATGCCAATGCCAAAGCCAACATCAAGTTTGCGGCCAGCAACAGCATCGATGCCAACGGCCCCACCTATGGCGGCACTCGCACCAGCAGCGCTAACGGCGCAGTAGTCAATGCAACAGCAGTTGGCGAAACCTGCCTTAATACCTATTGCCACTCCAATGGCAAAGGGACGACCAGCAACCCACCAGCCTGGGGCAGTGCGACAACACTCGGCTGCGACGGTTGTCACGGCAGCAGCGGCAAAGCACATCCTCTCGGCACTTCCGCTAACAGCCATGTGCAACATGTGGAGAGTTCAGGCTTCAGCTGTGATTATTGCCATAACAACACGGTAGCCCAGACCAGCATTTTACCAACGAAGGTCCGTTACCAGCCCTTCAGTACCCATCTTAACGGACGCATTGACGTAGCACTAAAGCTGAACGGCGGGGCCATTGGCTCATACGAGGCGAACAAGACCTGTGCAAACACCTACTGCCATGGCAACGCTTCACCGATCTGGGGTGCTACCGGCTCACTTAACTGCACCAGTTGCCACGCCGCCGCAAACAACTTGCCCGGGGCTCATGCCATTCATTACGCCAGCAGCACTCCGGCATCTTCCTTTCGCAACTTCTCCGGCAACGTCAGCTCATTAACTGCCTATCGCTTTACCTGCTCATCCTGCCACGACGCCAACGCTGCCAGCCATGTCAATGGCCCAGGGCGTGCAGCTGCACCAGTTGGTGCAGCAGAAGTCGCATTCAGTGCTGCGTACAGGATTGCTGGCTCCTCAGCCTACACCTACGGCGGCAGCGCTGGCGTACCTGCTGACAACACCCTGGCCTGGACCAACGGCGGGACCAACAGCTGTAACACCACCTACTGCCACAGTAACGGCCAGGGCAGCAACGGCCTGCAGCAGGTCGTCTGGTCAACCACGGTCAACGCCGGAGGGTGTTCCCTCTGCCACGCCTTCAGCCCATCTTCCGGATTGTCAAACGGCCATAACAAACATATTTCCGGCAGCGAATACGGCTTTAATTGTGCCACCTGCCATGACAACACAGTGGCATCAGTGGGCACCGCGATTAAAGATAAGTCAAAACATGTGAACAGGGTGAAGGACGTTGCCATGAGTGCCACCTATGGCGGCAGTTACAGCACCGTCTGCGCCAGCGTTTACTGCCACAGCAACGGCCAGTTGGGCAATGCCGCTGCCTACTCATCAATCGCCTGGAACAATGCCCCCTTAAATTGCACCAGCTGCCACGGCAACAGTCTGACCGGCGCAGTGTTATCCGGCAAGCACCTTCAACACGTTAACAATCCCGTTCCTGGCGCTATCGGCACCAACTTCGTCTGCGTCGACTGCCATGCAAAGACAGTGAGCGATAATACGACTATCAGCAGCAAGGCACGTCACGTCAACAAGTTCATGGACATTTCCGGTGTCCGGATCAGGACCATGAGCCAAACCCAGGTAACCAACGGCACCTGTACCTCCTATTGCCACAGCAACGGCAAGGGAACACCAACCACCCCGCCAGCCTGGAACAGCGCGGGAACACTTGGCTGCAATGGTTGCCATGGGGCCGGCAACAGCAACGGCGCGCCGGATTACACCAATGCCGGGGTCGGAAACCTCCTGGCCAACAGCCACAGCATCCATGCAACATCAGCCACTGACTGCGTTCGCTGCCACCGAGTCACCACGGTCACCGGAACGTCCATCGTAATCGGGTCCGCCAAGCATACCGATCAGCGCATTGACGTCCGCCTTGCAAAGGCCAACGCTTTCACCGATTATTCTGGTGTCTTCAACCCGGGTAAAACCTGCGCAAACACCTATTGTCACGGCGGTACCAATACCTCCCCAGCCTGGGGTAGTAGCGGCAGCATTACCTGCGCGTCTTGTCACGAGGCTATCGGCACCACGCTGCCCGCCGGCCACAGCATTCACGTCAATACCACCATGCCAACCAGCTACACCACTGCACCAGCCAACACCAGCACAGCTGGTACCTATAACTTCACCTGCGCCGCTTGCCATGGCAGCAACCTCTCGAACCATGCCAATGGCCCGGTATCGGCATCATCCGATGCCACCATCTTCTTTGGCTTCAGCTCTGCCGGTCGGAATCCAGCCTATATTCGTTCGGGAACAGCCGCAACAGACAGCCGCGGATTCAAGTATCAGTCCGGATCCGCCGGGGCTTGCAACGCTACCTATTGTCACAGTGATGGTAAGAATGGCAACGGTAGTGCTGCGTCCCTGACCTGGGTAACCGCTCAAGGCACCATCGGCTGCAACGGCTGCCACAGCAACGCCAGCCTTTCCAGCAGACACCTGATGCATATAAACAACCCTGTTCCGGGTGATATCGGCAGCAACTTCGGCTGCGTCGACTGCCATGCCAAGACCGTCAGCGATAATCTGACGGTCAGCAGCAAGGCACGTCACGTCAACAAGTTCATGGACATTTCCGGGGTCCGGATCAGGACCATGAGCCAAAGCCAGGTAACCAACGGCACCTGCACCTCCTACTGCCACAGCAACGGTAAAGGGGCCGCTGGGAGTGCAGTGAGTTGGACAACCGGGCCTGCCCTTGGTTGCAACGGCTGCCACGGCACCAGCAACAGTGTCGGCTCGCCGGACAACTCAACCCCCAACAGCCATGCAACACATGCGTTGCGCTATGGCATTAGCTGTCAACAGTGCCACCAAAGCACGGTTACAACAAATGGGACTCTACTCGGCACCGGGATACATCTGAACAAACTGCATGACGTGAATCTCGCTGTTTATACTGCCTACACCAGCAAAACAACCATCTCTACCGGTTCTTTCGCTACCGGTACCTGCTCGAGCACCTATTGCCACAGTAATGGTCGATCACGAACTACGGTGAATCCAAATACCACTGCGGCATGGGGAAGTACCCCACCGGCGAATTGCAATAGCTGTCATACAAACACACTTGTAGATAATACTGGCATTGGGAGCATGAGCGGTTCGCACTATTTACATGCTGAAATATATAATTTTTCTTGCACCAGATGCCACATGCAAACCACCATAGATGGCACCAGCATTTCCAATACGGGCCTGCACGTAAACGGTTTTGCTAACGTTGCGCTTTCGGTCTACACCTCTGCCTCAATGGCCCCGGTACTACGCGGAACATATGAAAGTTCTGCCTGCATCAATGCGTACTGCCACGGCGACGGTCAGTCGCTATTTAACCCCGGCACAGGTGACATCACATGGAAGTGGGACAACAACGCGACTAACTCAAGAGGAAGAGGTAGCTGCAGCAAATGTCATTCAACACTCACCGTTTCGCATGCAAAACATAGCTCAGTTTGTACTGATTGCCATAAAGCAACCGCAACATCTTCGGTAGCAGTAACCGCCCTCTACCATGCCGATCAAAACGTCACTATTAAGTTTAACGAATTAACATTAAATAGTGCCGGTACCGTTATTGGCCTTACTGCCAACACTGACAAGGTGTTCTCAAAGCCGATTTTAAATACACCGTCACCGGCCCGATGTGGCAACCTTTACTGCCATAGCAATGTCCAATCAGGGAATGGAACGGGCGTATTCACCAGCACGAATACGCCAGCGTGGGATCAAGTCAATTCAACTAACTGCATCAGCTGTCATGCCTTTCCACCAATTACTGGCTTGCATATCTCACACATCACAACTTATGGAAAAAATTGTGTTAATTGCCATGGGTACAACTCGCCACCAAATTCAGCCCATGCCAATTCTAGAATCAATATAACATTACCAATTGGCATAACCTATAGTCGAGGGGACGCAATTATACCCGGCAGTGGCACATATGGTTCATGCAGCAACGCTGCGTCGGTTACCGGGTGTCATAATAACCCGTCCTTTCCAACAACAAGAACTGAATCGTGGTAATACACATGACAAGCAAACGGCCCTGGAGTCACTCTCCAGGGCCGTTCTTACATCAAACATCGATCACCATGCGCGCCAGTTCATCGCACCGTTCATTTTCGGCATGACCATTATGGCTTCAACTGTTGCAGCGCAGCCGCCACCTGAAGTTCCCAAAGGTCACGTATAGGCGGGTCATTCTGCATGCCGAGTCACATTCAGGATTGCCAGGGATTGATGAGCTTCAAACCGTCAATGTGCAATAAATCCTTGGTGTTCCGGGTGGCCAGTGGATAGCCGTGCGTCAGGCTAATAGCAGCAATTTGCGCGTCTTCAGTGGAGATCGCCAGGCCAACTTGGCGTCTTTTGGAAACAATGCCAGCAAAGTTAGCTGCACTTGCGGCATCAAAGGGGAGACATCTCCCGGCAAAGTCCTGCGTAAACATCCCATCAGCTGCTACCGCCAGAGCTTCTCGTCGTTTTCCTGCCGGCAGGAGCGAGATGCCGAGCATAATCTCTGCTTGGGTAATCGCGCTGATGAAAAAGATGTCATCGCTACGGCTGGCAAACCATGCCATCACCACAGGTTCTGGTTGAGATCGCATCAACTCTGAGAGGACATTGGTATCAAGGACGATGGACGCTATCAGCTATTCACCGAAATCTGGTGGCGTGCGGACATACTGGCGGGGGGGGAGCGGTAGGGTATCGACGGCAAGTGACGCGAAACGTTGGTGGATAGCAGCAGCAAGGTTCTGCTCACCCGTCGACACGTTAAGGGTTTTCGCCAGGATTATTCTTGCCTCGGCTTCCATGGAGCGGCCATGGAGGGCGGCCTGCTGGCGCAGTTGCGCTTTCAGGTTATTGTCCAGATTTCTGATTGTTAGAGATGCCATGGTTACCTCCGCTTACAATGCAATCATTGATTGCAATGTAAGCAATGATTGCACATATGGCAAGAAGATTGTAATTCGCTAAAAACTGCAGCTATGTTTATGATCTTGGACTGTTGCGCCAATCCTTTTTATCCAACCAGTTTAGTGGACCCTTTGGTCAAGACAATATTCCATCGAGTTTAAGATGGTAGCCGGTCACTAGCAGCTGGGCGGCGCTGCCCCGGTTTTGAGCGTGGTTTTACGCTCAACAAATTTATCAACGATTCTCGCTCCGCCA
>JANOEC010000034.1:0-3485 GCA_031412995.1 Geobacteraceae bacterium
CGACAACACCGCCCGCAAACAGGCGGAAGAGGCGTTGCTCCAGGCAGGGGCACTGCAGAGTGCGATTTTCAACAGCGCCAACTTCTCCAGTATTGCCACCGACGCCAAGGGGGTCATCCAGATCTTCAACGTCGGCGCCGAACGGATGCTCGGCTACACCGCCGCTGAAGTAATGAACGCCATCACCCCGGCCGACATTTCCGATCCCCAGGAAGTGATTGCCCGCGCCGAAGAGTTGAGCACCGAGCTCGGCACCCCGATCACCCCGGGGTTTGAGGCCCTGGTATTCAAGGCCTCCCGTGGCATTGAGGATATCTACGAGCTGACCTACATCCGCAAGGATGGCAGCCGTTTCCCGGCGGTCGTGTCGGTCACTGCCCTGCGCGACGAGCAGGAGGCCATCATTGGCTATCTGCTGATCGGCACCGACAACACTGCCCGCAAGCAGGCGGAAGAGGCGCTGCTCAAGGCCGGGGCGCTGCAGAGCGCAATCTTCAACAGCGCCAACTTCTCCAGCATTGCCACTGACGCCAAGGGGGTCATCCAGATCTTCAACGTCGGTGCCGAACGGATGCTCGGCTACACCGCCGCCGAAGTGATGAACAAAATCACGCCGGCCGATATTTCCGACCCCCAGGAAGTGATCGCCCGCGCTGAAGAGTTGAGCGTCGAGCTCGGCACCCCGATCACCCCGGGGTTTGAGGCCCTGGTATTCAAGGCCTCCCGTGGCATTGAGGATATCTACGAGCTGACCTACATCCGCAAGGACGGCAGCCGCTTTCCGGCGGTCGTGTCGGTCACGGCCCTGCGCGACGAGCAGAATGCCATCATCGGCTATCTGCTGATCGGCACCGACAACACCGCCCGCAAACAGATCGAGGCCGAACAGCAGCAGCTCAGCCAGCGGCTGCGCGACCATCAGTTCTACACCCGCTCCCTGTTCGAATCCAATATCGACGCAATCATGACCACCGATCCGTCCGGCATCATCACCGACGTCAATAAGCAGATGGAGGTGCTCACCGGCTGCACCCGCGATGAACTGATCGGGGCGCCGTTCAAGAACTATTTCACTGAACCGGATCGGGCCGAGACCAGCATCAAGCAGGTGCTGCGAGAAAAGAAGGTCACCAACTACGAACTCACCGCCCGCGCCAGGGACGGCAAGGAAACCGTGGTTTCCTTCAACGCGACTACCTTCTACGACCGGGACCGGAAGCTGCAGGGGGTGTTCGCCGCCGCCCGCGACATCACCGAACGCAAACGCCTGGATCAGGTGCTGCAGGAAAAGAATGTCGAACTGGAGAGCGCCAGGTCAGTGGCGGAAAAAACCAATCTTACGAAATCAGACTTCCTGGCCAATATGAGTCACGAGCTCCGCACCCCGCTCAACTCGGTCATCGGCTTTTCCGAAGTATTGCAGGACCAGATGTTTGGCCCGATCAATGATAAACAGCAGGAATATGTCAACAACATCCTTACCAGCGGTAAACACCTGCTCTCCCTGATCAACGACATCCTTGACCTCTCCAAGGTAGAGTCAGGAAAAATGGAGCTTGAACTGAGCGCTTTCCCGCTACAGGAACTACTGAATACTTCAATGACCATGCTCAGGGAAAAGG
The DNA here is from genome assembly GCA_031412995.1 of Geobacteraceae bacterium. Taxonomy (GTDB): domain Bacteria; phylum Desulfobacterota; class Desulfuromonadia; order Geobacterales; family DSM-12255; genus JANOEC01. The sequence continues at coordinate 1,623 of JANOEC010000034.1, forward strand.
CGCTGAAAGGTGGCATTGAGCTCCACCTGAATCTTGCCCCGGAAGCAGTTGTCCAGATTGTGGCAGACCAGCGAAAACTGAAACAGATTCTGTTCAATCTGCTGTCGAATGCAGTCAAGTTTACCCCGGCGTCAGGAACTGTGGACGTGACCGCAGCCTGCGACGGAGATTTCATCGAAATCACCGTCGCCGATACCGGCATCGGGATCAGGGAGGCGGACATTCCGAAGCTTTTCCAGGCATTCACCCAACTGGAATCGGTCTATACCAAAGGATTCGAAGGGACCGGCCTTGGCCTGGCGTTGACCAGGCAGCTGGTGGAACTGCATGGCGGCAGAATCTGGGTGAAAAGTGAATTTGGCACGGGAAGCCGGTTCAGTTTCACCCTTCCGCTCACCAATACGGCTAGCAAAGCCCCCCCCGTAGGTCTGCCAAATGCCGTCACCACCGGCGGCAACACCGTCCTGGTGATTGAGGACGATCCGCTGACCCTGGCGGCGCTGGGAAATGCCCTGCTGCGCAAAGGGTATCGAGCGCTGCGCGCGAGCAACGGGAAGGCGGGTGTAGAGATGGCACAGCGTGATTCACCTGACCTGATTGTTCTTGACCTGGTGATGCCCGACATGAACGGCTTCGAAGTCGCTGAACGGCTGCGGAACTTGCATCCGGCAGCCAATGTCCCGATTCTGGTCTTGACCTCAATGGACCTCTCAGCTTCCGACCGGGATCGACTGGCGGGAAAGGTCTGGCGGATCGAAGGAAAAGGGAGTTTGTCGACCCATGAGTTTTTAAGTTTGGTGGAAAACGCCGTTGGCGCCAAATAAGGCCATAAATCACTGGAGAGAACCACGATGCCAGAAAAAATTCTGATCGTTGAAGACAACGAGAACAACCGGAGCCTGTTCCGGGATATTTTGACCTATCACGGCTATGAGATAACGATAGCCGCCGACGGACATGAAGGAGTCGCCCTAGCCAAGGAACTGCTGCCTGATTTGATCCTGATGGACATTCAGATGCCGGGCATGGACGGCATGACCGCCGGTGCCATTCTGAAGGAAGACCCGGCGACCAGCGCGATAAAGATTATCGCCTTGACCTCGTTTGCCATGCGGGGTGACCAGGAGAGTTTCCTGGCGGCCGGTTTCGACGGTTACCTGGCCAAGCCGATCAGTACGCGTGAACTGCCAGGGCGAGTGAAACAGTGGCTGGAAAAGGAACTGGCATGAATCAACCGGTAGCGCGCATCCTGTGCATTGATGACGAACCGCTCAATCTCAACCTGCTGGAGGCAATGCTTTCCCCCAGGGGCTATGAGCTGATCTCGGCGTTGAATGGCCAGGAAGCACTGGCAAAGCTCGCCGAGGAGCGGATCGACATCTGCCTTTTGGATGTGATGATGCCAGGTATGGATGGTTTCGAGGTCTGCCGCCGGATCAAATCAGACGATCGTCTGCGCAACATCCCGGTAGTGCTGATCACCTCCTTTGCCGACGTACAGCACCGCATCAGTGGGATCGAGGCCGGGGCCGAGGACTATATCTCCAAACCATTCAACAGCGCCGAAGTGCTGGCCAGGATCCAGATGCTTCTGCAGGTCAAATTACTGAATGAGCAGTTACAGAATGCCCACAACCAGCTGGAGCGAACAGTACAGGAACGGACTGGCGAGCTGACCCGGGCGAATCTGCAGCTCACCCAGGAAATAAACGAACGGATGCGGGCGGAAAAGTCACTCCAGGGGACGTATGCGGAAATAAAGCGGCTGAAAGACCGGCTCCAGGCCGAGAATATCTATCTGCAGCAAGAGGTTGCCCGGGAGTACAACTTCGGCGAAATCATTGGCCAAAGCAATCTCCTGGC
>JANOEC010000035.1:0-14303 GCA_031412995.1 Geobacteraceae bacterium
CCACCCTGGCCGTAGGCTCCAAAAAGCCCAATGGTCTAGATATTTACGACATGTCCGGCAATGTTGGAGAATGGTGCTCAGACCGATACCATGGGGAATTCTACGGCACCAGCCCCCAGGAGAGTCCGACCGGACCGACCGAGGGGACCAACCGCGTGACCCGTGGCGGTTCTTGGGTTGATGATGAGTGGAGTTCGCGGACCGCGAGAAGGGGCAGCCGGCCACCGACCCATAAATCGAATTATGTAGGCTTTCGCTTGGCCGTCACGCCAAAGTAACCATGAAATAAGGCGCGGCCGAATTAATCCTGGCCGCGCCTTACTATTTTTTCCCGCTATTTGACTTCTACATTAATCTGCTTCGGCTTCGTCTCATTTTTCTTCGGCAGCACAATTGTCAGCACCCCCCGATCACAACTTGCCTTTACCTGCTCCTGCTCAATCGTGCCCGGCAGGGCAAATGTCCGCTGAAACGTCCCGTAATACCGTTCGATCCGGTGGTAATTCTCCTTTTTTATCTCGGCATCATGCTTGCGCTCGCCGCGAAGAATCAGAGTATTATTCTCGATCTTTACCTCAATATCCTTCTGGTCCACATCCGGCAGTTCAGCCTTGATGGTCACCGTATCTTCATCTTCATAAATATCCACCGGCGGTTGCCAGACCCCTTCACGCAGGTCCTCGCTCCCCTCCTTGCTCCAGGCAAGATCAAGCAGTCGGTTCATCTGTTCCTGCATGGTCCGCAATTCCGGGAATGGGTTAAAGCGTACGATTGCCATGATTCAGTCCTCCTTACGTTTTATCGTCTATTCCGTGCTGCAGCTAGTTGAAAGATAAGCACCCGTAACGCAATGTCAAGCCCCGGCGAGCGCCCTGCTTTCCCCTTGAACGGCAGGGGGGTTATCTTCTAGCATACCGAGCCGCCAAACGGGACAACTCTTGCGGGCAAAGGGTTTACGAGGCATTCAGGCAAACTTCAATAAATTGGAATACCGTCTGGGGATACCCCCCACCGCTGTGCGCCGGTAATCAGGATTAAAAACAGCGGTATATTATTTTTTACCCACAAATTCACCAGACATCCGCGTTATTAGTATGAAAGTTCGACTATATACACTTCTCAATATTATCAAATATCCGTAAATGACTTACCAGTGAAACGCTTTTTTATTTTGACTAATATCCATTTCAGTTTAGTATGCGGCGACATTTAACTTGTTGCTTATCGTCAACCAATACTACAACAAATGAAGGGGGCTCAAAGACTATGAACCGATATCTGCGAATCTGGCCTGGCATGCTCAGCCTGCTCTGTCTGTCAGTCACCACCGTAGCCACCGCAGCTGTCCCCAGCAACCCGGCGATTGTCAAGATCGGCCTTAATTACCCTGAAACCGGCCCCTATGCAAAACAGGGCCTCGATCAGCGGCGAGGAGCCGAACTGGCTGCCGAGGCAATCAATGCCAGTGGCGGCATCATGGGCAAGAAAATCGAACTGGTCTATCGTGATACCAAATCAAAACCAGACATTGCCACACAAAACGCCCGTGAATTATACGACAACGAGCAGGTCCCGATGATCTTTGGCGGCGCGTCCAGTGCCGTAGCCATTGCCACCGGCAAGGTTGCCCTCCAGAAGAACAAACTGTTTTTCGGCACCCTGACCTACTCCACTGAAACAACCGGTGAATACGGCCATCGCCACCTTTTCCGCGAGTGCTATGACTCCTATTCCGCCGGCAAGGTACTCTCGGATTACCTGAAGAAGAACCACTCCGGCCAAAAGTATTTCTACATTACCGCCGACTATACCTGGGGCTGGACCACTGAGTCAGTTATCAGGAAGTTCACCGGCACTGAAGACACGAACAGTAACCCGGAAATACTCACCAAGCTTGGCTCGAGTGATTTTACTGCAGCCCTGGCTGCTGCCCGGGACAGCAAGGCCAAGGTGCTCGTCCTGTCGCTGTTTGGCCGGGACATGGAAATTGCCGTACGGCAGGCGTACGAAATGGGGCTGAAGGATAAGCTGCAGATCATCGTGCCCAACTTGACCCTCGATATGGCTCAAGGCGCTGGACCAGAGGCCATGGCCGGGATTATTGGTGCCACCCCCTGGTTCTGGGAAATCCCCTTTACCAACAACTACCCGGCCGGCAAGACATTTGTGAAAAAATTCGAGGCCAAATTCCAGCGCTATCCTACCACGTCCGCAGCATCAGCCTATGTCATCCTGCACCAATACAAAGATGCGGTGGAACGGGCGCGGTCATTCGAAACGAACAAAGTGATCAAAACATTGGAAGGGTATCGCTATACCGGCGTTAAGGACGAACAATACTGGCGGGCCTGGGACCATCAGTCGGTACAGACGGTCTACGCCGTCCGCTGCAAACCGGCCGGCGAGGTAAAGCTCAGCAAATACCAGCAGGGATATTACGAGATTATCAGCACCATGAAAGGGGAAGAAGCAGCGGTCGACTTCGCGGAATGGAGCGAGATCCGTGACATGATCGGCATGAGCAAAAACCTGGAAGAGTTCCGACTCACCACCCAATTGGCCGGAAACACCCCCGACAATGGTCTGGACCTGTAACCCGACTTCTCTAGTGAACAAAAAATTGCGGGGCGACAGATTTACTCTGCCGCCCCGCGGTACCATACTCCTGTTAATCGGTCCTGAACCGTCAGATGCCAGTTAGTTCCTGCAACTTGAGTTCAAGATCATCGGCGTGGACCCGAACGATCTGCTTGTTTTCCTCTTCTGACCGCACCAAGCCATCTTCAACCCATTCCTCAATCTTGCGCTGCTCCAGACCAAACTTTTCTGCCGCTTCCGCCAAGGTATACCAGTTTTTCTCAAATGACATGGCCGGCCTCCTGTCCCTTAATCCACCTGCTTGCATTGTACCACAGGAAAGAAACTCTGCATGCCGTCATGCGGAAAACGCTGGTGATGACGGTAATCAGTCTTCCCTGGCTGCACGTTCTCGCCGTGGCCGGGCGTTGGTCGCCGGCGGCTTAGCTTGTACCGGACGACTGCTATTTGCCGTAGGTGGTATCGGCGGTCTGGACTGCGGCAGGCCGGAAATCGCCGCGCCAGCAGGTGAAGCAGGCACCTCCACAGGTGCGGCTCCAGGAGCAGAAGCGACTGGCAGGCCAAGATTCAACACTACCGCCAGACTGCGATAACGGGCGGGAATCTCGTCTTCACGGTTCGTGTAATGCATGGTCCCACGACCATCGCGCCAGCGATAGATCTCAGCCTGCGCCGTTGACGCTAAAAGCACGATTACCAACATCAGCCACTTCATTTTGTCTCCCCATCCAGCAGTCCACCGATTGTACAGCTACTGTAAAGAGCGTTATACTGTTGTCACAATGTTTACCTGTACCAGCATGGGAGGAAATCGATGAAAATACTGACACTGATGGACTACGACCGACTGGTCAAGGTAAATATTCGCGACCTGCAGCAACTGATTGACCACGGGAAAATAACGTCGTTCCGCCGCGCCTCAGGCTGGGTAAAGGTCGGCAGCGAACCGATTCGTGGTTGTGGCGGCAGCGATTATCCGGGACCGGAACGGCGTGAATATCAGCAAACTTCATCAAGTCCGCATGATTCCGCCATCACCGTCTGCTCGCTGACCCATGATGAATGGATCTAGACATAATGTCTGTCAGTAGAAAGTAAGCGACCTGCCCCTTGCAAACGTGGGGTGTTCAGCAGCTCGGGCAACATTCTCCTGTAGTGATGGCGGGAAGATCGCTGCATAGCAGTTTTGACCTTGCATGTATATCACGCTTCTGTTTCAACTTCCTGAATTAACGTCAGCAGCCATTTTTCGGGAGCTTCAGGAAAAATCACCTCTACGACAATCCCAAGGCGATCACTTAATCTGTTGAAAGAAGTTGTTGCTTAGTGAAAAGTTATGCTTATTAGCATGTTACGGAATATTTAAAACACCGAAGGAAATCCGGTTATCATCCGCAACAAGCTGTAATACAAGACTTTTCCAGATCATCAACAGATTAAGGGATCGCCTTGCACCAAAGCGATGCATGGTGATGTCGTTGATCGACCAATATTTGGAATCGGTGGCAGTCACATAATCATACCGCCACCGATCTTATCGGCTGTAATCGTTGAGGTGGTACTTGAATTACTGAAGTACGTGCGTACCCAGTAGCTTGCGGATCCCCCCATAAACAGATTGACGGTAACAGCCCACTTTCCTGCCGGTAAGGTAATGTAAGCGTTGGAGTATTTCGCTGTTGCGGCGATCGCGGTGCCGGTGCCAAGGGTTCCTAAGACAACGGATTGGGAGGCAGAGCTCGTCATCCAGGTTGTTGTCCTTGACCAGGAATTGATAATTTACCGACGAGTCATTGACTTTCCTGATTAGCAATGATCTTCAGCTAACAAGATTGTCATCCCCGAATGCCTTTCTCGGGGATCCAGTTTCAGCCTTAAAAGCTGGATTCCCGATCAGAATTTCTTCGGGAATGACAGTTTTGGAAAATGGCTGAAGATTCTTACTAATCAGGTCCTACAATAGGAAGGGGATTTACAGAGGAGCTTTAAGCCCCCTTCTTCCAGTCAAGGAGGGGGTTGGGGGTGGTAAGTTTTGCCTGCCAGTGTCCGGCGACAATTAGTTTTCAGGGAGGTTTTCAAAGTCTTGGGCGATGTGAAAAACTCGGATGATGTAGATGATCTCTTCCTGGAGAGTGTAGATGACGATGTAGGGAATTTCGGGGAAGATCAGTTCTCTTGTGCCACTGATCCGCCCAGGCCGTCCGCTTGCAGGCTGTTTTGATAGTTGATCGTAGGTACGTCTGACGATTTTAAGAACGATTTTGGCCGCAGCATTGGGATTATCCTGTGCGATGTAAGATTCAATGCCATCAAGATTCTTCTCAGCACCTTTCGACCACTCTATTCGCAAGCCTTAGCCTCCCATTTAGCCAGAACGGTTTCATGGGGGATGGTTTGCCCTGCCTGAACCTCTTGCAAACCTTCCAGTATGCTCGCTACTTGCCATTCGTTGAGGTTGAGATAGTTGGTTATGGCCTCTTCGATGACAAATGTTTTTGAACGTCTGGTTGCTTGTGCAAGGCTTTCAATCCGCTGCTTGGTGCCTGCCGGTAGCCTGAGTGAGATAGTGTCTCTTGCTGCTGCTTTTTGCATGAGGTTGTCCCCTGACCTGGTTTGTGTATTGCGATGCAATACGAATAGTAGCATTGAGGGGTTTGCCGTGCAAGTATCATGGCGATTCACCGGCAATAGGCCTATTCTTTCTCATGGCATAACCTCCTGTAAGGTAGATGCCATGAGCTTACATCATACATGTGACAGAATACGTCGCTTGCTATGACAGCCGCGAATTAGAACGAATCAGGTAACCCAATGTGCGAACGGTGACGATATGCTTCCGATTATCCGGCAATTAGGATTTATTTTTTCTTCAGGGGGCCTGTCGCATTTTCGCTCTGAGTTCCTAAGTCCGACAGACTCCTCGCCCACAGTCAAAGCAGGTAAGACTCCAACAAAGGTTTCATACCACCAACTTCGCTATCAACTGCTGCCTGGCGCTCTTCAACGGTCATCAATTCAAGCAAATAGGTGCGGGCTTCCGCCTGACCACCAACAATCGTCTCGACCATTTTGCACATTATGCCGACCGGCAAACCGGCACGGAATCCCTGAACTAACTTGAGAACCTCTTCCTGTCGCTGCTCATCAGTCCACGTCTTAAAGAGCTCGGCGCCCAAATCCTGATTTTGATTCTGTCCAAACATATGCGATCCCCTTTTACCTCTAGCTGACTGCTCCCCTCTGCTCTAGCACAAAGCAGCGGTATAATTCAAGCATGTCCAAGCCGTTAAGAGTTTTGCCGGCAAGAAAGCTGTGATATGGTTGATCCATTATAATAACCGAGGATAGGACCATTTACGCCGCATTGAGGCCCGCGTTGCCGAGATCCGCGTCACCCCCAGCGCTAGCGTCCAGAACAAAAAAAATGGGGAGCAAGTCGCTCCCCATTTTTATTCCCTTTTTATCTGCCGATTACAACAAAATCGGCGCGCTCCCCTCGTTACAGACAATACCTTCGAGGATGTCCACGATTCGATCACTGAACGCCCCCTTCATTTCCTGACGCATGATCTGGATGGCCATGTAGGGCGGCAACGCCTTTTTTCCGCTCCGATCAATCGCCAGCAGACAATAGACATCGCACACGGCTGCTACCTGGGCACTCCGGGGAATGGTTTCGGCTTTCAACCCGGCTGGATAACCGCTGCCATTGTTCCGTTCATGATGATAGCGGACAATTGCCAACGACACATCTCCCAGCTTGGTTTTCTCTTTCAGGAAGTTATACCCACTTTCCGGATGGAGTTTAAACTGCGCGTATTCCGCGTCGCTGAGTTTCGACGTTTTCGTCAGAAGCCCCTGCGGGACAAAGGTCTTACCAAAATCATGCAATATGCCACCGATGCCGACATCGATCAGTTCGTCACGGGAGAGCATATACGCCTCGGAATTCACCAGAATCGACAGTGCCGCCATCTGCAGACTATGCACATAGGTATAATAATTATGCGCCATGACGGTCTCCAGGGAGGTAAACGCCCCCTGGTCAGTGGAAATATAGAGGAGCAGGTTTTCCATCAGCCGCTTGCTTCGATCAAAATCGCCGACCTTCTCCGGATTATCGAACAGATCTCCGACAAAATTGATTGAGGTCTGGTAGATAATTTTCCCCTTGGCCCGGCCATCAAATTTATCATCCTTCAGCATCCGCTCGGCATTGGCTTCCATGTATTCGTTGATCCGCTCCATGTCCCCCTGGCGCACAAAGAGAAACCCCACCCCGGCCTCAGTCAGGCGCTGCGAATCTTTCAAGCTAAAGATCCGATCATGACTCTTGTAAAGGACGAAATTATTCTCGCCACTCTTCAGGAACAGATCAACTTCCGGGAACATGTCCGGCTCGATACTTTCCAGTGCTACCGGCACAAAAAAACCGCTCATTCCACGCTCCTAGTGCTCAACTTCAACTTGCTGGGCTTCGTCCAGCAACGACTCGAGTTCAGCAAATTGCGTCGCACTGATCCCCAGTTTTTGGCTTTCCGGCAGTCCAAGCAGGTCGATCTGCTGGGCTGGGTGCAGACTTAAACCCTTTTTGCGACAAACGAAATTAACAATCCGGACAATTGCCAGCACCAGGTCAGCACTTTCGGCTGCCTCGGCATGGTGCTGGGCCACAACTTCGCAGTATTGCTGCGGTAGCCGCCAATGCTCCATCAACCGACTCCCCTGCTCTACGTGCAGTTCGTCGAACAGCTCCAGTAACAGATCCTCTGCCAGCGTGGCCTCCGCCAGGCCAGATTCGCTCAGCTTCTCCAGCGCCTTCAATAGATAGAGTTTCCCCACATCGTGCAGTAATCCTGCCAGATAGGCCTGATCTGCCAGGGAGGAAACGCCGACAGACTGAGCCATAAAACGGCAACCAATTGCACAACTGAGACTGTGCGTCCAGAGACGCTGCATAATACTGCTCACCAGGGGATGGGGCGAAGAATGGAGACTGGCCTGGGTAGCCACCATGGCCAGGTTTGATACCAGCTGGGCACCGAGCCGCAAGACGGCGTCCTTGATGGTCGCGACCGGAACCCGCCCCAGATAAAAGGGGGAGTTTGCCACCTTCAGCACCTTTCCGGCCAGGGACTGATCTTCATTGGCAATACTGATCACGTCGTCCACCGTATAATCGGCTGAATCGAGGACCTGCTGCAAACGGATGGCGACCGGATGAAACACCGGCAGTTCAATCGGTTGCGCCACAATAATGCGGCGAATGGTCGGAGAAATGGTCATTGTACGCCCTCCTGATGCCCGGTTTTGCTGGCTGGATATCATATCGGTTGGGAGTTTAAAAACTGTAACGGGAACAGGCAAAAGCGATTGACGCCCCAGGCGCGGCACCGTAAACTCCAGCCATGAGCGGAGATCAAAACAGCCGGACCAGACTCCGGGCGGCAACAGACCAGGCAACGAAAAATCTGGACAAGTTTTCTACGGGCTGGCAGAGCGCATTTGCTGCCGCATCTGGTCAAATCCACTGTCGTCGTGGCTGCAGCAATTGCTGCACCCTGGCCGTCAATTGCTCCTACCCTGAGGCACTGGTCGCCAGTTCTGCTCTTCTCGCCGCCCACCTGCCGCGCCTTCAGCAGCATGTGTTCCACCTGGTCACCCTGGCGCAATCCGCATCCTCCCTGCCAGCGTGGCTCCGCGCCCACCGGGCAGGAAGCGGTGGCTGCCCGTTACTTGACCCTGACGGGACCTGCACCATCTATGCGGCCCGGCCCCTTACCTGTCGCGCCCTGCTCGCCACCCGTGAGCCGACCTGGTGCGCTGCGGACTTCAGCACCCTCTCCAGCCAAGAAAAACAAGACTTCATGGCGAGCCTGGACCGGGACGTGGTGGACTTTCCCATGCATTACGTGGCAGCGACCAAACAGTCTGCCGAGCAGCAGGAACAGGGGTTGTTGCAGGCTATGGCAGACGCATACGGCTTTGCCCTGTATGGCAGCCTGCCGGTACTGATCTGGCTGGAGCGGGAAGGTGGCCTCGGTGCGACCGTCAGCGCCGGGCAGGCGGCCACGGCCAGACTGCTGGCTGAAAGTGGCCTGGATTCACCATATCTGGTCACAATTATCGGGGGAAATTAACCTAGAAAATGCAGTTAAACACAGAGACACAGAGTTCACAGAGGATAAACCTTAGATTCGACAGCAGGTTAGACGGTTAAAGACAAAAAATATTGGTCACCCTTATGGAGACATCCTTTTTGTTTAAAAACTAAATAATTTCTCAGTGTTCTCCAGTAGCTTCCGGTTTGGTCTTTGCATTAAGCCTCCCCTCCCTTGCCTAGAGGCACCTACTTCTGGTGACGGGAGGGGATTGAGGGGTGGGTGAAGCTGCTGTCAGCATCAAATATGGCAAATTACCCCACCCCCTAACCCCCTCCCGCAAGGGGAGGGGGGACTTTTAGACAACTGCAATTACCTAACCGGAAGATACTGAGTGTGTCTCTGTGTCTCTGTGTTTCAAATGCCGATTTTAGGATTAATTCCGCTGCGGCGTAAATCCGCGTGACGATTCTAAAAATAGGATAAGAGTCCGCTGGGAAGAGATTCAAACGGCTGGAGTTCTGGCGGCAACAACGTCGACTGAAATGAGGAGATGCCAGCCCGGGGCAACAAAATCACCGGCGAAACCGGTCTTTTTTCCACCACAATCTTTCGTCCTGAAGGCAGCGGAATTTCAACCGCCGGATGGCGCTGGCTGGCCGATTGCAATGTGACCGCCTCGAAATACTGTACGGCACCATTACCAACGGCTCGCAAATACCCGGCAGCAGTAATAGTCTCGTCACCAGACTGCACAAAAGGAATGCCACGACGGCGGGCGGCCGCATACTGAAACCGCCGTTTATACGGAAACGAACAGTAATTGACCGGCAGATCAGGCTGATATTCAATGGCGTGGCGCACCAGCCGCAGGGCAACCAGTTCTGACTCCAGTACCGTTACCTTTTCGCCATGGACAAAGGTATACTCGCGGTTTGCCAGATGGCGAAAATTATGGGGGGTCAATCGCAGCTGATGCAGGTTCAGATGCTGCACGCCAACCAACGCCAACTCTGCCAGCTTGTCCCGCAGCAGCAGCTCCTCTTCCGGCACTGCCGGAATTTCCACCGTGACCGTCGGGACGACCCCCACGGCCAGCTGCAGCTTGCTCAGGTTATAGTTGGTGGCGCCAATGTCGAAGCGGATCTCATCCAGACCCGCGCCCCGCAGTGCTTTGGCAATCTCGCGGGTCAGTAACGTGCCGTTGGTATACAGCCAGAGATGCACTGCATCTCCGCATCGTTGCCGCACCGCAGCAAGATAGGCCAGGGTTCGGTCAATGGTCAGCAACGGTTCACCACCACTGATGCTGGCGCCGCTGAAACCAAAGCGCGTCACATATTCAGCATAGTCATCCGGCGAGGCAAAGGGAATGCCGTTGGTCAACGGATCACCGGTTTCGTCCTGCGGGGTTGGACAGTAAAAGCAACTGGCATTACATCGACCATTGACGAACAGGCACGACCAGCCACCGGCGGCACAGGTTTGACAGCCGGGCGAGAGGCGGCGACAGTCAACCTTGGTGTCGTTGCAGCCAATCTCCGCGTGCTCCCGCAACCAAGCCAGCAGCAGGGTGCGCTCCTGCTCGGCCACCACCGCCTGCTCCGGCGTCGGGAAGCGGAGAAAATCATAATAACGGCCATATTCCTGCTGGTTGGCAGCAATATAAACCTGTTGTTCGGCACTGGTCATCAGAACCCCTCTGTTTTAATCCTATAAAAGGCAGTTGAAACATGGAGCAACAGCCAGAAGTAGGTGCCTCCAGGCAAGCAACGGAGTAAATTCCGAGAGTGTTTTTGGAAAAACCATTTTTTCGACTAACCTTTCGGGTAAAGGAACTGTTTCATATTTAGATAAAATTCTCTGTTGCTTGCCTAGAGGCACCTACTTCTGGCAGTTGCTCTGTGTTATTCCAATAGCAGTTTTAGACATAATTGGCGCCGTATGCATAGCACTGCCGGGTACACCCGTCAATCACTCCCTTGACAAAGGGACGGAAGATGTTTTTTATATGAACGAGAATCTGCCAAGGAGCCTTCACCATGCCGGTCTATGAATTTTACTGCGCTGCCTGTCACACCATCTTCAACTTCTTTGCCCGCAAGGTCGTAACCGATCGGTCACCAACCTGCCCCAAGTGCCATGGTCCAGAACTGGACCGCCAGGTATCAAGCTTCGCCATCGCCACCAACCGCCCGGAACCGGCCGCTGATGGCATGCCCGACATTGATGAGGCCAGGCTGGAAAAGGTCATGCTGGGCCTGGCCAGCGAAATGGCAGGGGTCGACGAAAACGATCCGCGTCAGATGGCCCGGTTTATGCGCAAATTCGCCGATGCTGCAGGCATGAATCTGGCTGGTGAGATGGGCGAGGCCATCCGGCGCATGGAGGCAGGTGCCAATCCGGAAGAGTTGGAAGCAGAAATGGGTGATCTGCTGAATGATGAAAGTATGGATAGCCTGTTTACCAAGGAAGGCTTCAAGGGGTTGCGGCGCAAATATATCCCACCGACCCACGATGAGACGCTTTATCCGTTCGATACGACCAGCCCACGCCCATGACCCTGTCGACACCAACCTGCAACGAGGATCTGCCCATCTGCGCCAGCTGTGGCGGTGAATGCTGTCAGACTCAGCCCGGCATCGACCACCCGGACCGGTTTCTGGCCGCTGCCGATCCTGCTGGTCTGCTGGCTGGTCTGCTGGCTGATTATTCCTGGGTGCTGTCGCTACACCCCTGGCGCGATGAGGAAAGCGGCATCTGGCTGGCCCTCTACTACCCACGCCCCGCGAAAATTATCGAACGTGCGGCCCAGAGCACCGTGGCGCTGGACGACACCAGCCCCTGCGTCTTTCTTACCCCGAGCGGCTGCCGGCTTGACTTTACCGAGCGCCCCTATCTCTGCCAGGTGCTGGAACCCCACCCAGGATTTGACTGCTCGGCCCCATGGGGCAAGCGGGACGCAGCCATTGCCTGGCGCCCGCACCAGGAGCTGATACACGCTGCAGTGGCACAATTACAGCGCCCGCCACTTGACAGACACTATTAATATTACTAAATATTCCTGGTAACAATGCGCACCCGGTTAAAATCTTTACTTGCTTGGAGTCCTCATGGCAGCCTGCCGCAGTCACCGCTCAGGATCACTCGTCTGTCTCAGCTGGGCATTGTTCCTTACCCTGGCAGGTTCATCGGCCCGTGCCGACATGTACACAATTCACGGATAAAACTTCATCAAATTCCGTTTCGCTTAATGCCGCAGTTTAAGCCATCCAGGTAGGTCGCAAATGCGTCCTTTTGCCCCATCCGGTCAATGGCGGTTATAAATAACGTAAAACGTCATGATCTGTCGTCTTGTCGTGGCATAGTGAGACTACCACAACAAATCAAGGAGGCAGATCATGGCACGCACAGCTGAAAAAACAGCCAGCACGCTCATCAGCATTTACAAGGAAACCTTCGCAACCGAAAGTTACAACTGGTACTGCATTAGCTGGCCGGAACTGCGTAGCATCGCCGGTGTATCCAAACTGACCGAAGAGTATATTCGTGATATCAACTTTGAATTGAGTGGTCATGATTATGTTCTGATTCCGCTCGACAATTCCCTGCTCCTGGCTCAGCAGTGCGATTTAACCGGGGCTCGTGCAGTTCCGGCAAGGATTGTCGAACAGAATCTTCCTGATGATGGAGATGATGATGACGATGAAGATCTTGATGAAATGGAGTTCAATGATGACGATGATGAGGATTCTGAGACCGAAGATGCTGAGTCAACCGATGAAGTGAGGTCATGCGGCTGGAAACCAAAATTTCGCACTCGCCCCTTCAAAAAAGCAGACGACCCTGTAGAAGAGACTGAATAGGTGTAGTTCAGCATAATGAACTCATGACAGGTACTACTCCACCGGCGCACCGACGAAACTGTCGGCGCGCCGGTACTATTTTGTTAAACTATTATTTTGTTAAACTATTATTGACGTAAGATTAACTATTGGTTAAATTGTAAGTATGTTCACACTCAAATATAGCAAGCAGGCCAATAAGGTAAAAGCGAAAATGCCAAAGGGCATTGCCGAGCGTATTGAAACAGAATTGGAGGCCGTCGCAACCAGTCCGGCAACCTATCAAGGAGATTGGAAGCCCCTGCTCGGTTCCCCCTTCTGGCGGTTGCGTGTTGGTAGCTGGCGGGCAATATGCGAAATAATCAATAACGAACTCATCATCTACGTCCTTAAAATCGGATCGAGAGGAGATGTCTATAAATGAACATCCAGATCATCGAGCACAACGGAGCCCCGGAATATGCCATTGTCCCCTTTGCCGAATGGCAGGCAATAACAGACCGCCTCGAAGAGCTTGAAGACATAGCTGACGCCCGCAGCATATCTGCAGCTATTGCCGCCGGAGAAGAAACCTTTCCGCATGAATTCGGCAAGCGGCTTACAGCAGGGGAATCGCCACTTAAAGTCTGGCGTGAGTATCGCGGCTTAACCCTTGCCGTTCTGGGCGAGCAGTGCGGAGTATCCGCCGCCGCCATATCCCAGATAGAAACCGGCAAACGCGCTCCCAGTGTAGACCTACTTCGAAAGCTGGCTGAAGCCTTGAACGCTGAAATGGAGGACCTTATCAGGATAGCTGCGGATGATGAAACTACGATTTAGAATCAGATGCTAGGATTGAGGCTTTCCAGATTTTCAAGAAGTATGCTGACAAGGATTTGAGCTTTACCGGCTACACCAGTTTTGTCATGATGAAGCGGCTGAAGCTGAAAGTGGCGTTCACATTCGACAGCCACTTTCAGCAGGTGGGGTTTGCGGTGTGGTGATAATGAAAATTAGGAGTTAATGCCCTGTCGCGTATGTAGTATTTTTGGAAGGCGATTCAATCAATTTAAAAGTACCGGCGCCAACAATATGATTCATCACGGTTATATCTGCCTTGGAGGAAGAATCTGCTTTTTTTGATCTGTAATAAAATGCACTATACGCGACTAAGGCTTCATCCCAAGTAACTTCTCTAGCTGGACCAACAATTGCGTTACAAAATGTTTTGTGTAGCTCAAAAAGTCGAGACACTCCTTTGGCTAAAAGGGCAACTAGAAAAAACTAAACAGGTGTCTTTTAGTTTCTGCCAGGCCATTATGTCAAATTCTTCCCATGTTACAAAGTCAGAGTTCTCGGTTAATGAGATACCGGTGCTATGTCCATACAACTGAAATGAACGTATTTTATTGATTCTTCCTCGGCATATTTCAATGCTTTTTCGAGGTACTCACGATTGATAACCTCATAATATTTCGAGTTGATTCCAGCTATTTTAAGGATATCTGAAAGCACTCTACCTTCTCCCTTCAAAATGATCGGCAGCACTTTTTGATTCAATAATCAAAACTTCAGCTTTCTTCATCTAGGCCTCCCATTTTTATAGTTTTTCAACTTGATGTAAACCAAGTACACTCATCCAGTTTAGTGGACCCTTTGGTCAAGACAATATTCCATCGAGTTTAAGATGGTAGCCGGTCACTAGCAGCTGGGCGGCGCTGCCCCGGTTTTGAGCGTGGTTTTACGCTCAACAAATTTATCAACGATTCTCGCTCCGCCA
>JANOEC010000036.1:0-147892 GCA_031412995.1 Geobacteraceae bacterium
TGACGAAAAAGCTGCCCCAGTGGTACGCCGGCGGGCGCGGGAGCAGGGGATTGATCTGGCCTTGGTTGAAGGCAGCGGCCCGGGTGGTCGGATTCTGCTGGAAGACCTGGAACGGTTCAGCGGGGTGAGTTTGGACGCCAGTGCCGTCGCTGCACCCGCTTCGGAAGAAATCCTGTCCCCGGATGAGAACGGTAGTTCCCAGGTTCACCGGGGTGCACTGCCGGTGCAGGGTCTCATGCCATTTACCCGGATGCGGGCCGCCATTGCCAGGACGGTCAGCGAGGCCTGGCGCACCATCCCGCATTTCTATCTCTCCATTGACGTGGATATGGCAGCAGCAGTGGAAGTGCGACGGGAACTGCAGCTCAGCGGTAGCAAAGTCACAGTAAATGATCTGCTCATCAAAGCCTCGGCCGTGGCCATTGCCAGGCATCCGCAAGTGAATGCCGCCTTTGCTGAAGACGGCTTTCTGCTGCGCTCGGAGATCAATGTCGGCATTGCCGTAGCCCTGCCGGACGGGCTGCTGGTCCCGGTCATCAGCCGTTGCGAGAAATTGTCCCTCAAGGAAATAGCTGCCCGAACTCCGGCGCTCATTGCCCGGGCGCGGGCTGGTCAACTGGCCGGAAGTGAACTGCAGGGGGGCACTTTTACCATTACGAACCTGGGGATGTACGGTACCACCGCGTTTGCGGCGGTCATTCATCCGGGCCAGGCGGCAATTCTGGCGGTCGGGGCGATTCGTGAGGCCGTAGTGGTGAGACATGGTGCGCCTGCCGTCGGCCCGGTCATGACCCTGACCCTGTCGGCTGATCATCGGGTGTTTGATGGCGCCTACGCCGCTGAATTCATGCGCGAGCTGCAGGCACTGCTGGAAGCACCAGTCCGGCTGTTGATCTAATCATGCTGACAAAAAAACGCCTGCTGTTGGCAGACGCTAATGGTCCCCAGTTGTCTAGTTGCCTGGTCAGTTCGTGGATTCAATGCAGTCGTCGCGACCCCAGGAATCTAACTCGCCATTGGTTAATTTCACTTGGACAGTAGTGCCGCTATAGGTACAACCGAAGGAATAACCGACCTTGCCGGTCTTCAGGTTGCGCAGTTTTACCTCTTCTTCGCGTTGTTGGGTCCGATAGCAGACCCGCTCATATTCACTTTGTTTCATGACTCAAACCCCCTTTCGCGGGTGAGGAAACCTGTTGCAGTCATAACTGGTTCAGGTTGCTGAATTCACCCCATTCCAGGAACGTATGCGCGGTGGTGATGAATTCGTCCATGACATCTCTTTACTGTCTTCATTATAGCACTTTACCGGCGGAAAAACTCATGAAGCAATCTATGTTGTATCAATGTTTCACCTGCCCTGTTTAGATTTTGTGGAATGTTGACAATAGACAATGGCGCAGTATTTTTAAAGGTGATGAGCCGCTGTGGGTGAAGTTGAGCCAAATTAATTTTGATTTCCCTAAAGTTTGTTTCGTGAATGTCGAATGATCTCATTAGTGCTCGTAGGTGCCAGGAAATTAATTCTTGGTTTTTTTTGAACGTGGGGGTGTAAGTAAGTGCTTTCATCCGAAAAAAACTCTCATGTGCCAATGCAGAAAAAACAGCGGTTGAGCTCTACCCGAGAAGCAATCCTTGCGGCCGCGCTCTGTGAATTTTCAAAAAAAGGTTTTTCCGGGACGACGACCAAGGATGTAGCGGTGGTGGCTGGTGTGGCAGAGGTTACCCTGTTCCGTCATTTCGCCAGTAAGGAGCGACTCTTTGAGGAGACACTTATTCGCCACTCCTTTGTGGCCGAGTTTGATGAAATCCTGCAGGAGCTTGATCCGCTCCCTTACCAGGAAGCTTTATCTCGTTTAGCCTATCGGTTATTTGATGCCTTGTACTGCTACAAAGAATGGATAGTGGTGATGCATGGCGAGGTTCGCCGTTCGCCAGAAAACCTGCTGAAGCTGTATCACGGGTTTCTTGATCAGTTGTTTAGACAGTTGGCACATTTTTTTATGCAGAGACAGGATAGGGGTGAAATTCGGTCATTTGACGTAAATTGTGCTGCGCGGGCTCTACATGGCATAGTTTTCAGTCTGTTTAACGTTGAAGAAGTGCTGATGCGGAAAGATTATCGGCCCATCAATCGTGATCAGGCCATTAATGCATTTGTTGATCTGTTGTGTCATGGAACGCTTAATCACCAAATAAGCAATGCATAAATATAACCATGAAAGTTGTCAGGGGGCTACGATGAATGTTGATGAGATTGGAGCTCTATCCTTTGAAAGGGGGGTGTGTCTTGAGGAATAATCAAAAGAACGCATCGAATCACACAAGTGGCAGAGGAATGAACGCGAAGTGGTGCCGGGCAACAGTATGCATGTTTTTGTTGGCTGCTCCACTGGTTGCCGAGGGGAGTTCGATATCTGGTGAATCGAACACTATCGTACGGGCTAAGGAGGTTGGTGAAGAGCGCAAAATTTTGCCTGTGTATGAGTATCTCGACCTCTCGGTGAAAGATGTCAGTATGCCGGGGCTCTCGTTCCATGCTGGTGCATGGGGGCGCTTGGATCTTACCGATCAAGGTTCCGGATCGCGCACCGGCGGAGACTTGCAGCATGGCTATTTGCAGTATCGTGGAGAAAAGGCCAATGCCGGCGCCAAACTTGGTCGGTTGACCGTGTTTGAAGGAGTTGCTGCCGAACGGATTGACGGGATCTCTGGAGGCCTTGATCTGCTTGGCGGATTCCGGGCATCTGCATTCCTTGGTAAACCGGTGGAGTCGTCGCCAAACTATGAAGCAGGCAGTTTTATCTACGGGGGGAGACTATCTCACCAGTTCAGTAAGTATTCAGTCCTGGGAGTATCTGCTCTGCAGGAAACTGTTGACGGGTCTAGAGCCAGAGAGGATGTGGGGATTGACCTGTCAGTAACCCCCCATCGGATGATCAACCTTACGGGGCGTTCGGTCTACAATGCACTTTCCGAAGGCTGGAAAGAAAACAATTACAATCTGTCACTTGGGCCGTTTGAGAACGTAACATTCAACGGTGAAATCTCCCAGATCAAGTACAAGGATTATTTTGACCATCTCACTACCAGGGCATTCAGGACGCTGGGTAATCTGATCAATGCCGATGAAGAGCTGATCCTGATTGGTGATACGCTCACCCTTGAGTTTCCTGAAAAAGGAAGCATCGCGGTTGATTTCAAGAATTATTCATACGCCATCGCTGGCGATGCCAATTACTTCGGGGCAAAAGCCATTTATAACTACGCCAAGGACGGAACTGTTGGCGCGGCCGTTCACCGGATGTCCGGCGCTAATGACAAGCTGGACTATATGGAATACCGCCTGTATGCGCTGAAAAAATTCGGCAATTTCGGTCTGACCGCCGATTTCTTCGACGTCAAATATGACAAGCCAATCAACAACGTATCTAACACCTACTCGTTCACGGTAGCAGGAAGCTACGAGGTTTCCCATTCGACGACAGTGAGTGCTGACGTCGACTACTTCCGCTCTCCGGATTTCAGTGATGGAGTTTCTTTACTGGCAAAAGTCCAGATTAAGTTTTGAAAGGGGGGGGTACTGTGAACACGTTTTGCACTAAAAAGATCCAGCTGTTTTTTCTGATAGCTACGCTGCTCTGTGTTGTCTCTTGCGCTACGCAGAAAAGCCTGGTTGCAGTTCATCCTGAAAAGGTGACCGGCTCGCCGAAATGCTCTGAGTGCCATACAAATGATTACGCCCGGCTTGATCACACCAACAATTTTGCGGCCCGGCATAAGTTTTTTGCCGGTCAGAGTAGTCAGGTCTGTGCTTCTTGTCATAAAGAGAGTTTCTGCACCGATTGCCATACCCGTCGTGATGAAATAAAGCCCAGCGACAAATACAAAAACGCGCCAGAGCGTGCTCTGCCCCATCGCGGCGATTATAAGTTCCAGCATCGGATTGACGGCAAGGTCAACCCAGCCTCATGCGTCAGATGTCACGGGCGTACTAATAACGAGAGGTGTGTAACATGTCACAGATAAGCATACGCAGAGTTCTCTTAGCTATCGTGGGGTGTGCAGCACTGGGCATGATGTACGGTTGTGGCAATTCAAACTCTGCCGCAACCCTGAATGCCGAAAGCGGCAAGCACCCCGCCGATTGGATGCCATCTCAACATGCGACGGCCGCTCTTGCGAACATCGACTCCTGTGCTGCATGTCATGGGGAGGATTTCAAAGGGGGCATTGCCGGCAGATCTTGTGACAAGTGCCATCTTGGCAGTGAGTCAGTTCACCCGGATCAATGGGGAAGCTTTGCCTATGCCCGTCATAAGGTTTTTGTGGCGGCTCAGGGCACAACATCCTGTGCTACAGCTGAATGTCATGGGGCAACTCTGGCCGGGGTAACCGGTCCGGCGTGCGCTACCGCATGCCACATGACGAGCGCAACCGTCAATCACCCCCCAAGCTGGGCAAACTTTGCCGGCACTAGCAGTAACCTGGGCCATGCAGAGTATGTCAGGGCGAATGGTTTTGCCCAGTGTAGTACCACTGCCTGCCATGGGACGCTGGCAAAAGGGGTGTTCCTGAGCGGTCCGTCCTGTTATGTCTGTCATCCGGCTGACCCGCTGGCTGTCGGGCCGGTGCCGGACAAGCATCCCAATAACCTGCTCGTGAATGGAATATTCGAAAATACCCACGGACCATATGTCATCACCAACGGCAGCAGATCCTGCATGACCGCTATCTGTCATGGCGGGGCCGGCAGGGGGCCAGCATGTTCCAAATGTCATCAATAAAGCTAACGGGCGGCGCTGAGCCGTTTCTATCAGACCGAAGGAGGAAGTAATGTACACAGCCTTGCGGAGGTTCATAGCATTGGCGCTACTGGCCTGCATCCCTCTTGTCTTTGCCGGGTGTGGCAGTGGTGGCGGCGATACCGCGCCAAAAAATGTCACGGTCTCGGGTGTTGCGGCCATCAATGGTCCCATTAGTGGCGCGCAGGTAACAATTTACCAGCTGCGGCCCGACGGTAGCAAGGGTGCGTTGATTGGTTCAGGTGTCTCGGATGCGACTGGTAACTATGCCATCGAGATTCCGGCAACCACCAGCCCGGTGCTGGTTGAAGTAACCGGCAATGCCGACGCCACTTATGA
The DNA here is from genome assembly GCA_031412995.1 of Geobacteraceae bacterium. GTDB lineage: Bacteria > Desulfobacterota > Desulfuromonadia > Geobacterales > DSM-12255 > JANOEC01. Next base: position 5,145 of record JANOEC010000036.1, read on the forward strand.
TAGTAACGCACCAAACGCTGGCGCACCAGTTGCGTATACCAGTGGCGAAAGCATGCGGGCCGTGCTCGACGGCGTGCCTGCACCGACCTTTGTTGCCGTAACGCCACTCTCGGAATTTGCCTACGTAACTCTGCAGCAGATTCTGACGGCGACCCCCCCAGCAACATTGGCCGGCACGGTTGCTGCGGCCAATACCCGGGTTGCCGGCCTGTACGGGGTTGATTCGGTAACTGCTGATCCGGCAGTTGCCGGCAACAATGCAGCATTGCAGATTCTGGATCAGATGAATGGTCACGCTGCCAGTCTTACGGGGCTGCTGACCATAGTCACCCCTGCCCAGTTGGCGCCGAATCTTGCTGCCAATGGTTCCCTGCTGGACAATCCGGCGTACGCCGAATTTCAGCAGCAGTTCATTGCGGCTGCAGCGACCGTTTCCGCTGCCCCCTCTGCCGACCTGACAGTGAAAGCAGCAGTTGGGGCGGTTGTTGCACAAATCAACGACCCGGGCGTGCAACCAGATTACAACGACACGGCAGTGCCGACAGTGCCGACAGGTCTGACTGCCACGGCAGCGGCGGCAACCACAACAGCCAGCATCGTGACGCTCTCGTGGAGCCCATCAACGGATAACTCAGCTGTTGCCGGTTATTCGGTGTTCCGTAACGGGGTCAAGATCAAGACTGTTGCAACCACCAGTTATGCTGACACGGTTGCGCCGGGCCAGGCCTATGTATATGCCGTGGTGGCGTTTGATGCCGCGGGGAACAGTTCGGCTGTCAGCGCCACTGCAACCGTAACTCCGGTGGCGCCTAATTTGTCGATTACGGTTAATGGTCAAGTGAATCCATAATCCAAATAGACAAGATGAAAAAAGTAGCTTGAGAAACCAGAGAACTTTTGACCGGAATCAACAGAACACAACAATGGATAGGAGGAACCCATGATTGGCAAGAAACTATGGTGCATTGTTTCACTGATGCTCTTTGCACTCACGATGTTGGGCGGGTGCGGTGGAACGACCGGCGGTACCAAGGTTGGTGAAAGTGGTACAACCGTTACCGTTGGTGGACAAGTCGAGACGAAATCGGCGGGCAAGTCGGTTTTCCTGTCAGCGACGTCGGCGGGAGCTACCAACAACGTATTTGTGTATGATGCCCAGAACGGGGCGCAACTGGGAACTGCGGCGATTGCCAGTGACGGTACCTTCAGCAACCTGACCTTTACCCTGCCGGCCGCCAAAACCGTGCTGGTATTCAAGGCCGTTGTTGCTGGCGGGCCATTCCGCACGATCGTGCCGATTGACCTGAGCAATCCACCGACTGGCGCCATCACCGGCGCCAATACCATCAAAATCACCATTGACAAGGCCAGTACCGATATCGCGACGATTGTTTCCAGCCTGCTCGGCTTAACCGGCGTGCTGGGCGATCCGGGTATGACCCTGGATTCAAAAACCCTGACCTATACGGATGCAGCAATCAAGGTCGTTGATTTTGGCGGCCAGCAGCTTGCCTACAACACGTCCGGCCTGGCCCTGACCGGCAAGTTCACCAGCGCCGCCCTGCTTCCGGCTCAGGACGCCAATACCCTGGCCGCCGACGAGTTGAACAATATGACCCTGGACGGGTCCATTTCAACGGTTTCCATCCCCGGTAACAACCCGATCGTCAGCTTTCAGGTGGTCAACAAGACAACCGGTAAGGGTATCCGTGGTCTGAAGGCGTTCAACCTGGTGATTGCCCAGTTGAAGCCCGGCACTGCCGGCAGCCCTGACGAATGGCTGAGCTATATGGTGACCCCAACCGACCGACCAACGACAGATTCCGGCTATACCGTGATCGACAATGGTGACGGTTCCTACACGGTCAAATTCGCCAAAGATATCAAAACTGCGTCAGTAACTGGTACTACTGTATCGTACGATCCGAGCCTGACCCACCGCCTCATGGTCGGGGTGCGCAGCACGCCGACGGTTGCCCAGCTGAATGACGGCTCGACCATCAGCAACTTCTACAACGAGAAATATTTCGTCAAAGACTTCATTCCGGCTACCCCGGCCGTTGCGCCGACCGTGGTGCGTGACATGGTCACCACCGCTGCCTGCAACGAGTGCCACGGCAAAATCGGCGTTACCACTCCCCACGGCGGCCGTGGTGATGTGCGCTACTGCATGATGTGCCACACCTCGCAGCGCACCATCGGTCAGACCAATGCGACGGAAGTGAATGGCGCCTTTACGGCCCCGCTCTACAATGTATCGCCGACAAACTCCCGATTCGATGCGAATCAGGTAGGAAAAGCGGTTACCAATGTTGTTGATGGTGTTGCCCAAGGTGATTTTGTGGTCATGGTTCACAAAATCCATATGGGGAAAAAGCTGACCAAGCAGGGCTACAACTACGCCGGGGTTTTCTTTAACGGCATCACTTATCCCAAGGAAGTCACCAATTGCCGTCAGTGCCACAACGGCGACGTCCCCCCGGCCCAGTTGGCCCTGGCCCCGCAGGCCAATAATTGGAAGACCAAGCCGAGTCGTAAGACTTGCGGCGCGTGCCATGATGGTCTTGTTTTTGCTACCCATAAGGGTGGCCAGACAACTGACGCCAACTGTGCCGGTTGCCATGACACGACTGATGTTGAGAATCGGCACATGACGGTCAATGCCACCCCGAACAACCCGAACACCCCGGCCGGCCTGACCAACTTCTTCTATGACATCAAGAGTGTAGATGTAGCGGATAATGGCACCACCAGTGTTGCCACGATCAAGTTCAAGATTCAGCAGAACACCGGCTCTTTGACCGCGGCCAAAACGGATGTTGTCTTCGATGGCCCAGGATCAACTGCTTCCACGGCGGTACCCGCAAATGCCGTCCTGCCCGGTTACAAGGGCAGCCCGACGTTTCTGCTGGCCTACTTCAAGGATACTGCCAACCAGGCTGCTGCCGCCAACTCGGCTGACTACAACAACTTGGGCTTTAATGCAAATATGAAAGCGGCACAGCCGATCTCAATTACCATTGCTTCCTTGATGGTGCCGACCGGTACTTCCGGTAAAAAAGGCACCCTGACTGGTCCTGATTCGACTGGGTACTATACTGCCGTGCTCAGCGGCGTGAACAATAACTTCCCGGTTGGTGCCACCCTGCGGGCGGTCGGCCTCCAGGCTTATTTCACCCAACTGGTCGGGACGGGTAGTATTACTACGGAAACGGCCCGCCATTCACTGTCAATCGTCAAGGAAGTGACAGGCGACGCCAAGCGGCGTGAAGTTATTGATTCCGCCAAGTGCGCCAACTGCCATGAGTGGTTCGAAGGCCATGGCGGCAATCGCGTCGTCGGCAAGGATACTAAGGGGCAATCCATCTGTGGCCTCTGCCATGTGCCGAACCTCTCCACCAGTGGTCGTGGGGCACAACAGTCGTTGATGCAATTCATCCTGACCCAACCAGTCGACACCTCATTGTCAGCCGTCACAAACTTTTTAGCAACCAGCACACTTCCCGCAGGGTCTCCATTCGGCGCCACCAGCCTGGTAACCCAGGAAGCCAAAGATGCGATCGCCGCCCTGAATGTTACCTTCCCAGGCCTTGATCCCACCACGTTCCCCGAAGCTTCCAACAACTTCAAGGACATGATCCACGGCGTTCATGCCGGCGGTAACGCCTTGGTGGTCGCCAGCGGCGGCGGGTTGAAGTTTGTTCGCGACCGCGGCACCAGCGGTGATTTTGATTACAACTTCAGTGGTGTCGTCTTTCCGTCTGTACTGAAGGACTGCCGGGCTTGCCATAAAGATACTTTTACCAGCTCCGGCGCTGTAGATGCCTCAAAGGCCACCTACACCTCAATCCCCGCCAAAGTGCAGGTCAGTACCCAGGAAACCACTCGGGGCAATACCTTGACCCTACAAACAGCAGTTGGCGTGGGTAATAATGTTACCGAGGTTGATGCCGCCCGCAAGGCGGTACCAAATGTGGCTGACGTGGTAACGACGCCGTTTACGGCAACCTGCGTTGCCTGCCATAACCGTCCGAATGCCCTGGCTCACTTCAAGCAAATGGGTGGTCAGGTTACGGTTCGGCGGGATGCAGTTGTCTCTGGTGGTGAAGCCTGCGTGACCTGCCACGGCACCACTGGCCCTAACGCCATCTGGAATGCGCACCGGTTCTCGGTTGTTGGTGAGTAAGTTGTATTGAGCAGTTGTTGATAAACCCTTGGGCACAGTGGATCGTGCCCAAGGGGAGAATGCAAGGGTACGGTTAGCAGCCGTGCCCTTTTTCATTGGTACTACAGAATGGCGTCACCAGGTTTGACATCTTGCGTAATTCTGTTACGTTTCCCACATGAGTGTATGGCAATTGAATATGAGGATGGCCTTTTTGCGGCAATTCAGTACACATCTATCCCGAACTTGAAATTATGGGGACACGAAATTCTGGGGACACAATACCTATTTGAGCCAGTTTTTTGCGCTAGGGGACATGGACAGCACACTTGTTTTTCATTATTCAACAAATTCTATCGTTTGACATTGTAAAACCCCTTTAATATGGTTTGCCAAGAGGTGTTAAGTGGCTACAGTAACGTTTGATATTCATGATTTTGTGATGAAATGAGAGCGGCAGGTTTTGATGAAAAACAGGCTGAAGCTGTTGTTCGAGTTGTGTCTGAATCTCAAGGCGAATTGATTACAAGTGTACATTTTGATATGAAAATTGAAAAAGAACTCGCACCTATCAAAGCTGAATTGCATGTTATTAAGTGGATGATGGGCGTATTGATCGCGATAGCTGTCGCCAACTTTGCAAAACAGTTTATTTAAAAGACAAATTGGGGGGGCAGGGGGCAGGTTCAACATATAGACATTCTGGTATTAATGTGTTTCCTGGATTATCGGCACAATCTTGACATTGTCGCAACCCGTTGCTAAAGTGCTTTCATGTCAACGATAACTTTTGATACCTTAAAGTTTGTGGAACGATTGGAAAAGGCTGGTGTTTCCAGGGAGCAGGCGTCGGCGTTTGCCGATGCACAGAAAGAGGCTTTTGCTGAGGCGCTTGATACGACGCTTGCCACAAAAAATGATATTGAAGTAATTCGCGCTGAATTGGTTCTTGTTAAATTGATGCTAGGGGTAGTTATTGCTATTTCTGTCGCCAACTTTGCAAAACAGTTCTTTTGAAAGCAAATTGCTCAACGATGTACTCCAACCCCTGTCATATCTGATTGACAGGGGTTTTTTTGTGGAATAGGTGTGGAATAGGGGGTAGCCCTTGATATCCACGAAATGCACTAAAAACACTAACAAAATCAGTAACTATGTAACATCTAGGCACAACCTGTTTGGTGGCCTGATGCTAAGATTGACAACAGTGCCATAAACTGGCACCATATTGCAACGAATCGAAAGCATCTAAAAACTCTCAAGATGATATTTCTTCACCCGCAAAGTGCAAACGTGAAGTGGAGCGAAATTGAAGCTCTATTTAAAACACTGGGTGCTGAGATTACCGAACGAGAGGGATCACGTATCGGGATAAGGCTCTTTGGCGAACGTCGAGTTTTTCATCAGCCACATCCATCGCCTGACACTGATAAAGATGCAATTGTGGGTATCCGGAAATGGTTTGAAGAAAATGGGGTGAAACCATGATGAATGTACTGGAAATAAATGGTGTGAAGGCGGTGATTGCATTTGATCCCGATATCAATATGTTTCGTGGTGAATTTGTTGGCTTGAACGGCAGTGCTGATTTTTACGCTACAGATATCGCTGGACTGCGCCATGAAGGGGAAACCTCGTTGCGGGTCTTTATGGAGATGTGCGCTGAAGACGGGGTTTCACCATACAAGAAAACATCCAATCGATTTAATGTTCGATTGCCACAGGATTTGCAAATTAAAGCCGTTACGCTGGCCAAAGCATCCGGTAAGAGTGTGAACGCATGGATTGCTGATATTATTCGCGAAGCAGATGGTATTCAAGCCCACTAACGAGATAAAGTTTATGCGGCGGCCACTTTGCGCATAAACATCGTAATGTTGGAGAGTTAAAGACTCTGGAATTAGTATTTTCATCAATCTCAGTCGTTACCCCTGAGAAATTTCTTGCGGAGGTCAGACATGGGAACTGCAATGACCGTACGCCTGCCTGAAGAAAAGCATCGCCGTCTCAAAGAACTGGCTGCCCGTCGCCATACAACTCTCAATCGATTGATTGATGAGATGGCAACCATGTTGCTTGCGGAGAATGACGCCGAAACCAGATTTTTACTGCGCGTTGAGTCCGGCAAAGGGAAGGTTGCAAGAGGTCTGGAACTGCTTGCCAAGGCAAAAACTGACTCTAATTAACCACCGGCCCTGCCGGTGTGGATCTGAGTAAGGCAATTAATACTATGATCATCGAAATGCAGCGGAAGAAATCGCGTGAAGATTGGTCGATTGAAAATCAGGCGGCGCTTGCTGGGCGCTGCAATTTATTGGATGGAGAAGGTGGTACCGCCGCTGAAAGACTTTATGGCATGCTTCTTTCGCAAGAGACTGAAGCGTCCTGACTGACTCTTTATAAAAACTACCTGAAGGAGCTTGCTGACAGTTACCCCTGTTTGCTGGACATTCAGGATGATCAAATGCAAGCAGGTACGCATATGGTTGTTCGGGTGCGTGATAGTGCCGGTATTTCGCTTTAGACCCACGGAGATTGTTCAATGAACGGAATACGCCCTGTCATTGCAGCTGGTTCGGTGTTGCTGATATTAACGGCCAGTTTGGATCTGGCGAACAGCGCTGTTGTCGCACCGCCACGGCAAGAGCGGCAAAAGCCGACACTGGCCGGGGTTGATGAGCTGATCCAAAAGGGTTTGGCCCATAATGCTGCCGGTCGCTATGAAGAGGCCTGGCGCGTTTATCGCGAGGCGGCCGGGCTCGCCCCGGACAATGCCTTTGTGCTCTATAATCTGGGGACGGTGCTGGGGATGCTGCGGCGCTACCAGGAGGCTTCGTTCTATCTGCATGAGGCTGTGCAACTGTCTCCGGACCTGCTGCCTGCCTGGGCCAATCTGGGGGCGATGTATAATCATCTGGTGCTCCCGGCTGAAGCCTTGGCCGCCTTTCGTCAGGTGCTGCGTTTAAATCCCCAGGATGCCCATGCCCGTTATCAATGCGGGGTGAACCTGCTTAGGTTGAAGCGGGTTGCGGAAGCGAGCATTGAGGAGCAGGAATTACGGGCCATGAATCCTGACCTTGCTGATGACCTGTTGCGGCAGATCATCTTGGTCAGCACAAAGTAAAAAGGGCCACGGTTAACAACCCATGGCCCTTTTAACGTTGCAGATGCGTCGTTTATTTACGGACGAAATCATCCTTGGCAAATGAGTATTGGAAGCGCATGTGGTCGGTGTAGGTGCCATCAAGGATCGCCACCACATCCTCGGTAAAGACCAGCTCTTCGTCAGTCGGAATGACATAGACTTTGACTGGCGACGCATCGGTCGTGATGAGGCTTTCCCGCTTGCGGGTCATGGCCCCTTTGTTCCGTTCTTTGTCGAGATGGATGCCGATGTGTTCTAAGCCTTCAATGGCCTTTTCACGAATCAGCCAGCCCATCTCGCCAACCCCGGCGGTGAAGACGACAGCATCAAGCTTGCCGATGGCTGCCATAAACGACCCAATATATTTTTTCAGGCGATACGCTTCAATATCCAGTGACAGCTGACAGAGCCGATCGCCAGCATTGGCATTTTCGATGACATCGCGCCGATCAGTGAATCGACCGGTAATTCCGAGCACGCCACTCTTTTTGTTGAGAATGCTGTCAATTTCCTTGGCCGACAGATTCTCCTTCTGCATCATGAAGGCCGGAATGGCGGGATCGATATCGCCACAACGAGTACCCATCATGGCTCCCTCAAGCGGGGTCAGGCCCATGGTGGTATCTACCGACAGACCATTCTTGATAGCGCAATGGGAAACACCGTTGCCAATATGCATGGTAACGATGTTGCACTCGTTGGCTGGTTTGCCAAGCAGGACAGCTGCCCGCTTGGAAACGTACAAATGAGACGTGCCGTGAAAGCCGTAACGGCGCACACCGTAATTCTCGTACCAGTCATAGGGCAGCGGGTAGATGTAGGCATGTTCTGGCATGCTCTGGTGGAAGGCCGTGTCAAAAATGGCTATTTGCGGGACATTCGGCAATACTGCCTGAGCCGCCTCAATGCCCGCTATGTTTGGCGGGTTGTGCAAGGGCGCAAGGTGCTGTACTTCCTTGACCGCATCAAGGACGTCTTCGGTAATCATTACTGAGCAAGTGAATTTTTCACCACCATGCACCACTCGGTGACCAATGGCCGAAATCTCATTGATGTCCTTGAGAACACCGTGCTCAGGATGCACCAGGGTGCGTATAATCAAGGCAATTGCGACTTGATGGTCTGGGCATTCATAGTTTTCATGGTAAGCTTCTTTGCCGGTTACTTCATGCAGAATAAACGAATCGCCAATGATAACCCGTTCGACCATTCCTTTGGCAATGACTTCTTTTCGTTCCCAACTGAAGAGCTGATATTTGACGGAAGAACTACCACAATTTATTGCCAAAATGTCCATGTACAACCTCCTGATAAAAAATGGAGAAAACTGATAACTCTGAATATTTGCAGGGGAATTTCGCTTTGCTTAAAATAGAGTAGATTTGTTTTCACTCTAAATAAAACTGCATTCTATATTATCGCAGACATTGTGGCAATACAAGGTTTTTCTTGCCAGAAGAATATTGTGGCAGCGCCTTTCTGCTGGACAATCAGTGGTTGGCTATGCTAGGTTGACCGCGCAAAATCAGACTTATATCTATCCAACAAAGAAGGAGGTGAATCTCATGGCTCATGTAATTTCAAGTGACTGCACCAATTGTGGCGCCTGTGTTGACTCTTGCCCGGTTAACTCTATTAGCGAAGGTAGCGATAAGCATGTCATCGATGGCGACACCTGCATCGATTGTGGTGCTTGCGTTGATACCTGCCCGGTAAGCGCCATTTCTGCTGCCTAATAATTAGTCGGTAGAGAACAAACAAAAAAAGCCGCCAGCTCGAAGCTGGCGGCCTTTTTTGTTCCTATTCAGGGAGTTATTTAAAGTCGTCGAACTGCTCGCCATTAGAATGAGTTACTTCGATGCCATAATCAGTTGCCAGTTTCGGCACATCCTTGAATACCACAAGACAGTCAGTTGTCTTGCCCGGCTCAATTGGGGTGTTTTCCAGTGGATCGTCGGAAGGGACTTTCGTCAGCTCTTCCTCAATTTTTGCCAGCGGCAGGGTCTTCAACTGCTCAATATCAAGGGTGCTGCCGCAGAAGGCGGTCTTTGTCGCCAACTCTTCTCCCTTGCTGTTGAAAAGAATAACTTGAACTTCAATACCGGTTCGCGGCGCTTTGAATCCGTTCGTTGCGGTGCCGCTGACGATAAAAAGTTCGCCGGCGACTTTGTTCTTGATGAACATTGCTTTGGGTGCTGTTATGACAAAGCTGCCTTTGTCCGCTTCTGCAGAGGAGGCAGTGTTCGAAATGCCCATCCGCTCCAGGTTGCCTGGAGATCCCTTGACCATGAAGTATCCGGCTGTAAGCAGGGTTACGACGGCCGTGGCGCAGAGGCCGGCAATGGCAAACGGTCGGTAGATACTGAATATGCTTTCGCCTGAGGTATCTTCAGCTGATGGTACCGGAATAAAGGTCGGTCCGCTTTCTTCATCAGTTGCAAAGCTAAATGTTGTGGGAGCTTCTTTGGCCGGTTCAGGAGTCGGGACACTGAAATCGAATCCACCATGTTCAAATGTTTCAGCTGGTGCTGCCTGCTCAGGCGGTTCGCTAGCGCCACTAAAGTCAAAATCAAAGGTCGTGCCAGCGGGAGCTGGACGTTCAATCTCTTTCTTGGGCGTTGGGGTGGCTGCCAGTTCCTCATCCGTCGGCGTGACGTCGGCGAACGAGAGCATATCATCATCAAAGGCTGGTTTAGGCGGCGTAATTGACGGGATCTCTTCAGGCTCTGCAACTGCTGCCGGTGGTAGCTCAACATCAAGTGTCATTTCACTAAAGGCAAAATCATCGCTACTTGCCAATGGTTCGGTGGAGGCCACTTCAGGTTCTGGCGGATAGCTGATCTCGTCAAAGGTTGACGCAAATGAATCTACCTGTGCTGTTTCTTCGCTTGAATCAGTAAACATTGTTGATGTAAATGCCGTATCGTCATCAAGGGGGCTGGCCATTGCAAAGGTATCATCCTGGCTGATCGCTGGCATGGGTTCGCTGAATATATCGTCCATGGTGGCCGCTGCCAGTTCTTCCTGCTCCTTATAAATCATGAACACATGCTTGCATTTCGAACAGCGAACTTTAGCACTGTCACCGCGCAAGCGTTTTTCATCAAGATTAAAACTGGTTTTACACTCTTCGCACTGGACGATCATCCGTTGCCTCCGCGTGCATTCTGGTAGATTCACAAAATGTCGACAGTTATAAATGTTCCATTTGCTTAAATTGCACCCGTTGGTACGGTGTTAGCGCCTGGACGGTTGTATGTGGGTAGTGAAAGTCGTGGTTAGTAAAGCACTGCTACAATATTTCGGTAAAATTTCATCGAGCTGAAGCAAATAATTCATGGATATTTTGGGACATTGGGCCGGTGCGTGATGAAATGCGCTAGAGGCCGTATTTTCGGTGTTCTATAGCAGAAAGGGTGAAGACTGTCAAATTATTATCCCTGTCTAACGAATTGAATTGATGCAGGTATGAGTATGTTTTGCTCATCGAGAGATAATCAAATGTCTTAATGGATCGCCTGGTCGCTGTAGGCACGCTCCAGATTCGTCATGATTAATGAGCTGTAGCCCGGAAGATTCTTGTATTTTGCCGGTAAATTGAATTCCTTTTTTGCTTGGGTGAGGGTGCGTTTAGCGGTTTTAAGGCGAATGACTTCGGTAAGGAAATCCCGGAAAAAGTCTTTGAATTCAGCAATTATTTGTGAAGACCCGGGATTACCAAGGCCCGGAATGACCGTAGTTGCCCCCAGTTCCTCCATCACTTCCAGGTTGACCACCCAATCACGCATACTGCTGTCACCCATGAAGCCGATGACATCATTAAATACCAGGTCAGACGCAAAGAGCAGGCCTGTAGCCGGGATAAGCAGGATTACATCGCCACTGGTGTGGCCTGATTCGGTATTAGTTAACACAATGCTGGTGTTATCGCGCACGAGGGTCAGGTCAGTTTTGAAAAAAGTAATATTGTTTTTCAGGTCTCGACGCTCACTCTTCATGGCCTGCCAGGTTTGCCACGACATGACCATTTCAACGGTGCTGGGGAAATCAAAGTCAACAAAGCTGAAGCCTTTGTGATGATGGGTCAGAATGACGGTGCGAATCGGCAGCGGCGTAAGTTTGGCGATTTCACGTGTAAGTTCTGCGACCCCTTCAGCGACAAAGTGGGCACCGGCAATAACGACCTGATATCTGCCGATGATGACCAGGGCATTACTCGCTGCTTTGCTGCCCGGTTGCGCCAAAGCTGCATAGGTGCCATCTCCTACTTTTTTCAGGGAATAAAGGGAAGCATGACAGGGTAGGGGCAGAAGTGTCAGCAGAAATAGAACTGCTGCAGTTGTCAGTAAACGTGAATAGAGACGACGCATGCGGGTATTGTAACAGAAGAGTTGAGACAAGCCAAACGGTGATGCAGAATTATCTGCTTGAGCCGACAGGTGAAATGGTGTACACCTAACAGCTCGCGGGCGGTTAGCTCAGATGGATAGAGCGCAGGCCTCCGAAGCCTGAGGTCGTGGGTTCGACTCCCATGCCGCCCGCCAAAAAAAACGAACGGAATCGCTGTGTTGGCGGTTCCGTTTTTTTTTGCTCAATCTTTTTATGGTGCAAATGAGTGCATATGTGGGAACGGCTGAATGGAAAATGCCAGGGATCGACGTTTTTTTCTGATCGTGTCGCTAAGTTGATTTTGTTTGGTATACTACTGACAATATTTCTTTTGGAGCAAAGGGGATGAACCTGACGAAAAGTATTTTAATTATGGACGATGATGAAGATGTCCGCTTTCTGATTGAGGTGATGTTTGCCAAGTTGGGCTACCGCGTCGATGCATCTCAGAATGCGGAGCAGGCCATTGCCAAGTACCAGGCTGCTCTGGACGTTGACCAGACCTATAACGCGGTAATCCTGGATTTGAATATCCCGGGGAGCATTGGTGGGGGTGAAGTTGCGGCAAGGATTCTTGCTCTGGACAAAAAGGCCAAACTCTTTGTTTCCAGTGGTAACGAAAATGACCCGGTAATGATTGGCTACGCGCAGTATGGATTTACCGGAAAGCTGGCGAAGCCTTTTCTCTATGCTGACGCCGTTGAGCTGGTGAAACTTATCGATTAGGAGTTTGTCTTTATAACTGAATCAAGAAGGGCCGGTGGCAATTAGCTACCGGCCCTTCTTCCATTTTGCATCAATGTTGTGCGGATTTATTGCGCTTGCACGGCGGTGATGGCAATGACGTTGACAATGTCGTCGACTGAGCAGCCACGGGAAAGGTCGTTGATCGGCTTGGCCAGTCCCTGGATGATCGGGCCAATTGCCTCGGCACCTGCCACCCGTTCCACCAGTTTATAGGCGATATTGCCGGCATCCAGGTCTGGGAAAACTAGGACGTTAGCCTTGCCGGCAACCGGGCTACCGGGGGCTTTTTTCTCGCCGACATTTGGCAGCAGGGCGGCATCGGCCTGAAGTTCACCGTCAATCTGCAGGGAACTATCAAGTTCTTTGGCAATCTTGATTGCCGCATTCACTTTATCCACGTCCGGGTGGGAGGCGCTGCCCTTGGTGGAGAAGGAGAGCATGGCGACCCGGGCCGGGACATCAAGGAACGACTTGCAGTTACCGGCGGTGGCTACCGCGATTTCCGCCAGGGCTTGGGCATCCGGGTTCGGGTTGACGGCACAGTCGGCAAAGAGAATGATGCCGTTTTCGCCAAAAGAAGGAGTCTTGGTGACCATCAGGAAGAAAGAGGAAACTGTTTTGATTCCTGGTGCGGTGCCAACGGTCTGGAATGCGGCCTTCAATACATTGCCGGTGGTGCCGGTCGCCCCGGCAACTTCACCGTCAGCATCCCCCAGGCGAACCATCATGCCGGCAAAGTACAGGTTGTCGGGAGCGGTCAGTATTTTTTTCGCTTCTTCCGGGGTCATGCCCTTACCTTTACGCATCTCGGTGAATGCATCGACATAGGCAGCCAGTTTTGGGGCGGTGGCAGGATTGATGATTTCTACGCCGGCGAGATTAGCGCCCTTGGCTTGGGCCGCAGCGAGAACATCCGCCTGATCGCCTAAAATGATGATTTTCGCCAAACCTTGTTCCACCGCCATTTGTGCGGCATGGAACATGCGCTCATCATAACTTTCCGGAAGGACGACGGTCTTGAGGGATTTCTTAGCCTTTTCCTTGATCTGCTCCATCAGGTGCATAACTTCGAACCTCCTTAGATTTTTCTTAAAACGGCATTATAAATATCCTAACAGGTAGTGAGAATCAAGCGAAATGTCGGCGGGTAGTTCGGGTGTAACGGTGATGTGGCATGAACAGAGTGTACACGTTATTGAGTGTTTTCAGGTGCGTGGTGCTCAGGGTTTCCCCCTTGGTCAACCCAATATAGCCAGGCGAGCAGTTCAGCGATGGCAATATAGAGCTCGGGCGGAATGTATTCGTCCAGATTCACATTGATCAGCAGATTAACCAGATCCGGTGCCTGGTGCACATAAACCCCGTTTTCCCGGGCCAGTTCGATGATTGCTTCGGCGGTTATGCCGTGTCCCTTGGCAATGACCCGTGGCGCATAATCGCCCCGCTGATAGGCGAGGGCGATGGCTTTTTTCCGCTGGCGGTCACCCTCATTCATGACTGATCTCCAGGGCGGACAGCACCAGACCTTGCGCCTCGAGTTTATCCCGCAGAATGGAACTACTGGACTTGAGGTCCTGAACCGTCGTTGATGACCCACCGGATATGATGATCTGCACGGTTTTACCGACGAGTTGCAGCCGGGCTCGTACATCGCCCAGGCGCGGGAGTTGGAGGTCGAGTGACGAGTGCCAGGCCCGCTGCTGGGGCTCGCCAGGATCCGCTTCTCGTTCAGTGACACTCCACTGCAGCGGTTGTCCCGGCCAGCCCTCGCCTTGCCAGGTTACGGTACGATTCTGGAGCAGTTCAAGCTGTTCACGAATCAGAGGGATGGTTCGGGGGTCGGCCGGTTCTTTTGCCGACAGAGAAGACCCACCGCTGGTCTGTTCAGCAGAATGGCGCGGTGACGCTGTCACCGTTGAGCTGGCTGTTGTTTCCTCACTGTTCAGTGCCAATGATGGGGCGGGCTGAGCTGTTATTGGCCTTCCTGTTGGCGATAACGGCGCTGGCGATGCTGCAAGCGGTTCAGGTGACAGCGGTCCCTCATGGGTTGTACCGGTACGTTGATTGGCTAAGGTTACGTCAGTCGGTTGAGTTTGCTTGGTTGGCTTATCTGGCAGCACGTTTGAAGATGGAGCGGCCATTGGGGCGAATGCTGGCTGGCTGCTTGTCATGGTTGGTGTGCCGGTGCTGCTCGTAGTTGGTGGCGCTGGTGCTGCAGGCAGCGTCTGGCTTGGAGAAGCTGTTAACGCCGGCTCGCCAGTTGCAATGGTGGGTTGCGCCGTTGCTCCGGGAGGAGTGGCCGCAACAGGTGTCGATCCGGTCGGTGTGGCAATCGGCGATTGTCCGGGGGACACCGTAGTTGGAGCAGGTCCCGCCGGAGTAACTATTGGTGGCAGCGGAGTTGTTTGGCCTGCTCCGGTTGGCGCAGCAGATGGCGCCGTGTTGACGGCTACCGTTGCCGAAGTGGACAGCACCGCTGGAGCCTTCACGGGAGCTGGTGGAGCGGGTAGCGCCGCATCTGCAGCTGCAGGGTCTGGCTGAGAAGATGGAGGGAGAGCAACGGGCGTTTGAGCAACCAGTGCCGGAGCAACCAGTGCCGGAGTTGGCAGCACTTTTGTTGTTGCTGCTTTCTGAAAAGCCGACGGTTGGGAAAGACTCCCTTGCGGTTCCTGGAGGATTGCGGCCAGTGGTCGTTCGCCGACCGCCCAGTCGGCCAGGTGCGATTCATAGAACATGCCGCTGCTGGTCAGGGTTTGCTGCAGCCGTGCCGCCAACAGCTGCGGATCGGTTGGTGGTCTGCTGAGGATTGGTTCCGGCCGGGTGAGCGGTGCGGTCGGTTGCGGTGGTTCACGGGTGATCTGGCCCAGCCAGCGAGCCGTGTCACTGACCGTGGTGGTGGTTCCCTGTCGCTCACTCTGGGACAGGGCAAAGGTCAGGCGCGGTTCGCCCGCCAGAAAGGTCAGGCGGATGGTTTCACCCGGTTTGATCTCGGGGGGGAGCGGCAAGCTCACGGTTTTGCCGGCAATGTTGGCCAGGCTCTGCCCGGTAGGGAGTCGGGCAATTACCTCCGCCAGCACCTGCTCACCAGGGGTGAGATTCAGCGATACGCCGCGGGCGCCAATTGCTTCGACAATCGCAATCTGGCGGTCGCGGATGGAGGCAATCAGCCCGTGCAGCTGTTCGGCGCTCAGCATCATCGGTTAGCGTCGCTGGTGGTTGGCGGCATCGGAGCTCATGACTGACGTTCCCAGGTACCGCTTTTACCGCCTTCTTTAAACTCCAGGCAGATCTGCTCAATGCTGATCCCTTTATCGCTCCCCTTGCACATGTCATAGACCGTCAATGCTGCCACGCTGACTGCGGTCATGGCTTCCATCTCCACCCCGGTTCGTTCAAACGCCCGCACCGTGGCCAGGCAGACCACGGTGCCGCTGGCCGGGTCGGTGATAAATTCCACGGCGGCATGGTGGATGGCCAGTGGATGGGAGAGGGGGATCAGGTCCGGCGTTTTCTTGGCGGCAGCGATGCCGGCCAACCGGGCCACTCCCAGCACATCGCCCTTGGTCATCCGGCCATCCAGAATCACCTGGAGAATGGCCGGGGTGAGGCGGACTGTGGCCCGGGCGCGCGCAGTGCGCATGGTCGGTTGTTTGGCGCTGACGTCAACCATGATGGCCTGGCCCTGATCATCGAAGTGATTGAAAGACATCGATATTCTCCTGGTTAGCCGGCAGTCATGGCGAAGTCGGGGTTCAGCACATGAACATCAATGCAGCTGCCGGCGGCAAAGAAGCTGTCGTCTGCCGGCAAGATGCCGAGCCCATCGGCATAAAGCATGGTGGTAAGGATGCCGGTATTCTGATCGCCGGCAGTGGAAGCGAAGACAGTGCCATCAACAGCTGCCATCAGGCGGACTCGCAGGAAATGGACCCGCCCCGGCTTCTTCTTGACGTCGTCCCGCAGGATGGCGCTGATAGTTGGGCTGATGGGGCGCGGGTAGCCCATGATCTTTCTTAGTGCCGGTTTGACGAGCATCTCAAAGGTGATCAGGCTGGAAACCGGGTTCCCTGGCAGCGAAAATACCGGTTTGGATCCATGCAGGCCAAAGGCGGTGGGGTGGCCCGGTTTGATGAGGATTTTCCAGAACTGCTGCTCGACTCCCAGTTCGGTCAGCACTTCCCGCACCAGGTCGCGATCACCGGCCGAAACCCCGGCCGAGGTGATCAGGGCGTCACAGAGTAGTCCGGTTGCCAGCTTTTCCCGGTGATCCTCCCGGTTGTCACGGGCAATGCCGAGCATGACCGGTTCGGCGCCGCAATCGGCAACGGCGGCGGCCAGGGCAATAGCGTTACTGTTGATAATCTGTCCCGGTACGCTCGGCTGACCCAATTCCACCAGTTCGTCCCCGGTGGAAAGAATGGCGACCCGCGGTCTGCGGAAGACCGGCAGCAGCGCCTTGCCACAGGAGGCAAGCATGCTGATCTGGGTGGGGCGGATAACGGTGCCGGTTGCCACCACGCAGCTGCCGCTCGCCACATCTTCGCCGCGCCAGCGGATATGCTGGCCGCTCTTGACCGTGGCCTGCGGCGTGATGGCGTCGTCGGTCTCCAGACACTCTTCCCAGGGGATAACCGCATCGGCGCCAGGGGGGATTGGCGCGCCGGTCATGATCCGGACTGCGTTGCCTGGTTCAACCATAACCCCAAGTTCGCCGCCGGCCGGCAAATAGCCGGTGATACGGAGACTGGCCCCGGTGGTGCAGTCGGCGGTGCGTACGGCGAAACCATCCATGGCCGAGTTGTCCAGCGGCGGCAGGTCAGCCGGGGCAGTGATGTCATCAGCGCAGACCCGGAGCAGAGCCGACGGCAGGGCAACCTGCTCAATCCCCAGCGGAGCAACGGCGGCGAGGATCTGGGTGCGGGCTTCAATAAAGGAAAGCATGGGATCTCCTGTTCGTCAGATCGTTCAAAACTACAATCCAGCGGCGAGCGGCAGCAGCACGACAAAGGTTGCACCGGCACCGGGAATGCTCTCGACCTGAATATTCCCTCCATGGTCATTTACGATACCATAAGAAACCGAAAGGCCCAACCCGGTTCCGGTCGGCTTCGTGGTGAAAAATGGGTTGAACAGTTGCGAGCGGTGTTCCGGTAGAATGCCGTTGCCAGTATCGCTGACACTTATTCGGCACTGCCCCTGCTCTGGTACTGCCCGACAGGCCAGGGTGAGGGTACCACCATCCGGCATTGCTTGAATCGCATTCAGAATCAGGTTGGTAAAAACCTGGCGCAGCAGTTCTGCATCACCCGGAATCAACGGCAGGTCTAATGGGAATGTACGAGCCACGGTGATCGCCTCCAGTGGTTCCTGGTGGACGATGGTGGTCAGGATTTCGTCAAGAATGGTAGCAGGACGCACCAGCGTAATCTGCAATCGTTCGCGCCTGGCAAAGCGGAGCAGGTTGGCGACTATCCGTTCGACCCGCTGTACCTGCGTGGCAATGGCATCGATCTCCTCAAGGTTTTCATGCCCCTGGGGAAAAGCCATCTGCAGCAGTTCGGCATTGCCGCGAATGATGGCCATCGGGTTGTTGATCTCGTGGGCAACGCCAGCGGCCAGTTCGCCGACTGCCGCCAGTTTTTCGGCGCGTACTAACTCCTCGCGGGTTTTTTCCAGTTGCTGGTTTTTTTCCGCCAGTTCGGTGGTTCGCTCGGCGACCTTCTGCTCCAGGCCGCGGGTCAGTTCGCCAATCTCCTGGTCCTGCCGGGCCAGGGCTGCGGACATCTGGTTGAATTCCGTGGCCAGGTCGCCAATTTCGTCACGGGTGGTAATGGGGCTGGTAAGTCCTCGTTTACCAGCGGCAACCTGCCTGACCAGGGCCTCCAGCTCTTTGATCGGTTTGGCCAGGCGCTGACTGAGAATTTGCGAGGAGATTGTCCCCATGGCGGCGCCAAACAGCAGAATGACAGAAAAAAGGATGCCGATGTTGAGTTTCAATGAAGTAAACGGTTTTTCCCGGAGGCCGACATACAGGGCGCCGATCGGCACCCCTTGCTGGGAGAGAATAGGTTCGTAACCGGCAAAGTTCCAGTCTTTGACCACGAAGGCCCGCCCAATGAGCCGTTCTCGCTTAAGCAGCACCCGGTCATACACATCGTCGGCCATGCGGGTGCCAATGGCCCGGTTGCCGTCATTATCCTGAACATTGGTCGCGATGCGCACATCACCGAGGAAAATAGTGGCACTGCCGCGATCCTCGTCAACTGCTGACTGGCCCTCGAACAGTGTCTCTTTGATCCGGTCCACCAGCGCATTGTTATTGTTAAGCAGTATGCCGCCAAGTAATACCCCGAGCAGATTCCCCCGACCGTCCTTGACCGGGGCGGCAGTCAGCAGGAACATTCCGGCCTGTTCAACGGCGTCATGGCGCGGCCGGGCATGGGGCGTTTGCAGCAGCTTGATGGCGGCGCGTTCGACGAGCGGGGTGCCTTCACGTTGCATTGCAACAGACGACAGAATAACCGTGCCGGTGGCGACTTCCCCTTTTAGGGCGCGGCTGATCAGGGCATCACGGGCGTAGTCATCACCAAAAGAGAGCGGATTGGTCGAGCGGGCAAGGACGGTGCCTTTGGCATCGATGGCGGTGAAAATATCGAACTGTTCCGACTGGCGCAGGGGGGACAATTGTCCGTCCAACAGAGTGCGATCACTCTGGGCAAAGGCGGCGACCATGGTCGGGATGACTGCCGTGAACCTGACGACATCGCGGATGTGATTCAGTTCAGACTGAAAGAGGGCCTGCGCGGCATTCAAGTCGGTGCGGACTTTTTCCTGGGCCTGGGTCGTCATTCTGCTGGCCAGCACCGTTACCCCCACCAGCCAGCAGCAGACGATGGCAATGGCCAGTGGCACCAGGGTGGCAACGGTCAGTTTGGCACTGATGGGAAAGCGGCGCTGGGGCACGAACCTATTCTCCGCCCAGTCGGTTGGCGCGACCGGCATCAAGGCTGTATTCGTCAATCTTGCGATCAAGGGTCTTGCGGGAAATTCCCAACACTTCAGCGGTGCGGCTCTTGTGAAAACCGGTACTGATCAGGACCCGCTGGACATGCTCACGTTCCACATCTTCCATGGAGCGGAGCGGGCTGCTTTCGTTGGCCAGGTTGGTGACGGGAGCGGTAATTGGTCGGAGCGGGGGGAGGACCACAGGGGTAATAAGCGTGTCCCGCGCCAGGATTGCCGCCCGTTCGATGACGTTTTCCAATTCCCGGATATTGCCGGGCCAATGGTAATCGGTCAATTGGCGCAGCGCTTCGGGCGCAAATCCGGTCAGCGGTTTCTTCAGCCGGCTGGCAAACCGCTTGAGAAAATGACTGGCCAGCGGTTCGATGTCGTCAGGCCGCTCGCGGAGCGGCGGCAGCGGGATGCTGATGACATTCAACCGGTAATACAGGTCCTCGCGAAAATTGCCAACAGCGACTTCCTTCTGCAGGTCCTTGTTGGTGGCGGCAACAAAGCGGATGTCAACGGTCTTGGCTTTGGTGGTGCCGACCGGGATGAACTCCCCCTCCTGGATGACCCGGAGCAGTTTGGCCTGAATCACCAGACTCATGTCGCCTATTTCATCCATAAACAAGGTGCCGCCATCGGCTTCCTCCAGGATGCCGCGCTGGCTGGCAATGGCGCCGGTAAAGGCACCACGCACATGGCCAAACAGCTGGCTTTCCAATAAGGTATCCGACAGGGCCGCGCAGTTGAGGGAGAGAAAACGTTTGTTGCGGCGATTGCTGTTAGCATGCACGGTATTGGCGATCAGCTCTTTGCCGGTACCTGATTCACCGAGGATCAGGATGTTGGCGTCACTGGCTGCCACCTGCAGGGTCAGGTCATACACCAGCGTAAATTGGCGACTCTTGAAAATAATTGCCCCGTGCTGCCCCTTGTCCAGCGCTTCCTTCAGGCGACTGTTTTCCGCAACCAGTTGCTGTCGTTCCAGGGCGTGGTCGATGATGCCGAGGATCTTTTCCTTGGGGAACGGTTTGGTGACATAATCATAGGCACCCAGCTTGATTGCTTCAACGGCCATGTCAATGGAGCCAAAGGCAGTCATGATTACCGTTGGCAATTCCGGTCGTAACTGA
This sequence comes from Geobacteraceae bacterium, assembly GCA_031412995.1. Lineage (GTDB taxonomy): Bacteria > Desulfobacterota > Desulfuromonadia > Geobacterales > DSM-12255 > JANOEC01. The sequence goes on from JANOEC010000036.1 coordinate 25,732, forward strand.
CGGACCTGCTCCAGCATCTGCAGACCGTCGATATCCGGCATTTTCACATCCTGCAGCAGGATGTCGGCATCGGTGGGAGTTCCGTTGGTAAGCCGCTCCAGTAGCAGGCTTCCCCGATTGAAGGTTTCAACCCTGAACCCCTGGCTGGTCAGCAATTTCTTCAGGTAAATCAGGATGCCGTCTTCATCATCGCAGATAAGAATGGTGGTGGGCGCCATGGTGGGCAACTCCGCAATCGAGGTGGAAGATGTTTGTGTCAAAAAGATACATTTAAACCGCTAAAAGGTGCAAGATTATTGTGTATACCCGGAAGTTTGGCGTTGGTGGGTAAATAGCTCCAAATTCCTCGGGAGGACTGCCGGTAACGATCGTTTACTGCCCGCAACAAATTCACTCAAGCTTTGGTCCGCTTTGCCGAATTAATTAAAGTATATGGCCATCCGCACCCCTGACCAGGCGAGTGAGAAAATATGAGTACCCGTAACCTGAAGAGGCAGTATTCATCTTTGCGCGCTTTGATGCAGCAACAGAGCAATGAGCTGGCGATCATGATGGATATTGGCAAGGCAATTACCTCGTCGCTGAATCTGGATGAGGTGCTGCAGGTTATTATGGGCAAGGTCAGTGCCCTGCTGGAGCCAAAACAGTGGTCTTTGTTGTTGGTTGATCAGGAAGCCCAGGAACTCTATTTTGAAATTGTCGTTTCGCCGGTGGCTGAACAGCTAAAAACGTTTCGCCTGAAGATGGGGGAAGGGGTTGCCGGCTGGGTTGCGGCCCATGGCGAACCGATGTTGGTCGCCGATGCCAAATGCCACCCGCAGGTTGCCAATTATGTTGATGAGCAGATCTCTTTTACCACTAATTCAATCATTTGCGTCCCGCTGACCGTAAAGGAGCAGGTCTTTGGCGTGATCGAAATCGTCAACGGCCTGGCCGACCGGAGTTACACCGAGGCGGATCTGGCGATTCTCTCAACTATTGCCGATTTTGCCGCCATTGCCATCGATAACGCCCGGTCCTATGCCCAGGTAAACGCCCTGGTCATCACTGACGATCTTACCGGCCTCTATAACTCTCGCCATTTTGACACACTGCTCGATCAGGAGGTTGATCGGGCCCGCCGTTATCATGCCCCGCTGTCACTGGTATTTTTTGATCTGGACTTCTTCAAGAAGGTCAACGATACCCATGGCCATCTGGTGGGGAGCCGGATGCTGTCCGAAGTTGGCAAGCTGGTTAAAAGACACATCCGCTCGGTTGATCTGGCGGCCCGTTTCGGCGGTGATGAGTATGTGATACTGTTACCCAACACCGATAAGGCCGGGGCACTGCAGTTGGTATCCAATCTGCGCAAGACCCTGCGGGAGCATCAATTCCGTGCCGATGACGGCCAGGCAATCAGCATCACGGCTAGCTTTGGCATTGCCACGATTCCGGAGGATGCCGATAGCAAGCTCGATCTGGTCCGTCTGGCAGATAAAGCGATGTATTATGTCAAGGGTACTACGCGTGATGGCGTGCAGGTCGCTGACGCGCTGCCGTGACCTCTGGAGGATGTCGATGGGCGTGATGTTGCGGAGCATTGTCTGGTGCGCCGTTCTGCTAGTATTGATGACGCAGGGTGCGGGTGCGGCAGTCAGCACAGCCAAGACGAACCTGGCCGTGGCTATTTTTGCCGGTGGTTGTTTCTGGTGCATGGAGCCGCCGTTCGACGCTCTGCCGGGGGTGATCAGCACCACCTCCGGTTATACCGGCGGGACAAAGGTCAATCCAACGTACGAACAGGTATCTGCCGGTGCTACCGGGCATGCGGAAGTCGTGCAGGTCACCTACAATCCGCAAATGGTCAGCTATCGCCAACTGCTCGACGTGTTCTGGCGCAACATTGATCCGCTGGCTAAAGACCGCCAATTTTGCGATGGTGGGCACCAATACCGTTCGGCGATATTTTATCGCACCGCAGATGAGCGCGATCTGGCTGAGGCGGCAAGGAAGGCCCTGGAACGGGAGCGGAACTGGCAGATCGTCACCGAGATTGTGGCAGCCGGGCAATTTTATGCGGCTGAAGAATATCATCAGGACTACTACCAGAAAAACCCACTTCGCTATAAATATTACCGCAGTAGCTGTGGCCGTGATCGGCGGTTGACGGAACTTTGGGGAAAGCCATAGTTCCGCAACCAGCTTTCATATGCTAAACTGATCGCATTCAGTTTAACTACTTAGGTTTTCGGATGCCCATTTCAGATTGTCTCATACTTGTCATTTCTTACGTTGATGCCACCCGTGATGCCCTGGTTGCCACGCTTTGTGGTCAGGGTGTTTCGCCGTCTGCCTGCGCCACCTTTAAAGATGCTGAACAATTGGCATTGACCGGGGAATATTGCGGCATCTTGGTTGATCTGGCCGCGATGATCAAAGCGAAAGACGAAGAGAAAGTCATTGCCTGTTCGTTGGCCAACGTTTATCCAGCGCTGCGGGTTCGGACCATGGGTTCGATACTGATCCCCATGACCATGCCCGGCACAGCAGCGCAGGATAAGAGTCTCAATGATTTCCTGCAGAAGACCTGTGCGACATTCTCGCCGCGGCGGCTACGGGCTGGGCGGCGTTATGAGGTCTGTCTGCCGGTCGGTCGGGTCGAAGGGGTGGAGCTGGAGCGTGGAGTCACCCTGAACCTATCCTGGGATGGGGCTTTTATCCTTGATCTGCATCCGGAACGGTTTAGCGTCGGGCAGCAACTGATGGTTGATCTGCCTGGTCTGACTACCGCAGTACACGTTGAAATTATCTGGCTGCAGGCGTGGGGCGAGCGGCGAATGCCGGGGTATGGCGTGCGGTTCATTGCGCTGGATACCGCGCTTGAATCTGCCCTGGCGCAGCTGCTTCCTCTGGGTAGTCGACAGGCGCGGGATCGCTTGGTAGGGTAGTCGTTGTTATGAAACAATACTCACTCCCCCGTCGCCATTGCGTGCGACGGGGGAGTTTTTCGTTTAAGAGGCCATGGCCAGGGCGTCGGTTGCAAGACTCAACCGATCCCCTTCCACCACGACCGTATGGGCACTATGTTCCACCAGTTGGTAGTAGCGCAGGTATTTTTCCACCTCCACCGGCTGACTGGTTTTGCGGCCGTAATATTTCCCCGCCTGGGGAAAGACCTCGGTGGCGACCTGCTCGTCATACACGGCGAAATCCCACGGTACATTGGTGTCCCGACCGCTGATAGTATTGGCGGAAGGGAATTCATCCCGAAACGCCACCCGCACATCAACGCCGTCTTTCAATTGGGCCATGATGATTTTCTGCAGATCAGGTTCGGCCATCTCCTCCCGGTTCATGACAAAAATCCGGGTGATGCTGACCCCGCGTTCCATGGCCCGCAGGTTGCTCTGGTAAAAGTTCACCAGGGTGGCCCGGGTTTGCCAGCCTGCGGTAACCGGATCTACGGCTCGAATCCGCTGCGCGGCGTTATCGCTGCATTTTGCCCCTTCCAGATAGAATTCGGTTTCCTCCAGGGGGATCAGACCATTCTGCAGCATGGCCACGGTGCGCATGGTGCTGGCCAGCAGATCCTGAGCCTTGTTCTGGCATTCCGGGTCGCTGAGACGGCTGACGGCATAGGTCAGTTCATGGGCGTGATGATACAGTTCGGTCAGTTCGGTGCGGGTCTTTTCTATGTCCTCCCGCAGCAGGTAGGTGGCAAGCGAAAGCAGGACCCCGACGCCGAAGATCAGGTAGGAAGCCATTTCATTGTGCAAAGCGAAATGAAAAAAGATTGCCAGGCCCGAGCCGGCGAGAAATTCGATAAAGACGGCCATGTTTTGAATTTTTTGACTCAATTTCATTGTTGTTGTACCTCCTTGGTGGTGCAGCAGCGATTACCGCGAGTGTTTTCCGCAGATTCAGTGCGGGAAATAAAAACGGGCCGCCGGCTATCATGGTTCTGATAGTTCGGCGGCCCGGCTGTCTCATGGAGACCCTTGGCTTTCCGTCCCACCCTTGCGGGTGGTTTGGTAGTATCGCTATCTGCTGCGGTCTGGTTGCTGTCTTTAATGAGCTGGGTCAATTTAGCCCATTATTTACATCGATGTCAAGAAAACTATGTCGTTACAAAAACGTAACACTATGAAAACATTGATATCTGTTCATTGATGCTGCTGAGTTACCCGGCCTTGACCATCAATTCACTCACCAGCTTGGTGAACTTGAGCGGATCAGTGATCGGCGAGCCTTCCGTCAAGAGCGCCTGATCAAAGAGCAGGTCGCAGTAGTCGGCCAGACGGGGGTTGGCGGCGTCGGCCGTGAACATCCCGCCCATGACCTGCAGGATCGGGTGGTCCGGGTTCAGTTCCAGCACCCGCTTACTTTCCGGCACATCCTGGCGCATGGACTTGAGAATCCGCTCCATATTGGCGCCCATGCCGTACTCGTCGGCCACCAGGCAGCAGGCGCTTTCGGTGAGGCGGCTGGAGAAACGGACTTCTTTCACCTTGTCCGCCAACTTCTCCTTGATCAAGTCCAGCAGCCCCTGGTACTGCTTCTTGGCCTCTTCCTGCTTGGCCTCGATCTCCTTCTTCTCGTCCGCGCTCTCCAGTTCCAGGTCGCCCCGGTCGACGGCTTTCAGCTTCTTGCCGTCGTACTCGGTCATGGCCTGCACCACCCACTCATCCACGGCGTCGATCAGGAACAGGACTTCGTACCCCTTCTTGCGGAACATCTCAAGGTGGGGCGACTGCTCGACCATGGCGCGGCTGGTGCCGGTGATGAAGTAGAGCTCCTTTTGCGCTTCCGGCATCCGCTCCACGTATTCCTTCAGCGAAGTCAGCTTGCCCGCCTCGGTGGCACTGTTTTCGAACAGCACCAGGTCCTGCAGTTTCTCTTTATTGGCGAAGTCGAAGTGCAGACCTTCCTTCAGCACCGGCCCGAACTCGGTGTAGAACTTGAGGTATTCTTCGAACTCCTTCTCCTTCAGTTCGGCCAGGGTACTGAGGGTCTTGCTGACCAGACCCTTCTGGATCCGGCGAATCTCGGCGTCGTGCTGCAGCACCTCGCGGGAAACGTTCAACGGCAGGTCGGATGAATCCACCACCCCGCGCATGAAGCGGAGGTATTCCGGCAGCAGCTCATCGCACTTGTCGGTGATGAAGACCCTTTTCACGTAGAGCTGAATCCCTTTGTCCCGCTCGCGGTGGAACAGGTCGAACGGCTTGTGCTGCGGGATGAAGAGCAGGGCGCGGTACTCGCTGGTCCCTTCGGCCGAGTAGTGAATGGTGCGGAAGGGGGGCTCGTAGTCGTGGGAAACATGCTTGTAGAACTCGGTGTACTCTTCCTCAGTGACGTCGCTTTTGGCGCGAATCCAGATCGCCTTCATGGAGTTGAGGGTCTCTTCGGTGATCGTCTCGATATCACCGCCACCTTCAATCACCTTGCCGTCCAGTCCCTTGGCTTTTTCGGTCCGGGTGATGTCCATGACGATCGGGTACTGGACGTAATCCGAGTACTTCTTGATGATCGAGCGGAGGCGCCACTCTTCCAAATATTCCTTCTGCTCCTCTTTCAGGTGCAGAATGATGTCCGTGCCGCGGGTCTCCTTGCTGCACTCCTCAATAGTGTAGGAGCCGTCGCCGGTTGATTCCCAGCAGCAGGCCTGATTCGGCGAACCGGCGCGGCGGGTGATGACCGTCACCTTGTCCGCCACCATGAACGAGGCGTAGAAGCCGACGCCGAACTGGCCGATCAGCTCCGGGTTGTCAGTGGACTGGACCTGCTTCAGGTTGTCCATGAACGCCTTGGTGCCGGAGCGGGCAATGGTGCCGATGTTCTCTTCCGCCTCGGTCATGCTCATGCCGATGCCGTTGTCGCGGATGGTCAGGGTGCCGGCCGCCTTGTCGGCAATCAGCTTCACCTTCCAGTCGCTGTTCCCCTCCAGCAGCGTCTCATTGGAGTTGGCCTCAAAGCGGAGTTTGTCCACGGCATCGGAAGCATTGGAAATCAGCTCGCGGAGAAAGATGTCCTTGTGGGAATAGAGGGAATGGATGACGAGGTCGAGTAACTGCTTGACTTCGGTTTGGAACTCTTTAGTAATTTTGCTCATGGTGCGGTGCGTCTCCTTCGTATAGGTAATGTCGGAAAACAACCTAATCATTCGCGGCGGGTTTTGCAAGGGGGGAGCGCAAAGTCGCTAAAAAAGTTTGTCGTAGCTACGTCAGCGACATCGAGGTGATATTTTGTATTGACACTGTTATTTCCCATAAGCACTATGCCGAGCGAACTTTGGCACAACTTAACTGATTTTAGAGGTATCTATGAAAAACAGGTTGTCGCTTCTGGCATTGGCAGCAATTCTGGCCCTTTCTGTCGGCTCGTCTCTCGCTTTCAGCCAGACAACTCCGCTGCAACTTCCTCCAACCCAAGTAATCAACCTTGAAACTGCTGCCGTATTGCCCGAAAATTCCATCCAGGCAGCCTATGGTGCCCATATCTTCCCCAAGGGGAGTTCCGGCGGAGGAACCGGTCTTCAAACGTTTAATCTTTCGCTTGATGGTGGCGTTACCAAAAAACTCCAGTTGGGCCTGGCATTGACACTTTTCGATGACACCCTGGGAGAAAAGATCAACGGCAATGTAACTGACCTCGGACTTATGGTATTCGCCCCCAAACTCAAATATAGAATATTACAGGGTGAATTTTATAGTTTGGCTGTAACAGGGTCTTTAGAGTTCGGAAGATTTAGATCAGGCAATGGCTTGTACACACCCGACAATTCACAGAAAATTTCTTTGATACTTGTTGAATCACTCCAGATCCCTCTCAGTGTAAAACTTGTGCCGGGATTTGAAATGCACCTGGTTCCGGGAGCAGTTATTTATCCGGGGAAAATTAATGATGGCGGGAATTTTTACGGAACCTTCTTTAACATCGGCACCGGGCTTGATTACAGCGTCAGTGATAGACTCACGTTTTTTGCTAACCTGAATATACCCTTTGGCTCAGGCGGGAACTCGGTAAACAAGCAGGGGCAGATTTTCAGCAAACCGGTATGGACTGCAGGCTTGTCTTATTTACAAAGCCCCACCGTCGGAATAGATGTTTACACTACAAACGCTCTGGGATCGACTCCGGCAACAGAGATGCTGACCTTCGTACCCGACGGAAACCAGATTTCCGCAGGGGTGAATGTTCGCTTTACTCCTGATTTTGGCCAGGGCTACCCCACCAGTTTCAGTAAAGCCACATCGGCACCACTTTCGACCAGAGAAAGACAACTGATGCTGAACGGTGTTACATTGACCAGCGCAAACTCAATAAAGAGCGGCATGTTTGCTCTGCAAGGGGGACTAAACTCCGACGCCAACTTTCAGCTCTCCTATGGCCTGAGTGACAATGCGCAACTAGAGTTTATCGGTCAAAAACTGGTTGACACCGACAAGCCCGTTGGCACATCGCTAAAGCTGGGTGTTGGTACTAAACTTAATCTGCTGGACCAAAATCTGGGGGATCCATTTTCATTGGGCCTGAGGGGGAGTCTGCAGGAAGGGACAAAGCCTGCGCCATCTGACGGGGTTGGAATGTTTGGAGCAGAGCTGGCTTTTCTCTATAATATCAATTCAGTATTGGCCCTGACGGTTAATCCCAAAGCGAGCTTTTTCGGCTCTACCGGGATTGCAGGAGTTGGCATTGGATTCAACGGCCTGATAACAGAACATCTACAGATGCTTGGAGAGGTCACCCCTGTTATTACCGGTGGAACGCCTGTCTGGGTGGCTGCGATCCGTTATTTTTATCCTTCGCTGAATGCCGGCATTGACCTTTATGCTAAAAACGCCATCGGAACACATGACATCGGGGGTTTAATCGCCAAATCCAACAACAGGGTTGGGGTTGGGATAAACCTGTTATGGCTGCTGGAACTCTGAACCTGCGCCCCTCTTCCTAAGGGATTAAGGGATAGGAACTTGCTTTTTTGAGTGACGGAAAATCACCCGGCACCGAGTGTTGTCAACGCAATTTCGGAGGATATGACAATATTGATATTATTACTGACCCTTTTACCCAAATACCCCGCCTGCAGTTTCGAATACACCTATGAAGACGGCGTAATGTACATCTGCCCGGAATGAGGCCATGAATGGCTGCAATTTGCGGCCGAAGCCCTGGAGAGCGACAGTGTCGTGCGCGATGCTCGGCAATGTGCTGAGTGATGGCGACTCGATTATCGCTCTCCAGGGCCACGCTGCATAAGTGTTGCTAGACTTTGTCCCGGAGCTTGGCGTGGCAGGCGTAGCACTTGCCCAGAATTTCGCCGAGTTTGGCGGCGGTGGTGGCGCCATCCTTGTTGGCGGCGGCGGTCGCCATGGCAACAGCCAACTCGTTGATGGCAAGGTTCATCTCCTTGTTAAACGGTGCAGGGGCTGCTTCGCCCACCTTTTTCGTCTGCGCGGCCAGGGCACTGGCATCAGTGGCTATCCCTTCATAGTTGCTGTAGGCCTGATATCGGCTGATGGACTGAATCCAGCCCAACCGGGCCAGCATGACCTTGGTGATCGGCTTTTGCTCCTCGGCAGCGATGACTGCGGTGACGGCCAGCAGGGTGGAGAGGATCGTCATGGCAATGTGTCGTTTCATGGAATGCTCCTTTCGGGTAAGGGTTGTTGGTACAGTTACAGGCTCTTGAGGTATTCGATCAGCTGGCTCTTTTCCGTCGGCGTCAAGCCAAGGCTGTCCCGGGTGTCGAAGCGATTGACCACGTCGGCCAAGGTTGCGGCGCTGCTGTCATGGAAATAAGGCGCGGTCTGGCTGATGCCCCGCAGGCTGGGGACCTTGATCCCGCCGGCCAGGTCGCCACTCGGCGCCGTCGCGGTGATGTCAGTGTAACGCCCGGCACTGATGAATTCACGGGCACCCGGATGACAAGTGGCGCAGTGGGCTTTCCCGTCGAAGACCAGTTTGCCGGCTGCGGCAGCAGTGGTATCGAACCCGGTCGGGGCCGGGCTTTGGAGGCTTTGCAGGAACGACTGCACCTGCAGCAGCTTGGTGGCTGTTATGGTACTGCTGGGGTTATCCTGAAGCAGATTCAGCACGGCCTGCCGGGGCGGGAAGGCCAGGGCTGGCGCTATGGCCCCATGGGCGGTGGCAAATGAGCCATTGCCATGCATGATCAGGTCATAGACCGCTTCGGCAATGCTGGCCAGGGCGTTCGTCCCGGTAAACATGCCGTCCCAGCCGAGGGCATAACCATTGGCCTGCAGGGCCGGAAAGTTCCAGAGTGGCGGGTAGGCGGTTGGATTGTTGACGCTGTCATCCAGTTCGTTCAGCGCACGGATGTCGAAGCGGCCCGGACCCCAACCGGCCAGGGTGGCGCTCAGGTTGTTCTGGACCGCGAACGGGGTGAAGGAGAGAATCTTGCCCGCATCCATACCCGCATTGGGCACCCCGTTGAATTCTGGTTCACCGATCGGCAGCGGAGTAGCGCCGCCGGTCAGGGTAAAGGTGGTTGGCGCAACCTTCACGTGGCAGAGGCCGCAGGTGATGCCAACGTTGGTGAGGGTCGTATCAGTGGCCGCAGTCGTTGCGTAGAACCCTTTCACCCCGATCACCGCCCCAGCCTTGATCAGCTGCTTGGTGACTGCCGGGTCGCTCAGGGCGGCATCTTTGGCCGCCAGGTCGCTGCCGGTCATTACGGCCATAATTGCTGCTGGCACCTTGGTGAGATCCACCTGTACCCCGAGGGCCACGGCATCTTTGGGCGCAACTCCGTTCAGGACGGTATGCAGGCCCAGGGTGGTGCCGAAAAACTGTTCGTTGCCAAAGGTTTCATCCATGAAGACCGCCCGGCCGGCAGCAACTTGGGTCGCGAGCTGGGCCGAGGAGTCGTTTGAGCTGCCACAGGCAGCCAATACACTGGCTGAACAGAGTACACCTGCTGCCAGCAGGCGGCGCATAAATGGTTTCTTGGTAAGTGACATGGTTCTCTCCTTAGTTGTGGACACAGCTTTTGCAAGTGGTGGTCATGCCCATGAGCCGATAGAGCGGGCACCAGCCGATGGTCCCGGTAATGAACGGGATGATGCCGATGAACCCCCATGGCTGGCCGGCTGCAACGGCGAAATACAGGAGCAGGCTGCCAACCACTATCCGCAATAACCGGTCAATCTGTCCGATGTTCTTCTTCATAACATTCACCTCTCAGTTCTTTGTATGTGCTGCATGATTGAACTATATGCCGATGCTCGCAGCCAGTCTGTGACTTAGTCACAAACAAGACCTTGTGGTTGCTGTGATTGAAAAACATGGGATACTCTGCAACAGAAACGGAGACACATATGACAATACAATCTGATCTGGCGGGCACGTTTCTCTCCTGCTTCCCCCTGTTTCGTCGCCATCCGGGGTTGACGACAGAGCTGCTGGCCCAGGCCGGGGTGAAGGATGTGCCGGCCCAAACGCACCTCTACTGGGAAGGGGACATCTGTTCCGGTATTGCCTTTGTGCTGGGAGGGGATATCAGGGTTTACAAGTGCGGGGAGAGCGGGCGGGAAATCACCCTCTACGAGATTGGTCCCGGTGAGACCTGCATTCTGAATGCGTCATGCCTGGTGGGAAACATTGCCTACCCGGCCAATGCCGTTACCACTTCAACCTGCCAGTTGTTGCTCATTTCGGCCCATGAATTCCGCCGGCTGTTGGATACGGATGCAACCATGCGTGCATTTGTCTTTGCGCTCCTGAGTCAACGGCTCACCGAGGTGCTGGCGCTGGTCAATGAAGTGGCTTTTGGTCGACTCGATGACCGCTTGATGGAGTATCTGGTAGAAAAATCCGCTGCCGGTCTGCTGGCGGCGACTCATCAGAAAATCGCCAATGATCTGGGCAGCTCACGGGAAGTGGTCAGCCGTCTGTTGAAGGATTTTGAGCGTCGGGGGCGGGTACAACTGGCGCGGAATGAAATTCGGGTGTTGGAACTGGACTGAAAGTCCTTGCTGTCAAATTGGCGACCTGAAAGTCTGTCCCAGTGTTATTTGACCTGGCCCCGTGTTTCTCTGACCAGTGATGTCCGGTCAATCATCGCCTGCGTCGCCGGCCATGCCGTCTACATGGCTTAATTCCCCGTTTTTGTGTTCACCCAGCATCACATACAAAAACATGGCAACGGCCATGATCATCGTTATGAACAGACCAAAATTGATACCGTAAAATTCCCAGCCACTGATTGTCATGAAGTTCACCCCCTTTTCACTCGACTCTTGTTATCCCTAGGCATTCTGGCAGCTGCGCTGCTGTCTATATTATAACATCTTTGACCGCTTGAAGCTCTGACCGATCCTTAGCCGGCATGTCCCCTCATTTTCCGCGCCTTGAGCCCGCACAAGGGGCAACGTTTTTCGGCCACGATCTGGCAACAGGAGTCGCACCAGTAGAGAAGCTCCTGCCCGATGCAGAACTGACAGGCTGCGTGGTGTCCTGGACATGGTTTCACCCCACCGGCGGGTGTTGGGTTCTGGTCTTCCGTTACACGATTATGTGCCATGACTGATGGCCCCCACTTCGGCAATTTTTCCGCTTTTGGGACGCCCCGCAAATTCTGCCCTGGCTGTTGCTGTAGACCTGCGCCAGAGAAGTCTTCCGGTCTGGTTGGCAACTCGTTGCATATGGCTATTTATAGTATAGCATCATTGACCCAGTGGCTGATCCTTACAGCTATGCGGGTGATTATTTATTGAAAAGAAACGGTAATAGTCTTAAGTATGTGGCTACATAACGAATGAGAAAAGTTACAGAAAAGGATACTCAATGAGCACTTTACCCCCATGCACCTCATGCAAATCGGCATACACCTACGAAGACGGCGAGATGTACGTCTGCCCGGAATGTGCCCATGAATGGCCGCAGACGGCTACGGCGCCCCCGGAGGCCGACACTGTCGTGCGTGATGCCTTCGGCACTCAGCTCACCGACGGTGATGCGATCACTGTGATCAAGGATCTGAAAATCAAGGGCTCGTCCTTGGTGGTCAAGGTCGGCACCAAGGTGAGGAACATCCGCATCGTCGACGGCGACCACGATATCGACTGCAAGATCGACGGCATCGGCGCCATGCAGCTGAAATCGGAGTTCGTCAAGAAGGCATAATCCAAAAAAAGCAATTGAAACGCAGAGACGCTGAGGCGCAGAGTAAAAACGGTCTTTTAAGCAGAATACGGCCTTCACCTTTTTGGTGAGCATAAAGTTTTGGATAAGTTCTTGATTTCTCTGCGTCTCTGCGCCTCTGCGTTAATTGACTGCCGTTTTTAGGATAATTTAAAGGAGGCAGTCATGCATGGTGCCAAGCCGGTCCGCTTGATGTGTCAAAACTTAGCGTTGATGCTGCTATTGCTGGTGCTGGCCGCCTGCAGCGGTGGGGGAGGTGCCAGTGGGAGCGACGGCACAACTTCTGGTGCAACGTATGGCAATCTGGCTGGCGCGGATCTAGGCGCCGGGGCGAACCTGAACGGTGCCCTGCCGTTTCCGGCGGATAATCCCTGGAATCGCGATGTCTCTGCTGACTCGGTTGATCCGAATTCTGATAAGCTCATCGCCAGTATCGGCCTGGCCACCGGTCTCCACCCCGATTTCGGTTCCGGCTTGTACAACGGCGCGCCGATCGGTATCCCCTATGTAGTCGTGGCCGGCAGCCAGACCAGGGTGCCGATCACCTACACCGCCTACGGTGACGAGAGCGACCCTGGCCCCTATCCGGTGCCCCCCACTGCCCCGATTGAAGGGCAGGGTTCACCAACTGATGGCGATCGTCATGTGCTGGTAATCGATAAGGACAGCAACCGCCTTTATGAACTCGGTTTTGCCTTTCCGCAGTTAGATGATAGCTGGAAGGCCAACTGCGGTGCCCTGTTCCATCTGGATTCCAACATCGTGCGCCCAGGCGGCCAGCCGAGGTGGACCAGTGCCGATGCCGCCGGACTGCCGATCTTTCCCGGTCTGGTCCGTTACGAGGAGGCAGCTAGCGGCACAATTCGCCACGCCCTTCGCTTTACGGTGAACACCAGCCGCCGGGCCTATGTCCCACCTGCCACCCACTGGGCATCAAGCAACACCAGCGTCGATCGTCCCCCCATGGGGATGCGGGTCCGCCTGAAGGCCAGTTATGTCATCCCGAGCAGTTTCAGCAAGGAAAGTCGAGCCATCCTGCAGGCGCTCAAGACCTACGGCATGCTGGTGGCGGACAACGGCTCCAACTGGTACATCAGCGGTGCGCCCGATCCGCGCTGGAACAACGACAGTCTGCGGGAGTTGAAAACGGTCATGGGGTCAAATTTCGAGGTGCTGCGGATGGACGGGCTGGTGACACCGTAATGCTTGCCATTGCGAACCGGGTGAAGAGTTTTGCCTGGGTGGGATTTAGCCGCGCATTTCTCGTAATTGCGGTCTGCCTGCTGCCAATTGGCCGTGCCGCTGCGGCCGATCTCCCCATTTATGCTGATGCCCTGGCCAGCGGCTGGGCAGACTGGTCGTGGGGGAGTACCCGAAATCTGGCGGCCACCGCGCCATCGCCGTCACCATAACTGCCGGCTGGAGCGCCTTTTATCTGCACAGCAGTTCGGCGATCAACCTGAGCGGTTACGACAAACTCCGTTTCTGGGTCCATGGTGGCAGCACCGGGAACCAGAAGCTGCAGATCGTTGCCAATGGCGCCACCAGTACGACCTTTCCGGTCACGGCCATCGCCAATAGCTGGATCCAGGTGGAGGTGCCCTTTTCGGCCCTCGGGAGTCCGACCACCCTGAGCGATCTCTACTGGCAGGACAGTCTCATTCTTTTCTCCGTCACTTCCCCTCCGACTTGTCTATCCCTATATTTTTGCTTACTTGAGATAAGTGTCCGAAAATTTCGATTCAAATATTCTGAATTAACTGCTAAGTTTCATAATAAATGAAATGAGCGAGGATGCCCATATATGCCCCAATATTACATCGTCATGGCTGATGTCATTCAAAGCAGATCTTACGACGGCGGCGACCTGATGAACGAGTTCATGAGGATAGTTGAAGAGTGTAACGCCGCTCATGCGGGAGCCATACTGTCTCCATATACCATTACACTAGGTGATGAGTTTCAAGGAGTCGCTGCTTCGCTGAGGAGTGCTGTAGATTCAATTCTTTTCTTGGAAGATCGCCTCCTGACGGTTCGTCCTGCTTTTATGCTCCGTTACGTAATCGTCTATGGTGGAATCGACACGCCAATCAACTCGCAGATCGCCCATGGAATGACAGGCCCTGGGCTTGTAGCTGCCAGAGAGCTGTTAACAAAAAAAAGGCGTGGGAGACGGCGGTTTCAATTATATCTGCCCAATTTGCCCTACACAGATGATCTCACCATGCTCTTTCGGCTACTAGAATTGCAATCAGGGCACTGGAAGGAAAAAGACTACGCACTGATCCGGGAACTAGTATGGGATTATGATGATGCTGAAGTTGCGTCGCGCTTTGGAAAGACAAAATCGCAAATATGGAAACGAAGAAAAACACTGCAGATCGAGGAGTACGTGACTGTAAAGGAGCTTCTCCACCGGGCTGTATCCCATACAGAGGATAATATATGAAACCCATGTTTATTTACCCAGTTGTATTTGTTGTCGGAGAAATCCTGGCAATTTTTGTATTCACAATCCTTCGTAAATCGGTGGCTGGCACAGCATTGTTCAAAAAACCTGACATTGAAACATTTAAAGGTATATTGGAACGACTTGTTCTTTTTACCGGTCTAACAGGAGGGTATTCGACTGTGCTTGTCATGTTCGGTGCCCTGAAGCTTGGGACTCGGTTGCATGATGAACATGATAAGACAGTGTCTAACAACTATTTTCTCATAGGAAACTTTCTATCAGCCTTTATTGCCATAGCTGATGCCATTGTCTGCGGATTGTGTCTCAAAGTTTAAGAAATGGTTTCAGAAGAGCATTCAATCCGACCCCCAAAATCGCCCAACAAGGAAGATGCACCGGGCCAAAATACCGCCCGTTGATCTCCCGGACCGTTAAATCCACGACAAAATAGAAAGGGAATTAATTATGGTTACCAACACAAAAGGAGGAGCAATGGAAATCACAAATATCGAAACTATCCCCGGCAAGACAATCACAACGCATTATGGACTGGTTTGCGGCAGTACGGTTCGCTCGAAGAATGCCTTTAAGGACATTGGCGCTTCTTTTAAGAACATGTTCGGCGGCGAGTTGAAAAACTACACCCGCCTGCTGGAAGAAACACGACAAGAAGCCATCAGCCGAATGGTTGAACAGGCAACCGCTATCGGCGCCAATGCAATCGTAAATGTGCGCTTCGCAACATCTGATGTCGCTGCCGGGGCGGCAGAGATCTACATCTACGGCACCGCGGTCAGGGTAGAATAGGAGAACAGCCATGGCAGATTTGATTGTCTGGGGAATCTGGCTTGCTCTATTCGTTTTTTCCTATTTTATCGGGACGTATAGAGAAAAAGCTCATTTAAAGAACATTGTTAAACGAGAAAAAGCGGTTGTCTCACTTCCGGCGTTAACCATGAAGTTTGCTGAAGACCGTCCTGTTGTCAAAACGGAACTGGTAATGGGCAGTGTCGTGGTTGGTGGTGATTTTTTTAAGCAGGCCGTAGCAAGTTTGGCCAGTCTTTTTGGGATGAGAATTTCCGTTGCAGAAGCCATGATGGACAGGGCACGCCGCGAAGCGGTCCTGCGCATGAAAGAGAAAGCCGTGGGAGCGGATGCAATTCTAAACGTCCGGATCGAGGGGATGAAAATAGGCGAGCGCAAAAAAATAACCGGGATTGAGGCCTTGGCATGCGGCACCGCGGTCTATTATTCTAAATGAAATTTGAACCGCGATACTGTGAGAATAATGTAAATGTCCCGTCGCACAACCATTTCCGGGAATTTATCCGCCTGAGTTTATGGTTGTTGGGGATTATTTTCGGGGTATACTTCGTGCTGGGGTACGCGGCTGAGAAGATCGCCGAACGCCTGCCCCCCAGATTTGAAGCAGCTATTGCCGCCGGCATCACCGCCAATTTTGAACATAACGACTTTCCCCACACCAGCAAGTATTTGCAAAAAGTTCTCGACTCTTTAGTCTCCTCGGCTGAAGGGTTGCCACCATTCACGTACAAAGTTACTGTTCATGATCAGGCCGCCGTCAACGCGGTGGCTTTGCCGGCAGGGAATATTGTCGTTTTCAAAGGGCTGCTCTCTGAATTGAAATCAGAGAATGAAGTAGCAATCATTTTGGCCCATGAATTGGGCCATTATGCTCATCGCGACCATTTACGTGGATTGGGCCGAGGGCTTGTCCTGATGTCGATTATGACGGCGTTGGGTTTGGCCGGAGATCTTCCGGGCTTTATCGCTCCTTCAGTGCAGACGTTTGATTTGAAACACTCCCGTGACCGGGAATCGGCTGCGGACCTTTACGCCATGGATCTGTTTGTCCGTGCTTATGGTCATGCCGGAGGCACGATTGACCTGTTTAAGGTACTGGCCCGCCAGGAACACGGCATCAGAAGACCAGACATCGTTTCGACCCATCCGGATACCCTCTGGCGCATACAAACAGTTACCAATTACCAGCAACTGAAAAAATATCCGCAAGGTTCTATCCTGCCGCTCCCAGAATCTGGTCTGCTTCCTTTTCCTAATGATAAAAAGGGAAAAGCAGAATAAAAAACAGAATGGTCCTTGGGGAAGAATCTTATTGAGTAAAGCCGTCAGGTCAGCACCCACGCCGTTGGGAAAAAAGTAAGATTCAGTAATGGTATCGTGCTTGGAGAAAATCGATGCGGTTGTCACGAACGAGATAGACGATACGATGTTCTTGCGTGAGACGCCTTGACCATGTACCGCTTGCTAGATATTTAAGTGGTTCGGGTTTGCCAATGCCGCTGAACGGATCGCGCATAATTGCTGCAACCAAGTCTAAGGCGCGCATTGCAATCTTGCGGTCAGTTTCCACCCAATAGCGCAGGTCTTCGCGGAATTCTGGCTGAAAAACAGACTCCCGCGGTTTAGTCGGCAAGGCCGACCTCGGAGCGGAGCGACTTCAGTGATGATGCTTCCTCACTACCGTTCAAAGCGCGTTCCAAGGCAGACAGCAGCCTTTCAGCATTCTTTGGCGAACGCATCAGGTGGGCACTTTCCACCAGGCTTTGCAATTCGTCAGCGGCAATCATCGCTACACTACTTCCCTTGCGACGACGAATGACGACGATTTCCCGGTTTTCCGTGACTTCATCACAGAGTCCGGCAAAATTAGCTCTGGCATTGGTATAGGTCGTTTGCAACATGATGGTGACACCTCCTTAACATGTACAGATAAACAGTACAACAATGGCATGAATCGGTCAATCTGTTTGATCCGATTCAGTCTTGCGCGCAACCAATCAGGACCCAACTATCGGCAAGAACGTCAGCTGCCTACCCGATCCAAATTCAACAGGAGAACACCATGAAAATAACATATGTTTTACGTCTATCAGATACCCTGGTTTTTAATAACGACTGCGAAACTTTTACCTTTACGGCCAGGATATTGAATGACGCAAAGCGCCGGGCAGCCCGTAAGCAGTTACATGAAGGTGCCAATCTCCGGCTCGAAGATGAGAACGGCACGGTGATCAGTATTAAGCGCAGCGGTTTCAAGTGGGAGGATAAGCTATAAAGGGAGATAAAGAGCAGATACTTGCACAAAAAAAAGCGCCGATCACTCGGCGTTTTTTTTTGTCCAGCGCAAGGAGGATTATCTCCTTGCGGTTGTTGGTGTCCAACCTGACGGCAGGACGGGGAATATGCCTCGTCCGTTGTCAGTCGCTCGGGATGCCGGCCGCGAACCAGCGTCCACCGTTGGTGGTCCGGATCAGCAGGACCGGGTTGGGGCATGGGTTCGGCGGCGTGGGAGCCAGAACGTCGTCGATCTTGAAATCGCCATTGGGTTCAAGTGGAACTCCGGTCAGGCTGGAGCTCTGTTCGATCGTCTCGCAGAACAACGTCGCGAACACGGCTGCGTTCCCGTTGGTCCCGATGTTGTTACCTCCGCCCAACAGCAGCCCCCTCCCTTGAACCTTGATTCGACCAGTCAGGTCGACACTGGCCTTGAGCTCGCTGATTACCCATGGCTGGCCACCCGGTGGGACGTTGCGGACGTTGTTCCTGTTCACGTTGGGAAAGGTACCGTCATCGTTCTGGACCCCTGCAACGCTTGAGACTGGAATAACGCCGATCCCGCCATCGAACCTTGCCAGCGAACCGTCGGCCGCTGCCAGTAATGGCAGTATCAGTAAGGCGCCGAGAATTGCGACGCCGAAGATTGTGGTTCTTATTCTCTTCATAATCGTTCCTCCTTCCCGCGAAGAGATAGGTCTCTTCTCACTGCTTCTCTTTATAATTCAATTATACTGAAACTGTAATATTGTGCCACTCCTTCTTTGTTAATTACGGCATCGACAAGCAGGTCGGTTTGCTTCCACCGGCTGCTTCAGGCTACTGTCGGGAGAATCGGCTGGATTGTGGTATGGTTAAGACAGAAGGTGAGTAAAACGCCTTGAAGCCGGCCAATAGCAACAGACTCTGACCGCACCGCAGGAGGATGCCATGACTCTGCTACTGGTATTACTGATCAGCTGGTTGCTGGCTTATTTTCGCGCCGGGCTCTGGCTCTGGACTGTCGGTACTTTGGCGCTACTCTGGCAGATTGTGCCTGCTAACCCGCTGCTCTGGGGCTTGGCGCTCTGCCTTGCGCTCATTTTCAATCTCCCCCCGTTGCGGCGACCGTTCATCGCCCGACCACTCCTCAAACAGTTCAAACAGATGCTTCCCCCGTTGTCGGCCACCGAGCGCGAGGCGCTGGAGGCTGGCACGGTCGGCTGGGACGGCGAACTGTTCAGCGGCCGGCCCGACTGGCAGAAACTCCTCGCCACCCCCATCCCCCAGCTGACCCCGGCGGAACAGGCCTTTCTCGACGGTCCGGTGGAGGAACTCTGCAAGATGCTGGACGACTGGCAGATCGTTAATTGCGATAAAGACCTCCCCCCGGCGGTCTGGCGGTACCTCAAAGAGCAGCGTTTTTTCGGTATGATCATCCCCACGGCATACGGCGGCCTCGGTTTCTCGGTGCTGGCCCACTCGCAGGTGATCATGAAGATCGCCAGCCGGAGCGTTACTGCGGCGGTCACCGCCATGGTTCCCAATTCGCTGGGCCCGGCGGAACTGCTGCTTCATTATGGTACCGAGGCCCAGAAGGACCATTACCTGCCCCGCCTGGCGCAGGGCGAGGAGATCCCCTGCTTTGCCCTGACCGGCCCGGAGGCGGGGAGTGATGCCGCGGCCATCCCTGATCGCGGAGTTGTCTGCCGGGGCACGTTTGCCGGCCAGGAGATCGTCGGCATCCGGCTCAACTGGGAAAAACGCTACATTACCCTCGGCCCGGTGGCGACCTTGATCGGCCTGGCCTTCAAGTTATACGATCCCGATCAGCTGCTGGGTAATCGCGCCGAGCTCGGCATCACCCTGGCCCTGATCCCGGCTGCGACCCCCGGCATCACTCTCGGCAGCCGGCATCTGCCGCTGGACATCCCCTTCCAGAACGGCCCCACCTGGGGTAGGGATGTCTTTATCCCCCTGGACTGGATCATTGGCGGCCCGACGCGGGCCGGGCAGGGGTGGCGGATGTTGATGGAATGTCTGGGGGTGGGGCGCGCCATCTCCTTGCCGGCACTCAGCACCGGCGCCGGCAAGCTGGTCTGCCGGGCCACCGGGGCCTATGCCCGGATCCGGCGCCAGTTCAAGCTCCCCATCGGCCAACTGGAAGGGGTAGAGGAGCCGTTGGCCCGCATTGCCGGCACCACCTACCAGATGGATGCGGCCCGGGTCATGACCTGTGCGGCGGTGGATCGGGGCGAAAAACCGTCGGTGCTCTCGGCCATCGTCAAGCAGAACCTGACCGAAGGGATGCGCCGGGTGGTGAACGACGCCATGGACGTGCAGGGGGGGAGTGCCATCAGCCTTGGCCCCCGCAACCTGCTGGGGCGCCTCTATCAGTCGATCCCGATCGGCATCACCGTGGAAGGATCCAACATCCTGACCCGCTCGCTGATCATCTTCGGTCAGGGGGCGGTCCGCTGCCACCCGTATGTGCTCAAAGAAATCCGGGCCGTGGCCGACGCCGATCCGGCGCAGGGATTGCTCGACTTTGACCGCGCCTTCTTCGGCCATCTCGGTTTTACGGTCAGCAGTGCGGCCCGGGCGCTCTGGCTCGGGCTGACAGGTGGCCGGTTGCTGCCGGTCCCGGGCGGACCGTGCCGGCTGCTGCTGCAGCTCACCACCCGCCTGAGCACCGCCTTTGTGCTGGCGGCCGACCTGGCAATGATCATCGTCGGCAGTGGCCTCAAACGGCGGGAAAAACTCTCCGGCCGCCTGGCCGACATCCTCAGCCACCTCTACCTGGTCTCGGCCACGATCAAGCAGTTCGAGGATCACGGCCGGCCGGCTGCGGAGCTGCCGCTACTGGAATGGGCCTGCGCCAACAGCTTTCACCAGATCACCATTGCCTTCAGCGGCATCATCGCCAACTTCCCCAACCGGCCGGCGGCCTGGCTGCTCCGGCTGCTCGCCTTTCCGCTCGGCCTGCCGGCGTATGCCCCAAGTGACCGCCTCGGCCACCAGGTCGCGGCCCTGCTGCTGGCCCCTTCCGTGGTGCGTGACCGATTGACCGCCGGCATCTATTGCCCGACTGAGCTGGATGAACCGCTGGGCCGCCTCGATGACGCCCTGGTCAAGGTGATTGCCGCCGAACCGGTGGAGCGAAAGCTGCGGGACGCGGTCAAGGATCAGCGGCTGGCCCCGGGCAGTGATGAACAGCAGCTGGGGGCAGCCCTGGCCGCCGGGATCATCAGCGCGACTGAGGCCGAGCTTGTAACCGTGGCGCAGGCCGCCCGGCAGGAGGTAATCCGGGTGGATGATTTCCCGGCCGATTACTGGCAACGGGGAGGCAGCCATGCGTAATCGTCAACCAGCTTATAGCGGTGGCCGGCCGGTCTACATCGTGGCCGGCAACCGCACCCCTTTCTTGAAGAGCCAGGGGCGACCGGGACCTTTCCGGGCGTCTGACCTCGCGGTGGCGGCCGGCAAGGCGTTGCTGCTTCGCCAGCCCTTTGCGCCAACCGATCTGGACGAAGTGATCCTTGGCTGTATCATTCCCGGCCCGGACGAGGTCAACATCGCCCGACTGGTGGCGTTGCGGCTCGGTTGCGGCAAGCAGGTGCCGGCCTGGACCGTGCAGCGCAACTGCGGCTCCGGCCTGCAGGCCATTGACAGTGCCGCCACCGACATCGCCTATGGCCGGGCCGAGCTGGTGCTGGCTGGCGGCACCGAGGCGATGAGCCACGCGCCTATACTGCTGCCATCGGCCACCGTGGCCCTGCTCGCTGATTGGCAGCAGGCCCGAAGTCTTGTAGTGCGGCTCCAGCTGCTGAGCCGGCTCCGGCCGACCCATTTTCGCTTGGTCTTCAGCCTGCTCCGGGGGCTGACCGATCCCTACGTCAATCTCTCCATGGGCCAGACCGCCGAGGTCCTGGCCAAGCGTTTCGCCATCAGCCGGCAAGAGATGGACACCTTCAGCGTCGCGAGCCACCAACGGCTGGCCACCGCCCAGGATCAGGGGTGGCTGGACGAGATCGAGCCGCTCTATGGCCCGGACGGCACGGTCTACGACCATGACGACGGGGTGCGGCGCGACAGCAGCACGGAGCGTCTGGCCCGCCTCAAACCGGTCTTTGACCGACCCTTTGGTCTGGTGACCGCCGGCAACAGCGCCCAGGTCAGCGATGGCGCTGCTCTGCTGCTGCTTGCCAGCGCGGATGCGGTCCGGCGTTACGAGCTGCCGGTGCTGGGGCGGATCGTTGACTGCGCCTGGGCCGGGGTGGCGCCGGAGCAGATGGGGCTGGGGCCGGTGCATGCCATGGCGCCTTTGCTGCAGCGCCAGGGATTGACGACAACTGACATCGATTATTGGGAGATCAACGAGGCCTTTAGCGCCCAGGTGCTGGCCTGCCTGGCCGCCTGGGGTAGCGACGATTATGCCCGGACCGAGCTGGGATTGGACCAGGCCTTTGCCCCGATTGACCCGGCGCAGTTAAACGTGGATGGCGGCGCCGTGGCGGTCGGCCATCCAGTCGGTACCAGCGGCGCGCGGATTGTTCTCCACTTGCTGCAGACCCTGCAGCGAACCGGGACCCGGCGCGGCCTGGCGTCGCTCTGCATCGGCGGTGGTCAGGGTGGTGCCATGCTGCTGGAGCGGGGCGGGGAGATGGACCATGAGCACTGAGACTCTTTATCGTCACTGGCGCTACACCCTGGATGGTAGTGGCCTTGGCCAGCTGACCCTTGATCGGGCGGACCGCAGTACCAACAGTCTCTCCCGGGAGGTGTTGGAGGAACTGGACCGGCTGCTGGTAGAGATTGAGCTGAAGAAGCCCCGGGCGCTGGTCATCCGCTCCGGCAAACGGCACGGCTTCATTGCCGGTGCCGACGTCAATGAATTTACCGCCATTACCACCACTGCCGAGGCGCTCCTGCTGATTCGCCGTGGCCAGGCAATTCTGGCCAGGATCGCCGCCCTGCCGGTACCGACTGTGGCCCTGATCCACGGCTTCTGCCTGGGTGGTGGGTTGGAGCTGGCCCTGGCCTGCCGCTACCGCATTGCCAGCGATGACCCCGCTACCCGGCTCGGTTTCCCTGAGATCCTGCTCGGCATCCATCCCGGCTTTGGCGGCACGGTGCGCTCGCTCCGGCTGATCGGTCCGCTGACTGCCCTGGAGTTGATGCTCACCGGCCGCACCCTGAACGCCCGCCAGGCGCAGAAGATCGGCCTGGTGGATTACGCCGTGCCGGAACGGCAGTTGGATAATGCCCTGCATGGTTTGCTGGCCGCGCCACCCGCCCGCCGAACGCTGCCGCTGCGGGAGCGGCTGGCCGGCCTGAACCTGGCCCGCCCCCTGGTGCTGCAGTTCTTGCGGCGTCGGGTGGCAAAACAGGCCGATCCCCGCCATTATCCCGCCCCCTATGCCCTGCTTGACCTCTGGCGCGGCTTTGGCCGCGACGCGGCAGCCAACTTTGCGGCCGAAGCGGAGTCGGTGGCCCGGTTGATCACCGGCAGCAGTGCCCGCAACCTGATCCGGGTTTTCCAGCTCCAGGAACGACTGAAGGCGCAAGGTAAGGGTGCGGGCGAGCCGCCCAAAACGGTACATGTGGTTGGTGCAGGGGTCATGGGTGGCGATATCGCCATCTGGTGCGCCCTGCAAGGGCTGCAGGTGACGATCGAGGATCTGGACCGGGCGCGACTCGGCCAGGTGGTCAAGCGGGGGCAGGCACTGTTCGGTAAGATCCTTAAGGAACCCCATTTGGTGGCGGCGGCCCTGGACCGGTTGACCCCTGATCCGGACGGGCATGGCGTGGTCCGGGCCGAGGTGGTCATTGAAGCAATCTTCGAGGACGCCGACGCCAAGCGGGAACTGTTCCAACGCCTGGAACCGCTGCTGCGGCCCGATGCCATCCTGGCCAGCAACACCTCCAGTATTCCGCTGGAAGAGCTGGCCAGTTGTCTGGCGCGGCCCGAGCGGCTGGTGGGGCTGCACTTTTTCAATCCGGTGGACAAGATGCAGCTGGTGGAAGTGGTGGCTATGGTCGACTCCAGTGCCCCAGCGCTTGCCCGGGCTGCCGCGCTGGTGCTGGCCATCAAACGGCTGCCGCTGCCGGTGCGCAGCTCCCCCGGTTTTCTGGTGAACCGGATTCTGATGCCCTATCTGCTGGAAGCGGTGGTCCTGGTGGAAGAAGGGGTGGCGCCGGCGTTGATCGACCGGGCCGCCACTGCGTTCGGCATGCCACTGGGGCCGGTGCGACTGGCCGACAGCGTAGGTCTCGACATCTGTCTGGCCGTGGCGCGGATCTTCGCCCTTCACTTCAATACTGCCGTACCGGCGCGGCTGGAACAGTTGGTGGCCGCCGGCCACCTGGGACGGAAGAGCGGCCAGGGATTTTATTGCTATGGCAAAAAAATGGCTGACAAGCAACATGCAGACACCGGCGAGCTGCCGGCAGAGATCGGCGACCGGTTGATGCTGCGGCTGCTGAACGAGGCCGTGGCCTGCTGGCGTGAACAGGTGGTGGCGGATATCAACCTGCTGGACGGTGGGGTGATCTTCGGCAGCGGCTTTGCCCCCTTACGCGGCGGGCCGCTGCAGTATATTCGGGATGCTGGGCCGGCCGCACTCTACAACCGGCTGGCTGAACTGGCAAAGCAGCACGGCGACCGCTTCGCCCCTGATCTGGGCTGGCAGGAATTGATTGCGCAGAGGTAACCGACATGAACCGCCCCATTGACATCATCACCCCTGAAACCGCCGGCACCTTGCCCTGTCTGTTCCTGGAGCGGGTCCGGCGTAGTCCGGAGCGCTGCGCCTATCGCCGCTTCGACCGTCAGGGCAACTGTTGCGCCTGCAGCACTTGGGCCGAGACCGCTGCGCTCGCGGCCCGCTGGCAGACGGCGCTACGCCGGGAAGGGCTGCAGCCGGGGGACCGGGTAGCGGTGATGCTGAAGAACTGCCTGGAGTGGGTGCTGTTCGACCAGGCGGCCCTAGGGCTCGGTCTGGTAACGGTACCGCTCTACGTCAATGACCGGCCGGACAATTTCGCCCTGATTATTGCGGAGACCGAAGCGCGGCTATTGCTGATCGAAGGGGTGGACCAGTGGGAGCGGATTCGCCAGGTGGCTGGCCGCCTCGACAGCCTGGTGCGGATCGTCTCCCTGACCCTGGCCTGCGAACGGGAATGCGATCTCCGCTTAAAGCTGCTGGCCGACTGGCTGCCGGACAGTGCCAGTGAATATGGCGCCGGTAACTGGCCTTCCGATGCGCTGGCGACCATCGTCTATACCTCCGGCACCACCGGCCGCCCCAAGGGGGTGATGCTGTCCCACGCCAACATCCTGGCCAATGCTTATGCCAGTGTTTGCCGGGTGCCGGTTTATCCTGACGACCTGTTCCTCTCTTTTCTCCCCCTGTCCCATACCCTTGAGCGGACCGCCGGCTACTATGTGCCGATCATGGCCGGGGCGAGTGTGTCCCACGTTCGGTCCCTCGAACAGCTGCCGGACGATCTGGTTGCGATCCGGCCGACGGTCATCATCGCGGTACCGCGGGTCTTTGAGCGGGTGCAGAAGCGGGTGACTGCCCGCTTGGCTGCCGGCCCGCGCTGGCAACGGCGGCTGTTCGAGCTGACGGCCACGGTTGGCTGGCGCCGGTTTCTCTGCCGGCAGGGCCGAGGCGGTTGGTCCCCGCCCCTGCTCCTCTGGCCGCTGCTGGAGCGGTTGGTGGCCAGACGGATCATGGCGGCCCTGGGTGGGCGAGTGCGGCTGACCATCAGTGGCGGCGCACCCTTAAGCCCGGACATTGCCCGTTTTTTCATCTCTCTGGGGCTGCAACTGCTGCAGGGATATGGCCTGACCGAGACCAGCCCGGTGGTGGCGGTGAATGCGGCGGACGATAACCGGCCCGAGACCGTCGGTCGACCGCTTCCCGGGGTTGAGGTGGCGATCGGGAATGACCGCGAACTGCTGGTGCGGGGCCCCAACCTGATGGTCGGTTACTGGCACAATCCGGAGGCCAGCGCGGCAGTCATCGACCAGGGAGGGTGGCTGCATACCGGTGATCAGGCCCGGATCGAACCCAGCGGTCAGATCGTCATCACCGGCCGGCTCAAGGAGATCATTGTGCTGGCTACGGGGGAAAAGGTGGCGCCGGCGGAGCTGGAAATGGCGATCAGCGCTGACCGGCTCTTTGAGCAGGCCCTGGTGCTGGGTGATGGGCGGCCATATCTGACCGCCCTGGTGGTGCTCAATGAGGCGGAATGGGGTGCATTAGCTGGTAGCCTCGGGGTTCCGGCCGAGCAGGATGAGTTGCTTACGAGCGACCGCGTCGAACAGGCGCTGCTGGCGCGGATTGCCCCGCGGCTGGCGTCGTTCACCGGCTATGCCCACATCCGGCGTCTGCATGCCAGCCTCACCCCCTGGACCGTGCCGGAAGGCCTATTGACCGCGACCCTCAAACTGCGCCGGCCGCAGCTGCTGGCGCACTTTGCGGCGGAGATCGAACGCCTGTATGCCGGGCACTGATGCGGAGTCGAAGGGAACCGATATGACTATGACAAACCCGACAAAACCGCTGCTGATCGCCCACCGTGGCGCCTCGCGGGACGCCCCGGAGAATACCCTGGCTGCCTTTGACCTGGCCTGGCATCAGGGGGCCGATGGCATCGAGGCCGATTTCCGCCTGACCCGGGATGGGCGGATTATCTGCCTGCATGATGCCACTACCGGTCGGACTGCTGACGTTGACCTGGTTGTGGCCGAATCCGACTGCGCCGAATTGCAACAACTGGATGTTGGTGGCTGGCAAGGGGCCCGCTGGCAGGGGGAACGGATCCAGACCCTGGAGGAGGTGCTGGCCCGACTGTCGGCAGGCAAGCTGTTCCTCATCGAGCTGAAGAGTGGCCCGGAAATTATTGCTCCACTCGCCCGGTTGCTGGCCGCCAGCACGATTCCGGCCACCCAGCTCCGCCTGCTCGCCTTTGATTGCCAGCTGGTTGCCCGGCTGAAAGAACAACTGTCGGACATCCGGGTTTGTCTGAATGTCGATTACCGTTGGCATTGGTCGACCCACAGCTGGCGGCCAACCCGGGCGGAAGTTCTGTCGGTCATGGAGCAGTGCGGTGCTGATGGTCTTTCCAGTCGGGCCAATCCGCAGCTGGATGCGTTGTTTATTGCCGAGTTGCAGCAACGCGGCAAAGAGGTCTATGTCTGGACCGTGGATCTGTCCCGCAGTGCCGCAAATTATCGTGCCTTGGGGGTGGATGGGATCATGACCAATCGCCCCGGCTGGCTGCGTCGTAAGTTGCTGCCAGCCGGCAGCATAATGGCAGCAGAAGGAGGCACCCGGTGAACCGTTACGCCTATCTTGCCAGCGGGCACGTCATTGCCCTGATGGAGGCGTTGTCCAAGGTCAACGTCACTATCCATGGCCGGGAGCATATTCCGGCTGGCGCGGTGATCTTTGTGGTCAATCACTTCACCCGCATTGAGACCTTCCTGCTGCCGTACCATATCTATCACCTGACCGAGCGGCCGGTCTGGTCTCTGGCCAACCCAGATATGTTCAGCGGCGCTTTCGGACAGTTGCTGGAGGCGGTTGGGGCGGTTTCCACCCGGGCACCAGACCGCGATCGGGTCATTGTTAAGAGTCTGCTGACCGGCGAGGCCAACTGGATCATCTTTCCCGAAGGGTGCATGGTCAAGGACAAGGTGTTTGTCGAGCATGCCCGTTACGCCGTCTCCTGTGCCGGCGGCCGGCGGCCGCCCCATACCGGTGCGGCCACCCTGGCGCTGCGGACCGAATTCTACCGTCAGCGGCTACGGCGGCTGGTAACTGAACAGCCGGCCGAGGCGGAGCGCCTGCAGCAGCTGTTCGGCATCGACGATCTGTCACCGGTGCTGACCGGGACCACCACCATCGTGCCGGTCAACATCACCTATTATCCGTTGCGGGCCAAGGAAAACGCCCTCAGTCGGCTGGCCGAGCTGTTCATTGGCCAACTGGCCGCGCGCTACCACGAAGAGCTGCTGACCGAAGGGGCTATGGTGCTGGATGGGGTAGATATCGACATCCGTTTCGGTCAGCCCATCGACCCCGGCAGCTGCCTTAGCTGCAGTGCGATCGAACGGGATATCCTTTCGCCGGAGCGGATCGAATTCGATGACCGGCTGCCGTCACGACCGGTCATGCGGCGCGAGGCGCATCGGCTCATGCAGCGCTACATGAACGCCATTTACGCCCAGACCACGGTCAATCACGACCATCTGATGGCCTCATTGCTCCGCAGTCTCCCGTTTCGGCGGTTCAGCGAGGAGGATTTCCGCCGCCGCACCTATCTGCTGGCCACCAGTGGGTCCCTGGCCGGTCTCCATCGCCATCAGAGTCTGGAATATGGCCAGGCGGCGTTGTTGACCGATGACCGGCACCACAAATTCCGCGATTTTATCGCCCTGGCGCTGGAGACCGGCGTGGTCCGCCGGGAAGGGGCGTTGCTGGTCAAGGAGCCGAGCAAATTTTCCTCCTCGGTGGATTTCAACCGCGCCCGGATCGACAACCCGATCGGCGTCATTGCCAACGAGGTGCTTCCCCTGGCGGCGCTGCAACGGGCAATTACCCTGACCGCCTGGCTGCCGTCGCCGTTCATCGGCACCATGGTCCATAACCGCCTGCTGGCTCGGGCGGAACAGGAGTTTGTCGCGGATTACACCGCCTTTTTCCGCACCGGCGAAAGCAAGACTCGCGACATCGGCCGGCCCTACCTGATCAAGGGGCGGTCGCGCCAGCTGGGGGTGGTGCTGGTGCATGGTTTTCTCGCCGCGCCGCAGGAACTGGCCGAACTGGCCGATTATCTGGGGAAACAAGGGGTGTGGGTCGCGGTAATCCGGCTGAAAGGGCACGGGACCTCACCGGAGGATCTGGCTCGGCGTAGCTGCGATGACTGGCGGGAATCGGTGGACAACGGCTATGCCGCCCTGCAGTTGATCTGCCAGCAGGTGGTGCTGGTCGGCTTTTCCTTTGGCGGCGGTCTGGCCCTCGACTGTGCCGCTCGCAATCGACAGGTCGCCGGAGTGGTGGCTGTCTGCCCCCCCTTGCGGCTGCAGGACTTTTCCTCCCGCTTTGCACCGTCGCTGGAGATCTGGAACCGCTTGATGACTGCGGTGCACTACCAGAAAGGGAAACGGGAATTTCTTGAAATCCGCCCCGAACATCCCGACATCAACTACCACCGGTTGCCGGTCGCGGGACTGGTTGACCTGGAACAGTTCATGGACGAGCTGGCCGAGCAGTTGCCGGCGATCACGGTTCCGGCGTTGATCATCCAGGCGCAGGGTGATCCGGTCGTTGACCCGGCCGGGTCCAAACTGCTGTTCGAACAGCTCGGTTCAACGCAGAAGCAGTACTGGCTGGTAGATTCAGCCCGGCACGGCATCCTGATGGGCGAGGGGGCCGGCGCGGTGCACGCCAGGATCGGCGAGTTTATCGCCATGCTCCGTGGTCGCTGAACTCCAGTCAGTCCGCACCGGCAGACGGCATCTCCCGCAGCGAAAAGAAGATCTGCGCCACGCAGAGAAGAGTCAGGATCGCGAGCAGGGCGATCCCTGGCAACAGGGTGCTCAGCGACCCGGTAGCGATGCCAATGATGGCGATGATGTAGTGGGGGATGAGGAAGCGATGCAGGTGCCTGGTCCGGCCGGTATAAGCGGCCAGGAAGATGGCGTTCAGGGCGAGGACGCTCGCCGCGACCGAGAGTGAGAGCAGCCACCCCTCAGGGAACAGGAGCGCGGTGCCCGCGGGGTGGCGCAGGACATGCTTGACCCCCACCGCCGTGGCGGTAATCCCCATCAGCAACGGCAAATGGGCATAAATCCACAACTGATAGCGCCGCACATGCCTGCTGCCACTCAGGGCGCGCACCGCCGCCCCCTTCGCCCCTTCGAAATACCCCCACCAGAGCGCAAAAGCGACCACCAGCCCCATGATCCCCGCCAACCCCGAATTGATGGTGAGCCCGTGCGGGCCGATGCCGATGACGACACTCACCACCGCTTCGCCGATGACAATGATGGTGAAGAGCCCGAAGCGCTCCGGGAGATGCATGAGATGGGGCGGGAATCTGACGTGCAGTAAGCCGGCGGTTAGCGGGGTCAGCACATCAATGACCAGGGCAACCCCCCAGAGAGCAAGCCGCCAGGGAACGGGCAGCAGCAGCGACAGGACCCAAAGCAACGCGGCCGCGCCGAAACCCTTGGCGTAGCGGCTGGTCAGTGGCCGCACCTCCGGGATGTGGCGACCGGCCCGCAGATATTCCGCCACCAGAATGAAACGGACCGCCGCGTAGGAAAGGGCAAAACCGGCCGAGGTGGCGCCGAGTGCCGCCGGGACATGCACGGCCAGGGAGGCGGCCGCAGTCATCTGGGCCATGGTCAGCAGCCGGTGTCCCATGTCTTCGGTGTCAAAGCGGGTCAGGTAGTAGGTGTGCCCCACCCAGGCCCACCAGATCGGGACAAAAAGTACGGAAAAACGGACCATGCCCCGCCACGAGTAATCGTCGCTGAGGCTTCCCGCCAGCTGTGCCACCGCCGCCACGAAGATCAGGTCGTAAAAAAGCTCCAGCCAGGTGGCGTGCCGCTCGCTTTCTGCGGCCTGCCCGGTTCGCAGCCGCGGTGGCTTGAAGAGTTGCAGCTGTGGCACGGGCAACCTCCGGCAAAATGGTTTGTTCGTCTGAGAAAGTGTAGGTTGCTTTTGGCCGGCGTCAATCATGGCGTTGCCAGGCAGTTCGGGAGGTTGACGGCCGTGCTAAAATGTACGACGAAGAGCTACCGGTTCACCACCCCGGCCAAACGGCAGCTGACGTAGAGCTGGTGGGAGCGGGAGGCAGTGGGGATCTACATCCCCCCGGCCTCCCTGACCGACCCCGCATTTCGCTAGATCCTGCAGCGGTCCGAGTAATGGGGAAATGAGCCGGGGGGTGGGGAGCGAAAAGGTCGGCACGGCGCTGCCTGTCCTAGCGTAACCGCTTGACACCACAACGGAATGATCCTATTTTAAGGTGCATTAATGGCGTCTTTTTCTGGTGCGGAGTGACGGCCGCTCCTGGTCATTGGAAACTGGCAACCATGGCCAAGAGCTCCCAGCTTCGTGGCTGGAAAAGCATATGCATATAGATGACACGGAGTAACGTTGAAAAGCGACAAAAGTATCTATATGTAGACGCATGCATATACCAGTAGATGCATGTTGTCCGGTGATTATCGGGTTAGATACAAGGATTATTAATGTTCAAAACAACTTTTTGAGTGAATGTTCAGAAAATCAATATTGAACTGGGGGTATTTTGAAAGCAAAGGTATATATCGAAACATCGGTTATCAGCTATCTTACGGCACGTTCAAGCAACGACATCCGTGCAATGGCCAACCAGAACGTCACTATCGAATGGTGGGAGACACAGCGGAGCAACTATGATGTATTCATCTCAGAGTTCGTTATTGCTGAAGTCAGCCTCGGGCATCCTGACGCAAAAAATCGTCGTCTTGAGGCAATCGCTGATATAATGGAGCTGCAAGCAACAGAGGAGGTGCGGGTATTGGGTCAAGAACTCATCCGTCGGCATGCTCTGCCCGCGAATGCTGAAATTGACGCTTACCATGTTTCTATTGCAACAGTGAACGGCATGGAATATTTGCTGACATGGAACTGCACACACATTGCTAATGCTCATACACGGCCTAAAATTGAGGCCACATGTCGGGCACTTGGTTATGAGCCGCCCATCATCTGCACACCGCAAGAATTAACAGAGGAGGTTTAAGGCTATGTGGAAAGATCCTATTGTCACAGAGACACGCTCACTCAGAGAACAATATGCCAATCAGTTTGGACACAACGCTGACGCAATTTTTCAGGACATCCTTCAGAGACAAGCTGCATCTGGCAAAAAGCTGGTTTCGTTCCAGCATCGCGAGCCTGTTCTCTCACAAGTAGGTTCCCAAGAGGAAAGACCCGTTTAAAACCTTCTTATTTGACCACCACTTTAATACCGAAGCAAAAAAATGATTCAACTAACGGCAGCACCGGTCAGCGGGAAAAAGCCCCTGCCTCCGGTGTGCCTTGCCATGTTGGGCCACTAAGGAATATTTTTGAACTGTAGATTGAAATCTTCATCGCTTTCTTTGTTACTTTCGTATTTCCGGATGGTGCAGCAGGTTTGATATGAACGGAAAATGAGGGACACTTCCCATTTTTTCAGCAGCTTTACGAAGAAAAAGCATAGGCGGGGTTAGCCCTTGAATATGGGAAAATGAGCGATGTCCCAACCAGCCCCATGGACGCCGACCGCCAAATAAACTGGGCGGGCGGGTCATGGGGGCACCCCGTTATACCAAGAATTAAAAAACCGAATTTAAAACCAAAAGCTGAAACTGCTCCGAGTGAGCGGGATTGCTGAAACGGAGAAAGAAATGGGTGAATATCGAGAATGGGGATTCATAATAATTATCGTTTTATTGTTTTGGCGATTGAAAGTATTTGGGGTCATGTTTTATTTGGGGTCAGGCTTGAAAGATTGTAAGATGATGATACGCTACACACATGGCACGTAAACCACGCATACATTATCCCGGTGCGCTCTACCATGTAATACTTCGTGGTAACGCTCGCCAGGACGTTTTCTTCGATGATAAAGATCGATACCGGTTTTACTTGTTTATGCAGGAAGGTGTAGAACGTTTTGGTCACCGGGTATTGGCTTTTTGCCTGATGACAAACCATATCCATTTATCTCTTCAAGTCGGTGATGTCTCATTATCACGGATAATGCAGAATCTTACATTCAGGTACACCCGTTGGGTCAACTGGCGTCTCAAGAGGAGTGGCCATCTCTTCCATGGCAGATATAAATCGGTTCTTGTGGATGCAGATTCCTACCTACTTGAACTGGGTGCATACATTCACTTGAATCCTGTCCGTGCTTCCATGGTTGCCACTCCTGAAGCCTATCCTTGGAGCAGCCATCGAGCATACCTTGGGACTGAGTTGATCCCGTGGCTGAATACGGACTACATTCTTTCCCGATTTTCACCGAATCTAGCGAAAGCTCGCCGTCAGTTTGTCGAGTTTGTAGCAGAAAGAAGCGAGGATGGGCATCAGGATGAATTTTACGGAATAGGAAGTATGGACAACCGCGTCATGGGTGAAGATCGGTTTGTTGAAAACATCCTGGAAATGACGGAATCTATTCCAATAAGAAAACCGGGTATTGAAGAGGTTCTTCAGGTGGTAAAAACAATATACGGTTTACGGGAAGAAGAAATTGCCGCGTCTGGACAAAAACGATTAGAATCCGAAGCACGAAGTATGGCTGCCTGGGCAGTTCAGGAGTTAACCGATGAACCGCTGACTAAATTGGCGCACAGGTTAGGAAGAGACCCGTCATCTTTGAGTGCAGCTATTCGAAGGCTCGAACTTCGCCGGAGAAGTGAGTTGGTAAGTGAGGAAAAGATAAAAAGGCTAAAGCAGTGCCTGCAAGTTGCAGTCTTTCAGGCCTGACCCCACGTGCCTTTCTTCCCGTAATTCCCGATTTAGGGTTACGGATATCAATAGATAAACTGGGAAGAGTCCCTATTTTCTCTATTTTCCTCTAAGTCATGTGGGAAAGAAAATGTGTATTTTACCAAGTAACAAATGCGAGAAAAGTCGGTCGGACTTGATTACGCTGCTTGTTTGCGGTGAATATATTGTCCTGCGGCTTGGGCCAATAGACCGGAGCGAGTCATGTGGTACTGCGCGGCGTAACGGTCGATCTCATGCAGAAGATTTTCCGATATAGTGATATTAACCCGTTTTGCTTTAACTTTGAGCTTGGCAAGATCAATGTCTACCAAAAGCCATACCCCTCCTTGATATTCGGGGTTAACGGCCAATTGTTCTAATGGTGTTGGTGCCGGTACAGGTATATCTTCGCCTTCAAAATAAACCTCTGCGGCCTCTTGAATCATGCGTGGTAAATCTTCCCACTCGTCGGCGGCTGAGAAACAGCCGGGGAAGTCGGGAATAGTTACGCCATGGGCGTGTTGATCGTCTCCAACGTGAATATATGCAGGGTATAACATGTTTATCTCCATTCCCAACCAGCTTGCCGGTAAATGTTGCGCAAGGTTCCGATTGCCACGTCTTTCCGTGGGTGCGGCACTACTACATGACCAGCTTTAGACGGGTGTTTGTACTTCTGGTGGTCGCCTTTGCCACCGACACAACTCCATCCCTCGTTTTCAAGTCGTTTGATGATCTCGTTGCTAGTCATAGGATTTTTATACACACCAATACACACTATGTCAAAGCAAAAGATGAGACTAAACAGAGGTTGCAACAAGACAGAAACAGCGGCCAAAAACCACCGCCAAAAACCACCGCTGTTCTGCCACGCCGTTGGGCAACAAAGGAATATTTTTGAACTGTAGATTGAAATCTTCATCGCTTACTTCGTTACTTTCGTATTTCCTGATGGTGCAGCAGGTTTGATATGAACGACTCAGGGTCAGTCACAGCTTCCTCCCTCAATCACCGTCGGCATGAGCCGACGATGGTCGTCTGTCACGAATGTGACCTGCTGCAGCAGGCTGTTGCGCTTCAGCCGGGCGGCGTAGCGCGGTGCAGTCGCTGCCGGGCGTTTCTGTACCGCAATTCACCGGACAGCCTGGCGCTAACCCTCGCCTTCGCCCTGGCGGCAGCGGTTTTTTTTGTCGTCGCCAATGTCTACCCCATTATGGGGATCGAGATGCAGGGGACCCCCAGTGAGACCAACCTGTACGGGGCAGTGCGCTCTCTCTGGCAGCAGGGGATGCCCCTGATTTCCATCCTGGTGGGCATTACCACGCTGCTGCTGCCAGCTGCCGAACTGGGGATGATGCTCTATCTGCTCCTCCCCCTGCGGTGGAATATAATTCCGCCCGGTCTGCCGCTGTTCATGCGCATCCTGCAGCAGATCAGGCCATGGAGCATGGTCGAGGTGTTCATGCTGGGGATCCTGGTTTCCCTGGTCAAGCTGACCAGTTCGTCGACGATCATTCCTGGCGTCGCCCTCTGGTCCTTCGGCGGGTTGACGTTCATGCTGGCCGCCATGGCGTCATCATTCAACAGCCGCGACATCTGGGCATATCTGGAAATCACCGTCACCACGGAGGATGGAGCATGAGCAGGTCAGCGCGTACCGCCAGGGAACATGGCCTCTGTTCCTGTCATGTGTGCGGACTGGTCGTGTCAGGGCTGCATGAAGGTGAAACCGGCCACTGCCCCCGCTGCAACGCCTGCCTGCACCTGCGCAAGCCCAACAGCGTCACCCGCTGCTGGGCACTACTGATTGCGGCCTACATCCTCTATATCCCCGCGAATCTGCTGACCATCATGGAGACCGGCACCCTGATCAATTATCGCCAGGACACCATCATGAGCGGCATCATCCATCTCTGGGCCAGCGGTTCACAAGGGATCGCCGCCATCGTCTTCATTGCCAGCATCATGGTCCCGCTGTTCAAACTGTTGGCCCTCACCCTGCTGCTGATCTCCGTGCAGTGCCGCTCCACCTGGCTGCCGCTCGAACGGACCCGCCTCTACCGGCTGGTGGAGCTGGTCGGACGGTGGTCCATGCTGGATATTTATGTGGTCACCATCCTTGCTGCACTGGTGCAGCTGGGCGCCATGGCCACGGTCATGGCCGGGCCGGGGGCGATAGCTTTTGGCGCGGTTGTGGTGCTGACCATGTTTGCCGCACTTTATTTCGATCCCCGGCTTATCTGGGATCCGGTCCGAAAAGAGAGAACCGATGACGAATAATAGCCCCTCCCCTGATTTTGCCGACATCCCCGCAGCGATTGCCGAGCCGAAACGCCGCCGCTCCTTGCAGCTGGTCTGGATCATTCCGATCATGGCCGCGATTATTGGCGCCTCTCTGGCAGTGAAATCGTACCTGCAGCGTGGGCCGGAGATTACGATCTCGTTTCCGAGTGGTGAAGGGCTGGAGGTCGGCAAGACCAAGATCAAGTACAAGGATGTGCAGGTCGGTATGGTGAAAAACTTAGCCATTGCCAAGGATCGATCCCACGTCATTGTCACCGCCGAACTGACCCGTGAAGCCGTCGGCCTGCTGGTGGATGACACCCGATTCTGGGTGGTGCGCGCCCGGATCTCCGCCGGCAGCATCTCCGGCCTCGGCACCCTCATGGGGGGCTCCTACATCGGCGTCGATGCCGGCAAGTCCCAACATGAGCGCAATAATTTCATCGGCCTCGAACGGGCGCCGGTGGTCACTATGGATATACCGGGCAGCCGCTACGTGCTCCATGCCACCGATATCGGTTCCCTTGACATATCCTCGCCCATATTCTATCGCCGCATGCAGGTCGGCGAGGTGGTGGCCTATGAACTTGACCAGGACGGCAAGGGGGTGACCCTGAAAATCTTCGTCAAGGCACCCTATGACAAATACGTCAAGGCAAACACCCTATTCTGGCACGCCAGCGGTTTTGACATCTCCCTGGACGCCAGCGGCGTCAAAGTCAATTCCGAATCCATGGCGACCATTCTGCTCGGGGGAATCTCGTTCCAATCTCCGGAAGACCGGGCCGAGGCGCCACCCGCCGCCGGTAACAGCACGTTTACCCTCTTCCCCAACAAGGTGGAGGCGCTCGAGCGACTCGACTCGGTGGTGGAAACCTATACCCTGGTCTTCAGGGAGTCGGTACGGGGTCTGGCGATCGGGACAGAGGTTGATCTGCGGGGGGTGACGATCGGCGAGGTTGCAAAAATAAACATCGAGCTGGATCCGAACCGGCAGGAGTTTGCCATGCCGGTGGAGATCCATTTCTATCCGGAGCGGCTGCGGGCGCTCTACCGCACCAAAGCAAAGGGGAGCGCCCCGAACGGCACCCGTGAGCTGCTCAATGCCCTGGTGAAACAAGGCTTCCGGGCACAACTGCGCAGCGGCAACATGCTGACCGGGCAGCTGTACATTGCCCTGGATCTGTTCCCCAAGGCACCGCCGGCAAATATTAAGTGGCACAAAAGCCCGCCTGAATTCCCCACCATGCAGAACAGCATGGAGCAGCTCCAGACCGCGCTGACGCAGATAGTGCAGAAACTAGAGAAGCTCCCCCTGAAAGAACTGACAGATGATGCCCGCCAGACAATTCAGCGTCTGGAAACGACCCTGAAGAGTGCCGACACCCTCATCAGGAACATGGACAGCCAGATCGTGCCCGAAGCGCGACTGATGCTGGAAGATGCGCGGAAATCACTGGATGCCGTCCACTCGACCCTGGGGAGCGCCAAACAGGTGTTGTCGGCGGATGCGCCGCTGCAGCGGGACATGCGGGAAACCCTGCAGGAACTGAACCGCGCCGCCCGCTCACTGCGCACCCTGGGCGAATATCTGGAGCGGCACCCCGAATCGCTGCTCCGCGGCAAGCAGGAGGATGGACGATGAATAAATGTAAATCAGTATCTTCCAAGTCCCTAACCATGTTGCTCATGTGCTGCCTGCTCCTTGTTGCCGGCTGCAGCAGATCCCCCCGGGCGAACTTCTATACCCTGACGGCAATGGCTCCCCCCGCTACCGCGGCGCCCCAACGGCAAGCGCCTTCACTGGCCGTTGACGCCGTTACCCTGCCGGAGGTTGTCGATCGACCGCAATTCGTCATAGTCGAAGGGAATAACCGGGTGGAGATCCTGGAAATGCAGCAATGGGCGGAATCTCTGAAAAACGCCATCCCGCGCATCCTGGCGGACAACCTCTCCCGCCAGCTCGGCCTGGAGCGGGTTGCGGCCTACCCGCAGCACGCCGGCAGCACCGCCGATTATCGCCTCGCCGTCGACTTCCAGCGCTTTGAAGCTACGGCGCGCAGCGTGGAGCTCGATGCCATCTGGACGGTACGCTCGACCGGGAGCGCGCCGCTCACCGGCCGCAGCCGGGTGCATGAAGCTCACGGCGGCTACGACAGCGTCGCCGCCGCCTACAGCCGGGCATTGGCGACGGTCAGCGGGGATATCGCCCGGGCAATGCCAAAGGAGTTGCGGCAATAAAGCAAGTCACCGGCACTGTTGGCTGGCGGACATTTGCCGATTCATTGCCCTGTGGACATTGCCGCAGGGCCGGTCAGTGCTATAATTTAAATAAAGAAAATCAGGAGGTGAGCACCATGAAACTACGGATTCTTACGCTGTTGATATTACCGTTTATCCTCCTCGGCGGGTGTACCGCTTACCAGAGCCAGTTTGTCTCGTTCCGGCCGCCGGAGGCATACACCAACCGCCAGCAGGTGGATAATATTTCCATTGCCGGTGAGGGGTATGCGAACAAGGATGTTGCGGAAAAGGCCTTTGGTTTTGACATCCGCGGCGCCGGGTTGCTGCCGGTGCAGCTGGTAATGGACAACAAGGGGAAAAATACCCTGGAGATTGTCACTGGCCAGACGTTTCTCATTGACCAGGATAACCGCTACTGGCAGGTAGTACCTAATCACGTCGCGGTCGAGCGGCTGGAAAAATCGACGCAGCTTGCCTCTTTCTTCGGTAAAGGGGCCGGCAAAGGCGCGCTCATCGGCGCTGCGGGTGGGGCAATTCTTGGCGCGGCCCTCGGCATCGTCTCCGGCAAGAGTATCGGTGGGGTGGTAGGCAAGGGCGCGGCCCTTGGCGCGGCCGGCGGTGCGGTCATTGGTGGCGTAAAGGAAGGGACCTCACCGGAGCGTGAACGGACGATCATCGACGATATTCGGGAGAAGGGGCTGGAGAATAAGGCGGTTCCGCCGGAACATCTGGCAAATGGCTTTCTCTTTTTTCCTGGTGAGGCCACGTCAGCAAAGGAAATCAGGCTGATGTTGCGGGAACGGGAAACCGGCGCAACCAGGACGGTTAATCTCGTGCTGGAATAATGGTAAATGGGTTGCCATAAGTCAGATTGATTTTCACTGTCAGACCGAGGGGACGACCGGGGGTATGGTTGTTCCCTCTCTTTATTTGTCAGCTCGTTTTACCCGGCAATAATTATTTGTCATCAAACCCCGCCGAACCTGGCGTTTAGCCAGTTCCGGGGCGGCTTGACACCCATTAACCCCTGTGTTAGGGTGCCACCTTGCGCAATTAATCTCTAAACCACGTGGCAAACCTATGTATTTTCCCGAAATTGCCGAATTCATGGCCCTCGCCACCCAGGGCAACCTGATCCCGGTTTACCGCGAGATCATGGCCGACCTGGATACCCCGGTGAGCGCCTTCCGAAAGATTGACGATGGCCACTGTGCCTTTTTGCTGGAGAGTATTGAAGGTGGCGAGAAGTGGGGCCGTTATTCATTTCTCGGTGCATCGCCGGCCACCATTATCCGCTCCCGCGGTACCCGGGTGGAAATCCTCGAAACCGGTAAAGCAACAGTGGTGCAGGAGGTTGCTGACCCGCTGACGACCATCCGCGAGCATTTAGCCCGTTATACCCCGGTGGAGCTGCCCGGTCTGCCACGCTTCTTCGGTGGCGCGGTCGGTTATCTCGGCTACGACATGGTTCGCTTTTTTGAAAAACTCCCGACGGACCGACCGGCCCATCTTGACGCGTGGGATTCCTTTTTCCTGATTACCGACAGCCTGATCATCTTCGACAACATGAGCCAGAAGATCAAGGTGGTGGCCAATGCCCATCTGGACGGTTCATCGACGCCGGCGGAAGCCTATCAAAAGGCCCTTGCGGTTATTGATACCCTGATTGCCAAGTTGAAGGCGCCGACGATCCACCCGCAGGCGGACAAAAAGTCAGGCGCGCAGGTGAATTTCAGTTCCAATATGCAGCGCCAGGACTTTGAAGCGGCAGTGGAAAAGGCCAAAGAGTATGTCCGGGCCGGCGACATCATCCAGGTGGTGCTTTCCCAGCGCTTTTCCGGTGACCTGAACGTTGACCCTTTCGATATTTACCGGGTGCTGCGGACCCTGAATCCTTCACCGTACCTTTTCTTTCTGCGCATGGACGATACGGTGGTGCTTGGCGCCTCGCCGGAAGTCATGGTGCGGAAGGAGGGGACACGGGTGGAACTGCGTCCCATTGCCGGCACCCGGCCCCGTGGCGCCACGCCTGAGGCGGATGTCCAATTTGCCGTGGAACTGCTGGCCGATCCCAAAGAGCGGGCCGAGCACGTGATGCTGGTGGACCTGGGGCGCAATGACCTGGGCCGGGTCTGTAAAACCGGCACGGTGGCAGTGACCGAGCTGATGGTCATTGAACGCTATTCCCACGTGATGCACATCGTCTCCAACGTGACCGGCGAACTGGCGCCGGAACACGATGCCTTTTCCCTGGTGCGGGCCACCTTTCCGGCCGGCACCCTGTCCGGCGCCCCCAAGGTGCGGGCCATGGAGATCATCGACGAACTGGAACCGTGTCGGCGCGAAATCTACGGTGGCGCGGTCGGTTACTTCTCCTTTTCCGGCAATATGGATCTGGCCATCGCCATCCGCACCCTGGTGGTGAAGGACGGCCAGATTCACCTCCAGGCCGGCGCCGGCATTGTCGCTGATTCCGATCCGGCCGCCGAATGGCAGGAGACAGTCAATAAGGCGATGGCAGTGAAAAGAGCGGTAGAGATGGCGGAAGGGGGGATCGACTGAGCCGCAGTGGCGTTTCCAACTACCACCCCGCTCAATGCAACTGAGTGGCGCCCATTCGCATTTATTTCGCCCCGATGGGTGCTTTCCACCTTCCGGTTACCACCACCCAAGACGGCCCTCCTTTTCACCCTCAGTTCAGAAGTTGTTGCTTGCATCCATGTCTCTCGCTCCTGAGTACCACCCTGTCAACCACTCTCCTCGTTACTTGTCAGCTTCTTCGACAACCCGTCAAAAGAAGCGACAACCATCTTAATCCCCCTGATGTAACGTCATTTTTAAACCTCTAAATGATTCTGGTTGATTAGTGGTGAAGCTCAGGATGGCACAGTGTCTGCAAATGAGATAAATAAAAATCGCATTAGGCTGGGGTCGTTTTGTTCACAGTGCATGCGTACTGGCCCAAGCTCCACCAAGAAAGGAAGGCAAGCATGAAAAGGACGATGATTTTGACTGTAGTGTCAATGTTGTTAGCGGTACTGTCAGTCGGGCCGGTGTCGGCAGCCGGTGGGCAACAGTCAGATGGCGACGACAAGGCGGCAGCTCAGGAGCGCAAGAACCAGCGCACCTTGGCCAAGCGTAACGCCAGTGCCAAGGCATTGAAGGCAAAGTTGGACAAAGGAAAGCTCGCTGATAAGCAGACGGCCCCGGCGGCCGACAGTCAGACCGCACCACGTTAATTTGCAGGAAGATTCTTCGAGGAGGGAAGATTATGAATCATGTAAATACACTCTTAAGGCTAGTGGTGGCACTGATGCTAACGTACTGCTGGGGCAGTGCGGCGGTGGCGGCTCCTACGGCAGTCACGGTCCCCGGTTTTAGCCAACCGGTGCTGGATGGATTGACCCAGCCAAGTTTTGCGACCTTCGACAACGTGATCCCTAACGCTCTGGCGGATTATTACACCTATGTGCCGTATACCACTGCCGATGCTGTCAAGCTCGGCTTTCCGGCTACCTGTGGCAACCTGGCAAAGGGTGATGCTGCCAGTACGGAAGACTGCTACACCATAACCGTTAAAAGTTTTATGCAGCCATTGTCGCTCAATGGATTAGGCACCTTTACCGGTCCTGGCCTCATCGGCCTGGACGGCACCTCACTGCAGACCAAGGCCTGGGGCTACGGTTCCGGTGGCGCCAACTGGGTGCTGCCTTATTATGACACCACGAAGGCTGGCGTTCTTTTCGGGGCGCCCGTAACCGGCAACGCTCCGACCCCCTTTGCCAACGGCGCACTGAGCTCCACCGGTATTTGGCATTTCCCGGCGCCGACCATCAAGGGTACCTTTGGCCGTCCGGTCCGCGTCCAGTGGCTGAACGAGCTGCCCAACGA
Source organism: Geobacteraceae bacterium (assembly GCA_031412995.1). Lineage (GTDB taxonomy): Bacteria > Desulfobacterota > Desulfuromonadia > Geobacterales > DSM-12255 > JANOEC01. The sequence goes on from JANOEC010000036.1 coordinate 67,378, forward strand.
GGCGCCCACCGGTCTTGACCCTTCGGTTGACTGTGGTCCCAATGCACCCAACTGCTACCCTTACAACCGCATCACCACCCATGTGCATGGCGCCCATGTCGGCCCCGAGAGCGACGGCCTTGCCAGTGCCTGGTTTACCCCCAATTTCGCTATCGTTGGTGAGGATTTCGTCTCCACCCGCCAGTTCGGCCCGGAAGGTACCTACTTCTATCCCATGGATCAGGAAGCCAGCACCATCTGGTACCATGACCACGCCATGGGTACCACCCACAATAACACCAATATGGGCATGGCCGGTTTCTTCCCGATCACCGACGCCAACGAAAAGAGTCTCGTTACCGCCAATGTTCTGCCAACCGGCGCATACGAACTCGGTTTCGCCCTGCAGGACCGCCATTTTGATGCTGCCACCGGCAACATGGTCATGCCGGATTTCCCCATCTACGATCTTAATGCCTGTAACGGTGCCGTTGATGTCAATGGACTGCCCGATACCACCCTGTGTCCGATGGTTCCGTGGATGATGAGTGCTGACGGCACACACCTTGTTCCCTACAACGATCCCACCGGTCTCACGCCTGTTCTCGGCGGCACCAGTGCGACCCTGGAATATTTCGGCAACATCCCGGTGGTCAACGGTGTTGTCTACGGCAAGTACAACGTGGAGCCGCGGGTCTACCGCATGCGCTTCATCGGCGGCACCGACTCCCGCACTTGGGTCATGCAACTGGCCTACACTGATCCCGTTACCACGCTGCCAGTGGTTGTTCCCTTCTGGCAGATCGGTTCCGAGCAGGGACTGCTGAACAAACCGGTTCTGCGGCAGGCAATGGATCTGATGCCGGGTGAGCGGCTAGACGTTCTGGTTGACTTCACCGGTATCCCGGCCGGTACCCGGGTCATTATGAAGAACCTCGGCGATGATGCCCCATGGCCCGGCTACTTTGACTATGTTGCCATGAATCAGGCCGGCACATGGATACCTTCGCCAACGATCCCCGAGATCATGGCCTTTGATGTTATCGCTCTGAACGGCACAGACAACATCCAGCCACCTTCGGCCGCCACCAACCTGCGCCCCTCTGCCCCGCCGGTCCCGTCAGCAGTGCCGGTCATCAATAACCCGCGCGTTGTCTCGCTCATGGAGATTACCGATGGATACGGCCGCACCATGCCGACCATCGACGCCCGCGGTTTCAAGCCGGTAGGGATCCCCGTCACCGAGATCATCAAGTTGAACGACATCGAGCAGTGGGACATCGTCAACACCACCGTTGACGCCCATCCGATGCATCTCCATCAGGTTGCCTTCAAGGTCATTGATCGCCAGTTGATTGATCCGGCAGGCTTTGTACCGCCGACTGACAACATTATTTTGCGGGTATTCACCCCGCCAAGCTACACCGTCATGCCTGGCAGCCTGCCCATTCCACCCGATGCCTGGGATTCTGGCTGGAAAGACACCGTTGCCACGCCTCCCGGTTATGTGACCCGCGTCTGGGCCAAGTTCGACATTCCGGGCGAGTATGTCTGGCATTGCCACATCCTGAGTCATGAAGAGCATGACATGATGCGGAACTTCATTGTCGCCGCAACCGCGGCAGCTCCACCGACCTCGCTGACGGTCCCCCTCTTCTCAACGGGTGTGGGCCTCACCGCGAATGTAAACATAGGCGCATCGCCGACTACCGGCGTAAACCACATTGTGGAGTACAAACTGCTCGCCGATCCAAACTGGACAACCAATCTTTCCACCGGCGTGAACCCGACCATCACCTTCCCCGCAGTCGGTGTCTATCAACTCCGGGCCAAGGCGATTGATGCGGCGATGACACCGACACTTGCCAACAGCACCTATACAGCCGGCAGCAACACCATTACGGTGGCTCCGCCTCCGACTGCTCCGACAGGACTCAGGGCAACGGTGGTTTCAACCACCTTTGCAATCCTGAGCTGGACCGACACCGCTCTGAATGAATCCGGGTTCTACGTTGAGCGGAGTGCGGACAACGGCGTAACCTGGACACGTGTCGGCCAGACAAGGGCAAACTCGACCACGTTCCGTAACCTGCCACTCACCCGTGGGACTCCATACCAGTACCGGGTGCAGGCATACAATGCCAACGGCGTTTCAGCGTTCTCGAACACGCTGCCGGTGACCACGAAGCCATAATCACACTATCCCGGGAAGGGGCGACCTTCCCGGGACCTTTATCCAGAAGGAGCAGACACTATGAAAAAGACATTTCTCATTCTATCCCTTTGTATTCAGATGCTTGTGGCAGGTACGGCCCTGGCCTATCCTGTCGACTTCAGCGGCGCGGCAGGTGTTATATCCGGCACACCCTATACCATTGGCGACGTGACCTTTTCCTACGATCCTTCAGGAAGCTCGACAGCTTCCGCATCGATAGGTCCGACAGGAATATCCGGCAGCAGTTATGGTTCTCTCATTCTCGATTTTGCAGTTCCCATGATATCACTTTCCTTCGCATATACACTGTCCAACGTTTATTTTGATGACTTATCAGCCGGAGCTGTGACCTTAATCGCCAAATATGGCAGCGATTTTGATCAAGTCCTGTCATCAAATCAAACTTCGTTTACCCAGACAGGTACTGATTTAATAACGGGTAAAATCTATGGTGATGCTTCCGGAGCGCTGGCATTTTCAGGCAATCCCTTTAATCAGGCGTTTTTGTACTTTGCCACTAGCGAATATTTCGATCCTACTGATCCGAATAATCCTTTAGCTTTATCTTTAGCTACTCAGTTTACTGCTGATAACTTCGACGTCACCCCGGTTCCCGAACCGTCAACAGTCGTGCTGCTGGCTGCCGGTCTGTTCGGACTTTTTGTCGGTGGTAAACGCCGGCTGAAAAAGGCGGTTTGAACATAGCAAAGGAAATTATCGGTGTATGGCTCTCCTTGAGTGTTATAACCGGCAAAATGCCGTAACGGAGAGTACGATAACTTCATGGCTCAAATGCCAGGTTTGCAAATTGCGCGTCCCCCTGCCGTTGATTCGACAGGGGGACACGCATTGTCAAGTCTCTACGATATAATCTCTCTATCTTATGACGAGGCGATCCATTATGCACCGCAGTCACCCGTTCACCCGTTTACTCGTCGCCATCATTATACTACTGATCAACCTCCCGGCACCGGGTGCCGCTTCGGATAAGGTGCCACTGCCGTCGCCTGCCGAGATACGTCAACATGGCGAGCGCCTCTATCGTGACGGCCTGCTCCCCTCGGGGGCAGAAGTGCAGGCGTTTATCAGGGACGACGTCGAGGTTTATGGTGCATCCTTCAGCTGTGTCAGCTGTCATTTGCGCAGCGGTATCGGCTCCATCGAGGGGCAGATCCTGTCGCCGCCGACCAACTGGAATAAACTTACCAAGCCGTACTACCAATATCCGCCCTATATCTATGACCCGACCAAGCCGCCACCGAAGAATATGATGGATCGCCCCGGGGCCAAGCCGATCTACCGTCCGGCCTACACTGAGGAAACTCTGGCCACGGCAATACGCTTTGGAGCCGATCCTGCCAGCCGCGAACTGAACCCGGTCATGCCGCGCTACGTTCTTGACGACCGGGATATGGGCCTGCTGATCGCCTACTTGAAGACCTTGTCGGCCGAAGTTTCTCCGGGGGTGTCTGCCAAGGAGATCCGCTTTGCCACGGTCATTGCCGGCGAAGTGCCGGCCACCCAGCGCCAGGAGATGCTGGCCAGCCTGGATGCGGTGATCCGTGATCACAATGCCAAGGCCAGGAAGCGGAGCAAACTCCTCAATTACGGGGGCAATCGTATCGAGGAGGCCAGTTTCAATTACCCCATGTTCACCTTGGCCCGCTGGGAGTTGAAGGGGGATCCGGGTACCTGGCGTGGCCAGCTGGATGAGCTGTACCGTAAGGAACCGGTCTTTGCCTTACTGGGGGGGATGGCCGCCGGAAGCTGGCAGCCCATGCACGAGTTCAGCGAACATCACCGGATTCCCTGCCTGCTGCCGGTCACGGATCTGCCGGTGGTTTCGGACACTGACTGGTATACCCTTTACTTCTCCAAGGGAGCCTGGCAGGAAGGGGAAACGGCAGCCCGCTATCTTGACCGGATTGCCGCTTTGCCGGCGACATCCCGGGTGCTGCAGGTGGTGGAAGAGAGTGCAGAAGCCCGGGCAATGGCCAGTGGTTTCGGTGCGGCATGGCAGGAACTGGGCCGCCAGCCCCCATTGACGCTTTCCGTCCCCAAGGGAGAGCGACAGTCTCCAGAAATCCTGCGCAAAAAGATCCTGCAGGAGCAGCCGGCAGTCATCTTGCTCTGGACCTCGGAACAGACCGGGCAGTTGCTTGCCGAACTGGCACGCATGGAGCAGAAGCCGCAGCGGGTGCATGTCGCCTCAACCCTGCTGGGCCATCGTCTGGCATCTATTCCCGAGCAGGCACGACCCTTTACCTATATCAGTTATCCCTACCGACTGGACGAAGGGAAAGAAACCTTCCATGTCAATGCCCGTGCCTGGTTGAAGAAAAGCGGGGTCCTGGCTACTGACCCGCGCATCGCCGCCAAGCTGTTCACCCTGACCAAGGTGCTGCTGGAGCCATTCCAGGTGGTCAAACGTGATTTTAACCCGGCTGGCCAGGGAAAAGGTCTGGTGATCATGGAGGAGCAGTTCGAGATGATGATGCATGTCCGGCGCAACTATTACCGGGACTACCTGCTGGATGTGGTCGGCATGATGGCCGATGCCAACAGTCTGGCCTATGAACGGGTGAGTTTCGGCCCCGGTCAGCGCTATATTTCAAAAGGGTGCTATATCGTGAGACTGTCATCCGGCCCGCAACCTGAACTGATCAGGCAAAGCGAGTGGGTAATCCATTGAAATGGAGTTGTGAAACATGAACAACCTGCTGAGAAAGACTATTATTGTCGTATTCACGTTGCTGCTTTCCGTCACGGTGGCAGTGCTGCCGGCCGCTGCGGAAAGCAAAGCCTATAAACGGAGCGTGGAGCGCTACCAGCTCCCTGATGTGACCCTGATCAATCAGGAGGGAAAGAACGTCCGCATCAGGAGTCTGCTCGAAACAGGGAAGCCGGTGATAGTCGACTTCATCTACGGTACCTGCACGACGATCTGCCCGGTACTGTCGGCATGCTACACCAACCTGCAGAACAAATTGGGTGCGAACAGCGGCAAGGTGCATCTGGTATCAATTTCAATCGACCCGGAAAATGATTCGCCCCGGGTGATGCGCGAATACCTCAAACGCTACCGGGCAAAGCCGGGGTGGGATTTTCTTACCGGCAGCCGCAAGGATATTGATGCTGTCATGAAGGGATTTGATGCGTACATCCCTAACAAGATGTCCCACTATGCCGTGACCTTCATCCATATGCCCCAGGAAAAAAGCTGGATACGGATTAACGGCATCACGAGCACCTCCGAATTTATCGAGGAAATCAAAAAAGCTGGCATCTCTCTGTAAAAGGGTAGAAAGGTCGGCGGAAACGGTTGGGGCATCTCAGGTCTGAGGTGCCCACGTTTGTTTCTGGCTTGAGTTTGTTCATGGAATAGGGATATATTCGGGTGCCGTTCAGGGGGGAGATGGACTCATGTCCTGTTCCCTGAAGACGATGCAGCGCTCGATAAGGTCATGCCTTATCGTATCCAATTTGCTCAGGTTGCGACATGCTCCTCATGCTTGATAACTACGATTCCTTCACCTACAACATCGTCCAGTACTTTGGCCAATTGGGGGAAGATGTCCGTGTCTACCGGAACGACGAGATTACTCTGGCGCAGATCGCCGATCTGGCACCGCAGCGGTTGGTGATCTCCCCCGGACCCTGTTCGCCGGAAGAGGCGGGGATTTCGGTGGCGGCGATCCGGGAATTTGCCGGCACAATCCCGATCCTTGGCGTCTGTTTGGGACATCAGTCCATTGGTGCCGCCTTTGGCGGCAAGATTGTGCGGAGTTCGACCCTGATGCATGGCAAGACCTCACCCATTCATCACGATGGCCGCGAAATTTTTGCCGGGCTCCCCAGTCCGTTCAATGCCACCCGCTATCACTCGCTGGTGGTGGAACGCTCATCTTTTCCCGATTGCCTGGAGATTACCGCCTGGGTAGAGGAGGGGGAGGTAATGGGGCTCAGGCACCGTGAGCTGCCGCTTTGGGGGGTGCAGTTCCACCCGGAGTCGATCCTGACTGAAAGTGGGATGCAGCTGTTGCGGAATTTTCTGGAGATAAGTGCATGATCAAAAAAGCCATTGCCAAAGTGGTGGAGCGGCAGGATCTTTCTGAAGGTGAGATGATCGAGGTCATGGACCAGATCATGTCCGGCGGCGCCACCCAAGCCCAGATCGGCGCCTTTATCACAGCCCTGCGGATGAAGGGTGAAACCGTGGCTGAGATTACCGGTGCTGCCAGGGTGATGCGGGAGCGGGCTACGCCGATTCGCGTTGGCAAAGGGGCGCTGGACATTGACCGGGACGATATCAATATCGACCTGGAGACGATCCTTGACGTGGTGGGCACCGGTGGTGACGGTACCAATACCTTTAACATCTCAACCACCGTGGCTTTTGTGGTCTCTGCCTGTGGGGTCAAAGTGGCCAAGCACGGCAATCGTTCGGTCTCTTCTGCCTGCGGTAGTGCTGATGTGCTGGAGGCGTTGGGGGTTAACCTGGATGTTACCCCGGAAGCGGTGGAGCGCTGCATTAACGAAATCGGTATCGGTTTCCTCTTTGCCCCGGCTCTGCATGGCGCCATGAAGCATGCCATTGGCCCGCGCAAGGAGATTGGCATCCGCACCATCTTTAACATTCTTGGGCCATTGACCAATCCGGCGGGTGCTGACTGCCAGGTGATGGGGGTGTACCGTGAGGATCTGGTGGAACCGCTGGCTAATGTGCTGAAAAACCTTGGTTGCCGAAGAGGTTATGTCGTCTGCGGCAGCGATGGCATGGACGAAATTACCCTGACTGGACCGACCCATGTCGGCACCGTGACGCGGGATGGCGTGACCGTAAGCACGTTGCGACCGGAAGAGCTGGGGCTTACTCTTTGCACCATGGCTGATCTGCGGGGTGGCGATGCCAAGGGGAATGCAGTGATCGTGCGTAACGTGCTGGCCGGCGAAAAGGGGCCGAAGCGGGACGTGGTGCTGTTGAATGCGGCCTATGGTTTGTTGGCGGCCGGCAAGGTAACTGATGTCAAGACCGGCATGGCTTTGGCAGCCGAGGCGATTGATTCGGGTCGCGCTCTGGCGCAGGTTGAGAAACTGGCGATGCTGACCAACCAGTAGCAGGAGGTGACAATGGGCTCGACTGCCGAACATGTTGAGAAGCGTTTCACCTATGCCGAGTACGCGGCGTGGGACGATGACCAGCGCTGGGAGTTGATCGACGGGGTGCCTTACAATATGACGCCGGCGCCCCGGACACAGCATCAAAGTATTTTGGGGAACCTTGCGGCGAACGTGCATGCATATTTGAAGGGAAAGCAGTGCCGCTCGTTTATCGCCCCGACTGATGTAGTGTTCGACGACTTCAATGTGGTGCAGCCTGACCTGTTGGTGGTCTGCGACCGCTCCAAGATCACCGAGGTCAACATCCAGGGGGCGCCGGATCTGATTGTGGAGATTCTCTCCCCTTCCACCAGCCGCAAGGACCGGCGGGAGAAGAAGGCGCTCTACGAGCGTTCCGGGGTGCGGGAGTATATTCTGGTGGACGCGGCCAATGAGGTGGTGGAGCGCTATGCCCTGGCGGACGGAAAGTACGGGGCAGCAGAGGTGTTCGGCTGGGACGAGTCGATGGCGCTGCTGCTCTTTCCGGAGTTGTTGTTGAACTGGTGGGAGATATTCGAAAAAGAAAGGATTGAGACAGTCAATGAGCCACGTCCCGGATATTCTGCAGAAAATAGTTGAGCATAAGCGGGATGAGGTGGCTGCGGCTAAGCGGGCCTTGTCCCTGGCCGATCTGAAGGGTCATCTCTCTGATCGTGAAGATCAACCCCGTGGTTTTTACCGGGCTCTGACTGACGCGGCGGCATCCGGCTGGACGGCGATCATCGCCGAAGTGAAGAAAGGTTCTCCCAGTAAGGGGGTCATCCGGCCTGACTTTGATCCGCTGGATATTGCCGCCACTTATCAGGATAATGGTGCCACCTGCCTGTCGGTGCTGACGGATGAGCACTTCTTCCTCGGCCATCTCCGCTATCTTGCTCTAATTCGTGAGCAGGTGGGGCTGCCACTGCTGCGCAAGGATTTCCTGTTTGATCCGTACCAGGTCTATGAAGCATCAGTCGGTGGCGCAGATGCGGTCTTACTGATTGCGGCCATGCTGGAACTGAATCAGTTGCGGGATCTGGCGGCCCTGGCCGGCGAGCTGCAGCTGGACGTGCTGCTGGAAGTACATGACGAGCGGGAGCTGGAGATGGCCCTGCAAACCGATTGCAAGCTGATCGGCATCAATAATCGCAGTCTGCATACCTTTGTCACTGATCTGGCAACGACCGAGCGACTGGCCGGGCAGATTCCGGCGGATCGGCTGATTGTGGCGGAGAGTGGCATCACGGCCAGGGCTGATATCGAAAGACTGCAGCAGGCTGGTGCCCGGGCGTTTCTCATCGGTGAATCGCTGATGCGGGAAGCGGATATCGGGGCGAAGTTGCAGGAACTGTTAGGCTGAAATTTATGGTCAAAGTCAAAATCTGTGGCATAACCGATCTGGCCGATGCGCAGGCGGCGGTGGCGGCCGGGGCCGATGCTCTCGGATTTGTGTTCTACGAACAATCGCCTCGTAACGTATCGCCCCAAAAGGCCGCAGCGATAATTGCCCAACTCCCGCCCTTTGTGCAGACGGTAGGGCTGTTTGTAGATGAAGAGGCGGAGCGGGTCAACTGGACTGCCAATTTTTGCGGCCTGGACCTGATCCAGTTGCATGGGGCCGAATCTGTCGATTATTGTCTTGATATCAACCGACGGGTTATCAAGGCATTTCGGGTAAAGGAAGCGGCCAGTCTTGCCGGCATCGGCAGGTATGCGGTGGCCGGCTATCTGCTGGATGCCTGGTCGCCAGATGCGCCCGGTGGAACTGGGTTGACCTTTGACTGGTCCCTGGTGCAAACTGCTGCGGGTTCGCGGCCGATTATTCTGGCAGGCGGGTTGACGCCGGAAAATGTCCGCGCGGCAGTGCGGATAGTTCAGCCCTATGCTGTGGATGTGTCCAGCGGAGTGGAAGCGGCTCCGGGAAGAAAAGATTATCAGAAGCTGCAGGACTTTGTTGCAGCGGTAAAAAACTGAATCAAACCAATACCTGGAGGAAGTATCGTGAGAAATCTTGAAAAATTATCGATTTTTGCTTTATTGCTGGTGGCCATGGCCATTCCTGCCTGTGCCCAGAAAGAAACCGCACCGCAAGCGAAAACGCCTGCTGCAGCAGCCAAAGAAGCAACGGTGAAGACTGCATCCGGATTGGAATATGTCGAATTGGTCCCCGGAAATGGTCCCAGTCCAGTAGCGGGTAAGGGTGTCAAGGTGCATTACACCGGTTGGTTAACTGATGGCAAGAAATTCGACAGCTCAGTGGATCGTGGCCAGCCGTTTGTGTTCGCTATTGGCGCTGGTCAGGTGATCCCAGGTTGGGACGAAGGGGTGTTGACCATGAAGGTTGGCGGCAAGCGCAAGCTGATCATTCCGGGGAATCTCGGCTATGGTGCTGTTGGAGCCGGTCCAGATATTCCGCCGAACGCCACCCTGATTTTTGAGGTGGAACTGCTCGACGTTGAAAAGTAACGCAACCGCATCTCTGCTGCTGGTTGGTACGCTGTTATTGACGGCGCTCCCGGCCCAGGCGGCCAATGACCGGACTATCCTGCATCTGGATGGGGCGCGCATTGAACAGACAGTGTCGACCCGGAAAGGGAGCGCGACGGTAATGCTGCCCGTTGGGATGGTGCCGGGTTCGTTACGGGTTGAGCCATTGTCTGGAACAATCATCGACCGGGTGAGTATTGTTGCGCCGCCGGCGAGTAAAAATCTCCAGCGTGAGCAGCGGGCCTTGACCGCCCGGCACGACAATCTGGAAGACCGGTTAGCGGCGCTGGCGATGAAGGAAGATGTTTTCAAGGCAGCGGCCAAATCGCAGAGCGGTAAGGCCCCTAAGCGGACAAAGACCAATCCCGACCCACTGGCCACCATTCGCCAGGGGACTGATTATGCCGTTGCCCAGCTGGAGGCGGTTTATCGCTCACGCCGGACAGCCGAGCGTGAGCTGCGCGAGCTCAAACAGCGGCTGGCAGTATTGGCTGGTGATCCGTCGGCAGTTGGCAGTCTGGCCCGGGTCACGGTGCATGGCGGCGATGCAATCCGGATTTCCTATCTGGTGCGGGACCGGAAATGGGTGCCCCGTTATGATCTCCGTTTTGTGGCCCCTGGCAAGGCGGAACTTGTTTTGCTGGCCGAACCGGGTGGGATGACGGTTGTGCCTTCGCCGTTGTTGGTAACTTCGCCAGCTAAAGAACTTGCGGTGGCGGCAAACGGCGTGGTATCAACGCTGCCATGCAGTGTGAAGAGTGAAAATGTTTCGCTGAAGGGGCAAAAAATGGTTACGGCTGAGCTTTCCTGCTCACCAGCGATGTCACTGCCCGCCGGTAAAGCTGCCTGCTATCATCATGGGAGCTATCTGGGAGAAGTGACGTTGGCAACGGTGAGTACAGAAGTTTCAATAGTTGTAGAGTGTGGAGCATTTTCCAGTGCCGTGGCGTCGCCTGCTGGCCTGTGAGCAAACGAGGGAGAGAGGTTTCTAAGATGGGGGAATATATCCGTAATAGCGTGATGGTTGTCTTGCTGACAGTTGTTGGCAGTATGCTGGGAGGGTGCGGATCTGACAGTACGACTAATACCAACGGCAATGCGAGCGTTTTCTATGCAACCAGTCTGGCTTTCCGTAATAATTCCACCGTAGGCTGGGGTTACAACGGGTTTGGTCAGTTGGGTGACGGCACGACGACTACTCATACTGACCCGCAGCCGCGGGCCCTGGTTGGGGTTAAAGGCGTGGCGCTGGGAGGGTTTCACTCTCTGGCATTTGGTACTTACACGACTTGGAGCTCAGGTGGTAACTCATTTGGCCAGCTTGGCCGCACTCTGGCGACTAACGTGACGCAGGATGTTGGCTTCAATATTGTGAATTTCTCAAACTTGTCTGCGGCGAAGCGGCCAAGGAAAATTATTGATGTTGCTGCTGGTGGCACCCATAATCTTTTGGTTGATGAAAGTGGCCGGGTTTGGGCATGGGGGGCTGGCGGTTCAGGTCAGTTGGGAAATAATGTCTATGTGAACAGTACTTTCCCGGTTCAGGTAGTTATTGATCCTGCCCTGACTCCATTGACGGATATTAAAAATGTGGCTGCTGGTGGGAGTCACAGTCTTGCCCTGTCCAGTCTCGGTGTTGTGTTTGCCTGGGGGTATAACGGATTCGGCCAACTTGGTTTCAATACGATCACGATTCCATCGTCCTCCTATGCATTCCCTGTAGCGTTTCCTTCTGGAACGCCGCTTATTGCTGATATTTTCGCTGCCGGCAGTTACAGTATGGCAGTGGATAGTCTCGGATATCTCTGGGGTTGGGGATATAACGGTCGTGGGCAGATTGGTTCGAACCCTCTCACTAATGCAGCAGTGAATGTTCCGTTTAAAAACTTTAGCTCAGTTAAATCAGTTGCAACCGGTCTTGCCCATGTGGTGGTGCTGCGGAATGACCGTTCTGTTTGGACTTGGGGATTCAACGGGTTCGGACAGTTGGGTGACGGTGGGAAGACAGACCGATATACACCGAGTGTGGTAAGCGGCTTGTCAGTTCTCGGCAATGTGGATGAAGTGCGTGCCTTCGGCAACCAGTCTTTTGCCAGGATTGGAACGAAATGGTACTCTTGGGGTGACAATAGTCAAGGGCAGTTGGGCTATGCTACAACGGGTTTGACCTTTTCAATGCTGCCATTGCCAGTGCCCGGCTTATAGTAGCCTGGTTGGGGATCATTTATTGATACTAACTTATTGTTTTTACACTTGATCTGGGGGGATGGGCCATTGGTGCTCATCCCCCCTTTTCACTTGACTTGGCGCGCTTTTCTGGGCTAAGTTGCCAGTTTGTTAATCTGCCCAGAAGTGGGCTTTTGAAAGGAAGTGCGGCTGCCCATGGACGAGTTAAGCGAGTTGCTGTTACAGCGCAGACGTAAGGTAGATCGGCTCTGGGAAGCCGGTATCAATCCCTATCCCAACGATTTCAGACCGGAGCAGGTGGCAGCAGACGTACATGCTGCTCATCCGGATGATTCAGTGATTGCCGATCCGCCACCAACCTACGTGGTTGCCGGGCGTATTATGGCTCGACGTTCCTTTGGTAAGGCGGCCTTCATTCAGCTGCAGGACCGTTCTGGCCGGATTCAGCTCTATGTCCGCAAGGACGATGTGGGTGAAGAAGTCTTTGCCGATTTTGAAACCTTTGACATCGGTGACATCATTGGCGCCAGTGGCTTTCCGTTCCGGACCAAGACCGGGGAGCTTACTGTCAGCGTTACCAGCATCCGGCTGTTGACCAAATCGCTGCTGCCATTGCCGGAGAAATTTCATGGCCTGACCGACACGGAAACCCGTTATCGCCAGCGCTATGTGGATCTGATCGTCAATCCGGAATCACGCGATGTATTTATCAAACGCTCGCGAATCGTCAGCCTGATCCGTGACTTCATGGTCAAGCACGACTTCCTGGAAGTCGAGACCCCGATGATGCAGCAGATTCCCGGCGGTGCCACGGCCCGCCCCTTTGTCACTCATCACAATGCGCTCGATATGGAGCTGTTCCTGCGCATCGCCCCCGAGTTGTACCTAAAGCGTCTGGTGGTGGGCGGTTTTGAGCGGGTGTTCGAAATTAACCGGAACTTCCGTAACGAGGGGATCTCGGTTCGTCACAATCCTGAATTCACCATGATGGAGTTTTATCAGGCCTACGCCACCTATGAGGACCTGATGGACTTTACCGAGAAACTGCTCTGCCATGTGGCCATGGAAGTGTTGGGGGGCCTGGATTTCAATTGCCAGGGGTTGGATATCTCCTTCCAGCAGCCTTGGCGTCGGTTGACGGTCAAAGAGGCAATTCTTGAATATGGTGATATCGATGCCAAGACCCTGGAAGACCGGGATCTGGCTTATGCCTACGCTAAAGGGATCGGTCTTGATCTGCCGGAGGAAATTAGCTACGGCAAATTGATTATCGAAATTTTCGAAGAGGTGGCGGAGACGAAGCTGATCCAGCCGACTTTCATTACTGCTTATCCGACGGAAGTGTCGCCATTGTCGCGCAAGAACGACCATGATCCGGAGATTGTTGACCGCTTCGAACTGTTTATTGCCGGGCGGGAGCTGGCCAACGCCTTTTCCGAGCTGAACGACCCGCGGGATCAGAAGGAGCGTTTTCTGGCCCAGGTAGCGGCCAAGGACAAGGGCGATGAAGAGGCCCACTACATGGACGAGGACTACATCCGGGCGCTGGAGTATGGTCTGCCACCAACGGCTGGTGAAGGCATCGGCATTGACCGTCTGGTGATGCTGCTGACCGATTCGCCGTCCATTCGTGACGTCATCCTCTTCCCGCAGTTACGGAAAGAAAAGTAAAAGGCAGTGACGGGTAACGGGTGATGGGTAAAATATTTTTGCATGTCACTCGTCACTAGTCACTTGTTATAGGTTTTGAAAATGTCCTATGAGCTGTTTATTGGTCTGCGCTATCTGAAGGCCAAGCGCAAGGCTGCTTTTATCTCCATCATTACCCTGATTTCGACGGCCGGGGTGGCGCTGGGGGTGATGGCGCTGATTGTGGTATTGGCGGTGATGACCGGCTTCGAAGAGGATCTGAAGGGAAAGATCCTCGACACCAATGCCCATGTCGTGGTGTTGGGCACTGGTGGTGGCATGCCGGGGTATGGTGACGTGGCGGCAAGGTTAGGGAAGCTGGATGGGGTCGTTGCGGCCACCCCGTTTATCTATAGTCAGGTTATGTTGGCGTCGGGTAAGAATGTGTCCGGGGTCGTGCTGCGCGGCATTGATCTGGCGACGGATCCCAAGGTGACCAATATCAAACGGTCGGTGGTAGACGGCAGTTTTGATGCCATGGGACCAGCCAGTGGCCCCCCGCGGGCTGACAGCGCTTCGGCGCTGCCCGGCATTGTCATTGGCAAGGAGTTGGCCCGTAACCTCAATCTATTCCGGGGGGATACGGTCAATGTCATCTCTCCCATGGGCACCATTTCACCCATGGGTATGGTGCCTAAAATGCGCCAGTTCCGGGTGGTTGGCCTCTTTCACACCGGCATGTTCGAATACGACTCGACCCTGGCGTATGTCAGTCTGCCTGAAGCCCAGACCTTTCTTGGCCTGGGGGCAACAGCAACCGGCATTCAGCTGAAGGTGCAGGATATCTATCGTACGCACGAATTGGTCAAGACCATTAATCGGACCTTTGGCAGTGACTTCTACGCCCGGGACTGGATGCAGATGAATAAGAACATCCTGTTCGCGCTGAAGACGGAAAAAGTAGTCATGTTCATCATTCTTACCCTGATTGTCCTGGTGGCGGCATTCGGCATTGCCTCGACCCTGTTCATGGTGGTCATGGAAAAGACCCGGGATATTGCCATCCTCAAATCCATGGGGGCAAGCGGGTCAAGTATCATGAAAATATTTGTTTTTGAGGGGTTGATTATCGGGATCATCGGCACGGTTGTCGGTGTGATCAGTGGGCTGCTCATTTCCCTGAATCTGCAGGCCATTGTCGACTTTGTCCAACGCTTGACCGGCTTTGAGCTCTTCAGCAAGGACATCTACTACCTCGACCACTTCCCGTCCCAGGTGATCCCCATGGATGTGGTTCTGGTATCGCTGACCGCGATTCTGATCTCGTTCATCGCCACGTTGTATCCAGCCTGGCAGGCGTCAAGGTTGTTGCCGGCGGAAGCGCTCCGTTATGAGTAGCCCTTTGCTGCAGGTGACTGGTCTGCGCAAGTCCTATGGCACTGGTCCCGGCGCGGTCGATGTGCTGCAGGGGCTTGATCTGACCATTGAGCGGGCGGAGACCGTGGCCCTGGTGGGGGCTTCCGGTGCCGGCAAAAGCACGCTGCTGCATATCCTCGGCACCCTGGACCGGCCAACAACCGGTCAGGTCTGCTTTGATGGTCAGGATGTCTTTGCCCAGAGCGAACGGGCTTTATCCGCATTTCGCAACCGGACCATCGGTTTTGTGTTTCAGTTTCACCATCTGTTGCCGGAATTTTCGGCGCGGGAAAACGTAATGATGCCGGCACTCATTGCCGGGGTGGCGAAGGAAGAGGCTGTTGTTAGGGCAGATGAATTGCTGGCGGCAGTTGGCCTTGGCCACCGGATGACGCATCGACCGGGTGAACTTTCGGGCGGCGAGCAGCAGCGGGTGGCAGTCGCCCGTTCTCTGATGCTGCGGCCCCGTTTTGTTATGGCTGATGAACCGACTGGCAATCTGGATATGAAGACCAGTGAGGAAGTACACGAAATTTTGTTGGGCCTGCAGCGTGACCAAGGGGTCAGTTTGTTGGTGGTGACCCATAATGAGCGGCTTGCTGAGCGGATGGGGCGAACGATTCGCCTCGTGGATGGACGCATAGATCACGCATAACCGGATCGGGAGACGACGTGCTGCATAAGAAAAACATGCTATTGGGATTAGTGGCGGTCATCATGCTGCCGACCATGGCGGTCGCCGAAGGCGAAAAGCTGGTGTCGGTCGTCATTAAGGGAAACCGGCGCGTTGAAACGGCCACTATTCTCAATACGATTAAATTGAAAATTGACGAGCTCTATTTTCTGGATAAGGTCGATGAGGATATCAGGTCGATTTACAAGCTTGGCCATTTCCTTGATGTTACTGCTGATTTCGTCACTGACGCCAAAGGACCCTCGCTGGTCTACACGGTTACCGAACGGCCGGTGGTGCGGGAAATAAAGATCGAAGGGGCCAAGGAGCTTAGTGCGGAAAAAGTTCGTGAGGCTATGGATCTCAAGCTGAACGCGATTTTCTCCCAGAAATCCCTGGCCAGTAGCATCAAGAAAATCAAGAAGCTGTATGCCGATGAAGGTTTCTATCTGGCAGAGGTAACCCCGACCGTCAAACAGACCCTCGATAGTGAAGTTGCGCTGATCCTGAAAATGGACGAGGGACAAAAAATACTGATTGATGCGATCCTTTTCGAAGGAAACAAGTCGTTCACTCACCGGCAGCTCAAGAAGGTCATGGAGACCACCGAGTCCTGGTTCATGTCCTGGCTGACCGGTGCCGGCACCTATAAGGAAGAGGTGCTGAAAAACGACGCGGCCATGATCGCCAACCTTTATTTTGATAATGGCTATATTAACGTGCGGGTCGGCGAGCCAAAAGTTGTGCTGGCTGCAGACAAAAAGACACTACAGGTGACCTTCGGGATTACTGAAGGTGAGCAGTTCCGGGCTGGAAAGGTGGGCTTTAAGGGCGAACTGCTGGAGCAGGATACTGCCCAGGCCGAAAAGTTGAAGCTGAAAGCGGGGGAAATTTTCAATCGCTCACTGCTCCGGGTGGATGTGATTGCCCTGACCGATGTCTATGCCGACAAGGGGTATGCCTTTGCCAATATAATTCCTCTCACCAAGGTTGACCCGGATGCAAAATTGATCGAAGTCACTTTTGATGTGGACAAGGGTGAGAAAATCGCCATCGACAAGATAAATATCCGGGGCAATACCAAGACCCGCGACAAGGTGTTACGGCGGGAAATAAAGCTGGCAGAAGGCGATCTCTACAGCAGTACCGCAATCAAGCGGAGCAAGCAGTCGTTGATGAATACCGGTTTTTTCGAAGAGGCGAACCTGGCCACGGCCAAGGGGAGTTCGGATAATCAGCTGGATCTGAATATAGACGTCAAGGAAAAGCCGACCGGTACCTTCAGTATCGGTGCCGGCTATAGCTCGCTGGATGGTTTTGTCGGCCAGGGGTCAGTTCAGCAGGCCAACTTTTTGGGGCTGGGTTTGAAGCTGAACCTTTCCGCTTCCATTGGTGGGCGTTCGCAGACTTACAATGTGGGCATTACTGATCCCTATTTTATGGATACCCGCTGGACCTTGGGCGGAGATGTGTACCGTACCGAACGTGAATATGCCAATTCCTACACCCGGCGCGCTACTGGTGGCGATATCAAGGGCGGCTATCCGTTGTCCGACAACATCAACTCCTTTCTGATGTATAAATATGAAATCAAGGACATCCTGAGCAAGTCATTCCAGTACCAGGAAGCGGTACGGCTTGGCCAGATTCGGGACGAAAATTCGAGCACGACCAGTGCGGTGATGCTGAACCTGTCGCGTAATACCACCGACTATCGCCTTGATCCCAGCACGGGTATGGTGAACAACCTGGCGGTTGAATTTGCCGGTCTGGGCGGGACGACTCGCTTTCTCCGGAGCATTATCGATACAACGCTCTTTTTCCCCGGCCCTGGCAGCACCGTCTTCATGACCAAGGCCACGGCGGGCCATATCGCCAAGGTGGGTAAAGATGTGCCACTCGACGAAAAGTTCTACCTGGGTGGCATCAGTACGCTGCGGGGTTACAGTTCCCGGACAGTGAGTCCGTTTGTCGAAAGTAAAGGGACCAGTCAGACCATTAATGGTGAAGTCACCGCAGTCAATACCAACCTGTACACTGGTGGTGACAGCGAGTTCTACAGCAATACGGAATACGTGATCCCGCTGCTGAAGGATGCCGGTTTGAAGGGTGTGGCCTTCTTTGATGTCGGTAATTCGGTTGATGGTCTGCAAAATATTGGTAAAAAGCTGCAGATGAGCTATGGCGGCGGTATCCGCTGGTTCTCGCCCATTGGCCCGTTACGTCTGGAGTATGGCATTCCCATCAACCCGCGCCCTGGTCTTGACGATAAAAAAGGGCGTCTGGAATTTTCCATCGGATCATTTTTTTAATCATAATATTGAGGAGAATATTTATGCGAAATCATCTGGTAACGGCAGTGGTCCTCATCATGCTGGCGGTAGCACCATCAGCCTGGGCAGACGGCAAAATTGGTATGGTTGACATGCAGAAGATTCTGGTCTTGTCAGATGCCGGCAAGGTAGCCAAGGAGCAGTTGGGTACCAAGGCGGCCAAGTACGACAGTGATAAAACTGTCAAGGAAGAAGAACTGAAAAAGCTGAAAGCCGAGCTGGAGCGGCAGAATGTGCTGTTGTCCGAATCGGCCAGGGCTGCGAAGGAAAAGGACTATCAGCAACGGTTGAAAGAATACCAGCGCTTCCTGAAGGATGCCCAGGATGATCTGCAAGCCCGCAATGACGAACTGACCAACAAGATAGGTGAAGAGATTGTCAAGCTGGTGCAGGAATATGGCAAGAAGAATGGTTATACGACCATTTTCATCAAGCATGAAGCCATGATCTATGTTGATGACAAGATCGACTTGACGGATGAACTGTTGAAGCAGTTCAACGCACTCCGCAAGAAGTAGGCGGCGAGGAGGCGCGGATGCAACGAAAATTGCATGAACTGGCCACTTATCTCGGCGGGACCGTAATCGGTGACGGCGAGACCATCATCACTGGTTTGGCGGGACTTGACGATGCCAAAAATGGCGACATCTCCTTTCTGGCCAATCCCAAGTACGCGGCCAAAGTGGCGACCACTCTGGCAACGGCAGTTGTAGTGCCGCCGGGAGCAGCGAACCATGGTCGGCAGGTCATTGAACTGGCTGACCCGTATCTTGGATTTGCCAAGTTGTTAACTCTGTTCTCGGCGCAGCCCCGGCCGAACCTTGGCATCATGGCTGGTGCGATGGTTTCTCCCGAGGCGACCATCGGCGATGAGGCGAATATTTATCCCGGCGCTTATGTCGGCCCACTGGCAAAAATTGGTGCCCGGGTTACGCTCCATCCAGGCGTCGTTGTGTATGAAGGGGCAGTGCTGGGTGATGACGTTACCTTGCACTCAGGGGTAAGTATCCGCGAGCGGTGTCGTGTCGGCAATCGGGTTACCATTCATAACAACACGACCATTGGCAGTGATGGCTTTGGCTATGCGCCTGACGGCGCCGGCTATTACAAGATTCCCCAGATCGGTATCGTGGTGCTGGAGGACGATGTGGAGATCGGTGCTAATACGGTCATCGACCGCGCGGCAATGGATGTCACCCTGATCAGACAGGGCACCAAGATCGATAATCTGGTACAGATTGCCCATAACTGCGTCATTGGCGAAAACTGTGTCATTGTCTCCCAGGTCGGGATTTCAGGCAGTTCCAAGGTCGGTAATCACGTTACCTTGGCGGGCCAGGTGGGAGTGGCCGGACATTTGACCATTGGCGACAATGCGACAGTGGGGGCTAAAGGTGGCGTGCCGGGCAATCTGCCGGGCAATGCGTATTATTCCGGCTATCCGGTGCAGCCCCACAAAGAGTGGCTCCATTCCATGGCGGTGATCCCCAAGCTGCCGGAGATCCGCAAGAAGGTGGCGGATCTGGAGAAGCGGCTGTCTGCAATTGAAAACGCTGAGGGATGAGGGCTCAGGGCAAATTTTTTTACCCCGACCCCCCAGCCCTTTACCCTGAACAAATTTATTTGGAGTTATTGTATGCAACTGAATATCAATCAGATCATGGACATATTGCCGCATCGCTATCCATTTCTGCTGATCGACCGGGTCGCTGCGGTTGATCCGGGCAAGAGCATTGTGGCGATCAAAAATGTGTCGGTGAATGAACCACACTTTCCGGGACATTTCCCCGGCCACCCGGTCATGCCGGGAGTCCTGATCATCGAGGCGATGGCCCAGGCCGCTGGCATTATGGCCTATCTGGCGTCAGATGAAGCAACCAAAAAAAAGGTTTGTTATTTCGTTTCTATTGATAATGCGAAATTTCGTCGGCCGGTTCTGCCGGGGGATCAACTGCGGATCGAGGTGACAACAGAATACTTCAAACGGGGTATTTGGTCGGTCAAGGGGAAGGCCTATGTGGGGGATACTCTGGTAACCGAAGCTGACTTGCGGGCAACTTTTGCAGACAAGGAACGAAGCGAATGATTCATGCAACAGCAATAATCTATCCGGGAGCCCGGCTGGCAGAAGATGTGGAAGTTGGCCCCTACGCTATCGTTGGCCCCAATGTCGTATTGGGCAAAGGGACCGTGATTGGTTCCCATGCGGTGATAGAGGGGTGGACCACCATTGGTGAATACAACCAGATTTTCCATCACGCATCGGTGGGCACGGTGCCCCAGGATCTGAAATACCGGGGTGAAGAAACCTATCTCAAAATCGGTGACCGGAATATCATCCGCGAGTTTGCCACCCTGCATCTTGGCACCGTGACCGGAGATGGCGAAACCACGGTCGGCAATGGCAACCTGTTCATGGCTTATTCCCACGTTGCCCACGACTGCCACCTGGGCAACGGGGTGATCATGGCCAATGGGGCGACGCTGGCTGGTCACGTGACGGTTGAGGACAACGCTGGCCTGGGCGGCTTATGCGCCATTCACCAGTTTGTGCGGATCGGCTGTAATTCCTATATCGGTGGCGGGACGCTGGTATCGAACGACATCCTCCCCTATATGATTGCCACGGGCGATGGCCGGGATACCCATCTGCGCGGCCTGAACCTGGTCGGTCTCAAACGGCACGGTTTCAGCGACGAAACCATTGGCTATTTAAAAAAGGCCTACAAGAAGCTGGTGATGGCCAAGCTGAAGCTGCCTGAGGCCGTTGCGTGGATCAAAGCGGAGTTGCCGAGTCTTCCGGAGATCAATCATCTGGTCGAATTCATCGAGTCGTCACAGCGTGGGGTCTGCCGTTGATGGCCGGCTTGCGGGTGGCGGTCATCGGTGTTGGCTATCTTGGCACCTTTCATGCCGAGAAGTATGCGGCAATTCCCGGCGCTGAACTGGTGGCGGTGGTGGATACGGACACGGCTCGCGGTACTGCTCTGGCCGAGCGGCTGCAGACCAGGTTCGAGGCCGACTACCGCGCATTGGCCGGACAGTTGGATGCGGTGAGCATCGTCGTACCCACCCAACAGCACTTTGAGGTCGCTTCCTACTTCCTGGCGCAGGGGGTGCACGTCCTGCTGGAAAAGCCGATTACCCCGACGGTAGCCGAGGCGGACCAGCTGATTGGCCTGGCTGAAGCGAAAAATTTGGTGTTTCAGATCGGCCACCTGGAGCGGTTTAACCCGGCGGTGACTGCCTTGGCCGGCGTGCTCAAGACCCCCAAGTTTATCGAGTCCAATCGGATTGCCCCCTTCAAGCCGCGGGGCACAGACGTAAGTGTGGTGCTGGATCTGATGATCCACGATATCGATATCATCAGCTCCATTGTCAATTCGCCGGTGGTACAGATCAATGCGGTTGGTTCACCAGTGTTCAGTAATGAAGTTGATATTGCCAATGCCCGGATCGTCTTTGCCAGCGGCTGTGTGGCCAATGTCACCGCCAGTCGGATCAGCCTGAAGAGTGAGCGAAAGATGCGGATCTTTCAGGAAGACGCTTATATCAGCATCGATTTCCAGAACCGTAAGGCGTCGGTGTTCAAAAAGGGGGCGGGGGAAATGTTCCCCGGGGTGCCCAATATCGCTATGGGCGAGGAAACGTTTGAGCAGGGCGATCCGCTGCGGAGCGAGATCGAGGCGTTCCTGGACTCGGTAGCCAACGGCAAACTGCCGGTAGTGAGCGGTCAGGATGGCAAGCGGGCGCTGGAGACAGCGCTGCTGATCGGCGAGAAAATTCATTAGCAGCAGGGACTGGGACTGGTGGTCAAGCCACGTCGTGGCGTTGGCCTGTAGCCGGGGGATTTATCCCCCGGAAACGAAATGGATAAATCCGGACGTCACGTACGTGACGCGTTGGCTTGAGCCAGATGCCGGGGAATGAATTCCCCGGCTACCTGGCATTCTGCCCCTATGGGGCGTAAGTCACGTCAAAATTGACTGGGAGACGATCATGATTCCAATGGTGGATCTTAAAATTCAGTACCATGCGCTGAAAAATGAAATTGATGCTGCCCTGCTGCAGGCCCTGGAAGCGACGCAGTTTATCCTGGGGCCGAATGTGACTGCGCTGGAGCAGGAAACGGCAACCTATCTGGGGGTGCCCCACGCCATCGCCTGCGGTTCTGGTACTGATGCCCTGCATCTGGCCCTGGCCGCCGCCGGCATTGGTCCGGGTGACGAAGTCATTACCACGCCGTTCACGTTTATCGCCACGGCGGAAGCGATCTGCTACGTGGGGGCGACCCCGGTCTTTGTCGATGTGGAGCCGGATACGTTTAATATCGATCCGATAAAAGTGGCGGCTGCCATCACGCCCAAAACCAAGGCGATCCTGCCGGTGCATCTCTTTGGTCAGCCGGCTAATCTGCCGGCCCTGCAGGCGCTCTGCGACCAGCACAAGCTGCTGTTGATCGAAGACTGTGCCCAGTCCTTCGGTGCGACCATTGGCGACAAAATGACCGGCAGCGTTGGTCTGTGCGGCTGCTTCAGTTTTTTCCCGAGCAAGAATCTCGGCTGCTACGGTGATGGTGGCCTGGTTACCACCACCAGTGACGAAATTGCCTCACGCTTGAAGATGCTGCGCAATCATGGCAGCACGGTGCGTTATCATCATGACGTCATCGGTTACAACAGCCGGCTTGATGAACTGCAGGCGGTGATTCTGCGGATCAAGCTGCAGCATATTGATGCCTATAATACCGGTCGCCGGCGGGTAGCGCACCGCTACAGCACGGCCCTGGCCGGTATTGTCACGCAACCTAAGGAAGATGGCATTGGTAACCACGTCTATCATCAGTACACCCTGCTGACCGACAAGCGGGATGCCATTATGGCTGCGTTGACGGAAAAGAAGATTGCTTCGGCAGTCTATTATCCAATCCCCCTGCATCAGCAGCAGGCCTTTGCTGCAACCTGTGCCGGCCAGTCCCTGCCGGTGGCTGAAGAGATTGCAGCCCGCTGCATGTCGCTGCCGATCTACCCGGAAATGACCGACGCCCAGATTGACAAGGTGGTGACCACGGTTCGCAATGCCGCTGCCTGATGCTCTGCCCCGGAGAATAATGATTGTTGCCGGTGAGGCGTCCGGCGATCTGCATGGCGCCGCGGTGGCACAAGCGCTGCGGGAGCGTGACCCCCAGGTTGATATTTTTGGCATTGGCGGCGTCAGGATGCGTGGGGCCGGGGTAACTACCCTGGTGGATGCCGCTGAAATGGCGGTGGTCGGCCTGGTGGAAGTCCTGGCCCACTTCCCGTTTATCTATCGGGCCTATTCTTTGCTGACCGGTATCCTCAAGCGCCAGCCCCCTGATCTGCTGATCCTCATCGACTATCCTGATTTTAACCTGCGGCTGGCCAAGGTGGCCAAACGCCGCGGTGTCAAAGTGCTCTACTACATCAGCCCCCAGGTTTGGGCCTGGCGGGCCGGCCGGGTGCATACCATTGGCCGGCGGGTCGATCAGATGGCGGTGGTCTTTCCGTTTGAGGTGCCGTTCTATGAGCGGGCCGGTGTGCCGGTTGCGTTTGTCGGCCACCCGTTGCTGGATTCAGTGCAGCCCACGGTCAGCAAAGCTGCAGCCCTGGCCGAGTTTGGCCTTGATCCGGCACGACCGGTGGTGGGGCTGTTTCCCGGCAGTCGGCGGAGCGAGATCAAGGGGCTGTTCCCGACGATCCTGGCGACGGCGCAGTTGTTGCGGCAGCAGCAGCCGGAGGTGCAGTTCCTGCTCCCCCTGGCCAGCAGCCTGACCCGGGCCGATCTGGAGCCGGCGATTGCTGCGGCGGGGCTGCCGGTGACGATTGTCGACGGTCGTTCCTACGATGTCATGCAGGCCTGCACCGCCATTGTCACCGTATCCGGTACCGTGACCCTGGAAATTGCCCTGATCGGTACGCCGATGGTGATCATTTACAAGGTATCGCCGTTGACCTATCTGGTGGGTAAGCGGCTCATCCAGGTGGATCATATCGGCTTGTGCAATATCGTGGCGGGTGAGCGGATCGTGCCAGAAATGATTCAGTACGATGCCGAGCCGGATAAAATTGCCGCTGAAATCTCCCGGATGCTGATCGATGTTGAGTATGTGGCAGGCATCAAAGGTAAACTGGCCACCATCCGCGGCCTGTTGGGTGAAGGCGGCGCATCCGGGCGGGTTGCTGACCTGGCGCTGCGGTTGATGTAAGTTCAAACGATATCATTTGAAGAATTAGCAGTTATTCAGTAAGGATCTATTCACTTATGCAAGTGTTTTACCGACTTATTCTCTACAGCAAGCCCTACTGGGGGCGCATGGCGATTGCTGCCATTGTCTCGATCGGTGTTGGTGCCATGGATGGTGCCTTTGCCTATCTGGTGGAGCCGCTGCTGAAGAAAATATTTGCCGAAAAAGATCTGGTGATTTTTTCCCTGTTACCAATCGGCATTATTCTGCTCTTCATCTTTCGGGGCGTCTGTCGTTATACCAATGACTACCTGATGCGTACCGCCGGCCAGATGGCCGTCCAGGACGTGCGCAACGAAATTTACAGCCGGAACATGCGGCTGTCGCTCGGTTTTTTTCAGCAGCAGACCACTGGCGGGTTGATGTCCCGGATTCTCAGTGACGTAAATGTAATGCAGGATGGTGTCGGGACGGTGGTCACGGGTCTGTTCCGCGATGGCCTTTCGGCCATTTCCCTGCTGGCGGTGATCTTCTACCGTGATTGGCGCTTGGCGCTGATCTCCTTTGTGGTTATCCCGATAACGATTTATCCCGCCCAGAAAATCGGCAAGCGCATCAAGCGGATTGCCCGGGAAGGGCAGGGGAAGATGGGAGACATTGCCGGTGTGCTGCAGGAAACTTTTTCGGGGATCAAGGTCATCAAGGCCTTTGGTCTGGAGGCGCGGGAAGTGGAAAAGTTCCGCGAACACAACCAGCAATTCTATTTTTTTCAGCGTAAATCCATCAAATACGAAGCACTTTCACAGCCGATTATTGAGTTTATCACCTCATTTGGTATTGCCGCCGTGATCTGGATTGGCGGGGCCCGGGTCATGGCCGGGCAGTTGACCGCCGCCGAGTTTTTCTCGTTTATAACCGCCATGGTGCTGATGTATGCGCCGATCAAGAAGCTGACCAACGCCTATAATACCATGCAGCGGTCGATCGGGGCCTCGGAACGGGTCTTTGAGATCATTGATGCCATCCCGGAGATGGTTGATCCTGCTGAACCGGTGCAAGTTGAGCGGGTGAACGGTGTGGTTGAGTTCCGGCAGGTCTCGTTCAGTTACGGCGACGAGCAGGTGCTGCAGGATATTTCCCTTGCCGCACACACCGGCGAGGTTATTGCCCTGGTTGGCCCGTCGGGTGGTGGCAAGACGACGCTGGTGTCGCTGATTCCCCGTTTTTACGATGTGTCAGCTGGTGGGGTGTTCATTGACGGGCATGATGTGCGCAGCTTTGCCCAGGCTGACCTCATGCGCCAGATTGCCCTGGTGGATCAGGAGACTGTTCTCTTTAACGAGACCATTGCCAACAATATCCGCTATGGCATGACTTCCGCCAGTGACGCCGAGGTGGAAGCGGCCGCCCGGGCCGCCTATGCCCATGACTTTATTCTGGAGATGCCGGAAGGGTATGAAACCAATATTGGTGATCGTGGGGCGCGACTATCCGGCGGGCAGCGGCAGCGGCTGTGCATTGCCCGGGCCTTGCTGAAGAATGCCCCGATCTTGATCCTGGACGAGGCGACGAGTGCCCTGGACACCGAAAGTGAGCAGATGGTGCAGCGGGCCCTGGAGAATCTGATGAAGGACCGGACCACCTTTGTCATTGCCCACCGACTCTCGACGATCTTTCATGCCGACCGCATTCTGGTCATCGAAAAAGGGCAGATTGTCGAATCAGGCAAGCACGATGCCCTGCTGGCCAAGGGTGGGCTGTATCAGCAGCTCTACAGCATGCAATTCAAATAGACGGGCTTCGCCAAAAGTCCATCTGCTGCGTTACGCTCAACCTTCGTCACTGCGGCGTACGGATGTACGCCTCATTCCTCAGGTTTAGCAAGCCTTGCATATGGAGCTTTTGGCTGTGCCTGGAGATAGCTCAAAGTATGAAAAAGCTCCGCTGGTTGCTCGAAACCGCACTTTTTTTATCATTGTCGTACCCTTTGGCCCTGCTGCCAACGATGCCCGCTGACCGGTTGGGCAGGCTGCTGGGTCGGGTTGCCCATAGGCTCATGGGCCGGCGGCGCCGGATTGCTCTGGACAATGTACAGCAGGTGATGGCCCACTGCCCGGAAACCCAGGCTTGGACCGAAAAAGGGCTGACAGCTGAACAGATCGTGGGGCAGGTCTTTGCCAATCTGGGCCGTTCATTGATGGAGGTCTGTCGCCTGTACCATGGCTGCGGCGAAGCGCTGATCCAGCGGGTGGATATCCGTGGTCTGGAACACTACGATACTGCCAAGGCCAAAGGAAAAGGGGTGATCTGCATTACCGGCCATTGCGGCAACTGGGAACTGATGGCACTTTCATTTGGCTATCTGCACGGCGCATCCTCCGTGGTTGCCCGCAAGCAGGATAATCCCTACCTGAACCGGATGCTGGAAAGGGTGCGTGGTCGATACGGCAACGGGATCATTTACAAAAAAGGGGCGCTCCGGGAGATGTTTGTCCGCTTTCGTCGCGGAGAAACCGTTGGCATCCTGATTGACCAATCGGTGCTGCCGGACGAAGGGGTGCTGATCCCGTTTCTGGGTCGTACTGCCTGGGCAACTACCGCACCGGTTGCACTGGCCCGGAAATGCGGGGTGCCGCTGGTCCCTTTTTTCATGCACCGGGAAGGTGAGCGGTTTGTCATCGAGATCGAAGCGGAAATGGCGCTGACGCCAGGAGACGACGATGCTGCGGCACAGCAGGACAGTCTCCGCCTGGCCAAGTGTCTGGAGCGTTATATCCTGAACTATCCCAGCGAGTGGTACTGGATTCATAACCGCTGGAAGCGGGCCGGCGAGCCGGTAGGTGGCTAATGACGCTGTTGTTTGTTGTCTACAATCTGCTGACCACGCTGCTGTTGCCGCTGATCATCCCGTACCATCTCTACCGCTCCTGGAGTCGGGGTCGCCAGCCGGCCCTGCGTGAGCGCTTTGGTTTTCTGCCGGTAACAGCGTTTGCGCCTTTGCAACAGAAACAGGTGTTCTGGGTTCATGCGGTCTCAGTGGGGGAAACAATCGCCGCCAAACCGCTGCTGGCAAAGCTGAAAGAACGCTACCCTGGTTGTGCCATTGTGTTTTCCACCGGCACCGAAACCGGCCGGGCCATTGCCGACACCCTGCCGCAGATCGATCTTCCCCTCTATTTTCCTTTTTTTGACTGGTGGCTGGCGGTGGGGCGTCTGTACGGGCAGATCAGGCCAACAGCCGTTATTGTCATGGAGACGGAGATCTGGCCCAACTTTCTCCGCGCTGCCCGCAGCCGGGGGATACCGGTGCTGGTTGCCAATGGGCGCATTTCGGATCGCTCCTATGGCCGCTATCTCAGGTTTCGCTGGTTTTTTCGCCAAATCCTGCCGTTGGTTGATACTTTTTGCATGCAGAGTGCTGCCGACGCCGAGCGGATAGTTGCCATTGGCGCGCCGCCAGCGCGGGTGCAGGTGGGTAATAACCTTAAATATGATCTGACCGTGCAACGACTTGATGCAGTGGCGCGGCAAGGGGAACGGCGCGTATGGCGAATTGGCGCTGACGCCCAGGTGCTGGTGGCTGGCAGCACCCATGCCGGGGAAGATGAACTGATCGTGGCGGCGTACCAGTCCTTGCGGCAGGAACTGCCCGCGTTGCGGTTGGTGTTGGTGCCACGGCATCCGGAGCGGGCAGGAGAAGTTGCAGCGTTGTTAATGCGTGAGCGGTTGCAGCCAGTACTGAGTTCTGGCCTGACCGCCAATAAGGGCGCATTAACGGCGACCGACGTGCTGCTGGTGGATCAGGTGGGGAAACTGATGGATCTGTATGCCCTGGCAGACGTGGTGTTTGTCGGCGGCAGTCTGGTGCCTCACGGCGGCCACAATATTCTGGAGCCGGCGGCTTGGGGGGTTCCGGTGCTGCATGGGCCGCATATGCATAACTTTCGCGACATTGCCGAACTGTTTGCCGCGCAACAGGCGGCGCGGGTGGTCACTGATCTGGCAACACTGACTGATGTGGTACGTGAGTTACTGCAAACGCCGGCCACAGCCAGGGAGTTGGGTGATGCCGGTGCCCGGTTGGTGGCGGAGAACGGTGGGGCCACGGAGCGGCACCTGGCCGCGCTGGATAAACTGTTGGGAAAACAGTACTAAGTTCTATATTCCACATTAAAGCAGCGTTGTCAGGTTTGTTAATTGCACTTAGCCTCCCCTCCCTAGACGGGAGGGGATTGAGGGGTGGGTGAAGTAGCCAACGGAGTCAAATCAGGTAAACTCCCCCACCCCCTAACCCCCTCCCGCAGGGGGCGGGGGAACTTTTTAGGCAAATGCAAAAACCTATCCGGACACAGCTGACGTTAAAGGCATTTATCGTATTGCTGTTAACTTAGAACCTTGAACGTAGAACGGATTCTATGGAACACTACTGGCGACAATTGGTGGAAGGAAAGCGCTCCGGGTTGAGCGACCGGTTGTTGCTGACCCTGTTGGCGCCTGTTGGTGCATTGTATGGAGCAATCCTGGCGTTGCGGGCACTATTCTATCGCCTTGGCATCAAGCGGACAGAACGGTTACCCAAGCCGGTCATTTCAGTCGGTAACCTCGCAGTTGGTGGTACCGGCAAGACGCCGCTGACCCTCTGGCTGGCCCAGTGGTACATTGCACGTGGCAAACGGGTGGTGGTCCTGTCCCGGGGGTATGGCGGTAGTAGGGAGGGTGAGACGGCAATTGTCGCCGATGGCCGCCAAATCCTCCTGTCGGCCGCAGAAGCGGGGGATGAACCGGTATTGCTGGCCCGGGCAGTGCCCGGCCTGATGGTGGTCATCGGCCGCGATCGGGCAGTTGCCGGGCGGTTGGCCATGGCGCAGCTGCAACCGGATATCTTTTTGCTGGATGATGGTTATCAACACTTGCGGCTGGCCCGCGATCTGAATATTCTGGTCCTGGATGCGACGCGACCATTTGGCAATGGTCGACCGCTGCCGGCCGGCGGGCTGCGGGAGTGGCCAACGGCAGCGCGGCGGGCCGACCTAGTAGTATTGACCCGTGATTCCGCGACGGCTGTCAGTACCGACGATTTACCGGCGCTGCCCGTGGTGCGAACCAGGCACCAATTAATCAGCCTGACCCGGCTTGGCGCCGAAACAACGGCACCACTTGCGTCGCTCTTGGACACGCGGTTGCTCGCCTTTGCCGGCATTGCTGATCCGGCCGCTTTTTTTGCCGCCTTGACCGCGGCGGGGCTGACCCTGGCGGCGGAGTATGCCCTGGCTGATCATCAGGTCTATACGGAGCAGTTGATCGACGAACTCTGCCGGGAGCGGGATCGGGTTGGCGCCACCTGTCTGGTGACTACCGCCAAGGACGCAGTCAAACTGCTACCGTGGGCCGAGCGCCTGGGACGGGTCGAGGTGGCCAACCTGACACTGGAAATGCAAAACCCGGAACAACTTACCGCACAATTACAGCGCTTTATATGAGGAGTTGCCGATGATAGCCAAGGAGTTGTTGGAAATTCTGGTCTGTCCCCAATGTAAGGGTGAACTGACACATATCTTAGCGCCCGAGGCGCTTGACTGCCCGGTTTGCCAACTCAGCTATCCGGTGCGGGATGGCATCCCGGTTATGTTGGTGGATGAGGCGGTAAAAATAGTAACGAGTGACGAGTGACCAGTGACGAGCAGAAAGAAATATTTGCGGCCCGTACCATCCTGGTGCGGGCGGTGAACTGGATCGGCGACGCGGTGATGATGACCCCGTCCCTTGGTGCCATCCGCCAGAGCTTTCCGTCCGCCCGGATCACGGTCCTGGCCAATCCGTTGGTGGCCCAGCTGTTCACCTCCCACCCCTGGGTGGATGAGGTGCTGATTTATGATCAAAAGGGTGCACATCGCGGGTTACGGGGGCGGTTGCAGTTGGCGGCCCAACTACGGGCGCGTGGATTCGATCTGGCGATCCTGTTGCAGAATGCCTTCAATGCGGCTCTGATCACCTGGCTGGCCCGGATTCCGCTCCGGATCGGCAATCGGAGTGATGGGCGCGGGGTTCTTTTGTCCCATGGGTTCCCGCTGAACCTGCAACCGTGCGGGGTCCACGAGTCAGAGCAGTACTTGGCCATGCTGCGTTATTATGGCATTACTGGTGAGGGTATGCAGCAGCAACTTGATACCACCTTTGCCGAAGATCTGACTATGGGCGAACGGTTGGCTGCTGCAGGCGTTGGGGCCGATGAATTCCTCCTGGGGATCAATCCCGGCGCTACCTACGGTTCGGCAAAACGCTGGTACCCGGATCGTTTTGCCGCAGTGGCCCGGAGCCTGGCGGCCGAGTGGGGGGCACGGGTGGTGATCACCGGCGGTCCGGGAGAAAAAGAGATTGCCGCTGAGATCGAACGGGAACTGGCTGGCGCTTGCATTAATCTGGCGGGGCAAACCACGGTGCGCGAGCTGATGGCGCTGATCAAACGGTGCAACTTCTTCGTCACCAACGACTCAGGGCCGATGCATCTGGCCGCGGCGTTCGCCGTGCCGCTGGTGGCCATCTTCGGCTCCACGGACCATACCACGACGTATCCCTTGGCGGCGCACGCCCTGGTGGTGCGCGAAACGGTGGATTGTGCGCCCTGCCTGAAACGGGAATGCCCGACTGATCACCGCTGTATGACGGCGGTGACGGCCGCGGCGGTGGTGGACGTGGCGCGGGAGCTCAGGAATAGGGTCATGGGGTTAGCATGACCTTATTGATCAAGCGTTCAGCTACATTCAGGGGGGATGCATGGCACCGCATGTCCATCTGATTGAATCGACCCTTACCGGCGAAAGTGGCCACTGTTTCAGTTTCGTTAACAGTGTGTGTCGTGCCTGGGGTGATGCCCCTCTCACCCTCTGGGTCGGTAGATTGGCTCCCTCGATTCAATTCACCGCAGGGGTGGAGGTAAAGCGCCATTTTTTCCGCAGGGTGCGCCGACTGCAGTCATTGTTTCTCTATTGCCGTCTGCTGCATAGCGGGGATAAGAGTCGTATTTTTATCGCTACTGCGGGACGTACCGATCTGATGCTGCTTGACTGGGCCGGAGCCGGGCAGATTCTACCGGATCAGGTTTATCTCTATTTCCACTGGCTGCGGCTCAACCCAAAGAAACAGGAACAGTTGCGCCGGATAGCTACCCGCCAGCCGAACCTGCGGACTTTTGGCCCAACTGCCACGGTTGTAGCCGATTTGCGCGAGTGCGGTTTCAAATCGGCGGAGCTAATCCCCTATCCGATTTCACCAGTCGGCAGGAATGGTGTATTCCAGCCGAGTGATTTCTCGGGAATTCTTTTTGCTGGTGCAGCCAGACAGGACAAGGGGTTCGACAGGGTTGTGGACTTAGTGGAGTACCTGAGCCAAAACAACGCAAAAATTCCCGTCAAACTTCAACGGGCAGCTGATCATTATGAGCGATATGATCTGGTGATCAAGGCTCAGCTTGATAGATTGGCGCAGAGCACTTATCCATTGCTGGCCATCAAAAGCGGCACGCTGCTGGCAGCAGATTACGCGGCTCTTTTCACCGGCGCCATCTGTCTGCAACCGTACAATCAAAACGATTTTGCGGATCGGATCAGTGGCGTGACCCTGGATGCCCTTTCTGCCGGCTGCCCGGTGATTGTGCCGGCAGATACCTGGATGGCCCGGGTCGTTGAACGTTTTGCTGCCGGCAAGGTCATTGCAGATTTTTCTCCTGCGGTCGTGCTGGAGGCGGCCGCAGCCATATTGGCAGAATTTGCGCAATTTCAGCAAAACGCCTTTGCGGCGGGGCAAACGCTGCAGGCAGAAAACAGTGCTGCTCACCTGTACCGGGCACTTACCGCATAAACAAGAAGGGATCTTGCGTGACCGGCAACCGTCAACCAGTTTCGGTAGTTTTGATTGCGCTCAACGAAGAACAGCACATCGGCGAAGTGCTGGCAACTCTTGCCTGGGCGGACGAGATCGTGGTGGTCGACTCCGGCAGTACCGACAACACGGTTGCCATCGCCCGGCGTTTTACCGACCACGTTCATCATGTCCCCTGGCGTGGATTTGGTCCGCAGAAACAAGCGGCGGTGGAGCTTGCCGCCAATGACCTGATCTTCAGCATCGACTGTGACGAGCGAGTAACGCCTGAACTGGCGCATGAAATATCTGTCCTTGCTGCCAGGGACGACCGACTGGATGGTTATTCCGTGCCCCGACGCACTTTTGTGGGCAAAAGCGAGATTCGCCACTGTGGCTGGTATCCAGACCGGACAGTACGTTTTTTTGACCGCCGCCAGGCTCGGTTTTCTGACAGCATGGTGCATGAACGGGTCGTGGTTTCGGGTACTATTGGGGAATGCCGGCACCATCTGCTGCACTATTCGTTCAACGGTTTTAGTGACATGTTGCGGAAAATGAATAGCTACACCGATGCCGGAGCCGAACAATTGCAGGCCAAGGGCCGTCGGGCGACGCTGTTTGATATTACCTGCCGGCCACTGTACACGTTTTTACGCACCTATTTCCTCTACCTTGGTTTTCTGGACGGATTCGCAGGTTACCTTGTTTCCGTCTCCAACTCGGTATCCGTGTTTGCAAAATATGCCAAATTGATGGAGAGACAGCGGCAATGATCCTGCGGTGGCTCAACCAAATTTTTACTTTGCGGCACCTGGATAATGCCCGATGGCTTGCCATTGGTCACCCGATGGCGCTTGGCGATGTCGTGGCTGTCCTGCCGTTGGCCGGCATTCTCAAGAGTCAGTTTCCTCACCTGAACATCTGTTTCGTCGGTAGACCCTACGTCAAGCCGCTCATCGACTGTTGTGTGCATATAGACCGCTTTCTCGATTTTCAACAGGTTATTCAGCAGCCAGCGCTCCTCACGGAGCTTGGGGTCGATATTTTTCTTAACCCGTTTCCTCATCAGGAACTGGCGGTTGCCGCCTGTCGAGCTGCAGTGCCCATTCGGGTTGGCAACCTGCGGCGCAAGAGTATTATCCCCTATTGCAACCGGTTCGTTTTGTTCGGTCGACGCAAGAGTGGCCGCCACGAAATATCTTTGAATCTTGTAAATTTAGGTGGGCTGGGCTTGTCGATCGACTACCCGCTGGCAATGATTCCACAGTTTTTTGGCCTGTCACGTTTGCCGGTGCTGGACGCTGAACTGGCGAGTCTGCTGGAGCACGATAAACTCAAGATCATTTTTCATCCCAAGTCTAACAAGAATGGCCGTGAATGGCCGGCGGAGCATTTCCTGTCTTTGGCCGAGAAGTTGCCGCAGGATCGGTTTCAGATCTTTGTAACCGGCATTGCCCGTGAAGGAGAAGTGTTAGGGCAAGAAGTCCCGGCCCTGTTTAACTCTCCCAATGTGACAAACCTGTGTGGTCGGTTGGATTTACAGCAGTTTCTCGCTTTAATCAGCAGGGTGGATGGGATGGTTGCCAGCGGTACCGGGCCGCTGCATGTGGCGGCGGCAATGGGGAAGCATGCGTTGGGGATCTTTCCACCGCGGGACGATATTGACCCGGCCCATTGGGCGCCCATCGGGGAAAAGGGGGAATACCTTTGCCTTGACGAGAGATGCACGCCGGGAGCGAACCGCTGTCCTGTCGACTTCCCGGGAGGGGCCTGTGCGTGTACCGCGGCAATAGCGCCGGAGCAGGCTATGGAGCGAATTATGTTCTGGAGTCGCTAGGAGTCTGTCGGACTTAGGAGATCGTTGCGAAAATTTGTCTGGTCGAGGACAGATTTTGCCGATTTTGCAGGTTAATAGTTGTTCTATTAATCAAAACATCGGTGGAATATGGTCCGCCCAGACAAATTTGCAGCAGATTTGGCCTAAGTCCGACAGGCTCCTAGATGTAGTAAGTGAATACAGCCAGGCGCTAAACGCAACCAAGGGGACCCAAACCAGACGATGCCTCCAGTTCCAACTAAAATTTTAATCGCCAATATTCGTCTCATTGGTGACGTGATCCTGACCACGCCGCTGATCGGCCTACTGAAGGATGCCTATCCACAGGCCGCCATCGACCTGCTGGTCAACCGCGGTACGGGCGAATTCCTGGAAAAGGACCCGCGGGTCCGGTCTGTGCTCTATTCCGACGGTGATCTGACGAGTCCAGGACGCACCAGAACCAGGTATCTGGGCAAGATATTCCGCGGCTATGATCTGGCGATCAACATGAACGCCTCTGATCGTGGCAATATTGCCGCTCTGGTGGCCAGTCGGCGCTGGCGTGTCGGGATCTACTACGGCAACCAGTTCTGGAAGGACTTCTGGAAGCGCCTATTATTCAGTCATCCGATTCCGTATCCCTTTCCGATCCATTATGCCCGCCTCTGTCAAGTGGTCGCTGAACGGCTGGGGCTGCCGGTCACCCGTCTGGAGGCGAAAGTATTCTGGGATACCCACGACGAGGCCAAAGTCGACTCAATTCTCTCGGCAATGGCGGTGAGTGGTGACTATTTGGTCATTCATCCCTTTGCCCGTTGGCGCTACAAATACTGGCTGCCGGAGAAGTTCGCCGCCGTGAGCGATGCCATTTTTGCCCGCTACGGCCTGCAGCCGGTCTGGACTTCGTCACCTGCAGCCGAAGAGCGTCAGGCGCTGGCTGCTGCCGCAGCCCTGTGCCGCATCCGCCCGGCGCTGATCCCTGGTGAATTAAATCTCAACCAGATGACCTGTCTTCTTTCCCGCAGTACCCTGTATGTCGGTCTGGATACAGCCATCAGCCATCTTGCGGCAACAACCGGCATACCGATGGTGGCACTCTACGGACCGACCATTACAAACATGTGGTCTCCCTGGGATAATGTCGGCCCGCTTGCCCAGCAGTGCCCGCAGCCGCGAGGGAAACAGCGCAGCGGTTCCATTATTGTCATCCAGAAGGATATGCCCTGTGTACCCTGCGGCCAGGCCGGATGCAACGACAACGGCATTGAGCCGCCGTGTATGTTGGAGATCGAAGTTGCGGAAGTCCTGGATGCGGTTGCCGAACTGATGGCAGAACGAGGTGATAGACGTGGCTGACGGCACTACAGGTGAGCGCTGGCTGATCCTCTCGTATTTCTCGCGCATTGACGGGATGGCCTGCGCCCAGCACATCGATGACCGGATTCATTATCTGCGGGAACTGGGCATAGAGCCGCTTATGTTGACCGGGGTCTGCGGCGAACGCTGGAGTGATTTGGTCCACGAACGGGTTATCTCGTCGTCTCCTTCTGGTCTCCGTTTCGAATTGCGCCACCTGAAGAAGAAAGGTGGCATGACCAGGCTCTGGGCAGGGCTGCTCAACCTGCTGATCCTGCCGCTGTATCTGCTGGAGAAGCTGGTCATCGATCTTGACAGCCAGTGGTCATGGTTCCCGCTGGCGATCCTGCGGGGTCGACGCATGTGCGACCTTTATCGGCCGCAGCTGATCTATTCCACTGGCGGACCGGCCAGCGCCCACTTGGCCGCCGCCATGATCGCCCGTCGACATAATATCCCCTGGATTGCCGAGTTTCAGGATCCTTTGGTGCATGATGACTGGTTGCGCAGCAAGCGGGCGCTGCGGGTGTTTACCTGGTTGGAGCGTCTGATCTGCAGCCGTGCCGATGCGGTTATCTTTCTTACAGATAAAGCTAGAGAAAATGCCGACAAAAGGACAGGCCTGGGTCCACGAGGTTGGACGGTGTATCCCGGCGCCGACCCTGCCGCCATGCCCGATGTACAATATACGCAAAGAAACGAATGCACCTTCGCCCATTTCGGCTCGCTGGGTGGATCACGCAATCTCAAGGTCTTCATCGAGGGGCTGCGCCTTTTACTGTCGGAGCATCCCGAACTGGCGACTACCGTACGTCTCGATCTCTACGGCACCTGCGACTCGCTTTCGCGACGCATGATCGATGTATTCCCGGCAGCGGGGATCATTCGCGACCATGGCCGCATTCCACGTCAGGAATCGCTCCTGGCAATGAAGCGCTGCGGGGTCCTGCTGCTTATCCAGAACACGGAGGAGTTCTCGGCCGAGACCATTCCATCCAAGACCTACGAATACCTACATGTGGGACGGCCGATTCTGGGACTGGTACACCATAATCCGGAGCTTGGGCAGATGTTGTCCACACTCGGCCATGCGGCGGTGGCAGCCGATTCGCCTGAAGCGGTTAAACAGGCAATTGCTGACTGCTATGATCGCTGGAAGAGCGAAGGGTCGCAGCCCCAGTCGGCGGATTCTCCCTATACGGTTGCAGCGGCCGTCTCAGAAATCGTATCCATAGCGGCGGACGTGGAGCAGTATAAAGGTGGTAGGCATGGCTGAATGCAGCATCATCATTGTTACCTATAACGGTTTATTGGAAAATACCATTCCCTGCCTGGAGAGTATCTTCGGACGGACTGGTGATGAGGATTATGAAGTCATCGCCGTGGATAACAACTCATCCGATGCTACTCCTGCCTATCTCTCTGAACTGGCCGGAAGAGAATCCCGTCTGAAATGTGTTCTCAATTCGGCCAATCGCGGCTTTGCCGGGGGGAACAATGACGGTCTAAATATTGCGACCGGCAGGGTAATTGTCCTTCTGAATAATGATACCCAGGTTTCGGATGGCTGGCTGACGACCATGCGTTCCGCGCTTCTGGAGGATCTGACGATAGGCCTGCTCGGGCCGGTTTCCAACGCGGTTGGCAATGAACAGAAGATTTATACTGTCGGCTTGACGCCTGATGATATTTTAAAAGAGGGTGAACAGTGGACTCGGCATGCTGTAGATGACTTTTTCGAAACCGAGCGGCTCGGTTTCTTTTGTGTGGCTTTCCGGCGCGACCTGCTCGAAACGGTGGGCCTGCTTGATGAAGCCTATAATCTGGGATTTTATGAGGACGACGACTACTGTATCAGAGTGAGAAGGGCCGGTTACCGGCTCATCTGCCGCGAGGATGTGTTCATCTATCACCGAGGAAGTGCTTCGTTCGGTAAGGTTCCCAGTCGAACCAAAGAACTTTTGCAGAAGAATCGTCGGTTGCTGGAAAATAAATTTAATATGCGATACAATCCCCGCCATCCACGCGACCGGCAGCTCAATCTTGTAGTTTCCTATTTGCAGCCAGAAGCAGCAGTCCATGACCTGGAGTCACAACACTACAAAATCAATAATCGCTTGAAAGTCATTAATGGTCTAATGCCTCGCGGTATCTTTAATCGATGGAAATTTAATCGACGACTCGATAAGGTGCGGTTACAAATCACACCCATTATCGAAGACTCATGCCATGTTAAGTAAAATCAGTTGGTTACGCGCTTAAAGTCATAGAGTAAAGGATTTATAACATGCGGAAACAGTATATAGAAGTGCCGCTGGCAATGCGCTGCCGTGGGTTCAGTTCTAACCTTATGCGACTTAAGGGCAATCTCCTCGGTCCGCTATATTGGCTAGCGGCATTAATTGCAGGCGGCCCGGGGCTAATATTCCATTTGAAATGCTCTTACTTGGGCCTGATTTCTTACGTCACAAGATGCCTTAAACGGGGCAGCTATAATCTCATCTTCTTTCCCATGGACTCGACACGTTATTTTGAATTCCATGAATCCTGGAAACGACTTAACACGGTGCCGTTCAGACGTTATCTTGATATATCGTCGCCACGACTACTGCCCTTCATGCTAATGCGCTCAAATGCACATGCTACGGCGGACTTCATAAATCCTGATCCAAGTGACATTCGCGATTCGGAAAAGATTTTTACTGCATTCAAAATCAACAGCCGCTGTAGATTCAAAAACTGTACGATCGCACAAGCAGATTTTGAACCATCGTCATTCGATCTGATCACCTGTATTTCGGTACTAGAACACATACCCTCTGACCGTGAGGCTGTCAGCCAGATGTGGTCCCTCTTGAAGCCGGGCGGCAGTCTAGTGATTACTGTGCCGTGTATGAAGAAGCCACTAGAACAGTACATCAGTCACAACCAGTATGGCGTCCTTGAACCCGACAGTGACGGTTATACTTTCTGGCAGCGTTATTATGACTCAAAAATGCTTAAAAAGACCATTTTCGACATCACTGGCTTGCCTGAGTACATGGCAATCTATGGCGAAAAAACCAATGGGTTGTTTTTCAGGAACGCAACCATGAAACGGCTGCTGGGGCCGAGATATCCGTTCTGGAAAGAGCCCTACATGATGGCAACTGAATACCGCTATTACCAAGCAGTTGAAGAGCTTCCCGGAGAAGGGGTTGCCTACCTGGAATTTGTCAAGAGATGAAATATCCATTACTTTCCATTTGTATTGCCACTTATAATCGGGCTGATTTCATCGGAGAAACTCTTGACAGTATTATCTGTCAACTATCTGATGAGGTCGAAGTTGTAGTCGTCGACGGCGCTTCTACCGACAACACCCAAACAGTAATGGAGCGTTATGCTACCAACACTCCCAGTCTGCGTTATATCCGTTTGCCGCAGAAGGGTGGTGTTGATCAAGACTTCTGCAAAGCAGTTGAATATGCTGAAGGCGATTACTGCTGGCTGTTCTCTGATGATGACCTGTTTAAACCTGGTGCGATACAGCGGGTGATTAAGGAGTTACGAAACGATCACAGTCTTGTAATAGTCAACGCTGATGTCATGAACCGCGATTTCTCTATTCAGCTCCAGACGTCCATGCTGGACAACACCGAGGACGAAATTTATCAACCCGGTAATCTGGGTGCCCTTTTCAGTAGGATTGTACCAACCATCTCATTCATCGGATGTGTCATTATCAAGCGTGCTACCTGGCAGCAACGAGAGCATACCCATTATTTCGGCACTGAATTTATCCATGTTGGCGTCATTTTTCAGGCGCAATTGCCCAATACAGCATTTGTTATAGCGCAGCCCTACATTTCGATACGCTACGGCAATGCCCAGTGGACATCACGTTCATTCGAGATATGGATGCAGAAATGGCCGCGTTTGATCTGGTCATTTCCTCTCATATCTGACGAAACCAAGCGGAAGCGGGTGAAGCCTGAGCCATGGAGAAGGCTTAAAACACTTAGGCTTTACCGGGCGCTCGGTTCATATTCGGATGAAATGTATGAAAAAATCATTGTGCCGAGCAGTGCCTCAGTTATTTGGAAACTTGCAGCGCTCGCCATCTCCCGAATACCCCAGCCCGCTTGGAACGCATACATGCTGTGGTATCTCAAGACATTTAAAAACAAGAAGAGCAAGCAGATGACTATCTACGATCTCTTGCTCAGTAGGAAAAAAATAACACTCAAATAACATCAGGTACTTTAAGGAGGCAGCATGCATCTTACTTGTAGAAAAAGTTGCCGGGTGTGTGGTTCCATAGCCCTGACGCCGGTAATTAATCTTGGAGAGCAGTATTTACAGGGGTCTTTCGTTAAGCCTGGCAAGGAGATGCCGCCAACCCGCACGATTCCGATGTCCCTTGTGCGCTGTGATCCCACACGAGATGAAAAGGCGTGCGGACTGCTGCAAATGGAACATACCGTCCCACCTGAAATTCTTTATTCCGCCTATTGGTACCGCTCCGGAACAAATGCTACCATGCGAAATCACCTGAAATGCATTGCCGATACTGCGGTCGCCATATTCGGCCGTGAAACTGGGAGTGTTCTTGATATCGGCTGCAATGACGGCACATTGCTCAAGAACTATCCGATAGGCTTTAAGAAGTTTGGGATTGACCCTTCCGACGTAGCCCAGGAGATTGAAAGGTCAATAGTGACTGTCGTTCAGGACATCTTTCCTTCCAATGAGCTCTTATCACATCTACAAGACGAAAAACTTGACATCATTACATCGATCGCCATGTTTTATGACCTTGAAGACCCGATTGCCTTTACGACTGGCATCAAGAACGTTCTTTCACCTAATGGAGTCTGGATCTTCGAAATGTCATATATGCCGACAATGCTCAAGATGACCTCCTACGATACCATCTGCCATGAGCATCTTGAGTATTACAGTCTGGCAGTGATCGAAAATATCCTCAAACAAAGCGGGCTGAAAGTGTTTAATGTTGAGCAAAATGACATAAATGGTGGAAGTTTGAGATGTTATGCTACCCATGTTGACAATTATTGCTATAAAAATAATACGTTTCAGAACAACCTTAAGGCTATGCATCAGGAAGAATTTGACCTGATGCTCGATACCGATAAACCCTATAAACACTTTCAAGACAGGATCAATGTTCATCGAGAAGAGTTGTTGTCGCTGCTCAAGAACCTCAAAAAAGACGGCAAAAAAATCCATATCTATGGTGCATCCACCAAGGGTAATACTATTCTTCAGTGGTGCAGTATAGACAGTAGAATAATTGATTATGCTGCTGAACGTAATCCGGACAAATACGGGGCATTTACCCTTGGGACTGATATTCCTATCATAAGCGAAGCAGAATCACGCGCAATGAAACCGGACTATTATCTTGTTTTGCCTTGGCATTTCAAGGAAGAGTTCATTGAACGGGAAAAGGAGACCGTTGCAAACGGCACCGGCCTGATCTTCCCTTTGCCAACCATTGAAATTATAACGCAGGAAGGGATTTTAAAGCCGTGAAAGCCCTTATCTTCGGGATCAATGGACAAGACGGGCATTATCTGTCTGTAGCATGTCGCTCACTAGGGATTGATGTTATCGGTATTTCTCGGAGCCAGGGTGACTGGCTTGTGGGAGATGTTGCTGTTCTTGAATTTGTAGAAAAAGTCATTAAAGGACATCTTCCAGATATGGTTTTTCATCTGGCAGCAAATTCTACAACACGACATGATGCCATGTTTGAACATCATTGCACGATCGGCCAAGGGACGTTGAACATTCTTGAATCAGTAAGACGCTGGGTGCCGGAATGCAGGGTTTTCATAACGGGAAGTGGGTTGCAATTCATAAATTCCGGCACGGCAATTTCCGAAGCAGACCCCTTCGACCACAGCAGTAGTTATGTGATTGCGCGAAACTATGCTGTGTCTGCCGCTCGCTACTATCGCAGTTTAGGAATTAAGACATATGTGGGCTACTTGTTTCATCACGAGAGTCCTTTCCGTAAGTCGAACCATGTCAGTCAGAAAATTGCACAGGCAGCACTCAGGATATCCAATGGAAGTTGCGAGTCGCTCCAACTCGGCGACATATCTACGCGTAAGGAGTGGACATTTGCCGGCGATGTGGCTGAAGCTATCATAACATTGGTGAATCAGGACATAGTCTTCGAAGCAACAATAGGTTCCGGTGACGCGCATTCAATTGAAGAATGGCTTAATGTTTGTTTCGGGCTGATCCATGCTGACTGGCGTGAACATGTCACTGCTGTTGAAGGATTTATCGCTGAATATCCCCTTTTACTTTCAGCCCCCCAAACAATCAATACGCTTGGGTGGCGACCTCATGTCAGCTTCAACGACCTAGCATTGTTAATGATGGGGAAAGCATGAAAGAATTATGAAAACAGTCCTCTCCATCTTCGGCACCCGCCCTGAAGCGATCAAGATGGCGCCGGTAATACAGGAGCTGATGCGCCACCCGGACCGCTTTATCAGCCGGGTCTGCGTCACCGCTCAGCACCGCCAAATGCTTGATCAGGTACTGAATCTGTTTGAGATCCGTCCCGATTACGACCTGGACATCATGCGTCCGGGTCAGGATCTTTATGATGTCACCAGCAGTGTACTGTTGGGTCTTAAGCCGATCCTGGCCGCAGAACGTCCCGATATCGTGCTTGTTCATGGCGACACGACCACAACCATGACCGCTGCACTGGCAGCCTACTATAGCCGGATTCCGGTCGGGCATGTGGAAGCTGGGCTTCGTACTCACAACAAATTCGCTCCCTTCCCCGAGGAGATCAATCGTCAGGTGTGCGGCGTGCTGGCAGATTTGCATTTTGCCCCGACCGAGGCTGCTCGGCTGAATTTGCTTAAGGCGGGGGTCCCCGCTGCCTGCATCCACGTCACCGGCAACACGGTTGTGGATGCGCTATTGTCGGTCTCATCCCGGATTGAATCTGATCAGGCTCTGCAAGACCTTTTCGCAGCGCAGTTCGGTTTCCTTAATCCCAACAAACGGCTCATCCTGGTGACCGGCCATCGACGTGAGAATTTCGGCGAGGGGTTCGAGAGCATCTGTCACGCATTGGCAGATATCGCAACTCGGCATCCGGACAGTGAAATACTCTATCCGGTGCATCTAAACCCGAATGTCCAGGAGCCGGTCAGACGTCTGCTGGGCAATGGCGCACTCAATAACGTCCATCTTATCGAACCGGTCGACTATCTGCCGTTTGTCTACCTGATGAACCGGTCGTATCTCATTATAACCGACTCCGGCGGGGTGCAGGAGGAAGCTCCCTCGCTAGGTAAACCGGTGTTGGTCATGCGCGAGACAACTGAGCGTCCGGAGGCGGTGGCTGCAGGTACGGTCCGCCTTGTCGGTACCAACAGGGAATTTATTGTCAGTGAGGCAACCCGCCTGATTGACAATCCGACTGAGTACGGGCAAATGAGTCGTGCCCATAATCCGTACGGCGACGGACAGGCTGCAGCCCGCATCGTGGACTTGCTGGGCCACATCGCGTTATGAGGTAGCAGCGGTTATTGGTAGAATTTGCACGTTGATCAGGTTCATATTGCAACATGGTCAAGAGCTGACAAAGCAATGTATTGCGGCGTAGTGGCATGCCGCTTTGTTGAAATATAGGAGTTGGCAATGGGCAGGTTGAATAAGTTTGCGGATGAATCCGGCCCGCTTAATCCAGGCCGCAGTATGGCTAATGAACCGGCATTCCCATTTTTGTCAATGCCTCTTTGAACTTCCGATCGAAACTGACGATCATCGAACCCTTGTGCGATTTGCACGTTATCGCAATGATGGCGTCACCAAAGTCTGAGATTGGGAATGGCCAGTACGATAATAGCAGAGAAAAATCAGTTTCATGAACAAGGGTGACAGCTGGCAGTTCAATGAAGTCTTTCACCATGGCGTTGATATCCGTTTTGGGAACGTTATAGACGCGATCCATGACAAAGACAAATTCCGTCAGCACATGCTGATGGCAGATAATGCTGCATTTCATCAGTGAGGCTGCCTCAAATAACTCGGCTACTATTTCCTGCTGCAGCTGATTGCGGTCAGTCACATAGGAGATCAGGGCATTGGTGTCGATGACGTACTTTTTCACCGGTACTTTTCCATGCGTGCTTCCCGGGCGAGTTCGATGTCGGCGGAAATGTCACCTGGACCCAGTTTGATGGCGTTTCTATAACGCAGGAAGTTTTTTTGTGCCGGCATTACCGTAACTTTGCCCTTTTCAACAACCCATTCCAGTGAATCGTGTACTGAAATTCCCAGTTTTTCGCGAATGGCCTTAGGGATGGTGGTCTGAAATTTTGCCGTAACTGTTGAATTCATGATGGTATACCTTTCTTGGTTCCTTACGAATGTAGTTTATTGTAAGGAATTGCTGAAGTCAAGAAGCCGAATCTAGGAGCTTGTCGGGCTTAGGGAATCGTAGCGAAAATTCGGCTGGGCGAGGACAGATTTCGTCGATTTTGCGGGTCAATAGTTATTCTATTGACCAAGAAAGCGGCGGAATATGGTCCGTCCAGATGAATTTGCAGCATATTTCTCCTAAGTCCGACAGGCTCCTAGGTTAATCGGTTGCGGGTGGTGTTTGCAGGTAATCTATGCTACTTTGCTCAACCGCAAGTAACGAGATCTTTTACCAACAGCACGTGCGTCTATGCCACCAGGCGAAATGCCTTACGAATGAAATCAATGCCCACCATGAAACAACCCCACCTTTTTTTTAACCCCGCTTCCGGTAGTTTCTCCCCCGCCAAAGCCGAACAGGTGCAGGCACTCTTTCGCTCTGCCGGTTTCAGCCCTGAGGCCCATTTCCCGCCGAGCGCAGCGGC
This sequence comes from Geobacteraceae bacterium, assembly GCA_031412995.1. Taxonomy (GTDB): domain Bacteria; phylum Desulfobacterota; class Desulfuromonadia; order Geobacterales; family DSM-12255; genus JANOEC01. The sequence goes on from JANOEC010000036.1 coordinate 111,567, forward strand.
AGCGGAAGAGCTTGTCCGTGCGCTTTCCCGTAGCGCTGCCGAGCCGTTGCTGGTAGCCGTTGGTGGCGACGGGACGGTTAATACGCTGCTGAACGGCTTGGATAACCCACAGGCGATTATTGGCTATGTGCCGCTGGGCACCGCCAATGTGCTGGCCCGTGAGCTGGGTATCCGCTCCATGGCCGATGCGGTGGCCCGGATCGGCCGGGGGGAGTCGCGGCCGTTTTCCGCTGGCCGGACCGTTACCGGAGCGGGCAGTCGCTACTTCCTGCTCATGGCGGGCATCGGTTTTGACGGGGCAGTGGTGGCTGATGTCAGGTCACCAGAAAAACAGCAATTCGGTAAGGGGGCTTATATTCTGGCCGCCTGTCGCCAACTGCGCGATTGGCGGCCTGAACTGCTGACGATCCGCACCCAGGACACGGTTCTGTCCTGCCATACGGCCATTGTCTGTAATGCGGCCCACTATGGCGGCAATTTTCGCCTTGCGCCGGCGGCGAGCATCTTTTCACCAGACTTCCAGGTGATTGGCCTTGGTCAGGGGAGCAGAAAGAGCTTCACCAAATCCGCAATTCGGCTTATATTATTCAATTCGCCTGGCCGCGGTAAGGCGGTCTGGATCAGGTCGGCCAGTGCGCTGCGGATCGATGGTCGCAGGCCGCTGCAGCTTGATGGCGACAGTGCCGGGACTGGACCGGTAACGATCACAATGGTACCCAACTTTGCCCGAATTATGGTGTGAAGCTGGCAGATGACGGAGTCAGGTGCATGGCAAAAAGTAGTAAATTGGGTTTGATCACTCTCGGTTCAATTGTTTTTCTGGTGCTGCACCTGCTGACTCGGGTGATGCTGCTGGCCATGGTGCCGGCCGGGTCAGGTCTGACCCTGCCGCTGCTGGTCAAGATCTTTGCTGTTGGCTTCTATTTTGATCTGGCCACCCTCGGCTATGTTCTGCTGCCAATGGCGCTCTATCTGCTGGTTGCACCGCGTAAACTTTTACAGAGCCATAGTCATAACTGGCTGGTGTTGATCGCTTTCTTTGTCTTTTCCGTGCTGATGATTTTCAACGGCGTAGCGGAGTATTTCTTTTTCGATGAATTCGGCACCCGTTTCAACTTTATTGCCGTGGATTACATTGTCTATACCAATGAAGTCATCGGCAATATCCGCGAATCATACCCGCTGGTGCCGATCTTTACCGCCATCGGTATTGTCGCCCTGACCGTGACGGTCGTGCTGCGTCAGACACTCAAGACCGCGGCGGCCGCGACCTGTCTCTCCCCTAACCGGCGTCGGCTCGGCTGGGCGTTGCTGCTGCCGGCTGTTGCCGTACTCCTGATCGTCAATATCTCCCACTCGTCGATTTCGACCAATGGTTTTGCCAATGAACTGGCCGGCAACGGGATCTATAACCTGGTGGCCGCCTTCCGCAATAATGAGTTGAGCTTCGAGCGCTTTTATCTGACCAAGGACGAGGCCACGGTGTCCCGGCGGATGAAGGAGTTTGTCACTGCCCAGGGGATGCCATTGGTTGCCCCGCAATCGCCGGCCATCACCCGTCATCACACCGCAACCGGTCCGGAACGGCGGCTTAATGTCATTGTGGTCATTGAGGAGAGTTTCAGTGCCGAATTTGTCGGGGCGTATGGGTCGGACCGCAAGCTGACCCCCTATTTGGACCGGATTGCTGCCGAGTCGCTGGTCTTTACCAACCTGTATGCCACCGGCACCCGGACGGTGCGGGGCCTGGAGGCGTTGACCCTTTCCATGCCGCCGCTGCCGGGGACCTCCATTGTCAAGCGGCCGGACAATGGTGGGTTCCGTTCCTGGGGCGAAATCATGCGGGCCAAGGGGTATGACTCCAGTTATATCTATGCCGGCTACGGCTACTTCGATAACATGAACGCCTTTTATGCCGGGAATGGCTTCCGGGTGGTGGACCGCACCGACTTTGCCAAGGATGAGATCACCTTTGCCAATATCTGGGGGGTCTGTGATGAGGACCTGTTCCGCAAGACCATCAAGGAGGCGCGTCAGTCCCACCGATTGGGCAAACCGTTTTTTTCCATGGTCATGACCACGTCGAATCATCGCCCCTTTACCTTTCCGGCGGTGCGGAGCGACATCCCGACCCAGGGTGGCGGGCGCGATGCCGGGATCAAATATGCCGATTACGCCATTGGCAAGCTGATCGAAGAGTCCCGCAAGGAGCCCTGGTTCAAGGATACGGTCTTTGTCATTGTAGCGGATCATTGCGCCAGCAGCGCCGGCAAGACGGAAATTCCGGTTAAAAAGTATGAGATTCCACTGTTTGTCTATTCCCCTGGCAATCTGCAGCCGGGCAAAATTGATCGGCTGATGAGCCAGATTGATGTGGCGCCGACGGTTCTCGGGCTGCTGAACATGCGGTATGACAGCGATTTTTTCGGGCAGGATATCTTGAACCCTAAGGGGTTGCTGAGCCGGGCATTTATTTCGACCTATCAGAAGCTGGGTTATCTGACCGAAGATCGGCTGGTGGTCTTCAGCCCGCAAAAACAGACGACCCAGTACCAGCTCGATCGGCAGACCGGCAATGTCAAGCCGATGCCGTTGGATGATCTGCTGCTGACCGATGCCCTGGCCTACTATCAGGGGGCCAGCAGTATTTATACGGCGCGCCTGAATCGGCTTGCCACCACGCCAGCGGCCAACTCCGGCTCACGGAAGGCTGGCGAATGAATATCGCGTTTCAGCGTGCCGTAGATCGCTGGGTCGGGATCCCGGTCTGCGGTCTATTGTCGCTTCTGGAACGGCTTCGCCCGGCCCGGCGTCAACAGTTGCCACCGCGGCGGATCCTCGTTATTCTCTTGTCCGAGATGGGCAGTCTGGTGCTGGCTCAGCCGCTGTTTGTCCGGTTGCAGGAGCAGTACCCCGAAGCGTCCCTGCATGTCATGCTCTTTGCCAAGAACCGGCAGATTCTCGATCTACTGGACGTGGTGCCCCACGCCAACGTCATTACGGTCAGCGATCGTTCACTGGGGGAGCTGGTCCGCGACTGCTTCCGGGCCGTGCGGGGCTTTATGGCCGAGCCGTTCGATCTGGTGATTGACTGCGAACTGTTCGCCCGGGTCAGCAGCATCTTTGCGTATCTGTCCGGCGCCCCGGTCCGGGTCGGTTTCCATCCCCACACCCAGGAGGGTCTGTATCGTGGCTCTCACCTGAATCGACCGGTGTTGTACAATCCCTATCGCCACCTGACGGAACAGTTTCTCACCATGGTCGCAGCCATCGAATCCACGGCGGTGCCCAAGGGAAAAGATGCCGGTAGTCTCAGTTACGCGTTGCTGCCAGCCCTGCAGTTTGCTGATGATGAGCTGCAGGAGGTACGGGAGCAGTTGCGCCGTGATTTCCCGGCGATCATTGGCAAGCGGCTGGTGCTGGTCAATCCGAGCGGCGGTATCCTGCCGATCCGGGCCTGGCCTCTTGATTCCTATTTTGCCCTGTGCGACGAACTGCTCACGCAAGGGTATGCCGTTGGGGTCATCGGTCTGCCGGATGACAAGCCCTACGGTGTGGCGGTGACGCAGTATTGCAATAGCGAGTTTTGTATCGACCTGACCGGCTACACCCGATCGGTACGCCATCTGTTGACGGTGTTCCAGTTCGCCGAGCTGTTGATCAGTAATGACGGTGGTCCGGGCCAGTTTGCTGCCCTGACCACCCTGCCGACCATTGTCTTTTTCGGCCCGGAAACCCCGGTGCTCTACCGGACCCTGAACCGGAATGCCTACTGCTTCTACGCGGAGTGGCCCTGTTCGCCCTGTCTGACCGCCTACAATCACCGCAATTCCCCCTGCGATGGCGATAATCAGTGCCTCAAGCATATTTCCCCAGCAGCGGTCCTGGCCAAGGCCCATGAGCTGATGGTCGACAGTACTCCGCACGGGCGACTGGCATGACGATCGTCGGTCAATTATTGGCCCATCCCCTGGCGGTACGACTGCGGCAGCACCGGTTTCTGAAATTCGGTACCGTTGGCGCTTTTGGCGTGCTGGTGAATCTGACCTTTCTCTACCTGGGCAAGGAGTTCCTCTTTACCACCATCCCCTGGCCGAAGGTCAGCCTGAACCTGTCGTTGGCCCTGGCCATTTTCTGCGCCACGGTCAGCAATTTTCTCGGCAACCGGCACTGGACCTGGCGCGACCGGCGCCAGCACCACCTCGACAAATCACTGGTCGTGCAGTTCGGCCAGTATGCCACCGCCTGCTGGGTCGGCATTGCCCTGCAGTTCCTGTTCACCAATATCCTGGCAGTCTATCTCTATTATCTGGCCGCCAACCTGATTGCCATTGTCATGGCCAGTGTCTTCAATTACCTGGTAAATGACCTCTGGACTTTTCGCCACCGGCACCCGCGAGATGTGGCATGAAAACGCTGGGATTGTCCCCAGGCCTGCTGCGGGCCGCGCTGGGCGGGGTTGCCTGCCTGCTGGCCCTGCTGGTCTACTTTTACGGCCTGGACAGTCAGCAGATCCCGAAGAATGGTGACGAATATCCTTATTCGCACATCACCCGCCTGACTGCGGCCAGCGGTAAGCTGCTGCCGCTGCAATCCACCCTGGACCAGATGCGCAACACCAAACCGCCACTGCTGTTCTGGCAGGGGATTCTGGCCACGGATTGGGGCCAGGAGTGGACACTCTGGCGTCTCCGCTATCCCAGTGTCATCTACACTCTGCTGACGGCCCTGCTGGTGGCGCTGCTGGGGCGCAAGGTCAGCGGCCGGATTGAGACCGGGCTGCTGGCGGCCCTGACCTATCTGGCCTTTTTCAGTACCTACCGTTTTGGCCGGCCGTTCATCACTGACCCGGCCTTGGTCTTCTGGCTGCTGCTCCCTTTTTTTACCCTGCTGTACTGGCGTCCGGCATCTTTTGCCTCAAAGCTGATGGTCCCGACCCTGATTGGCCTGCAGTTGGGGGTGGGGCTGCTCTATAAGTCCTTTGCCCTGGCGCTCCCCATCTGTCTAGCCCTGGCCGCGTGGTACCTGCAGGAGCGTGGCTATCGCTGGCTGGATTTTCTGCGCCGCGACAGCTGGAAGATCGTCATGGTCGGGGTCATGTCTTTGTTGTTGTTCGCGCTCTGGTTTGTGCTTGATCCGGACCCGGCAGCGGTCTGGCGGGAATTCGTCGTTGGCGAGAATGTGGGCAAGTTCGACGCCAAGCAGACCAGTTACCTGGTAAAACTGCTCTGGGGATCGTCGAGCATCTGGAGCCTGGTGCTGGCCACCCTCGCCAATGGCGGACTACTCATCTTTCCCTTGGCCGGCCTGTTCTGGCCCGCCTTCCGGGATCGCCGGCAAATGCCGCAGGCGCAACGGCTGCTCTGGCTCTGTGTGCTGGCCTTTTTTGTCGTCTTCAGTCTGCCCAGTCAGCGCTCCGGTCGCTATCTTTTGACGGTCATGCCGATGGTGGCGCTGTTGCTGGTACTTGATTGGGAAAAAATCAGCCGGAAGCTGTTCGTCACAACGTTAGCCTGTTGCGGACTGCTGGTGGGGGCGACTCTGTATCTGTCCCTCCGGCTGCAGACCCAGTTTGGCGCGGTTTTGCTCTATCCCTGGCATCACTGGTTGCTACTGATCGTGCTGATCGTGCTGGTGCTTGTCGGTATCCGTAGCCCGGCGTATACCCGTCCGCTCAGTGTTGCTGCCGCTCTGTTGGTCAATCTGCTGTTTGCGTCCTTCATGACCCCGCTGGACGGGCCGCTGGGCAATTATCCGGCGGCAACCCTGGCGCAGATCAAGGGCCAGCAGGTCTGGGTGCCGTGTAATTTTCGCGCCAAGGATGAGGGGCACCGCTTTATTCTGCCCGGGGCCGATCTGCATAGTTATCAGACCGCTCTCAACCTCGATCTGGCAACCCTGGCGGCCCGCTACCCGCTGTTTGCCGTGCAGTTGCCCCTTGCCGCCAGTTCGCCGGCAGCGGTTCTGGCTGCGTGCCCTGATTGTCGCGTGCTCGGCGAACGCCTGGAAATGCGGGGTCGCCAGACCGGACAAGAGATCAGGGCAGGGCTGTTGGGTGGGGAACTGATGCCGCTGCTGTTCAAAAAAGAGTTGTTGATCTCTTCGCCGCACGCTGCCAGCGATGCGGCGCGCCGCTGGGAGGCCGACGCATGCCGTTGATGCTTGGGAAAGAGACCCGGTGGACGACCCATAACTGTCAGGGGGACCGATGAAGAGCATGATTGCCCGGCTATTGCTGCTGCTGGCCGTACTGATTGCTGTCTGGCGCGTCACTGGCCGGGAAGTCGAGCCGCTTTCCAGTCGGCTGATTTTGCCAGCGATCGTGACTGCACTGCCAAACAGTCAGAGTATTAATCGGCAGACCTTTCTCCCTAAGGCAGCGGTCTCGGCCCACGCGGCCACGGCGGCTATTCTGGCGGACGGCACGTTGGCCTGTGCCTGGTTTGCCGGTTCGCGCGAAGGGGCCGCTGATGTGGCGATTTACCTGTCGCTGCAACAAAATGGCGTCTGGTCGCCCCCGCGGGCCATTGCCACCCCCCAACAGACCGCCAGCGATACGGCACGCATGATCCGCAAGGTCGGGAATCCGGTCCTGATCACTGATGCAGTTGGACGTTTGCATTTGTGGTATGTCAGCACCTCCCTGGGGGGGTGGTCCACATCGGCCATCAACTACCGGGTTTCTGACGATAACGGCACGACCTGGTCGCGGGCGAAACGACTCTACACCGCGCCAGTGTTGAATATGTCGACCCTGGTGCGACTCCCGCCCCTTTTATTGGCGGATGGCGGATTTGCCCTCCCTACCTATCACGAACTGGCAACCAAACATGGTGAGCTGCTCCGCCTGACCCGGGACGGGACCGTGCTGGACAAGAGCCGTCTGCCGCTGGGCCATGCAGCGCTGCAGCCCGGCTTCGCTGCACTGCCGGAGACCGGGGAGCTGCTGGCACTACAGCGGGATGCGGGCAATGGACCACGCCGGGTCAGCGTGGCACGTTTTAGTGATGCCACTGGCAGCTGGTCAGCCCGGCCGAAACTGCCGATCCCCAATCCCGATTCATCCGTTGCTCTGCTCCGCCTGCATGACGGTGGCCTGCTGCTGGCCTGCAATCCCCTGGTTGGCGGGCGCTACCGGCTGAGCCTCTGGCATTCTTGGGACCAGGGCGCTACCTGGCGGGAGGCGCTGGTAGTCGAAGACAGTGCTGACAAGAGTGCCGAATTTTCCTACCCGACCCTGTTGCAGGACCGAACCGGGATGATTCACCTGGTCTACACCTGGAAGCGGCAGCTGATCACCCACCGCCTCATTTCTCCGGCCGCCCTGAGCGCCGGCGCGGCAGGAGGCTGACCATGGCGCTGACTACCCTGTGGGGCATCTCCGGTGCCTGCTTGCTTGCTGCCGTACTGATCATAACCATGACCGGACTGGGGCGACGGACCGTAATGGTGCGCCTGCCGCTGGCGGCACTGCTCATGGTGATCATGCTGGTCCCGTTTCTGCGCGGGCTGTCGCCGGCCGGGTACCTGTACGGCTGCATCGGCGAGCTGAGCGTCACGACATTGGTGCTCCTCCTGACGTCCCTGTTGGACGGTGGCCAGTCGGAGACGAAATGGCGGCGACTCCTGCTGCTGCTGGCCCTGCTGGGTGGGCTGGCCCTTTATCCGCTATCGCTGGGGCCGTTTGCCGTTGATCCTTATGCCTGGGGGTATCGGCCCTGGTGGCTGCTCGGTCTGGTGACAATCGTCGGTCTGCTGGCGGCAAAGCGCCGAACTGCCGTAACTGTGGTGCTGGCGTTGGCGGTGTTCGCCTTTAGCGCCAATCTGGCAGCCTCCACCAACCTCTGGGATTATTTGTTTGATCCGTTGCTGGTGGTTTATGCCCTCTGGGAACTGATTCTCCGCCCACTCGGGGCCAAGCTGCTGGGTAAAAAACAGTCCCGGCGCACGAAAAAATAGTGGAGCGAACCGCTTGCAATGCCGGCACGGTTCGGCGTAGTATTTCCCAACAAAGGTGGCGTCATACGTTTCTGGCGCCTTATCTTCCGCGACCTTCTGAGACATAAGACCTTTTTGCTATGCGCGTTCTGATCGTAAAATCTTCCGCCCTTGGCGATATTATTCATGCCCTGCCGGTGCTCGACTATCTGAAACAGGTCTCATCAGGCATTGAGATTGACTGGGTGGTGGAGGAGCACTGTAAAGACGTGCTGGAAGGGAACCCGCTGATTGCTCAGTTGCAGGTGCTGCGGACCCGGGCCTGGCGCAAACGGCCGTTTGCACCGGCAACCTGGCGGGAAATGGCTGCCTTCAAACGCGGACTGTTGGCGCGGCAGTACCGGATCGTGTTTGATATTCAGGGGAATTGCAAAAGTGGCGTGGTGGACTGGTTGACCCAGGCACCGGCGGTGCTCGGTTTTAGTGAAGAGGTGCTGCAGGAGCGGGTCAACGCCTGGTTTACCTCACGCAAGGTGCCGATCAAGGCCAGCGATTATCATATTACCGATCAGTACCTGCGGGTGGTGAGTGTCCCCTATGGCCGCGATTTTCGCACTATGCAGCTACACGCGGACATTGCCACCACCACTGAGGATGATCAGGCGGCGGAGCTGCTGCTGGCGACGCTTGGGGATGGGCTGGTCTTCCTGTTTCAGTACGGCACCACCTGGCAGACCAAGTTCTGGTCCGAAGAGGGGTGGATTGCCCTGGGGCAGTCGGTGCGTCGGCGCTACCCCGAGGCAACTATCCTCTTTTCCTGGGGCACCGAAGCGGAGCGGAGCGTGGTGACGCGGCTGTCCGGGGCCATCGGCAGCGGCGCGCGAGTAATCGACCGCTTTTCCCTCAAGGAGTTGGCGGCGCTGCTGAAGAAGGTCGATCTGGTGGTGGGCGGTGATACGGGGCCAGTGCACCTGGCGGCAGCGGTGGGGACGCCGACGGTTTCCCTGTACCGGGCCAGCGATGGCAAGCGGAGCGGCCCGCGCGGCAACCAGCACGTTGTCATTCAAGCGCCCATGGAATGTACGGCCTGTTTTCGCACCCGCTGTGACAAGGATGGTACCTGCCGGGCGAGTATCACCGCCGAACGGGTGCTGGCAGGGATTGAAGAGATATTGCGAAAGGATGTTGAACAATGAAATACGAACCGATTGATCTGTGCGGGGTTAAAACCTACCCCTTGGCCGAGCGGAAAAACAAGATGACGGTGGCGACCGATTTCGGCCAACCGCTCCGTTCCGGCATGTCCGTGGCCGAGCTGATGGCCGCACTGCCGCCGCAGCTGGGCGCCAAAGACCTGCAGGCGGTGGCTGACGCCATGGTGAAGGCCCGAAAAAAAGGGAAACCGGTCATTCTGGCCATGGGCGCCCATGTGCTGAAGTGTGGTCTGCAGCCGGTGCTGAAGAGCCTGATCGAGGCCCGAGTGATTACCGGTATTGCCCTCAATGGTGCCGGGTCGGTGCATGATTACGAGATTTCCCTGATCGGCGCCACCAGCGAGGATGTGGGGGCGGTGCTCCATTGCGGCACCTTTGGCATGGCTGAGGAGACCGGCCGCGACATCAACCGGGCGTTGCGGGAAGGGGTGGCGACCGGCCTGGGCTACGGAGCGGCGGTAGGGCAATTTATTATTGCCCAGGCCAACCCCCATCGTGATCACAGTCTGCTGGCGGTCTGTACGGAGCATGAGGTGCCGGTGACGGTGCATGTAGCGCTGGGTACGGACATCATCCATCAGCATCCGACCGCGGATGGGGCGATCATTGGCGAGGCAACCTTTCGCGATTTCCGGCTCTTTACCCGTCTGGTGACCGAACTGGGGGATGGCGGGGTCTACCTGAACGTGGGGAGTGCGGTGCTGCTGCCGGAGGTTTTTCTGAAGGCGCTCTCCATTGCCCAGAACCTGGGGCACCATGTGGACCGCTTCTGTACGGTGGACATGGACATGAAACAGCACTATCGCCCGCTGCAGAACGTGGTCAAACGGCCTACTGCCGGCGACAGTCGCGGTTATACCCTGACGGGCCATCACGAAATCATGTTGCCATTGCTGGCGGCAACCGTCCTCGATCGCTTGCATTGAAAGGATATAAGTATGGATCGTAAACAGGTTGAATCACTCTTTTCACGGGCCAAAACGGTAAAGGCGTTGGTCATCGGCGACCTGATGCTGGATGAGTACCTCTGGGGCAAGGCGGAGCGGATCTCTCCCGAGGCACCGGTGCAGGTGGTGGACGTGGTGCGTGAGGATGTGCGCCTGGGTGGGGCCGGCAATGTGGTGAACAATCTGGTGGCACTGGGGTGTCGGGTAGCAGTGGCCAGTGTCATTGGCGGCGATGATAACGCGACCCAGCTGCTGCATGCCTTTACCGGTCTGGGGGTCGATACCAGTGGCATTCTCGAAGATCCGCTGCGCCGCACCAGCAAAAAGACCCGGGTCCTGGCTTCCCACCAGCAGATTGTCCGGATTGACCGGGAAACCCGCGAGCCGTTGCGGGCCGAGTATGAGGAGCGGTTGTGTGCGGCGATCACCGGGCTGGCGGCCACGGCGCAGGTAATTCTGGTCTCCGATTATCTGAAAGGGGTGCTGACCCCGCCGGTGCTGGCCACGATCATGGCCGCTGGCCAGCGTTTTGCCATCCCGGTGGTGATTGATCCCAAAGGGAACGATTACCAGAAATATGCCGGGGCAACCCTGCTGACGCCGAACCGCAAGGAGGCCGAAGTGGCCAGCGGGGTGATCATCAAGGATGAACAGAGCCTGACCGAAGCGGCCCAGCGGATCATTGCCCAGGCCCAGCTAACCTCGCTCCTGATCACCCGCAGCGAAGAGGGGATGTCACTGTTTGAAGCCGACGGGGCGGTTGATCATCTTCCGACTGTTGCCCGTGAGGTCTACGACGTGACCGGTGCCGGTGATACGGTGCTGGCGACTTTAGGTCTGGCCCTGGCCTGCGGTATTTCCCGCTGCGAGGCGGCGCGGGTGGCCAATGTGGCCGCCGGTATCGCCGTTGGCAAGCTGGGGACCTCGACCGTGGCACCGGTGGAGATTATCAACGAAGTGGGCCGTGGGCATTATGACAGCGAAGCCAAGATCAAAAACCTCGATGTGCTGGCCCACCTGATTACCGAAGAGAAGCGGCGGGGCAAGACCGTGGTCTTTACCAATGGCTGCTTCGATCTGCTCCATGTGGGGCATGTCAAATATCTGCAAAAGGCCCGCTCTTTGGGTGATCTGCTGGTGTTGGGGCTGAACAGTGATGCCTCGATCCGGCGGCTGAAAGGGGAAAACCGCCCGCTGATCGGGCAGGAAGAGCGGGCCCATATCCTGGCCGCCCTGGATTGTATCGATTATGTGGTGCTCTTTGACGAGGATACGCCACTAAACCTCATCGAAACGCTGCTGCCGCAGGTACTGGTGAAGGGGGGCGATTATGACCGCGAAGGAGTGGTTGGCCATGAGGTGGTGGAGGCGGCTGGCGGTCGGGTAGAGCTGGTCCAGTTTGTCGACGGCAAGTCGACCACCAATATTATTGAGCAGGTGTTGAGCCGGTATCGGGAATAATCTGGTCTTCTGCACTTCGCAAAGAAAGCCCCACAGCAGTCGCTGGCGGGGCTTTCCGGTTTTTACCCGATCACGGCTTGACTCCCACCGAATTTGCGGCCTAATTGAAGGGAAAAACTGTAAAAACTGGGACATCCCCCTATTTCCAGTGTACTTGGATTCCCTGAATTCATGGCTCAGCCTCAAAGGCGTTGAGTGAAAGAAATTATACGGTCCAATCGATCAGGTTGATAGAGGGAACGCGCAAAAACTCACGGGTGTTATTCGTAACCAGCGGGATTCCTAATGATACGGCGTGAGCGGCGATGAGTATATCCATTGAACCGATGGGCGTGCCGGCTTTCTCAAGAGCTGCTCTAATTTCTCCATAAACATGGGCAGCTGCTTCATCATAAACGACGATTTCCAGTGGAATAATGAACTCTTCAAGAGCTTTGGCATTTTTCTCTCTACGAGCGCTCTTTGCGACCCCGTAGTGCAATTCGGACAGAGTTATGGAGGAAATGCCAATGTCGCCGACCTCATACTCCAAAAAATACTTTAGCACAGTAGCCGGCTGTTGCTTGATGATGTAAATGCAGATATTGGTGTCGAGCAGCAGTTTCATTAGAAACTCTCACGCTTGTCCAGCTCTGGTTGTATGCGTTCGGACATGAAGTCGCTTGAGAACTTTTTAAGGCTGCTGAATAGAGAATTCCAAGAATCACTTCGGGGGATTAATTGAACAACGTTGCCGCTTTTCTTGATAAAAACCTCGCTGTCGTCGAAGCGAAATTCTTTGGGAAGCCTGACCGCCTGACTTTGTCCATTTTGAAATATTTTCGCAGTTTTCATGATTGGTCTCCTTGTTGATATATATTTTAAGTATATATTCTTGCCTTTTAGGTTGGCAAGTAAAATCTCACCGATTGTATTTGCTTGGCATTTGATCGAATGACATTGAAAGAATGAAATACTGGTTCCAGGTATCGGGAATAACCCAGCCTCCTTTTCTTCGCAAAGAAAGCCCCACAGCAGTCGCTGGCGGGGCTTTCCGGTTTTTACCGGATCACGGCTTGACTCCCACCAAGTTTGCGGCCTACTAGAAGGAGAAGCATTTATATCCCGCCGCCGGTAACCCGGCACAACTGGAGGTTTGCCATGGCTGAACGACAATTGATCCCATCCATAGAAAATCGATTGGCAGCGTTATTGGAGGTCAACCGGCGGAATCTGACCGGTTATTCCGTATCACCGGATGAGAAACTGCCCACGTCAATTACCCTGTCACGGGAGTTTGGTTGCGAAGCATATCTGGTAGCAGAAAAACTGAAGGAAATATTGGATGCCAAGACCAAGTCGCCGTGGAGCATCATGGACAAGGCCTTGTTGGAAGAGGTGGCTAAAAATCATCAGCTGTCCGAAGAGATGCTCCGCCGGTTGGGGGAGAAGAATCGTTTTCTGGACGACATGATCTCCACCTTTTCCCCGAAATGGCGGAGTGACAAGGATCATTATCGTCTGCTCTGCAAACAGATTGTTGCCGTGGCCGAGGGGGGACATACGATCATCGTCGGGCGGGGTGGGGCGATTCTGACCCAGAAGCTGACCAACTGTTTCCATTTCCGGCTTATTGCCACTCTATCGTTCAGGCTTCGCTCCATCATGCGGCGAACCGGTTTGGAGAAAGACGAAGCGGAAAAACTGATCACGCTACGGCAGAATCAGCGGGACGACTTTGTCAGGGATTTTATCGGCCGGGATGTGGCTGACCCGAGTCTGTATCATCTGATCTTCAATAACGCGAAAAGCTCGCCTGAACAAATTGCCCAGACCATTGTCGATTATCTGGCCCATGCCGGGGCTTGAGTTGCGACGGTGCTGACTTGGTGAAATGTATACCGGTTAACTGGGCGGGGAACCTTGCAATTTTGGCATCTGGGGGCTATGATGCCATTTGCTTTTTGAAGCCCATACCGGAGGTAATTCCCTGATGAAAGTCATTGTGTCCGAAGAGGTTGCCAGCGAAGGTCTGGCCCTGTTAGAGCAGGACCCGCGGGTTGTGCTCCACAATCGCCCCAATATTACCCGTCCCGAACTGTTGGCCATTCTTGGCGAGTATGATGCAATCATCACCCGCAGTGGCACCACCGTGGACAAGGAGTTGCTGGACGCGGGACCGCGCCTCAAGGTAGTGGCTCGGGCCGGCGTTGGCATCGACAACGTGGATGTTGAGTATGCCAGTTCCCGCGGGGTCATTGTAGTCAATGCACCCTTTGGCAACGTGAACAGTGCCGCCGAACATACCATGGCGCTGTTGCTGTCTGCCTGCCGTAATATCCCGACTGCCAATGCCTCGCTCAAATCGGGGGAATGGAAGCGTGCACCATTTACCGGCTATGAGTTGAAGGGGAAGACCGTCGGCGTCATCGGTATCGGCAAGGTTGGCGGGCGGGTGGCCTCCCGACTGAAGTCCTTTGAATGCGAGGTGCTGGCCTGTGATCCCTATGTGGCCGTGAAGCGGGCCCACGATCTGGGGGTTAAGCTGGTTTCCCATGAAGAGATCTATCAGAACTGTGACATTATTACCGTGCATACCCCATTGAATGACGAGACTCGGGGCATGATCAATGACCGGGAAATCGCCATGATGAAGGACGGGGTGATTCTGCTGAACGTGGCCCGTGGCGGGATTATTGCCGAGCCGGCCCTGCTCAAGTATCTGAACAGCGGCAAGGTGGTGCTGGCGGCAATTGACGTCTTCACCAAGGAGCCACCCAATGAGCCGGTGCAGATAGAGCTGATCGCCCACCCCCGTTTGACGGTGACCCCGCACCTCGGGGCCAACACCCATGAGGCCCAGGTGAATGTAGCGGTGGATGTTTCCAAGGAAATCCTCAATTATCTGAACGACCAGCCGCTGGAGAATGCGGTGAATATTCCGCGCTTCGATCTGGCCCTGATGGATCAGATGCGCCCGTTCCTCAAGCTGATGACGGTACTCAGCGAGTTTACCGGGCAGTTGGTGGACAGCCATATTGCCAAGGCCTCGTTCTGCTTTGCCGGCCAGATCGCCCATTATGACTGCTCACCCCTGACGGTCTGCGGCCTGGCGGCAATGCTGAATGGCAAGGTAGATCAGGATGTGAACATGGTGAACGCCACCCTGATCGCTGAGCAGATGGGGATCGTGGTGGAGGAGAGCAAGACTACCCAGGTGGATGCCTTTTCCAACCTGGTAACCCTGATGCTGGAAGATGCGGGGGGCAAGCGGCGTCTGGTGGCGGGCACCCTGTTCGAAGGGGCACCACGTATCGTCCGGATGCGTGATTACTCCATGGATTTTGCCCTGGAAGAGCATATGTTGCTGCTCAACTATTGCGACCGGCCCGGAATGATCGGCCAGATCGGCACCATCATGGGCAAGCACGATATCAATATTGCGGCGATGAATCTGGGGCGGCGGGAGAAAAAGGGTGAGGCGATGGTGATCCTGGCACTCGATTCCGCAGTGCCGGCTAATGTCCTTGAAGAGGTTCGTTCCGCCACGGATGCAACCTTCATTAAGGCGGTCCATATGCCGACAGCAGCCGTAGGGCGGGCGTAACCTGCCCAACATGGATAGCATATGACTCAGCTAAAATAATAAAAGCCCCGCCGGGATATTCCGGGCGGGGCTTTTTTGCTTCAGCGTACGGAACGAATCAGTCGACGCGCCGACCGCCGCACTTTTTCAACCGGGCGTGGGCTTCACGCAGGCAGCGCTCGGTGGTTGCCCAGTCAATGCATTTGTCGGTGATGGAAACCCCGTATTTGATCTCGAACTGCTTGGCGGGCATCGGTTGATTCCCCTCCTCCAGATAACTCTCAATCATCACGCAGGAAATGGTCCGGTTGCCCGCTTCAATCTGGCTGATGACATTGTCCAGCACCTTCGGCTGATTCTCGTGATTCTTCTCCGAGTTACCATGGCTGCAGTCCACCATGATGGTGATCGGTAGACCCGCCTTGGCCAGCAGCTCCTCGGTCTTTGTAATATCCTCCGGGGCGTAATTCGGTTTTTTCGACCCACCCCGCAGTACCATGTGCACATCCGGGTTGCCGGTGGTCTGGACGATGGAGGTTAACCCCTCGCGATTGATGCCAAGGAAGCTGTGCGGGCTCTTGGCGCTGATCATGGCATCAATGGCGATCTGCAGATTGCCGTCGGTGCCGTTCTTGAAGCCGATAGGGAACGACAGGCCACTGGCCAGTTCGCGGTGGGTCTGGGATTCGGTAGTGCGGGCGCCGATGGCCCCCCAGCAGATCATGTCTGCCAGGTATTCCGGGGTGATCGGGTCAAGCATTTCGTTGGCCACCGGCAGCCGCATCCGGGTCATGGTGCTGAGCAGGTTCCGGGCAATGCCCAACCCCTTGGAAATCTGGTGGGAACCATCCATGTCCGGATCGTTGATCACTCCTTTCCAGCCGACCGTGGTGCGAGGTTTTTCAAAATAGACCCGCATGACGATAAAGAGCTGATCAGACAGTTCGGTCGCCAGTTTCGCCAGCCGCTCGCCGTACTCGATCGCCCCCTTGGGATCATGGATCGAGCAGGGGCCGACCACTACCATCAGTCGCGGGTCTTTCCCCTTGAGGATGTTTTTGATCTGCTCCCGGCTGGCGGTGATAAATTCGCTTGCTTCGGCAGTGATCGGGAACACCTGGCGCAGATCAGCCGGGGCAATAATCGGGGTAATGCTTTTTATTTTCAGGTTATTGGTTTTGATCATGAATAGGTGTCCTTTGCAATTGCATTAGCAGGATGAGCACGTTTAGTCTTATCTCGTCACTCGTCACTACTTCTGGCTGGCGGCCAGGGCCTGCTCGATATCGGCGATGATGTCGCTTTCATGCTCAATGCCGACGGAGAGCCGGATCAGGTCCGGGGTAACGCCGGATGAGATCTGCTGCTCTTCTGATAGTTGGCGATGGGTGGTGCTGGCGGGATGGAGCACGCAGCTGCGGGCGTCACCGACATGGACCACCAGGGCGATCAGCTGACAACTCTCCATGAACTTTTTGCCGGCGGCGGCGCCACCCTTGATGCCAAAGGTGAGGACGCCGCTGCACCCCTTGGGCAGGTATTGCTTGGCCCGCTCATAGCTCGGGTGGCTGGCCAGGCCGGGGTAGCTAACCCAGCTGACTGCCGGGTGACTTTCCAGGTAGTTAGCCACGCTCAAAGCGTTGTCGCTGTGGCGTTGCATCCGCAAGGGGAGGGTGTGCAGCCCCTGGTTGAACATGAACGAGTTCATTGGCGCGGGGGTGGTCCCCAGATCGCGCATCAGCTGCACCCTGGCCTTGACGATGTACGCAGCCGGGCCAAAAGTTTTGACATACTGCAGGCCGTGGTAGGAGTTGTCCGGCTCAGTCAGCTCCGGAAAGTTGCCGGCAGCCCAGTCGAAATTGCCGCCATCAACGATGACCCCGCCGACGCTGGTGGCATGGCCGTCAATATACTTGGTGGTGGAGTGGACAATGATGTTGGCGCCAAAGTCAAAGGGCCGGCAGAGATAGGGGGTGGCAAAGGTGCTGTCAATGATCAGCGGCACCCGCTTTTCCTGGGCAATGGCACTGAACTTGGCAAAATCCAGCACATTCAGTCCCGGGTTGCCGATAGTTTCGGCGAACAGCGCCCGAGTATTGGGGCGGAAGGCCTTGAGGATCTCAGCCGCTGGCGCTTCTGGATCGATAAAGGTTACTTCGATGCCCATCTTGGGCAGGGTGGAGGAGAAGAGATTATACGTGCCGCCATAGAGGGTGCTGGCAGTGATGAAGTGTTGCCCAGCCTGACAGATGTTGAAGAGGGACAGGGTGGTGGCAGCCTGACCGGACGACGTGCCCAGGGCAGCAACGCCACCTTCCATCATGGCTATCTTCTGCTCAAAGGCGTCGGTCGTCGGATTACCAAGGCGGGTATAGAAAAAACCGCCAACTTCCAGATCGAACAGTTTCGCCACGTGGTCGGCGCTGTCATATTTAAAGGTGGTACTCTGGCAAATGGTGACGACCCGGGGATCTCCCGGTTTCGGGTCATAGCCGCCCTGAATGGCCTGAGTTTCGATCTTCCAATTCTTGCTCATACTACCTCCCTGCAGGATGATACGGCTAAACCGAAGTCCGAGCCGACGAAACAGGGCGTAATGATAGCAAAGTTTGGCCGCGTCGTGGGGAAAAAGTGTACGAAAAAAATACAATATTTTCTATTTATAGATCAAACAGGTAAGAGGTTAAATGTTGTTGATAGACAACGGAAAACGTAACAAAATCAGATATATTTCATTTGACGACTATTAAAAGCTTATATATGGTTCATGAGCTAAAACTTTAGATTGAATGCTTTGTCATAGGTTTCACGGTCGCCTTGGCAATGGCTGCAATATGCCGGTGAATATTCGGTAAATTTGAGAAAATCGTGGTAGGTCGTGTTAGTATCATCAACGCGACACTACAATGTTGCGTTTCTCGATAAGGCCGTTCAACGCAACCTACGGACTGTTGGACGGGCAGGCCAAAGGGTTCGGTGTTGTAACCGGTTGAGACCCCTACCTGTTTTTTCTTAGGAGCAGATGATGAGAATAAATCAACTAGATATCGAAGGGGTTCCGTTCCCTACAGAAGGTTTCTTGGACTCCGGGCGATCTGAACGTAATCATTGGCCCAAACGGCACAGGGAAATCGAACCTGTTGCGTTTTCTGGAGCTGATTGCGATTTCAACCCAAGGGCGATTGGGTAAGCATATCCAATCCCTCGGCGGTATGGACCCTATTGTGTGGGACGGTTCGGCGACTTCCATCAGATTCAACCTGGAAACCGTACCGGTCGGGGGAGAGTTGGGGCCTGAGCGTTACGAACTTGAACTTGGGCGGTTGGGGTCCGGGAGCTCCTATAAGATTGAAAGAGAATTGCTGGCGAATTCTCACAAACTCCGGAAAAGTCGAGCAACAAACCCGTTTAAATTCCTGGAACGGGCTGGGAATTCGGCAGTTTTCTATGATGAAAAAGAGCACAAATTCAGTACCCCCGAGGAGTTTGTTTCCGAGGAAGAGAGCCTCCTTTCCCTGGCTTCCGGCCCTTTCATCAACAATCACTATATTCCTCCCTTCCAGCGAGCACTGGCTTCCATAGCGGTATATCACGACCTGCACACCAACAAGGGTGCTGTTATCCGTCAGCCCGCGATCTCACGTTTGGATAAACGGGTGGATCCTGACGGACAGAATCTGATCTCAGTACTGCATACGCTCTATACCGGTGATCGTGATTTCAAAAGGGATATCAACGCCGCCATGCAGGCTGCTTTTGGCGATGATTTCGATGAGCTGGTCTTTCCTCCGGCGGCGGATCAAACAATCCAGTTGCGGATTCGCTGGAAATCGCTTAAGCGAGAGCAATCGGCGGCGGACCTGTCCGACGGCACCTTGCGATTCCTGTTTCTGTTGACTGTTTTGGCAAGCCCTTCACCTGCGCCAATTATCGCCATAGACGAGCCTGAAACTGGGCTCCATCCGGCGATGCACCCCATCGTGGCCGAGTACGCGGCTGACGCCGCCACTCGCTCTCAGGTCATAATGACGACCCATTCTCCCCAGTTTCTTGACGCCTTCAGAGACGTTCGTCCCACTACCACAGTGGCAAAGTGGGAAAACGGTGAAACAACGCTGCATTCCTTGAGCGATCAAAAGCTTCAATACTGGCTAAAGGAGTACTCCCTAGGGACACTTTTCAAATCGGGTGAACTGGAGCAGATGCCATGAAGTTCATCCTGTTTGTCGAAGGGTATACGGAAGACAAGGCTTTGCCGAAATTTCTAAAAAGGTGGCTCGACCCGAGGCTAGATAAACCGGTGGGTATTAAAGTTGTACGTTTCGAGGGTTGGGCTGAACAGGTAAAAGACACCCCCAGGAAAGCCTTGATGCATCTAAATGGGCCGGATAAGGACGATATTATAGCGGTAATCGCTCTGATCGATCTGTATGGGCCGACTTTCTACCCCGATAATATAATAACCGCGGAGGAACGTTATGGCTGGGGGAAAATGAAGATGGAAAAGGATGTCAATCATCCGAAGTTTTATCAGTTTTTTGCGATACATGAAACTGAGGCATGGCTGCTGGCCGATACGGGTTTGTTCCCGATTGAGGTAAGGAAACAGGGGACTCCCCGTATTTTCTGCGGGGGATCTAAGTCAACCTAGTGAAAACTGGGGATGTCCCTATTTCCTCTTCATTCTCTCCGAAATCGTGTTGACATTACCATGTGCCGGATATACTTACTGCACAATAAGTATTTTTTAACCTATAGGATGGAGGTTACTTACATGCGTGCAAAAACTAACTCAATAATTCCGGCATTAGCAGTAGCAGTATCTTTGGCAGTAGCATCTTGCCCAGCTGTAGCTCAGGGGAAGATGAACTCAAATCAATACTGGTGGCCTGAACAGCTGAACCTCAGTCCGCTTCGTCAGCATAGTGCAGAGTCCAATCCGCTGGGCGACAAATTCAATTATGCTGAAGCGTTTAAAACACTCGATATTAATGCTGTGAAGAAGGACATCAAGGCAGTGATGACTAGATCACAGGCCTGGTGGCCGGCCGATTATGGCCACTATGGACCCTTTTTTATCCGGATGGCCTGGCACAGCGCGGGTACTTACCGCATATCTGACGGGCGCGGCGGCGCCGGTGGTGGTCAACAGCGATTCGAGCCGCTTAACAGCTGGCCTGACAATGTCAGCTTAGACAAGGCGCGGCGCTTGCTTTGGCCAATTAAGCAGAAATATGGACAGAAGATTTCATGGTCTGACCTGATGGTGCTGACAGGCAATGTGGCGCTTGAATCCATGGGCTTCAAAACCTTTGGTTTTGCCGGCGGACGCGAGGACGACTGGGAACCCGATCTTGTCTATTGGGGGCCTGAGAATGAGTGGCTTGCCGACAAACGCTACAGTGGCGACAGAAAACTGGAAAAACCGCTCGCTGCGGTGCAGATGGGTCTGATTTACGTTAACCCTGAGGGGCCAAACGGCAAACCGGATCCGTTGTTGGCGGCTAAAGATATTCGCGAAACGTTCGGTCGCATGGCGATGAATGATGAAGAAACCGTGGCACTCATCGCTGGCGGCCACACCTTCGGTAAAGCTCATGGCGCCCATAAGCCGGCAGAATGTCTCGGGGTTGAACCTGCAGCGGCAGCTATTGAAGAGCAGGGGTTTGGCTGGAAAAACAAATGTGGCAAGGGGAATGCTGATGACACCATCACCAGCGGTTTGGAAGGTGCCTGGTCCGCAAACCCGATTGCCTTTACCACGCAATACTTCGACAATCTGTTCGCTTTTGAGTGGGTGCAAACGAAAAGCCCGGCAGGTGCAATTCAGTGGATCCCCGCTGATGGTAAGACTGCAAACCTGGTGCCTGATGCACACGATAAGTCAAAGCGCCATGCGCCGATTATGTTCACCACCGACCTGTCATTAAAATTCGACCCAAGTTATCGCGAGATTTCCATCCGCTTTAAGGAGAACCCAAAGGAATTCGAACTGGCGTTCGCCAAGGCTTGGTTCAAACTCACCCATCGCGATATGGGTCCGCGTGCCCGTTATATAGGTGCTGATGCCCCCAAAGAGAATTTGATTTGGCAAGATCCGGTGCCTGCAGTTGATCACGACCTGATTGACGCCAAGGATATCGCCCAGCTGAAGACTACCCTCCTGACATCGAAACTAACGACACCCGAACTGGTCAGAACCGCTTGGGCATCGGCCGTCAGCTTCCGCGGCACTGATCTGCGTGGCGGGGCGAACGGCGCACGTATTCGCCTTGAGCCACAGAACAGTTGGCCGGTTAATGATCCGAATGAACTGGCCACGGTGCTGAAAAGCCTGCAAGGCATTCAACAAGACTTCAACCGGGCGCAAAAGAGCGGCAAGAAAGTATCGCTCGCCGACCTGATCGTGCTGGGCGGAGCCGCAGCCATTGAACAGGCGGCGAAAAAGGCCGGACATAATGTGCAGGTGCCGTTCACCCCGGGTCGCACTGACGCAACGCAACAGCAGACAGATGTGCAATCGTTTGCGGTGCTGGAACCCACAGCAGACGGCTTTCGCAACTACTTTGGCAATGATAATCCCCGATCTCCGGCGGAAATGCTGGTGGACAGGGCAAGTCTGTTAACCCTGAAAGCGCCTGAAATGACCGTGCTGGTCGGCGGTATGCGAGCGCTGAATGCCAATGCCGGACAAACTAAACATGGGGTATTCACCGACCGGCCAGGCACGCTCAGCAACGACTTCTTCGTCAACTTGCTGGACATGTCCACCCAATGGGTGAAGTCTGCTAAAGCCGAGGGCGTTTACGAGGGGCTGGATCGCGCCACAGGGAAGATTAAATGGACAGCGACCCCTGTTGACTTGATCTTTGGTTCAAACTCAGAGCTTCGGGCAATATCAGAAGTTTATGCAGCTGACGACGCCAAAGAGAAGTTTGTCCGTGACTTCGTTGCGGCATGGAACAAGGTGATGACCCTCGACCGCTTTGACCAGAAGTGATCTAAGCAATAAAGGTTCGGGTGCTCCTAGATACTAGGGACATCCCCCTATTAAAATCTGGCCGGGAATACTCTGGCCATTTTCTTGTTGAAGATTGCACCAATTATGGTACATTTTTGATATGGAACAGACCGATTTTATCCTCACTGTCAACTTTTACCGCACCGAGGCCGGAAATGAACCGGTACGCGATTGGCTTAAAGAACTCCCCCGAGACGATAAGCGCATTATTGGTGAAGACATCAAAACAGCTCAACTTGGCTGGCCTTTGCGAATGCCGCTTATCAGAAAGATGGACAAGAACCTGTGGGAAGTCCGCTCATCCTTGCCGGGCGGCATTGCGCGGGTTTTATTCACTGTCGATGAAAGCCAGATGATTCTGCTTCATGGATTCATCAAGAAATCAAATAAGACACCACAAAACGAACTCAAAACGGCAACAGCAAGACTCGGTAACTATTGGAGGAAAAAACAATGAACAACATTCATTCGGGATCAAACTTTGACGATTTTCTGCAAGAGGAAGGTTTACTGGCTGACGTGGAGGCCACAGCAATAAAGCGTGTTGTTGCGTATCAAATTGAGCAGGAGATGATGAAATCAAATCTCTCAAAGACTGCACTTGCAATCAAGATGCACACAAGCCGCTCGGCACTGGACAGATTGCTCGACCCTAGGAATGTTTCCGTAACATTACAGACACTCGAAAGAGCAGCACTGGCACTTGGAAAGCGATTGAAAGTAGAACTCGCCTAGAAACAATGCGGCTAGAGAATTCCGGGGACATAATACAATTAACGCCTTGGCTTTATGGGTGCTAATTCATAATGTCCGCGCATATTCCGGATATTCCGGGGATATTCCGGGGACATAATTGCAATTCTGTGGGTTACATCAAGCTGCTAAAAGACAGTTTATGTGACCCTTTACTTTATGATCTTTTACTTTACTTTACAGATTGAGATGTACCCGCAGTGCCTCATTGATCTGAGATTGCAGGGTTGCGTCTGCAATCTCACCCAGGCAGACCATCAGGCGCTGTTTGGCGATGGTGCGTATCTGGTGGGCAAGGACAATGGAATCTGCATCCAGATTGGCTATGCCCTTTTTCAGTAGGGCCTCATTGGGGTAGACCCGGCGCCCTTTCTTGAGCGAGGTTAAGGGGAGGATAGTGACAACTGGCATGACGCTGTTGGTGGTTTCGTCGCTGATGACCAGCACGGGACGTTTGCCCTGCTGTTCCGAACCGATCACCGGATTAAGGTCAGCCATGAATATAGACCATTTGTAGCTCATGTGGTCAATTCCTGATCGGTATGCTCGAACGCCTGCTGAATTTCTATAACATCCGCCATGAACAGCGGATCATTTCCTGCCGCAAGCAGGGCGCTCTTGATACTCTCCTGCCGCAGGCGCGCCAGTTCTTCGCGCATGGCCCGTTCGACAAAGGCACTGAGCGATTTTAGATGATTATTCTTCACGTATTCCCGCGCGTCCTGCAAGATTCCATCGTCAATGGCAAAGGTTGCTTTTACCGACATGGCAGTTCTCCTGTATGGTCATTGTTACCACCATATTGCCATAATTGGATATGGTGTCAATCGGTCTTTGCAGCCACTGTTTTCTCCCTGAAACGAACTGCGGCGTGTGAACCGTATGGTCGCACCCGCCGCAATGGGCTACAGTTTCGGTTGCCGCACGCTGTCGGTTACCCCATCAATCACCCAGCGCGGTGTCCGATCTTTGGATGTCTTTAATTCTAAAAACGGCAGTCAATTAACGCAGAGGCGCAGAGACGCAGAGACGCAGAGAAATCAAGAACTTATCCAAGATTTGATGCTCACCAATAAGGTGAAGGCCGTATTTTGCTTAGAAGACCGTTTTTACTCTGCGCCTCAGCGTCTCTGCGTTTCAATTGCTTTTTCTAGGTTTATTCCTCTCTGAAGAAGCGATCCGCTTTGGCCTGCAACGAAGACAAGGTTCAGGTAGCCGCGTAAAAATGGTTGCTTCTGTCATCACCCCGTATTTTAAACCATAACATATTCCCGGTGAGGAGGATTTCCATGCCCCAAACAAACGAGTTGAAGCATTACCGCTGTTACGAGATTTACTCCCAATCTACTGGTCTTGAAATCCGTGCGGCGATCAAGACTAACGAGGATCATGGCCTGGTTATCGAGCGCAGCGGGAGAATTCACCTCCGTTTTTTCAAGCTGACACCAAAGATAAAGCCGGATGACGTTACGCAGATCCGCTTTATCTGCGAACCGGACGAAGCATTTGGTCTGTCGCAGGTGATCCATCAGGTGGCTGTTCTACCGTCCCGTGCAAGGAAAAACTGAATCCCCATAAGTTTTTTACCGGGGAACAGGGCGATGAAACAGTGACGACGGTCTCTGTTGAGAAATGGGAACGGGGAGGTAAGAGCGGCTATGCATTCACTGTTGGACGCGGTAAGGACTTTATCAGGGAAATGAGGGACATCCCCGGTTTTATGAAGCTTTCAGATAAAAGTCACCCCCAATAAGCTTTATCGTGGGGACCAAGGGCAATAAACTTGATGGTGTCGTCAAGGCAGTCAGGACAATCTGCACAGAGGACAATGACATCGTCTCCCTTCTTTCGACAAGTTGCGCAGTAAAGGAAAATAATCAGGAAATTGCGTTTGACGGGACAACTGTAGAAACCACGAAAGTTTCCTTTGAGCGGTTCACCCAGAGTCACAGGACTTTCGCAGATCATATTCACCTTTTTTTGTACGGCCTCTTTGATTGCACTGTGCTTTTTTAGAGACGCAGCAAACTCGTCACTGAAAACAAGATTCATTTAAAGACCTCATCATAACTGAGCCAACTGACCTTACCTGCTTTAACTCGCTCAATTGTGCTTAAAAGTGAATCAGAAAAATCAGGGTCTGCCAGTATTGTTTCAGTAGGGTCATTCTCTTTAACCCGCTTCAGCTTTAAAGCAAATTGGGTAAAGACTTCAGAAACCGTTGTTCGCTGGGTTTCAGCATATTCCTTGATAAAGTCAATTAAGTCTGCGTCAAGAGTAAGATTGATTCGAGATTTTTGCATAGCGCCCCTCCTGAATGTCATGTTATGCGCACAATATGCGCCTTGTCAAGTTGGAAAATCACGACAAGTATAAGACAGGGGGTCAGGTCTCAATTCTAGACATCAATCATTTCTTTGTTATGCTGCTCAGTAAGCACAGCAGGCAAAGGAGAACCGCATGGCGCGACCATTCCTCATCGAATACCGGCGAGAACGAAAGCCAGTCAAGAAACATAAGCATCTACTTTTGCCACAGATATAGTGGCGCACGACTGCAGGAGATTGGCGAACGATTTGAACTAAGTAGTGAGGCAATCGCGCAGGCAAGCCACAGGTTGCGTCTGGCATCGGAAAAAGACACTCAGCTGAGGGAACTGTTGGACGGGGTGGCAAAAGAATTAGGTGTTGTAATCGGTTGAGACCTGACCCCTTACTGGCTCCTTACTGGCTCTCCCCATGTGCCAGCTAGATGGTTCACCGTTGCGGCGGGTGAATCGTCGCGATTCACCCGCCGTTATTGTCTGGTGCGGGAAAGAATTACTTTTTGCCGAAGCGTCCGCCGGTTTGCCGGGGATCGCCTTTGTAGCCTAAGGCTTTCCAGTCCATCCTACCGCCGCCATGGCAGTCGTTGCACTGCAGGGCGTCTTCCTTGGGTGAAACTTCGTGGCTGGCCGCAATATAGGCATCCGTCTTGACGAAGACGAATTTACCGCTGTAGGGGAGGCCGGAGTTTTTGGCGCCGTTTTGCAGGGCTTTGGACCAGTCAAAGTCCTTCCAGAGTGATTTGTACTGCTGGAATAGGGACAGGTAGCCGTAGGTCGCGTCCATCGGCTGGTCGCCCTGATAGTATTTATACGGGTAGAGCTTGGCAGTTTTATCCTTGATGTCGCCAACCGGACGGGTCATGGTCACTGGCTTGCTCGGGTCCTTGATCTTGTCGCCGACCATGTAGCGTTCGATCTGCCCGTTGTACCAGGCGTAGACTGGCTTAACATTCATGCTCCAGATGAAGGTTCCCTTTTTCTTGTCAAAGGTTTCCTTGTCAAACTGCTCTTCCGGCTCGATGGATTTCCCCACATCGGACCAGTACCAGGCCATTTTGGTAGCTTGCCCCTTATTGAAGACCGGAATGTGGCAGGTCTGGCAGGCTACGGTTCGGGCGTGTTGGTTAATTGCTTTGCCGTTGGCGCTTTTTTGGTGCGGGGCTTTGGCGCCGCTGTGACAGTTTTCGCAGTTGATATGACCGTCATGGTGGGCCATCTGGGAAGAGGCGCCAGTTATCTTGTGCTCTTTTGTTTTATGGCAATCCTGGCAGGTCATTTCCTGACCACCCTTGGCCTTTTTCGCCAAGTGAACATCCTGTTTTTTGGGAGCGAATTCCATGGACGAATCAAGGCCGGCCTGTTTGACCGCATCGGCGCCGCCACCAAAGAAGTGACAATAGCCGCAGTTCTTCAGTGTCGGTTTGCCGACACTTTTGGCGGCCTCCTCCAGATTCATCACGCCCTTTTCCATCGCCTTCATATCGACATTGCAGCCGATGGCGGCCCGGGCATAATTACCCTTCTGCGCATGGCAGATCAGGCAGTCGACTTTACCTTTTTGCGTGAAGTCAAAATCACGAGTGGTCATGCCATAGCCGGCATGGCATTTACCGCACGCTTCCAGAGCTTCGCCATTGGGGGCGGCCTGCACTGAGGTGCAGAAGCTGTTCAACATGTTGAACTTGCCATAGGTCTTGCTGCTCTTCTCCATCCCCTTCACATGGTTGGGGGTGCCCTGCCAGTTCCAGTGGGTTGTTTTCATGAAGTCGGTTGCCTGCTGCTCGTGGCACTCAAGACAGACCTTGGTGACTTCTTCGCCGGTCTTGAACGGTCCCTTGACCATGTCGCTGTGATCGGTTGCGGCCAGCGCGGAGCCGGCTATCATTGTCAGGATGCAAAAGGTGAGGATTACTGCGCGGTTAAACATGTGAGAACTCCTTGCCAGGGGTATTCAATTTTGCTTACATCAAATTATATGAAAAAACATATGTATGCAACAAATAAAGCTAATCGGTCAAGAACCGGATGTTTGTTGTTAATCGAGAGGCTGTAAAAACTGCTGTTACCTGAAGATAACGGTCCAAGTATTGATCTCGCCTGAAACATGCAGTGACGTATAACTTCAGAGTAAGTTCAGTTCCCATCGAATCCGCTCAGGGAACATACGTGCGCTGAGCGGATTCGAAGCGCGTTATAGTAAATTGTTTCCAAACAAATCGCCGCCGAGGCGGCGCAGAGCGCTATTAGGAGAAAAATGGATATGCCAGCTGCCACGCAACGCTGCCCCTGGCCAGGCAGCGACCCGCTGTATCAATCGTACCACGATCAGGAATGGGGTGTGCCGGTCCATGATGAACGCCTGCTGTTCGAATTCCTGACCTTGGAGGGGGCTCAGGCCGGCCTTTCCTGGATAACTATTTTGCGCAAACGCTCGGCCTATCGGACAGCGTTTGCCGAGTTTGATCCTGCGGTGGTGGCCCGTTTCGATGCGGCCAAGGTGGCAGAACTGCTGGCCAACCCCGGTATTGTGCGCAATCGGCTGAAAGTAGCGTCAACGGTCAGCAACGCCCACGCCTTTTTGCAACTGCAGGAAAAATTCGGCTCATTCGCCGCGTATCAATGGCGCTTCGTGGATGGTCAGCCGCTGCAAAATTCTTGGCGCAGCCTGAGTGAGGTGCCGGCCAGCACGCTGGTGTCGGATGCGCTGAGTCGCGACCTGAAGCAACGGGGCTTCCGCTTTGTTGGCAGCACCATCTGTTATGCCCACATGCAGGCAGTCGGCATGGTTAATGATCATCTGGTGGACTGTTTTCGCTGGCGCGAGCTGGGTGGTGACGGAAAATAAAAAGGCTCCAAGCAGATTACCTCTAGCCGGTCGGATAACGTGTTGAAACTGGCAACTACTTGAAATTACGTAGTTAGCCAGTTTTTATAAGTCCTTGTTGTTACAAAGGATTTATTTTTTCAACACTTTAACCGACCGGCTTGAGATTACCTGCAAGGAGCCTTTAAGTCATCGGTTAGGCAGGATCTATTTCTTTACGTTATAGAACACTTCCGCGCCGCGGAAAATGGCGGTGGAGCCGAGTTCGTCTTCGATGCGGAGCAGTTGGTTGTACTTGGCGACCCGGTCGGTTCGGCAGAGGGAGCCGGTCTTGATCTGGCCGGCATTGACCGCCACGGCCAGGTCGGCCAGGGTGGTGTCCTCGGTTTCGCCGGAGCGGTGGGAGATGACGCAGGTGTAACCGGCCCGCTTGGCCATTTCGATGGCGTCGAGGGTTTCGGTCAGGGTGCCGATCTGGTTAAGTTTAATCAGGATCGAGTTGGCGATCCCTTGCTGTATCCCTTCCTTGAGGATGCGCGGGTTGGTGACGAACAGGTCGTCGCCAACAATCTGAATCCGCTTACCCAGGCGATCGGTCAACAGTTTCCAGCCGTCCCAGTCGTTTTCCGACATACCGTCTTCGATGGAGATAATCGGGTACTTGTTGACCAGATTCTCGTAGAAGTCGACCATCTGGACCGGGGTCTTCTCCTTCTCCGCTTCGTTCTCCAGGGTATAGATGCCCTTTTCCTTGTCGAACAGTTCGGAGGAGGCGACATCCAGGGCCAGCAGCACGTCTTCGCCCGGCTTGTAGCCCGCTTTGACAATCGCTTCCATGATGATTTCCAGCGCTTCTTCGTTGGATTTGAGGTTTGGCGCAAAACCACCTTCGTCACCGACTGCGGTGTTATACCCCTTGCCCTTGAGCACTCCTTTCAGGGCGTGGAAGATCTCGGCACCCATGCGCAGCGCCTCGGCAAAGCTCTTGGCGCCGGCCGGCATGATCATGAATTCCTGGATGTCCACATTGTTGTCGGCATGGGCGCCGCCGTTGATGATGTTCATCATTGGCAACGGCAATTCCTTGGCATTGGTGCCGCCAATATACTGATAGAGGGAGAGGCCTACTTCTTCGGCCGCTGCTTTGGCGTTGGCCAGGGAAACGCCGAGAATGGCGTTGGCGCCGAGTTTGCTCTTGTATTCGGTACCGTCAAGTTCCAGCATTCTTTTATCAACGCCAACTTGATCGGTTCCTTCCATGCCGATGATTTCGTCGGCAATGGTGGTGTTGACGTTTTCAACGGCCTGGCGCACGCCCTTGCCCAGATAGCGGGACTTGTCGCCATCGCGCAACTCCAGGGCCTCACGCTCACCGGTGGATGCTCCTGACGGCACTGCAGCCCGCCCCATGGCCCCGGACTCCAGATATACTTCCACTTCCAGAGTTGGGTTTCCGCGGGAATCGAGAATTTCCCGGGCATAAACTTCGACGATTTCACTCATTGACGCCCCCTTGCGAGTAATAGATACCAGGCGATACCTGATTAAAACTTGCAAAATATAGCGCCTCGATCTGGAAAATGAAAGGGCTTTTTCGCGGTAAAATTGCCACGAACAGCGTTTCATTTGACACTCAACAGCCACCCGGATATATTTACTCGTTACTGCAGTTCATTCTTCTACCGCACTGGAGGCTGTCGGACTTAGGAAATCAGAGCGAAAATTCGGCTGGGCGAGGTCAGATTTTGTCGATTTTGCCGGTCAATAGTTATTCTATTGACCAAGAACGCGGCGAAATATGGACCGTCAAGACGGATTTGCAGCAGATTTATTCTAAGTCCGACAGCCTCCAGAGTGCGATTGGTCACGGGATTTCCGGCTCTCTATGCCCTTAGATTCCAGTAGTAACGTTCCACGGAAAGCCAGTGGACGCCATTCATTCATTCTTCTCTGGGAAAAATTTCTCGATTCGGTCGTGGAACGTTTCTCGTCAAACAAGCATGAGCAGCGGAACCGTTGCCTCCTCCTGTTGCTCACCGGCTTGTTCCTCACCTGTTTGATGGTCCCGGTCCAACAATTCCTCACCCTCTCCTATAAAGTCGGCGAAATTGCCGGCTCAGACATTCGGGCTACCCAGGATTATCTGCTGGAGGACGAGCGCTTGACTCACATCAAGCGCGAACAGGCTGAATCCTCTGCTCCTTATGCCTACACAATCAATCCAGCGGCAGATCAGGAACTGATTCAGTCCTTTGAGCGGGGCATGAATCTGGTTCGGGAGCATGCCGCCCACGATGCCTTTGAAGCTAGTGTTGCCGGCCAGTTATATGAAGCCATGGGGATTGAAATCACTCTTGAAGAATGGCGCATGCTGGTGAAGGTCAAGGATGATCAGGCCCTCATGCAGGAAGTGGCACGTCTGGCAGCCCAGGTCTATGAACGGTGGGTCGTCGCTGACAAGAGGCTGTTCACGACCGACAGCAGTCAAGGCGTTGTGGTGATTGATGGCCAGACCGGCCAGCCCGTCGGCAGCTCTGCCTCGACCTTAACTACCATTGCTTTGACCGATGCCCGCAGTTTGCGGGGGACAATCAAACTGGCCGGAAAAGTGACCGCCGCAGATGTTGATCTGTTGACCAGCGTGATCGGCCGGATGATCCGGCCCAACCTGATGTTCAGCCGCGAGCTGACTGATGAGCGGAAAAAGGTTGCTGCAGCGGCAGTGGGGCCGGTACTGTTTCAAGTCAAGCGGGGCGAAATGATCGTGCGGATTGGCGAGCGGATCAGCCCGGAGCAAGTCTTTAAACTACAAAAAATCAAAGAATCCCGTCGGGCCATCAATACCCTCACCGTCGGTTTTGGCACTCTCTGTCTGGTCCTGGTGCTGTTCTATTTTCCCTACCGCTTTGCCCGGAAGAACATACGTAAGTTTCAACCGAGCAACAAGGACATCCTGCTTCTGTCGCTGGTCACGGTGTTCATTTTCTTTATCCTGAAGATTGGGCTGGTGGTTTCCACCGCCATCGGTGGTTTTTTGCCCAGCCTTACCGCAGCGGATTTTTATTATCTGCTCCCATTTGCCCTGGGGCCGATGGTGGTGCGGATTCTGATCAACTCGGAAGTGGCCCTGGTCTATTGTGCTATCTGTTCGCCGCTGCTGGGGCTAATGTTCGACAGCAGTTTTACGGTGGTGATCTATGCCATGCTGGGTGGCGTGGTCGGGGCGCACGGGGTGCGTCAGTGCAAGGAACGGGGCACCATTTATGTCGCGGGGCTGAAAGTGAGCATTGTCAATCTGGCCATGGCGTTGTCGTTTCAGATCTACTACGATAACTTCATGAGTCTGGAGACCCTGTATTGCTGCATATTTGCCTGTGCCGGCGGCCTCCTGAATGCTGCCTTTGTGTCCGGCACCATTCCCCTGATCGAATCTCTTTTCCACTATACGACCGACATCAAACTGCTGGAACTGGCCAATCTGAATGCGCCGGTGCTGCGCGAACTGATGGTGCGGGCTCCGGGCACCTATCACCATAGCGTGCTGGTTGGCAATCTGGTAGAGGCGGCAGCAGAGGCGATCAGTGCCAACCCCTTGCAGGCGAGGGTTGCGGCCTATTATCATGATATCGGCAAGATCAGCAAACCGCTCTATTTCATCGAAAATCAGCATGGTGGTGAAAACCGGCATGACAAGCTTTCCCCGAGCATGAGTGCGCTGATCCTGATCTCCCATGTAAAAGAAGGGGTCGAACTGGCCAAGGAGCACCGGTTGGGGCAACCGATCATCGACATGATCCGGCAGTCCCACGGTACCGCCTTAATCAAGTTTTTCTTTGGTCGGGCCAAGGAGCAGGCGGCTGCTGACCAGACAGTTGATGAGCGGGATTTCCGCTATCCCGGGCCGAAACCGCAAACCCGCGAAGCTGGCCTGGTGTTGCTGGCCGATGCCGTCGAAGCGGCGTCCCGTACCCTTGGGGATGCAACCCCGGCCCGGATCCAGGGAATGGTGCAGAAAATTATCAACAACATATTTATCGATGGGCAGTTGGACGAATGCGAACTGACCCTGAAAAACCTGCACGAGATCGCCAAAAGTTTCAATCAGGTGCTGTCCGGTATTTACCACCATCGGATCGATTATCCGGAACCGGCTTACAAGGAGCGCGACAAGGGTCATGGAAGCAAAAAGCAGACAGCCGACGATAACAGTGATCAACCGTCAGCGCCGCTACCCGGTCAAGGTGAAGGAACTCAAACGGGTAGTAGTGAAGATCTTAAGCGTCTTGGGATTACCCGCTAGTGAGGTGACAATCTCCGTGGTTGGTGATCGGTCCATGCGGATATTGAATCGCGACTATCTGGGGAAGGACCGTCCGACTAATGTCATTTCCTTTGCCATGGGGGAAGGGGAATTCGGCAATCTGAACCCGGAAGTGCTCGGCGATGTGGTGGTTTCGGCCGATACCGCGGCCCGCGAGGCTGAGGAGGCCGGACTGCCATTCTGGGAGCGCTTTTGTTTTCTGGTGATGCACGGGATATTGCATCTGGCCGGGTTTGATCATGAGCGGAGCGGTGTGGCCGAGGCAGAGCGGATGCAGGCCATGGAACAGGAAGTCTTTTCAGCATTACAGGGGGATGAGCTTGTCTGATCCATCGGACAAAAGGCCCGCGCACCCGGCGTCGCCCGGTACATTTAGCGGTGCAGGGAAACAGCCCCCGCATCGCTTCATCGATTCGGCCAATTTTGCCATTGAGGGCATCCTGCACGCGGCTCGCACTGAAAAACATATGCGCTGGCATTTTATTTCGGCGCTGATCCTGTTGATTTCGGTTCTGTTTCTGAAGGTGTCAGCCCTTGAGTTTGCACTCCTGACCGTTTCGGTCTGTTTTGTTCTCTTTGCCGAGTTGCTCAATACCGCCATTGAAGCCGTTGTTGATCTGGTCTCGCCCGGCTATCATCCGCTGGCCAAGACGGCCAAGGATGTGGCGGCGGGCGGTGTGCTGGTGGCGGCCTGTGGTGCCGGGGTGATGGGGTATCTGATCCTGTCGCACTACATTTTCCCTCATGTCAGGAGGTTGTTGGCAATGATTGGTTCTCCGAACGAGATGGCGG
This sequence comes from Geobacteraceae bacterium, assembly GCA_031412995.1. Lineage (GTDB taxonomy): Bacteria > Desulfobacterota > Desulfuromonadia > Geobacterales > DSM-12255 > JANOEC01. The sequence goes on from JANOEC010000036.1 coordinate 144,729, forward strand.
TGGTGGTGGCCTTGCTGATGGTGGTTATTGTTGTCGTGATCATCAAGGCGCTGCATGGCAAGGGATCACCGCTGGAGGGTGGCCTGCCCAGCGGCCATTCTGCGATCTCTTTTGCCATTGCCACCATTGTGACTCTGCAGACCCAGGAGCCGGTCACTGCGATTCTCTCGGTTGCCCTGGCGGTCATGGTCAGTCATTCGCGGTTGTTGCTGCATATTCATACGTTACGGGAAGTGATTTTTGGTGCCATAACCGGGACGGTGATTGCTCTGGTGGTTACGGGGCTGTTCAAGTATCTCATCTAGGAGCACGGGAGGGGCCGTTGGACGAAGGCAGTAGTGGGCATAAACGTGGAATGGGACTGGTCGAACTGTTGGGGCGTTTCCTGCTGGGGCGAAAAAAGGTTACTGAAGAAGAAATTCAGGAACTGATCAACACCGGTGAAGAAGAGGGGTTGCTCAACCAGGAAGAAAACGAGATGATCCGTGCCATCTTTACCCTGCGGGACACGGTGGTCCGGGAAATCATGGTGCCGCGCACCGATATGGCTGCGGTTTCAATTGATGCGTCGGTGCGGGAAGTATTGGCCGGTATTATCGATTGCGGTCATTCGCGCATCCCGGTCTATGAAGGGACCATTGACAATGTCGTTGGGCTCATTTATGCCAAGGATCTGCTCAAATACTGGAGTATGGACGAGGGATCGATTGAGTTGCGGAAAATCCTGCGCCCGCCCTATTTTATTCCGGAAGCAAAGAACCTTGAACAGCTGTTGCAGGAGTTTCGTAAGCGGCGGGTGCATATGGCGATTGTGATCGACGAATATGGCGGCACATCGGGTCTGGTGACCATTGAAGACCTGCTTGAGCAGATTGTTGGTGATATCCAGGATGAGTACGACCTGGAAGAAGAGTGGCTGGTCGAAGGAGATGATGGCAGTGTCACCGTTGATGGACGTCTGCCGATTGAAGAGTTTGAAGCATATTTTCATCTGCCGGTGGAGCGGGACAAATTTGATACGGTGGCCGGGCTGACCGTTCATCTGGCCGGGAGAATTCCCGCTACCGGTGATCAACTGGAAAACAACCACTTTATATTTACGGTAATTGAGGCAGACCAGCGCAAGGTGCATGCGGTGCGTATCCTGCGCAAGTCGCCCATTGAGGAGAATAAGGACTCGTGAATTTTCGCTGTTGCAGACTACCCGATTTCCGGGCCATTCCCCGCCGCGACTATCTGTTGGCCTTGCTGAGCGGCATCATGCTAGCCGCCGCGTTTCCTTCGCCGGGCTTATCCACTCTGGCCTGGGTCGCCCTGGTGCCGCTGCTGTTGACGCTGCATCGCCGTACTCCGGGCCAGTCGCTGGTCCTGGGGTTTGTTGCCGGGCTGGTGGCCAATTTGGGGATTTTCTACTGGGTAAATATTGTCATGACCACCTATGGCAAGCTTCCCTTGATCGCCAGCCTGTTTCTGTATGGTATGCTGGCCGCCTATCTGGCCCTCTACATCGCTGTCGTCAGTTGGCTGGTGCGCGTTGCCGACACCTGGAGGATTTCATCCGTTATTTCGCTCCCCGTTGCCTGGGTGGCGGCAGAGTTTGTCCGGGCCCACCTGCTGACCGGTTTTCCCTGGGCCAGCCTGGGCTATACCCAATACAAGATTCTGCCGGTTATTCAAATTGCTGATCTGGCCGGCGTCTATGGCGTCAGTTTCCTGTTGGTGTTCACTAATGCGGTTTGTTCGCATCTGATCCGTGGTTTTGTCTGCAAGGAACAGTGTCAATATCCGCTGAAGAGCGCGGCGATACTGGCGGTACTCCTTTTTTGTACCGTCTGGTATGGGCTCAACCATCTGAATGAGCTCGATACCGGTGCGGTGGCCCGCGTTGCCCTGGTTCAAGGAAATATCCCCCAGGATGTCAAGTGGGACCCCACGTATGTGGAGACAACGGTCGCAACCTATGAGCGGCTCTCCCGTGAAGTGACGTCCCATGGTACCGATCTGATCGTCTGGCCCGAGAGTGCCTTGCCGCTTTTTTATCAGAATGATCCGGTCTATGCCGGGCGGATGCGCGGGTTAGCCAAAGAGCTGGAAACCAGTCTACTCTTTGGGAGCCCGGCTTTCGAGCGGGACAGTGGCAAGGTGCGGTACCTGAACAGTGCCTTCATGATCAATGCAGAGGGGACAGACGCGGGCCGTAGCGACAAGCAGCATCTGGTCCCATTTGGCGAGTATGTACCGTTGTCGCGGTTGCTGCCATTCGTTAATAAGCTGGTGGTGGGCATTGGCGATTTTGTTCCCGGGAAGACGCTCCAGCCACTACAAAGCTCAATCGGGTCGGTGGGCGTATTGGTCTGTTTTGAGGGGATTTTTCCCGAACTGAGCCGTCGCTACGTGGCAGCTGGCAGCCGGATGTTGGTTAATATCACCAACGATGCCTGGTTCGGTCGCTCATCGGCACCATGGCAGCACCTTTCCATGACCGTGTTTCGGGCGATCGAGAATCGGGTGCCGGTTGCCCGGGCGGCCAATACTGGGGTTTCCGCATTTATCTCCAGTCGGGGGGAAATTGAGCAGGCGACTGCGTTGTTTGTGGAGGCGGCAATTCATGGTGAAGTGCGGCTAGGGAAAGGCACCCGCACGTTATATGGTCAGCTCGGTGACCTGTTTGCAATTATTTGCCTCGGTTTGACCGCCCTTGGTGGTTGCTTGATTGTTTGGCGGCGATGCCGGAGTTAGCCGATCAGACCGCCTGTAGCAGGCAGCACTTCAAATACTCGGTTTCCGGTACGGCCAGCAGGATCGGATGGTCCGGCGCCTGGGTATGCATGCCAATAAAGCGTACGGCGCGATGGGCCAGTGCAGCTGAGGTGGTCAGCAGTTCGCGGAACAGTTCCCGGTTCATATGGTATGAGCAACTACAGGTGAGCAGGTAACCGCCCGGCCGGAGCAGTTCCATGGCGCGGCGATTGATGGTGGTATAGCCCTTCACCGCATCATCCAGTGCTTTTCGGTTTTTGACGAAGGCCGGCGGGTCAAGGATGATGACGTCGAATGTTTTCCCTTCCTGCTTTAAACTCCGTAACCGATCAAATACATCAACGGTTTCAAAACGGACGCGGTCTGCCAGTTGATTGACCTGGGCATGCTCTCCTGCCAGGTTG